>NZ_JAFCVW010000003.1:0-584718 GCF_049897245.1 Sphingomonas sp. DC5200-1
GCGCCAATGGTACTACTGCCTAAGCAGTGGAAGAGTAGGTCGTCGCCAGGCATTGAAGCCTGTGTGGGAAGAAGAACCCATTCATGATTTCGTCCCAACGGGACACGCAACCCTCGCCATAAGCGGGGGTTCTCGCGTCTCCAACGGACACTCCATCAAAGCCCACTTTGATGGTCCTTGGCGCGGGGTGGAGCAGCCCGGTAGCTCGTCAGGCTCATAACCTGAAGGTCACAGGTTCAAATCCTGTCCCCGCAACCAACCCTCACCAAAGCCCCAGACCACCCGGTCCGGGGCTTTCGTGCGTTTGGGCCCGCACGCCAATCCACAGCGCAACCGCATTGCAGAACCGCCCGGACTTGCGCTGCCAAATCCGCGGGATTGGATTGACTTGACCGCCGCTGTATATCCGCTCAAGTCGCCTCAAGACGCAACGCCGCCGAGCGACGGCCACGAGCATCATCGAACCTGACGGCGGCCGCACCACCGCAGGTTGAAAGCTAAAAGATCTGCTGATTTTCACCCGCGTATGGCTGGGCTGCGACCGCCTCGTCCAAGCATCGCAGCCCGTCGGTCGCGACCAAGCCATTCAGAGCTACGAGGGCGGAAAAGGCCTATCATCCGCGCCGTTCTGATCGTTGCGTGCGCTGACCCGGACCAACGCGCCGGGGCCGCCGCTGACGGGGGCAGGAGATCGATAGAGCAGGGTCGCTATGGCGCGGGCATGCTGTCCAGATCAGGATAGAGCTGGAGCGTTTCGTGCCGGTGTTCGCTCGAAGCACCGTGGGGTCGCGGAGGGAGCGAGTAGTAGGTGACGGTGGCCCGCCGATCGAGCCGGGCGATAGGAGCGCTGCCGCTAGCATTGGCGCCGTAGGATGCGCTGAGAGGCGGTACGGCGTCGAAACATACGCATCCACGATCGAAGCTCCCTGCGTGCTGGCGGCCGACCTAGGAGCCCTTAAAGACGGCATGTCCTTGTGTCCGAAGGTGTATCCCCGAAGTATGGCGTAAGATCCCCGCAAGACCTTCAAACATGTCCCGGTTGGCAGGCCTCGGCACCGCCATCATCTGGCTTCGCCATCGGCGCATCGCCCGCTCGCAGGCGAAGTACGTGTTTGCGCGGGTTTGATGGCGGAAAGGTCAGGCCGGCGCGCGCATCGCGATGCAAAGGTCCTGCTGGGACTGCCGGGCTGTCCTCCGAACCTGAGCGCCTCGTGGTCAATGAAACGCCGCGGCTTGGGGAAAGACGACCTCGGGCCGTCCGCAGCCGATCGACTGCGGATCGCCGCCGGGCGGCACCCGGGTCGGCGTGATAATGCTGTTGTACCTCCGGCAAGCCGATGCGCGGGCCATCGCCGGAGACCTCAGAGGATTATAATGAAAGCGACACCGCCTGCTAATGTTCAAGACCGGGTAAGCGCCACATGCGAAAACATACCCAGAGCAGCCCAGCGGCATGCTCCTCGTTTCCATCTCGGTCTCAACTGCATATCGCAGGAGAAAATGGTGCCCAGAAGAGGACTCGAACCTCCACGACCTTGCGATCGCCAGCACCTGAAGCTGGTGCGTCTACCAATTCCGCCATCTGGGCACGGGGTAGGTGGCGGCCTTTAGGGGGCGGCCATGTGCCTTGTCAACACGCCTTTTGGGGGGCAAGGGGGCGATTGTCAGGACAGCGACGAAAAAAAAGGCCCGAGGCGCATGCAGGACAAGCTGGTTACGATCTTCGGCGGCGGCGGTTTCGTCGGTCGCTATGTGGTGCAGGCGCTGCTGCGCGGCGGCGCCCGGGTGCGTATCGCCGAGCGGGATCCGCGTCATGCCTGGTTCCTGCGCCCGCTGGGCGGCCTCGGCCAGACGCAGTTCGTCGCGGCGGACGTGACCAAGCCGGAGACGGTCGCGCGCGCCGTCGCGGGCGCGGATGCGGTGATCAACATGGTCGGCATCCTGTCCGGCAATTTCGAAGCGCTGCACGTCGGTGGCGCGCGCAACGTCGCCGAGGCAGCGGCTGCGGCGGGCGTCGAGACGCTGGTTCATATGTCCGCGATCGGCGCCGACCCTGAGGCGCAATCGGGCTACGGCAGCAGCAAGGGCCGCGGCGAGGCGGCGGTGCGCGCGGCCTTCCCGGGCGCGGCGATCATCCGCCCCTCGATCGTGTTCGGGCGTGAGGACCAGTTCATCAACCGCTTCGCCGGCATGGTCGCCAAGTCGCCGGTGGTGCCGGTGCTGCGCGCGCCGGTGAAGTTCCAGCCGGTCTTCGCCGCCGACGTCGGCGATGCGATGGCGAACGCGACCGGCGCGGCCTATGCGGGCCGCACATTCGAGCTCGGCGGGCCGGACGTGATGACGATGGGCGAGATCATCCGCTGGATCGCCGCGACGCTCGGCCGCAGCCCCTCGATCGTCGAGCTGCCGGATGCTGCCGGCGCCTTGCTCGCCGCGCTGCCGCTGGCGCCGATCACCAAGGACCAGTGGCTCATGCTCCAGCATGACAATGTCGTCGCAGCGGGGACGGAGGGGCTGGCCGCCCTGGGCGTCGACCCGACGCCGTTGCAGGCGGTCGCGCCCGACTGGCTCGTCCGCTTCCGGCGCACCGGTCGCTTCGGTCGCCGGGCTGCAACACTCGCCGCATAACGCGGACGGCCCCACCGCATCCCCGTTCGCCCCGAGCCTGTCGCCACCCCGCCCCACAGGTGCACGGGTGGCATCGACCGGACCGGGCGACCGGACATCCCATTACCGCCCCCGCCTTAAGGACCGCGCATGGACCTCCTCACCGTCATCCTCCTCGGCATCGTCGAGGGGGTCACCGAATTCCTGCCCGTCTCCTCCACTGGGCATCTGATCCTCGCCGGCACGCTGCTCGGCGTCCAGGACAAGGCGACCGCGACCTTCGACATCGTCATCCAGCTCGGCGCGATCCTGGCGGTCGTCGTCCTCTACTGGCGGCGGTTCTGGGATGTCGCGGTCGGCCTGTTCGCTAAGAAGCCCGGCGCCTTCGCCTTCGTGCGCAACATCGTGCTCGGCTTCCTGCCGGCGATGGTCATCGGTCTCGTCGTCTACAAGGCGGTGAAGGCGCTGCTGGAAAGTCCGACGGTCGTCGCGGTCGCGCTGATTGTCGGTGGCATCGCGATCCTCGTCATCGAGCGGCTGGTGAAGCAGGCGCGGATCGAATCGGTCGAGGCGATGCCCTGGTCGACAGCGCTGGGTGTCGGCGTCGTCCAGTGTCTGGCGATGATCCCGGGCGTCAGCCGCTCGGGCGCGACGATCATGGGCGCGCTCAGCATGGGGGTCGATCGGCGCGCGGCGGCGGAATTTTCCTTCTTCCTCGCCATTCCGACGATGCTCGCCGCCTCCGCCTACGATCTGCTGAAGTCGGGCGCGACGCTGGGGCAGGGCGAGTGGCTGAGCATCGCGATCGGCTTCGTAGTGTCGTTCGTCGTCGCCATTGTGGTGATCCGCTGGTTCGTCGGCATCGTCAGCCGGCACGGCTTCGCCCCCTTCGCCTGGTATCGCATCATCGTCGGCGCGGTGGCGCTCGTCGCGCTCCAGTTGCGTTAGGAGTTAAGGCGGACCTAATTTGGCGCGCTGCGACCTTGATGAGAGTCGATCGCAAAGATAATTGCCGATTTTAGGTCAGCAAATAAGCCATATCGGTCATTTTGCGCATGACATGGGCCACTCCGCTTCCTATTGCGGTCGTGAGGAGGCCTTATGGCGCACGATTCCATGCTGAAGTTCGTAGGCAGGCCGCAGGCCTATCCCGCCAAGCGTGACGCTGCAGCGCGGGCGGAGGATTTCGCCGAAATCGCCGCGCGCTATGCGCCTCCGGCGGCGGAGGATCAGGCCGGGCGCTGCTCGCAATGCGGCGTGCCCTATTGCTCGGTCCATTGTCCGCTGCACAACCATATCCCCGACTGGCTGCGCCTGACCGCCGAGGGGCGGCTGCGCGAAGCCTATGAGCTCAGCAACTCCACCTCGACCATGCCCGAAATCTGCGGCCGCATCTGCCCGCAGGACCGATTGTGCGAGGGCAATTGCGTCGTCGAATTCACCGGCCATGGCGCGGTGACGATCGGATCGGTCGAGAAGTTCATCACCGATACTGCGTGGGAAGAAGGCTGGGTTGAGCCGCTGGTGCCGGGGCCCGCGCGCGGCCAGTCGGTCGCGGTGATCGGCGCGGGGCCGGCAGGCCTGACGGCGGCGGAATATCTGCGTGGCCATGGCTATGAGGTCCACGTCTACGACCGGCACGACCGCGCCGGCGGGCTGCTGACCTATGGCATCCCCGGCTTCAAGCTCGAAAAGCCCGTCGTCATGCGCCGCGTCGAGCGGCTGAAGGCGGGTGGCATCGTCTTCCACGAAGGCTTCCGCGTCGGCGAGGATGCGAGCCTGGACGCATTGCGCCAGCGTCATGACGCAGTGCTGATCGCGACCGGCGTCTACAAGGCGCGCGCGCTCGACGTCGCGGGCGGCGACGACAGCCGCGTCGTTGCGGCACTCGACTATCTGATCGCATCGAACCGCAAGGGCTTCGGCGATGCGGTGCCGGCGTTCGATGGCGGCGCGCTGAACGCCGAGGGCAAGCATGTCGTCGTGATCGGCGGCGGTGATACCGCGATGGACTGCGTGCGCACCGCGATCCGCCAGGGCGCGGCGAGCGTGAAATGCCTCTATCGCCGCGATCGCACCAACATGCCCGGCAGCCAGCGCGAGGTCGCCAATGCCGAGGAAGAGGGCGCCGAATTCGTCTGGCTCTCCGCCCCCGCCGCCTTCGACGCCGACGGCACGGTGCGCGCGCGGAAAATGCGGCTGGGCGCCGCCGACGCCAGCGGCCGCCGCGCGCCCGAACCCGATCCCAGCGGCGACTTCACGTTGCAGGCCGATCTGGTCGTGAAGGCGCTGGGCTTCGATGCCGAGGATCTGCCAACGCTGTTCGGCGCGCCCGAACTGGGCGTCAGCCGCTGGGGCACGGTGCTGGTCGATGGCAAGACGCTGATGACGAGCCTCGACGGCGTGTTCGCCGCCGGCGACATCGTCCGCGGTGCGAGCCTGGTCGTCTGGGCCATCCGCGACGGCCGCGACGTCGCCGCGACGATGCACAAGTGGCTGAAGGCCAAGGCGAAGGCCGGGAGGGTCGCGGCGTGAAGACCATGAGGATCGCGGCGGCGCTGTGCGCCCTGATGCCGGGCGTGGCATCGGCACAGACCGCGCCATCGGCGCCGGTCGTCGCCACAGAGACGGCCCCGGCTTCGCAAGAGGCGCTTGTCGAGGCGCGCAAGGTTGCCGCGCGATTGTTGCCACCGGGCGTCTACAAAACCGTCATGTCGGGGTCGATGCAGGCGATCACGGGCAGCATGGGCGACGCGCTGAAAGCGATGCCGCTCCGCCAGATCGCGGAACTGGGTGGCCTGACACCGGCGGAGGCCAAGGCGCTCGACAAGGTCAACATCGCAGAGGTGATGGCGATCTACGATCCGTATTGGCAGCGGCGTCAGGAACTAACGATGCAGGCGATGTTCGGTGCGATGGGCGACTTCTTCACCACGATGGAGCCGACGCTGCGGGAGGCGATGGCACACGCCTACGCCGATCACTTCACCGTTGCCGAACTGACCGACCTCGACCGATACTTCTCGACCCCGACCGGCGCCAAATATGCCGCCCGCGCGACGACGATCATGACCGATCCTGCGGTGATGGCGTCGATGAAGGATATCATGCCCAAGATGATGCAGCAGATGCCGCATTTCATCGAAGCGGCGCAGAAAGCCACCGCCGGCCTGCCGCCGGTTCGTAAGCTCGACACTATGACACCCGCCGAACGCGCCAAGCTTGCCAAGGCGCTGGGTGTCGATCCGAGCAAACTCCACGATCCCAAGGTGACGTCATGATGACCGACCCCATGAAGACCGACCCCATGAAGGCCGACCAGCGCGCCTATCTCGCCGAACACGGCATGTACCGCCCCGATAGCGAAGGCGATGCCTGCGGCGTCGGCCTCGTCGCCGCCACCGATGGTCGCGCATCGCGGCGCGTCGTGCAGTCGGCGGTCGATGCGCTGAAGGCGGTGTGGCACCGCGGCGCGGTGGACGCCGACGGCAAGACCGGCGACGGCGCGGGCATCCACATCGACCTGCCGCATCGCTTCTTCGACGATGCGGTCGTCGCCAGTGGCCACAAGGTGCTGCCCAACCGCCTCGCGGTCGGCATGATCTTCCTGCCGCGTACCGATCTCGGCGCGCAGGAAACGTGCCGCACGATCGTCGAGAGCGCGATCATCGAGGCGGGCTACACGATCTACGGCTGGCGCCAGGTGCCCGTCGACGTGTCGGTCATCGGCATGAAGGCGCAGGCGACGCGGCCCGAGATCGAACAGATCATGATCGCCGGTCCGATGCCGGACGACGTCGATGCCGCCGAATTCGAGAAGAACCTGTATCTGGTCCGTCGCCGGATCGAAAAGCGCGTCATCGCCGCGCAGATCCAGGGTTTCTACATCTGTTCGCTGTCGTGCCGCTCGATCGTCTACAAGGGCCTGTTCCTCGCCGAGAGCCTGTCGGTCTTCTACCCCGATTTGCAGGACCAGCGGTTCGAATCGCGCGTCGCGATCTTCCACCAGCGCTATTCCACCAACACCTTCCCGCAATGGTGGCTGGCGCAGCCGTTCCGCTGCCTGGCGCACAATGGCGAGATCAACACGGTTCGCGGCAACAAGAACTGGATGCTCAGCCACGAAATCCGCATGGCGAGCCTCGCGTTCGGCGAGCATTCGGAAGACATCAAGCCCGTGATCCCGGCGGGCGCCAGCGACACCGCGGCGCTCGACGCGGTGTTCGAGACGATCTGCCGCTCCGGCCGTGATGCCCCGACCGCGAAGATCATGCTCGTGCCCGAAGCATGGCAGAAGGACACCGACGTCCCCGCCGACCACGCCGCCATGTATCAGTATCTCGCGTCCGTCATGGAGCCGTGGGACGGCCCCGCTGCGCTCGCGATGACCGATGGCCGCTGGGCGGTGGCGGGCGTCGACCGCAACGCGCTGCGCCCGCTGCGCTACACGCGCACCTCGGACGGTCTGCTGATCGTCGGATCGGAAACCGGCATGGTCGTCGTTCCCGAATCGACGATCGTCGCGAAGGGCCGGCTGGGGCCGGGCCAGATGATCGCGGTCGACCTGGACGAGGGCCGGGTGATGAACGACCGCGAGGTCAAGGACCGGATCGCCGGCGAGCATGACTATGCCGCGATGATCGGCGAATTCCACACGCTCGACGATCTGCCCGACGTGCCCGACGCGCTGGTCCGCTACGATCGCGCGAACCTCACCCGCCGCCAGGTCGCCGCCGGCCAGACGCTGGAGGATATGGAGCTGATCCTCGCGCCGATGGTCGAGACGGGCAAGGAGGCCGTCGGCTCGATGGGCGACGACACGCCGCTCGCCGTCATCAGCGACAAGCCGCGGCTGATCAGCCAGTTCTTCCGCCAGAACTTCAGCCAGGTGACGAACCCGCCGATCGACTCCTTGCGCGAACGCTATGTCATGTCGCTCAAGACGCGCTTCGGCAACCTCGCCAACATCCTCGATACCGAGGATCAGCGCGACCGCGTGCTCGTGCTCGATTCGCCGGTGCTCACCGGCCAGCATTGGGCGCGGCTGCGTGCGCACTTCGCGCGCACCGCGACCGAAATCGACTGCACCTTCGACGCCGATGGCGGCCCCGAAAAGCTGCGTGCTGCGATCCAGCGCATCCGCAACGAGGCCGAACAGGCGGTGCGCCAGGGCAAGAGCGAGCTGTTCCTGACCGACGAGCACGTCTCCGAAGACCGGATCGCGATCGCCGGCGTGCTGGCGGCGGCGGCGGTGCATACGCATCTCGTTCGCCGGGGCCTGCGCTCCTACGCCTCGATCAACGTGCGTTCGGCCGAATGCCTCGACACGCATTATTATGCGGTGCTGATCGGCGTCGGCGCGACGACGGTGAACGCCTATCTCGCCGAAGCCGCGATCGTCGACCGCCACACCCGCGGCCTGTTCGGCGACCTGTCCTTGGACGAGTGCCTCAAGCGCCACCGCACCGCGATTGAGGAAGGGCTGCTCAAGATCATGAGCAAGATGGGGATCGCGGTGATCTCCTCGTACCGCGGCGGCTATAATTTCGAAGCGGTCGGCCTCAGCCGCAGCCTGGTCAACGACCTGTTCCCCGGCATGCCCGCGAAGATCAGCGGCGAGGGCTATAACTCGCTCCACTACAGCGCGATCGTTCGCCACGAACAGGCGTGGGACGAAGGCGTCGCGAAGCTGCCGATCGGCGGCTTCTACCGCCAGCGTCATACGGGCGAGACGCACGCCTATTCGGCGCAGCTGATGCACCTGTTGCAGACCGCGGTGTCGACCGACAGCTATACGCAGTATCTGCAATTCAGCCGCGGCGTCGCCGACCTGCCGCCGGTGTATCTGCGCGACCTGCTCCAGTTCAACTTCCCCGCCGAAGGCGTGCCGGTCGACCAGGTCGAGGCGATCACCGAGATCCGCAAGCGCTTCGTCACCCCCGGCATGTCGCTGGGCGCGCTCTCTCCCGAAGCGCACGAGACGCTGGCGATCGCCATGAACCGCATCGGCGCCAAGGCGGTGTCGGGCGAGGGCGGCGAGGACGTCAAGCGCTTCAGCCCGTACGAAAACGGCGACAACGCCAATTCGACGATCAAGCAGATCGCGTCGGGCCGCTTCGGCGTGACCGCCGAATATCTCAACGCCTGCGAAGAGATCGAGATCAAGGTCGCGCAAGGGGCGAAGCCCGGTGAGGGCGGGCAGCTGCCCGGTTTCAAGGTGACCGAATTCATCGCCAAGCTGCGCCATGCGACGCCGGGCGTGACGCTGATCAGCCCGCCGCCGCACCACGACATCTATTCGATCGAAGACCTCGCGCAGCTGATCTACGACCTGAAGCAGATCAACCCGCGCGCGCGCGTCTGCGTGAAGCTGGTGAGTTCCTCAGGCATCGGCACCGTCGCGGCGGGTGTCGCCAAGGCGCATGCCGACGTCATCCTCGTCGCCGGCCACGTCGGCGGCACGGGTGCGAGCCCGCAGACCAGCGTCAAATACGCCGGCACGCCGTGGGAAATGGGCCTCAGCGAGGTCAATCAGGTCCTCACCCTCAACGGCCTGCGCGGCCGAGTGCGCCTGCGCACCGATGGTGGCCTCAAGACCGGTCGCGACATCGTCATCGCCGCGATCCTCGGCGCGGAGGAGTTCGGCATCGGCACGTTGTCGCTGGTCGCGATGGGCTGCATCATGGTGCGCCAGTGCCATTCGAACACCTGCCCGGTCGGCGTCTGCACGCAGGACGAAGCCTTGCGTTCGAAGTTCGTCGGCACGCCCGAAAAGGTCATCAACCTGATGACCTTCATCGCCGAAGAGGTGCGCGACATCCTCGCTCGCCTGGGCGTGCGCAGCCTCGACGAGGTGATCGGCCGCACCGAATTGCTCCGCCAGGTCAGCCGCGGCGCCGAGCATCTCGACGACCTCGATTTGAACCCGATCCTTGCCAAGGTCGATGCGACCGATGCCGAGCGTCGCTTCAGCCTGTCGACCTTCCGCAACGACGTGCCCGACAGCCTCGATGCGCAAATCATCAAGGATGCCGCCGCCGTCTTCAGCCGCGGCGAGAAGATGCAGCTGACCTATTCGGTGCGCAACACGCACCGCGCGGTCGGTACGCGCCTGTCGAGCGAGATCACGCGCCGCTTCGGCATGAGCAAGCTCGCCGACGGCCACGTCACGATCCGCCTGCGCGGCTCCGCTGGCCAGTCGCTCGGCGCCTTCATGTGTAAGGGCATTACGCTGGAGGTGTTCGGCGACGCCAACGATTATGTCGGCAAGGGCCTGTCGGGCGGCACGATCATCCTGCGGCCGGCGGTGTCGTCCCCGCTCGCCAGCCAGGACAATACGATCGCGGGCAACACCTGCCTCTATGGCGCCACCAGCGGCACGTTGCTCGCGGCGGGGCAGGCGGGCGAGCGCTTCGCGGTGCGCAATTCGGGCGCGACCGTGGTGGTCGAGGGCTGCGGCGCCAACGGCTGCGAATATATGACCGGCGGCGTCGCGGTGCTGCTCGGCACGGTCGGCCAGAATTTCGGCGCCGGCATGACCGGCGGTATGGCCTTCGTCTACGATCCGCACGCGACCTTCGAACGCCGCGCCAATCCCGACAGCATCGTCTGGCAGCGTCTCGCCTCGGCGCATTGGGAAGGCGTGCTCAAGGACCTCGTCGAACGCCACGCCAAGGCCACCGACAGCAAATGGTCGAAGAGCCTGCTCGCCGACTGGGACCGGATCGCCGGTGATTTCTGGCAGGTGATCCCGAAGGAAATGCTCTCCCGCCAGACCCACCCGCTCGACGACACGGTCGAGGCGGTGGCGGCGGAATAGGGATCGACAACATTTCGTCATCCCGGCGCACGCCGGGATCCATGGAAGGCGGTGAGGCCGCGGTAGCGCGCATCATCAGCCGCATGCATCCATGGATTCCGGCCGGCGCCGGAATGACGAAAACGGGAAGCGTCCTTATCCCACCACCGTCGGCTGGCCCTGCATCTCGCGTCCCTGCTCGCCCAAGGCGTTGCGCAGCACGATCCCCAACGCCTCCTCAACGGTGACCTGCCAACGCGCAGCCAATGCGCGTAACCCGGCTTCGATCTCCGCATGGTCGATGTGGATCACGCCATCGATGATGCGAACACCGTCATCGAAGGCCATCACTGCTTCCCTCCATCCGCCCATGCTTCTAACACCGCAGGCATGTGGCAGCTCTACCAATTCCCCCTGTGCCCGTTCAGCCGCAAGGTGCGGCTGCTGCTCGGTGAAAAGGGCATCGGCTATCAGCTGGTGCGCGAATCGCCGTGGGAGCGGCGCGACGAGTTCATGGACATGAACCCCGCCGGCGAAACGCCGGTGATGGTCGACGCCAGCCGCCCGGGTGCGCCGCTGATCGATTCGATGGCGATCTGCGAATATTTCGAAGAAACGGTCGACAAGGCGGCGACGATCAACGGCACCGCCGCCAACCGCGCCGAGATCCGCCGGCTGGTGACGTGGTTCGACACGCATTTCTATCGCGACGTCACCGGGCCGCTGCTGCACGAGCGTGTCGTCAAGCGCCTCGCCCACCGCGCCTCGCCCGATGCCAAGGGCCTGCGCGAGGCGATGAAGGCGGCGGTCAGTCATCTCGATTACACCGATTACCTGCTCGATCACCGCAACTGGCTGGGCGGCGCGACGATGAGTCTCGCCGACCTCGCCGCCGCCGCGCAGATTTCGGTGGCGGACTATTTGGGCGGCATCGACTGGAAGGGGCATGACCAGACCGCGCGCTGGTATCGCGGCTTCAAGAGCCGTCCGAGCTTCCGGCCGTTGCTGTCCGAGCGGATGGAGCTAATCGGCCCTCCGGCGCATTATGACAATGTCGACTTCTGATCCGCTCGGCCCCGACCCGCTGACGTTCGCCGAATTCGAGCGGGTGGACATCCGCGTCGGTACGATCGTCGCCGCCGAGCCCTTCCCCGAAGCGCGCAAGCCCGCGATCAAGCTGCGCATCGATTTCGGCGAGGGCATCGGCATCAAGCGGTCGTCGGCGCAGATCACCACGCACTACACCCCCGAAGACCTGATCGGGCGTCAGGTCGCCGCGGTGGTCAACTTCCCGCCGCGCCAGATAGGGCCGGTCATGTCCGAAGTGCTGACGCTCGGCTTCCCCGATGCGGACGGCAAGGTGGTGCTGATCGCCCCCGATCAGCCGGTGCCGAACGGCGGCCGCCTCTTCTAATTAAGTCCTCCCCCGCCAGGGGGAGGTGGCATGCCGCAAGGCATGACGGAGGGGGAGGTCAGCGAAGCGCTTCGGTACTGGCGGCGTGAATGCCCGCCCCGTCACCGCCGTAGGTAGCACCCCGCATCGCGTCGCTTCGGCCAAGCTCTCATGCATCTGCCCAAACCCAGCCGTCACCCCAGCGCAGGCCGGGGTCTCCCGGTGAAGGCGTCCGCCAAAAGCTGCCAAAGACCACAGCCTGCGCCGGGGTGGCACCTACGGGCAGGCCGAGTTTCCCGCCCGTTCCGACAAAGGTGCCGCGAATCAGCTCCGCAGCACCGCACCCTGTTTCGCCGCCGCCGCGACGATCTTGTCGGCGATCGCCTTCAGCGCCTCGTCGGTGAAGCTCTTGTCGGCGGGCTGGAGCACCGCCTCCACCGCGACCGACTTGAACCCCTCGTCGACGCCGGCGCCGGTGAACACGTCGAACACGCGTGCCCCCGTGATCGCCGCCTTGTCCGCTGATCGCACCGCGCGCACCAGCGCGTCGGCGCTGACGCCCTGCGGCACCAGGAAGGCGAAGTCGCGGCGCACCGATTGCAGCGCCGGCGGCGCGAAGGCCGGGCGCATGAAGCCGCTCATGCGCTTGGCGGGTAGCGCATCGAGATACACTTCCACCGCGGCGACTGCGCCGTCGAGGTCGAACGCCTTGAGCAGGCTGGGGTGCAGCATGCCGAAGCGCGCCAGCACCGTCTTCGGCCCCAGCCGCAGCGTGCCAGACTGGCCGGGGTGCCACGCGTCGCCGGCCTCGCCCATCACCTGCAGATTGTCGACCGGCGCCCCCGCCGCGGCGAGCAGCGCCAGCGCCTCCGCCTTGGCGTCATAGGCGTCGAAGCCCGTCGCCTTGCCGCCACGCCAGCCGCGCTCGCGCGCATGGCCGGCCAGCACAACGCCCACGGTCGGATGCTCGCCATCGACCAGGTAGCGGCGGCCGATCTCGAACAGCCGCACGGTCGCGATGCCGCGCTTCAGGTTGCGTGCGCTCGCCGACAGCAGGCCGGGCAGCAGCGACGGCCGCATGACCTTCAGGTCTTCGCTGATCGGGTTGGCGAGGCTCCACGTGCCTCCGCCGAACGGCGCGGCCTGCGCTTCCGACAGGAAGCTCCACGTCACCGCCTCGTCCAGCCCGCGCGCGGCGGCGGCGCGGCGGACGCGGCGTTCCAGCTTCTGATCGGGCGTGGCGGTCGGGCGCGCGACGCCGGGCGTGCGCGGCAGCGCGACGGGCGCGACCTTATCGATCCCCTCGATGCGGATGACTTCCTCGACCAGATCGGCGGGGCCGTCGATATCCCGGCGCCACGTCGGCACGGTGACCGTCCAGTCGCCGTCGACCGTGAAGCCGAGCCGTTCGAGGATGTCGCGCTGCCGCTCCGGTGCGACCGCGAGGCCGCCCAGCGTTTCGGCGCGCGACGGATCGTAGCGAATCGTCCGCGGCGCCACCGGCGGTTCGCCCGCCCGCGTCACGCCGCTCGCCGTGCCACCGCAATAGTGCTGGACGAGGAAGGTCGCGATGGCCAAGCCGTCGTCGAGGAACGCCGGGTCGACGCCGCGCTCGAACCGCTGGCGCGCGTCGCTGGTGAGCGTGAGCGCCTGGCCCGTCCGTGCGATCGCGTCGGGCGCGAAATAGGCGCATTCGATGACGACGTCGGTCGTCTCGGCTGTGACGCTGGAATGCTCGCCGCCCATGATGCCGCCGATGTCATGAACGCCCGCCTCGTCGGCGATGACGGTCATGCCCTCACGCAGCGTATAGGTCTTGCCGTTCAGCGCCTCGATCGTCTCCCCGTCACGGGCGGACCGCGCGACGAGGCCGCCGGTCAGCTTCGCGCGGTCGTAGACGTGTAGCGGCCGGCCCAGATCGACGGTCATGTAATTGGTGATGTCGACCAGCGTCGAAATCGGCTTCTGCCCGATCGCGGTCAGCCGCTGGCGCATCCATTCCGGCGCCTGGCCATTGGTGAGGCCAGTGACCGCCTGCGCATAGAAAGCCGGGCAGCCGGCGGCGTCCTCGATCCGCACGTCCGGACCGGGGCCTTGCGCATCGATCGCGGGCACGGTCGGCGGCACCAACGTGCCGAGGCCGGCGGCGGCGAGATCGCGGGCGATGCCGTGGACGCCCATGCAATCCTGCCGGTTGGGCGTGATCGACACGTCGATGACCGGATCGTTCAGCCCGGCATAGTCGGGGTAGGGGGTGCCGACCGGCGCGTCCTCGGGCAGTTCGATGATGCCGTCATGGCCCTCGCCGATCTCCAACTCGCGCGCCGAACACATCATGCCGTTCGATTCGACGCCGCGAATCGCCGCGACCTTCAGCGTCACGTCCAGGCCGGGAACATAGGCACCCGGCGCGCCGAACACGCCGACGAGGCCGGCGCGTGCGTTGGGCGCGCCGCAAACGACCTGCATCGGACCGTCACCGGCATCGACGCTCAGCACCTGCAGCTTGTCGGCCTGCGGGTGACGCTCGGCGGACAGGATGCGCGCGACGCGGAACGCCTGCAGCGCCTCGCCCGGATTGTGGACGCCCTCCACCTCCAGCCCGATGCGCGTCAGGCCATCGACGATATCGTCGAGGCTCGCATCGGTGGTCAGGTGGTCCTTGAGCCAGGAGAGGGTGAATTTCATGTCGCTTTACCTTCGTCATCCCGGCGAAGGCCGGGATCCATGGACCCGGGCGGTGTGAGGCGCGCGGTCCGTGTCCCAATTGTTGTCCCGCTGTCCATGGATCCCGGCTTTCGCCGGGATGACGGACTAATGGGTGTCAGCCTACTGAGCCCCGACGCCGCCCGACAGCGTCGGCACGTCCAGGCTGGAAAAGCCGTAATGCTTCAGCCAGCGGATATCGCCGTCGAAGAAGGGCCTAAGGTCGTCCATGCCGTATTTGAGCATGGCGAGCCGGTCGATCCCGCAGCCGAAGGCGAAACCCTGCCATTCGTTGGGGTCCAGCCCGCACGCCTCGATCACCTTCGGATGGACCATGCCGGACCCGAGCACCTCCATCCAGCCGCCGCCCGATCCACCGATCACGCGCTTGCCCTTCTCGATCGTATAGCCGACGTCGACCTCCGCCGACGGTTCGGTGAACGGAAAATAGCTCGGGCGCAGGCGCAGCACGATGTCGTCGCGCTCGAAGAACGCCTTCAGGAACGTCTCCAGCGTCCACTTCAGGTGGCCGAGCGTGATGCCCTTGTCGATCACCAGCCCTTCGACCTGATGGAACATCGGCGTGTGCGTCGCATCCGAATCGGAACGATAGGTACGGCCCGGCGCGATGATGCGGATCGGCGGCTGCTGGTTCAGCATCGTGCGGATCTGCACCGGCGACGTATGCGTGCGCAGCAGCGAGAAGGTCGTGCGCTCGTCGAAGCTGCCGTCCGCCTTCGCGTCGATCCCCTGTTGCAAATAGAAGGTGTCGTGCATCGCACGCGCCGGATGCGTCTCCGGAATGTTGAGCGCGCTGAAATTATGCCAGTCGGTCTCGATTTCCGGCCCCGTCGCGACCGCGAAGCCCAGGTCGGCGAAGATCTCGGCCAGTTCGTCCATCACCTGGCTGACCGGGTGGACGGTGCCGGCGAGCGGCGCGTCGGCGGGCAGCGTCATGTCGAGCGTTTCGCTCGCCAGCCGCGCATCCAGCGCCGCGCGCTCCAGCGCCTCTTTGCGCGTGGCGATACCGGTGGCGACCGCCTCGCGCAGGCCGTTGATCCGCGGGCCTTCGACCTGGCGCTCCTCGGGGCTCATCTTGCCCAGCGTCTTCAGCAGCGTGGTGACGCTGCCCTGCTTGCCGAGCGCCTCGACCCGCACCGCCTCGAGCGCATCGAGGCTTGCGGCGGATTCGATCGCGGCGATCAGTTGGCCGCGCAGGGTGTCGAGGTCTTGCGTCACGTCATGCTCTCTTTCGTCGGGACCGGCAGCAGCGGGGCAAGCCCCAATCCGACGCCGAGATCGCCCCAGTCTTCGTTCTGCGCTTCGATCAACTCGATCTTCCACGCGCGCCGCCATTCTTTCAGCCGCTTCTCGCGCACGATGGCGGCTTCCATCGTGGCGTGTACCTCATACCAGACGAGGGCGTGGACGCCGTATGCCTTGGTGAAGCCGGGGATCAAGCCCTCGCGATGCTGGATGAGGCGTGCGAGCAGGTTTGAGGTGACGCCGATGTAGAGCGTGCCATGTCGACGGCTGGCAAGAATGTAGACGCAAGGCTGGAAGACGTCGCGCATGATGGGTTGCCCCTTCTCGCCCCCACCCCTCGTCATCCCGACGAAAGTCGGGATCCATGGAGGGGGTGTGGCCGATGGTAGCACGCAAACGCGAACGGCCCGAGTCCATGGATCCCGGCGTGCGCCGGGATGACGAAGGGAGAACCAGAACCAAAAAGGGCGCCGGTGTTGCCACCGACGCCCCTTCGCATTCCGTCCGTCAGGCGCGTTACGCGGCCTGGGGCAGAGCCGCCTTCGCCTGCGCGACGATCGCGGCAAAGGCCGCCGTCTCGTGCATCGCGATGTCGGCCAGGACCTTCCGGTCCAGGTCGATGTTGGCGAGCTTCAGGCCGTGCATGAACTGCGAATAGGTCAGGCCTTCCGCGCGGACGCCGGCGTTGATGCGCTGGATCCACAGACCACGGAAGGTCCGCTTCTTCACCTTGCGGTCGCGATACGCATACTGGCCGGCCTTTTCGACGGCCTGGCGAGCGATACGGATCGTGTTCTTGCGACGGCCGTAATAGCCCTTCGCCTGGGACAGGATGTTCTTGTGCTTGGCGCGAGTGGTTACGCCCCGCTTGACGCGTGCCATGTCCTGATCTCCTTACTTGAGGCCGTACGGCGCCCAGGCCTTCACCGTCGCGGTGTCGGCCTTCGACAGCACCTTGGTGCCGCGGTTCTGGCGGATGTACTTGCTGTTGTGCGAAATCAGGCGGTGGCGCTTGCCGGCGACGCCGTGCTTCAGCAGGCCGCTGGCGGTCAGCTTGAAGCGCTTCTTGACGCCGCTCTTGGTCTTGAGCTTGGGCATTTTGGTCCTTTCGCTATGAGCAGGCATGGACAGCCGCGGCAGCCCTTGATGGCCGGGCAGTCCTGTAGCGCCTCGCTCGGGAAGCGGGCCCCTTACCGCCGCCGCGCGCAAAACGCAAGGACGGGGGGACCGATGCGGAACCGGAACGAGGGCGCACGCGCTTGGCCCCTCGATGGAGACGCCCGCTTCCGCCCCGTCCCAGACGATCCCGCCCGCGCGCCGCCGCCGTGCGTGGCGAATCGCGCGCAACATCGTGCTCGCGGTCATCGCGCTAATCGTCGCGATCTGGCTTGTGCTCTATATCACCAAGGGCCGCTTCCTGCGCGCGTCCTTCGAACGATTCGTCGGCGGCCAGACGCATCGCGCGGTGCGGATCGACGGCGACTTCCAGCTCTATTTCGCGCCGTTCAAGATCAAGTTCGTCGCCGAGCGGATGACGATCGCGAACCCCGCCTGGGCCAGCCGCCCCTATCTGTTCGATGCGGCGCGGATCGACACGCGAATCGCGCCACTGTCGCTGCTCTGGGGCAAGCGCCGGCTCTATTGGCTCGATCTCGTCGACGGCAAGGTCGACCTCGAATGGAAGCCCGACCACAGCACCAACACCTGGACGTTCAGCGACAAGAAGGGCGGCAAGCCGCTCGATTTCCCGCGTATCGATGTCGCCAACGTGCGCGGCACGACCGTGCGCTACGTCGACCCGCGCATGCAGGTGACGGCCGACCTCGCCATCGCCGACATCCGGTCGACCGATGCGCGCATCGGCAAGTCGGTCGGCGTCACCGGCACCGGCCGTATCCGCACGGCGCCGTTCACGCTGACCGCGCGGCTGCTGACCCCCGATGCGACGGTGAACCGCGGCCAGAACCAGCTCGTCGCGCGGATGCGTGCGGCGGGGAACGTGATCGACGTCGCGGGCACCTTGCCCTCGCTCGCCGAGATCGAGCGCGTGCCGCTGTCGGTCGCCGCGCGCGGGCGCAACATGGCCGATCTGCTCGGCATCATCGGCGTCGCCATCCCCAATACGCGCACCTATCGCATCCGCGGCCAAATGGTGAAGGACGGCGCCGACTATCGCTTCACCCGCCTCACCGGCGTGGCGGGGGCGACCGACCTTGCCGGCACGCTCACCGTGACGACGGGCGAGCGGCTCCACCTCGACTCCACGCTCGCGACCAAACGCCTCGACATCATCGATGCCGCGCCCTTCATCGGCTATAATCCCGATATCGTCGCGACCAGGGGCGCGGAGGCCGCGGCGGCGGTGGCCGGGGCGGCGAGCGGCCGGCTGCTGCCCGATGCCGCGCTGCCGATCGCGACGATGCAGCGCTTCGATGCTGACCTCAAATGGACGGTCGGCGTCGTGCGATCACGCAACGTGCCGATCAGCAACGTCGACCTCACGCTGGCGCTGAAGGACGGGCGGCTGGCGCTGTCGCCGCTCACCTTCGCGATGGCGCGCGGCAATGTGGCGAGCGACGTGGTGTTTGACACGCGCGCCCGGCCGTCGGCGGTCCGCTACGACATCCGCCTGACGCCGACGCCGCTCGGCCGGCTGCTGAAGGGCTATGGCGTCGCAGAGGCGGGGACGACCGGCACGATCCACGGCCGCATTCGGCTGGACGGGCGCGGCGACACGATCCACGATTCGCTCAGCACCGCGCGCGGGCGTATCGCCTTCATCATCCCGCAGGGCGATCTGACGACCGGCAATGCGCAATTGTCCGAACTCGATATCGGCACCTTCGTGCAGAAGATGTTCGAGGATAAATTGAAGGAGCCGGTGCGGATCAACTGCGGCCTCGTCGGCTTCACCGTGCGTGGCGGCGTCGCAGCGGCGGACCCGATCCTGATCGATACGTCGAAGAACGTGATCCTCGGCCGCGGCGGCTTCAGCTTCCGCACCGAAGGCGTCGACCTCGCCATCCGGGCGGACGGCAAGAAGTTCAGCCTGTTCTCAGGGCAGTCGCCCGTCGGCATCGGCGGCACCTTCGCGCATCCCAAGCTCGACGTGATCAGCAACCAGCTGCTCGGCCGCGCCGGCGCGGGACTGGGGCTGGCGGTGGTCGCGACGCCCGTCGCGGGCATCCTCGCCTTCGTCGATGTCGGCGACGCCAAGGCCGCCGCCTGCGGCCCGGTGCTCGCCGGCGCCACCGCCGCGGCGCAACGCACCACCAAGGGCGCGCCCCGCGACGACGTCGGCCACGGTACGACCGCCAAGGAGGAAAACGGCAAGGCCTCCGGCGGCGAACGCAAGACCCAGCGCAAGAAGTTCCTGGGGATTTTCTGACGGGCGAGGGGAGGCTTCTAACAATCCGTCATTCCCGCGTAGGCGGGAATCCAGACACGCTACCCTCGCGCCTCCAGCCGCAACATCAGAGGGTATGGATTCCCGCCTCCGCGGGAATGACGGGCCGTGTGAGGCGCGCGTCCCGCACACCGACGGCCAAGGCGCGCTCTCCCACTTCCGTCATCCCGGCGAACGCCGGGATGACGGGTGGAAAGGGCGCCCCTCCACCACGCCGTCATTCCCGCGCAGGCGGGAATCCAGACACGCTGCCCTCACGCCTCCAGCCGCAACGTCAAAGGTTAAGGCCCGCCCCCGCCGCGGGAATGACGGACCCGTCAAACCTCAGTGATCATGCCCATGCGCCGCGCGCAACGCCTCCAGCACGTCGTCCGTCCGTGCCGGGTCGCCGATCGCCAGCACATGGCCCGCGCTCGTCGCGGTCAGCGGGTCGCCGTTCCAGTCGCACATCCGTCCGCCCGCGCCCTCGACCACCGGCACCAGCGCGGCAAAATCATACAGTTGCAGCCCGGATTCCGCGACCACGTCGAGATGCCCGCTCGCCAGCAGCCCGTAATTATAGCAGTCGCCGCCATAGACCGGCCCCTGCCGCGCATGCCCGCCAGAGGCGGCGGCGACGAGCGCCATGTAATGCGGCACGTCGCCATCCGCGAACAGGTGCGGGCTGGTGGTGGCGACGATCGCGCCCTCCAGCTGCGCGCAGGATCGCGTGCGGGCGGGCGCGCCGTTGAAGGTCGTCGGCCGGCCGGCGACGCCCAGCCAGCGTTCGCGCTGCACCGGCTGGTCGATGATGCCGAGCAGCGGCCAGCCATCCTCGACCAGCGCGATCAGCGTCCCGAAGATCGCGCGCCCCACCGTGAAGCTGCGCGTGCCGTCGATCGGGTCGAGCACCCATTGCCGCCCGGTCACGCCGTCCTTGGTGCCATATTCCTCGCCGACCACGCCGTCGCCCGGCGCCTCGGCATCCAGCAGCCGCCGCATCGCCGCCTCCGCCTCGCGATCGGCGCGGGTGACGGGGGAGCGGTCGTCCTTCAGCTCGACGCCATGGTCGGCGCGGAAATAGGGGCGGATCGCCGCGCCGGCGGCGTCGGCGAGGCGCTGGGCGAGCTGGATATCGGCGGCGGTAATCGGCATGATCGCAGCCCTATCGCGGGGCAGGGCCAGGCGCTAGGGTCCGGTCACGTCTTTGCGAGAGGATCCCTTCCATGCGCCTGTTTTCCGCCGCTATTGCCACGATCGCGCTTGTTGCCACCCCCGCCATCGCCGGCCTGCCGGTGGGTGCGAAGGCGCCGACCTTCGCCACGCGCGGCGCGGTCGCCGGCCAGGTCGTCGGCATCGATCTCGCCCAGCAGCTCAAGAAGGGCCCGGTCGTCCTCTATTTCTTCCCCGCGGCCTTCACCGGCGGCTGCAACGCCGAAGCGCATGCCTTTGCCGAGGCGATTCCCGAATTTCAGAAGGCCGGCGCGACCGTGATCGGCATGTCGGCCGACGACGTGCCGACGCTGCAGCGCTTCTCGGCGGAAAAGTGCGCGGGCAAGTTCGCGGTGGCGAGCGCGGGGCCCGCGGTGATCAAGAATTACGACGTCGCGCTCAACGCCGGCGGCCGCGCGCTGACCAAGCGGACCAGCTATGTCATCGGCCGCGACGGCAAAATCGCGTTCGTCCACGACGATATGAACCCTGCGCAGCATGTGGCGTTGACGCTCGCCGCGGTTCGTCGCCTCGCAGCGAAGTGAAGCCACGGAAACTTCCTGATAACATTTCGCGGGTACACATCGCGGAACACCGGAAAGGGCGTAGATGAACGGGCCGTTGGCAGCGCGAAAGGACGGCAAGGGTGATCTATTCACCCGAATCGGCGACTTTCTCGCGTCTCAGGGCCTCAGCCCCGAGCCGGCCCATTACACCTTCGCCTATGATGTCATCACCAATCCCGACGGCGCGATCGCCCAGGCGGTGATGCGGCTGACCGATGGTGGCTTTCGCCTCAGCCGCTCCGACATCGAAAAGCTTGGCGGGCGCGTGATGCTGGGGGCTGCGGTCCAGCCCGAAGCGGAGCCGCCGCGCCCCAGCTATCGCGATCACCAGTCGGAGGTCGAGGACGAGGCGGTACGCCTGGTCGAAGCGACCCAGGCGCAGGTCGACGATTTCGCGACGATGATGCGCGCGATGCAGGACCAGACGCGCGATTTCGGCGCGGACCTCGCCGAAAGCGCGGCGGCGATCGATACGGCGGGGCCGGCCGGCCTCGACGCGATCGCGCGCATCGCCGGCACGATGCTGGCCCGCGTGCGCGATGCCGAAGTGCGGCTCGATCAGGCGACGCGCGAGGCGGAAACGCTCCGCGCCAAGCTTGCCGAAGCGAACGACACCGCGCGCCGCGACGCGCTCACCGGCCTGCCCAACCGCCGCGCCTTCGGCGAGGCGTTCGACCATCGCCGCGAACTCGAAGGGCCCTTCTGCCTCGCAGTCTGCGACATCGACCGGTTCAAGCGGATCAACGACGCGCATGGCCACCAGATCGGCGACCGCGTCCTGTCCGCCGTCGCGCGCACGCTCAGCGAGGAATGCCAGAAATATCTCGTCGTCCGCCACGGCGGCGAGGAATTCGCGATTCTGATCCACGGCCTGACCCTCGCCGATGCCGCCGCGCACCTCGACGGGGCGCGCAGTGTCATCGCCGGCAAACGCTTCCGTCTGCGCGAAACCGACAAGCCGCTGGGCCAGGTGACGCTGTCGATCGGCGTCACCGCCGTACAGACCGGCGAGACGATCGATGCCGCGTTCGAACGCGCCGACCGCCTGCTGTACACCGCGAAGAGCGATGGCCGCGACCGGGTGTGTGCCGCCTGATATTGGCGTAAACCGCGCCATCGCCGTGGCGCAAATTCCCAAATTGATCTGAGCTGCCGAAGAAAACCGCGCAAATCCGCGATTTTTTGCATTTGGCACGATGGCTGCAAAGTCCCTGGCATGCGGCGACGAACGGTTCGCCCGCCGCAGCAAAAGGGAAACAGACCATGTCCATCCGCTTCGATATCGCTCAGCGCGCCGCCGTCTCGGTCGTTGCCGCTCTCGCCTTCGCCGGCCTCGCGATCAGCGCCGCCGTCCCCGTCCTGCCGATCGCCTGATCCGCGCAAGCCCTGAGGAGACGCATCATGTATCGCAGCTTCGCACTCGCGCTGTCCGCCTTCTGCACCACCGTCCTGGTCCTCGCCAGCCAGAGCACCGGCACGATCGGTTGACCGGCTGACGAGCTACCCGGCGGTTGCGACCGCCCCGATCGGCCCGACCGGCGCATCGTCGCCCCGGCTATAGGTGCCGATCAATACCCCGGCGGCGAGCACATGCCCCGCCATCGCCTCCAGTATCGCGGTACGGCCGGGCGTTTCGCCCGGATCGCCGACGCCTGCATCAAGCGCGAACAGCTGGAAGGCATAGCGATGGCTGCCATGACCGGTCGGCGGGTCGGGCGGCAGCCAGCCTTCGCGAAGATAGGAATTGCGGCCGACGTCGCGCTCGGGCGTTCCCGCGCCATCGCTGCGGATCGCGCCTTCCTCCAGCCGACCCGTGTCGGCGGGCATGCCCCAGACCACGGCGTGGACCAACGGTTGCGGCGCCGGTGCGTCGGCATCCTCGACCAGCAAGGCGAGATGCGCCGTGCCGTCGGGCAGCGGCCCCCAGACCAGCGGCGGCGACACGCCATCGCCGTCCGCGGTGAAGCGTTCGGGCAGCCGCGCGCCGTCGGAAAAGGCGGGGCTCATCAGCTCGATCCTCGGGATCGCCGTGCCCAGCGTGCCGCGCGCGATCGCCAGCTTTTCGGCGCCCGCGCGCACGTCGGACAGCGCCTTGCCCAGCCAGGCGGGGATATGTTCCAGCATCAGCCTTGCTCCTGCGGGCAATCGCCGGCGCGCATCGCCGGCGCTTTGTTTGCGGCGAACCAGCGGCTGCGGTCGCCCATCGTGTCGGCATCGTGGTAACATGCTTCCGCGCGCGATCCGTCGGCGCCCAGCACCAGCGTCCAATCGTTGTCGCCGCAATCGTGCGGCATGCAGCCGTGCGCGGCGATGCGGCCATCGGCGGTGCGGAAGATCGGCACGGTCACCGCGTCGCGGTTGACGAATCGCCGGCGAATACGCTCGTCGCCCACCGCATCGTTCAGTGCGCGCGCCACTTCGGTACGGTCGTAGAAGCCGACGCCATCGACGGCATCGGTCGGATATTTGCCGACATAGGCGGTCAGCGCATCGGCATGCGCCTGGCCGGGCAGAGGCTTGGGCATCTGCGTCGGCGGCGGGACGAAGCCTGCGGCGGCGGCATTGTCGGGGGCCTCCGCCTTGCGCGCGCCGCCGCAGGCCGCGAGGCAGAGGATCGGGGCAAGGCCCATGGCGAGAAGGATCGGACGCATCGTCATGGAACGCAAGACAGGCCCCGGCGGTTGCCTGTCGTATGACCGGGTCCGACGCCACCGATCTCGATCGCTTCGTCCGCGCGCAGGAAGGCGTTTGGAATCAGGCGCTTGCCGAGCTGCACGCCGGGCGCAAGGCCAGCCATTGGATGTGGTTCGTCTTCCCGCAGATCGCCGGTCTGGGCAGCAGCGCGATGGCGCGAACCTATGCGATCCGTGGTGCCGACGAGGCGCGTGCGTATCTGGCGCACCAATTGCTCGGCGGGCGGCTGATCGCGATGACACAGGCGGCCATCGCGGCGCCCGGCAGTGCGGAGGCGATGTTCGGCAGCATCGATGCGATGAAGCTGCGGTCGTCGATGACGCTGTTCGCCGCGGTCGCCGACGATCCGACACCGTTCGAAGCGGCGCTGGAGCGCTTCTACGACGGGCAGCGCGATCCCCGGACGCTGGCGCTGCTCAGCGAACGCTGACCAGCGTTACACCTTCGCCGAAAAGATCATCCGGCCCTGGCCCAGCTGCGCGAACACCTGCGACAGGTCGCTTTCGCCAACCGCGAAACAGCCCTGGCTGCGGCCGAGCATGCCGTGCGTGCGCAGCATGTCCTTGTTCGCATACCAAGCCGAATGCACCACGATCGCGCGCGCCAGCGCATTGTCATTGGTGGCGTCGAGCCCAATCAGCCGCTGCGAACGGCCATGCTTGCCGACATAATAATCGTCGGTGACGAACGCGCCTTGCGAAGTCGCGTTGGAATTGGGCTCGTTCGAAAAGCGCTTCAGATAGCCGGTGTGCGCCGGGTCCGATCCGCTGCCGTGCGCGACCAGGAACGACTGGCTCTTGCCCGACACCAGATCGACGAGGTGGAAGCGCGGTTCGGACGAGGACGCCGCCATGTCGGCGATCGCGATCCGGTCGCGGCGTGGGATGCGGCGGCCATGCTGGTTCAGCGCGGCCATCGCCTGGCGCATCAGATCGGGGCGCACGACGCGCGGCGAGGTGATGGCTTGCGCAAACATGCGCGGGCGCGGGGCCGGCAACGGCGGTTCGCTGACCGGCCGCAAATCGGCCTGGCTCAGGCGGCGGGTCGCGGCGGAAACCGTTCCCGGCATCGCCAACGTCGTCGCCAGCACCAATCCGTTCTTCAGCAGTGCACGACGATCGCGCGCGCCATCATTCTGATTTTGCATCGAATTTCCGTAATGCCCCGGTTCTTGCCCGCGAGACATCATATAGCAGCTTCGGACTTAATATTCTGCGGGTCCCAGCCCCAAGTCAGCGTTGCGGTTGCACGCTTCGGCGCGGGTTGGGCTCGATTGATCCGATTTGGCCATGGCACCAGCCGCGATATCGCGCGTTGAGACCCGCGAAAGGCAAACGAAAGTCAAGGGCGAATCGATATGGCACAGCGATCGACACGATGGTTTTCGGCGATGACCGCGGCGGCGCTGGTAATGGCGCTTCCGGCCCCCGCATTTGCGGCGGCGGCCAGCGATGCCCTGGCCCCGGAAGTCACGTCGCTCGCCCCCAATCGCTTCCTCTGGAACGACAGCGGTAGCAGCGAACCGGTCAGCATCGTCGTCTCGATCCCCGATCAAAAGGCCTATGTCTATCGCGGCACGATGCTGATCGGCGCATCCACCGTCTCGACGGGCAAGGACGGCAAGGAGACACCGGTTGGCGTCTTCCCGATCCTGCAGAAGTCGGAAAAGCATAAGAGCAACCTGTACGACAGCGCGCCGATGCCGTTCATGCAGCGCCTGACCTGGGACGGCGTCGCGATCCACGCCGGCATGAACCCGGGCTTCCCTGCCTCACACGGCTGCATCCGCGTGCCGACCGACTTCGCCAAGAAGCTGTTCGCGATCACTAGCCGCGGCACGCCGGTGCTGGTGACGGACGCGTCGGCCGCAGAGGGCTGGACGCTGCCCACCAACGCCGACGCCGCCGCGATGCAAAGCGAAACGGCGACCGCCAACGAGGCGTGGTTGCAGACCGCGTCGCGGTGAGCAGAGGCTGCCAACCTGGAATCCGTCATTGCGAGCGCAGCGAAGCAATCCAGAGCCGGACCAGGACGCCCTGGATTGCGTCGCTGCGCTCGCAATGACGTTCTACCAGGAATGGCCACGACCCTTGCCGCAGCCCCACACCTGACGCACAGCTGGAGCCCATGACCGACCTCGTCACCATCCGCTCCGGCGCATTGACCGCCGCGATCAACCCCGTCGGCGCCGAGCTGACGCATCTGCGCGACGCCGACGGCCGCGAGCTGATGACCAACGCGGACCCGGCCTTCTGGACCGGCCACGCGCCGATCCTGTTCCCGGTGATCGGCATGACGTACGAGAAGGCGATCCGGCTCGACGGCACATCCTATCCGATGGCCAAGCATGGCTTCGCGCGCCACAGCCTGTTCGACACGGTCGCGCAGTCCGACGCCAGCGTCACCTTCGCGCTGACCGACAGTGCCGAGACGCGCGCCTCCTACCCCTTCGCCTTCCGGCTCGAGATCACGTTCACGCTGCAGGATGCGACGCTCCACGTCGAGGCACGCATCCACAACCCCGCGACCGAGCCCATGCCGGCGAGCTTCGGCTTCCACCCCGCCTTCGCCTGGCCGCTGCCCTATGGGCAGGACCGCGCCGCCCACCGCATCGTCTTCGACGCCGACGAGCCCGACGCGCTGCGCGTCATCGCCGCCGACGGCACGATCGCCGCGGGCACGCGCCCGTCACCGCTCGACGGCCGCACGCTGACGTTGCGCGACGATCTGTTCACCGACGACGCGCTCGTGTGGGATCACGTCCGCTCCGACGCGGTGACCTATGGCGCGCCAGACGGCCCGCAATTGCGCATCGCCTTCCCTGACACGCCGATGCTCGGCATCTGGACCAAGCCCGGCGCGGCCTATGTCTGCGTCGAGCCCTGGCACGGCATCGCCGATCCCGAAGGCTTCACCGGCGACTTCCGCGACAAGCCGGGCGTGTTCGACGTGCCGGCCGGGGGCGACAAACACATCGCCATGCAGGTGACGCTGCTCGCCTGAGGAGAGTGACGTCGCAGGTCATCTTCGCTCGCCATGACGGACGACGATAGTGTCGGAACGTCCTGCGCGCGCCTACACCGTCACCTGTTCGCCCAGTTCCAGCACCTTGCCCGGCGGAATCTTCAGGAAGTCGGTCGGATCGCTCGCATTGCGCTGCATGAACATGAAGATGCGATCCTGCCACAGCGGCATGCCGACGTCCGCTTCGGGCTTCAATGTGTTGCGCCCGATGAAGAAGCTGGTCTTCATCGCATCCAGGCTGCGCATCTCGGTCTTGCCGCCGACGCCCAGGTCGGCGGGCACGTTCGGCGATTCCATGAAGCCGTAATTGAGCACGACGATCTCGAAATTATCGTCCAGCCGCTCGACGGTCGCGCGCATCTCGGGCTCCACGACCGGGCGGTCCGTCGTGCGGATGCTGACCACCAGGTTGCGCTCGTGCAGCACCTTGTTGTGCTTGAGATTGTGGAGCAGCGCGCCCGGCGCGGATCGCGGATTGGCGGTCAGGAACACCGCCGTGCCCGGCACGCGTTCGGGCGGCCGCTTGGCGAGCGCGGCGGCGAGGTCGGCGAGCGGGATGCTCTGCCGCGCCTCGAACGCGCGCACGATGCCCTTGCCGCGCACCCAGGTGTAGATCAGCAGGCCGATCGATGCCGCGATGACCAGCGGCACCCAGCCGCCCTCGATCACGCGCAGGATGTTCGCGCCGAAGAAGATGAGGTCGAGGCACAGGAACGGCAGCACCGCCGCCAGCGCCCACACCCGGTTCCAGTGCCACACGTGCCGCGCGACGAGGTAGCCGAGCAGAGTCGTCACCACCATCGTCCCCGTCACCGCGATGCCGTATGCTGCCGCCATCGCCGAGGATGTCTTGAACTGGATGATCAGCACCAGCACGCCGATCATCAGCAGCCAGTTGATCGCGGGGACGTAGATCTGCCCGACGAACGACGCCGACGTCTGCCGCAGCTTCATCCGCGGCAACAGCCCCAGCTGCACCGCCTGCTGCGTCAGCGAAAAGGCGCCGGTGATCACCGCCTGGCTCGCGATCACCGTGGCGAAGCCCGCCAGCACGATCAGCGGCCCGCGCATCGATTCGGGCGCCATCAGGAAGAACCAGTCCTGATTGGTGAACGGCTTGCCCGCAGCGGCGGCGGCCTCGAGGCGCGAGAGGGCAAAGGCGCCTTGCCCCAGATAGTTGAGCGTCAGCGCGGGGAACACGAGCAGCAGCCACGCGATGCGGATCGGCTTCTTGCCGAAATGCCCCATGTCCGCGGTCAGCGCTTCGGCGCCCGTCACCGTCAGGAACACCGCGCCCAGCACGAACAGCCCCACCGTGCCGTGGGTGCTGAGGAACTGGATGCCATAGGTAGGCAGCAGCACGCGAAAGATCGACAGCTCGTCGGCGATATGCCACGCGCCCAGCCCGCCGATCGTCAGGAACCAGACGATGCACACCGGCCCGAACAGCGACGCGACCCGCGCCGTGCCCTTCGATTGCAGGAAGAACAGCGCGATCAGGATCACGATCGTCAGCGCGCGGATCGTGCCTTCGTCAAAGAATGTGGCGGCGCTGGGGATGGTGCGCAGCCCCTCCATCGCCGACAGCACCGACAGCGACGGCGTGATGATCGCATCGCCATAGAACAGCGACGCGCCCGCCGCGCCCAGCACCAGCGCGATGCGGCTGCGCACGCCGATCGACTTGCGCGCCAGCGCTGCCAGCGCCAGCACGCCGCCTTCGCCGTGATTGTCGGCGCGCATCAGGAACAAGACGTATTTGACCGTGACGATCAGCGTCAGCGTCCACAGCGCCAAGCTGAGCACGCCGAGGATTTCGGACGGGTCGATGCCGTCGCCCGCCGATTGCTGCAGCGCCTCGCGAAAGGCGTAGAGCGGACTGGTGCCGATATCGCCGAACACGACGCCCAGCGCACCGACGGTCAGGCCGATCAGCGCGGGATGGGCCGACGCGGAATGCGCGCCCGTGGATTCGGAAGCGGGTGCTTCGACGGCAGCCGACATGGCGCGCTTTTACCCCTGTTCAATCCCCCGGCGCGGGAGGACGGCGCGCTTTACGCCGATTTGCCTGCCGCGCAAGAGGCTTTGGGTAAGGGCAGGGTAACGGCTTGATCGGGTAGGGGTTTGCAGGCATGGGCGGGCCATGGTTCCCTTTTCGTTCGGCGGTCAGACCCTGTGCGCGCTGCCGGATGGCGCCTTATGGTGGCCGGCACGTTCCGCGCTGCTGGTCGCGGACCTGCATTTCGAAAAGGCGAGCTGGTTCGCCGCCCGCGGCCAGATGCTGCCGCCCTATGATTCGCTCGCGACGCTGGCCGATCTCGCGCGCATCGTGACGGCGACGGGGGCGAAGGAACTTTGGTGCCTGGGCGACAGCTTCCACGACAGCGATGGCTGCGACCGGTTGCCCGCCGAAGCGCAGTTACGCCTGCGCGCGCTGACCGAGGGGCTGCGCTGGACGTGGATCACCGGCAATCACGATTCCGGACTGAAGGATCGCTGCGGCGGCACGGTGCTGGACGAAGCGACGGTCGACGGCCTGATCCTGCGCCACGAGGCGGATCCACATGACGGCCGCCCGGAACTGTCGGGCCATTTCCACCCCAAGCTGCGCCTCCACGTCCGCGGCAAGCAGGTCGCGCGCCGCTGCTTCGTCGCGACGCCGCGCAAGATCGTGCTGCCTGCCTTCGGCGCGCTGACCGGCGGCCTCGACGTCGACCACCCCGCGCTGGTCAAGGCCGTGGGGCAGGGCGCCGAGGCCCTGGTGCCCGTCGAACAACGCCTCCTCCGCTTCCCCATCGCGGCCTGACGCACACCCCCCCGTCATCCCGGCGAACGCCGGGATCCATGGACACGATGCGGGCAGCGTGGCGCACATCACCAGCCACGCCAAAACCATGGATCCCGGCCTCCGCCGGGATGACGAGGATGGGGCATCCCGCACCACCCCCCGTCATTCCCGCGAAGGCGGGAATCCAGACGGGCTAACCGCGCGGCTCTATCGCCGTGGTTCAGAGGTTATGGATTCCCGCCTACGCGGGAATGACGGGGAAGGGGAGGCACGAACGCCCGAACCAACAAACACGCCCTCACCGCGCCAGCGCTGGAAACCCCGCCTTGAACGCCGCGACCTTGGGCTTGTCCCAGCGCACGATATACGGGTGCATCGGATTCCGGTCGTAGAAGCGCTGGTGATAGTCCTCCGCCGGGAAGAACCCGCCCTGTTCGATCCGCGTCACGATCGGCTTGGGAAAGCTCTTCGCCGCTCCCAGTTGCGCGATATAGGCGCGCGCCACCGCGGCCTGCCGCGCGTCCTGCGGGAAGATGGCGGAGCGATAGCTCGGCCCCGTGTCCGGACCCTGCCGGTTCAGCTCGGTCGGATCATGAGCGATGGAGAAATAGATGCGCAGCAGCGTCGCATAGCTGACGACACGCGGATCATAGGTCACGCGAATCGCCTCGGCATGGCCGGTGCGCTCGGTCGACACCTGATCGTAGGTCGCGGTCGCGCGGCTGCCGCCCGCATAGCCGGCGATGACGGTCCTGACGCCCTTCACCCGCTCGAACACCGCCTCCATGCCCCAGAAACAGCCGCCCGCGAACACCGCGGTCTGCGTGGCCGTGGTGGCGGGGACATCGATCTTGGCGACCGGCAGCGGCACCGCGCGCTCGGCGGCGGCAAAGCCGGTGGAGGCGAACAGGGCGCCCGCCAGAGCGGCGCCGGGCAGCAGAACTTTCAGCATGACGCTGATATGGTGAGGAAACTGCGTCCGTCCAGAGCCAGGGGCCTGAGCGGTCTGGCGCATTCGTCTCGCCCGGTAAGGCTTACTGCGCCTGCACGATCGGCGACGCGGCCGGGATCGGCTGCGCATGCTGCGCGCTCGCCGGCTGCAGCGTCACGACGCCGATCGCGCCGATCGCGAACCCGCCGAGGAACTTCCAGAAGAAGCGGCTGTTGAACATGTTGCGCATAACGCACCCTTGTCTTGTCGTTCGTTGGGGCGACGACGAACGTCGTCTTGCCCGGTTTCAGCGGCCCAGATGGTCGTCCGGACCGCCACTCTCAAGCGCGTTTATAGAAACGCTGGATTAACGCGGCGTGGCCGCTCCGTTCATCGCCCGTCAGGGTTTGCGGCCGATACGGATGGAGTTATCCGCCAAAAGCCACCCGTCACCCCGGACTTGATCCGGGGTCCCGCTTCTTACTTGCCACAGCCAATGAAGCGGGACCCCGGCTCAAGGCCGGGGTGACGGTGAATGTTGGAACGAGCCGCCCCTCAGCGCAGATCCGCGCACGCCTGCTGGATGCGCGTGCACGCCTCGCGCAGCAGGTCGTCCGACGTCGCGTAGCTGATCCGCATCGCCGGCGACAGACCGAACGCCGCGCCCTGCACCGCCGCGACCTTCGCATCGTCGAGCAGATAGCCGACGAAATCCTCGTCCGTCTCGATTCGGCGCCCGTTCGGCGTCGTCTTGCCGATCAGCGGCGCGAACGACGGATAGACGTAGAAGGCGCCTTCCGGCGTCGGGCAGGTCATGCCCTCGATCTGGTTGAGCATGCCGACCACCAGGTCGCGCCGCCCCTGGAATGCCGCGGCGCGCTCCTTCAGGAAATCCTGCGGCCCGGTCAGCGCCGCCACGGCCGCGGCCTGCGCGATCGAACAGGGGTTGCTGGTCGACTGCGACTGCAGCTTCGCCATCGCCTTGATCAGCCACGGCGCGCCGGCCGCAAAGCCGATCCGCCAGCCGGTCATCGCGTACGCCTTCGAACAGCCGTTGACGGTCAGCGTCCGCTCGTACAGCTCCGGGCACACTTCGGCGATCGTCGCGAAGCGGAAGCCGTCATAGACGATATGCTCGTACATATCGTCGGCGAAGATCCACACATGCGGGTGCCGCGCCAGCACCGCGCCCAGCGCCTTCAGTTCGTCGACGGTGTAGGCCGCGCCCGTCGGGTTCGACGGCGAATTGAGGATCACCCACTTGGTCTTGGGCGTGATCGCCGCTTCCAGCGCCTCCGGCGACAGCTTGTAATCCTGCTCCGGCCCGGCGACCGCGAACACCGGCGTGCCGCCCGCGAACTGCACGACGTCGGGATAGCTCACCCAGTATGGCGCGGGGATCACCACCTCGTCGCCCGGATCGACGCTGGCGACGATCGCGTTGAACAGTGTGTGCTTGCCGCCGACGTTCACCGTCACCTGATCGGGCGTGTAGGTGAGATTATTGTCGCGTGCGAACTTGGCGACGATCGCCTGCTTCAGCTCGATCGTGCCGTCGACGTTGGTGTATTTCGTCTTGCCGTCGCGGATCGCCTGGATCGCCGCGTCCTTGACGAACTCCGGCGTGTCGAAATCGGGCTCTCCAGCGCCCAGGCCGATCACGTCGACGCCCGCGCGCTTCAGCTCGAGCACGCGGCTGGTGATCGCGAGCGTGGGCGAGGGGCTGATGCGGCCGAGTGCGGCGGAGGGCTTCATGGGACGGGCCTTGGATGGCGGAAGGACTGCGCGCGCCTATAGACGCAAGGCCTCGCTTTTCGCAATCGCAACAACCGCCGGCATCAGCCCGCGCAGCGCGTTTCCGACGAAAAATTGCCCGCCGAGGTCCTCTGGCGACACATTCGCCTCCACCGCCCGCCCCGAATCGATCAATCCTGACCGCAGCACGCCGGGCAGCAGGCCGAGCGCCAGTGGCGGCGTGCGCAGCGGTCCGTCGCCGTCGCCGACGAACAGCGAGGTGAAGCTCCCCTCGGTCAGCAGCCCGTCCGGCCGCACGAACACCACCTCGTCCGTCCCCGCCGCCACCCGCGCCGCGTCGTAGAAGCCGCGATCGCTCGTCTTGTGCCGCAGCCGGAAATCGCTCGGGTCGACCGGCAGCGCCACCACCGCCACCCGCAGCGGCGCCGCGAAGGGCGCGGGCATCGCCGCCACCTCGATCGCGGTCGCGCCGCTCTGCGCCAGCAGCAGCCGTACCCGCGCGGGGCCGCGCAATCGAAAGGTCGCCGCCTGCAGATCGTTGCGCGTGCCGTGCCGGTCGAAGCGGAAGCCCAGCGCCCTGGCGCTCGCGGTCAGCCGGGCGAGATGCGCCTCCAGCAGCGGCAACCCCTCGTCGGGATCGAACGCCATCGTCTCGATCAGGTCGAGCGGCGCCTGTCCGCGCGTCACGAACGCGCCCTTGGCGAGGCACTCCGCATATTCCTCGTCGACCCGGCTGTCGGCGACCACGCCCGATCCCAGCCCCAGCGTCGCCATATCGGCCCCCGCCGGCACCGCCAACGTACGGATCGCCACGTTGAACGCCGCATCGCCGTGCGGATCGATCCGCCCGATCGCGCCGGTATAGATGCCGCGTGCTTCGGGCTCGACCGCGGCGATCACCTCCATGCTGCGCTGTTTTGGCGCGCCGGTGATCGACCCGCACGGGAACAACGCCGTCAGCACGTCCACCGCATCCGCCCCATCCGCCAGCGTCGCGGTGACGGTCGACGTCATCTGATGCACCGTCGGATAGCGCTCCACCCGGAACAGTTCGGGCACCGCGACGCTGCCCGCCTGCGCCACGCGCGACAGGTCGTTGCGCATCAGGTCGACGATCATCAGATTTTCGGCGCGCTGCTTGGGATCGCCGGCAAGCGCATCCGCCAGCGCCGCATCTTCGGCCGGCGTCTCCCCCCGCACCGCCGTCCCCTTCATCGGCCGGCAGGTGAGCGCATCGCCCTCCAGCGTGAAGAACAATTCGGGCGACAGCGACAGCAGATGGCGCTCGCCGGTCGCCACCAGAGCTCCATGGCCTGCCGCCGCCTCGCGCCGCAGCCGCGCGTACAGCGCCGCCGGATCGCCCGCGATCGCCACGTCGGTGCGGATCGTCAGGTTCGCCTGATAGATATCGCCCGCCCGGATCAGCGCCGTCACCGCGGCAAAGGCGGCATCATAGGCCTCGCGGTCGCCCCGCGGCTGCGGCGCGCTCGCCCAGGCCCCGGCCGGATCGGGCAGCCATTCCGCGACGTCGCCCGCGCTCAGCGCACGATACCCCTCGAACAGCCCGAACCACAGCAACGGCCCGTCGCCCTCGCGCACCGGCACCGTGCGCAACGCCAGCGCCGCTCCCGCTTCATAGGTCAGATAGCCCGCCGCATGCAGGCCCCGCCGCCGCGCGCCACGCAGCCGTGCCAGCGCCGGCAGCACCGCCTCGCGCGTCGCGGCGACGACGACCTCGACCGGATCGGTATAGAGCCGCGCACCTGCCCCCCCGTCCCGGGCATCATCCAGCAATACGAAGGGCGCAGCGATCATCCCGGTCCAAATGCACAGGCGATGCCGCCGGGTGCAAGCGACGATTGCCGCCCCAGCCCCACGCGCCTATCTCTTTGGGCATGACCGATACGCCCCCCTTACGCGCCGCGATCATTCAGGTGACGCCCTTCCAGCAGAATTGCACGCTGATCTGGTGCACCCAGACGATGAAGGCGGCGATCGTCGATCCGGGCGGCGACCTGCCGCGCATCAAGGCCGCGGTCGCGCAGGCGGGCGTCACGGTCGAAAAGATCCTGCTTACCCACGGCCATATCGACCACGCCGGCGAGGCCAAGCCGCTCGCCGACGAGCTGAACGTGCCGATCGAAGGCCCGCACGAGGCCGACCGCTTCTGGCTTGCCCGCCTCGACGATGACGGCAAGAATTACGGCATGGCCGGCGTGACCTTCGAACCCGACCGCTGGCTGGTCGAAGGCGACACGGTCAGCGTCGGCAACTTGCAGCTGGACGTCTACGAAACCCCCGGCCACACCCAGGGCCATGTGATCTTCCACCACGCGCCCTCGAAATTCGCGCAAGTGGGCGACGTCTTGTTCCAGGGTTCGGTCGGCCGTAGCGACATGCCCGGCGGCAACCACAAGCAATTGATCGAAACCATCGTCACCAAGCTCTGGCCCCTGGGCGACGACACCACCTTCATTCCCGGCCACGGCAACCCGAGTACGTTCGCCCACGAACGCGCCAACAACATGTTCGTCAGCGACCGGGCACTGGCGGCGTAGGCGTTCAACGGCGAGCCGGCTCCCGGATGACGCTGAATTGCGTAACCAACTGAACGCGGAAGGTCGCAACGCCTTTGACTGCCGCCCCGGCGGGGTCGCGTGCCGGTGTGAACAACGTCTTGTTCAGCACCGGGCCGCATGCGGTCTTAACGACGGTTGACGCCGTCCTATCTGTGACCGCCCGGCAGTCCGTAATCGATCCGTCGGGCGATACGGCCACGCGGAATGTTGCGTCGATGTCGGCTTTTCCGGATGTTGCGGCGAGCGTGACGAGATCGCGGTTCGGAATCCATTCGTCCCGGCTTTTGACGGCGATCGGGGGCCGGCCGCCCGGAGCGAATTGCGCAGCGTCTGCCCCCCAGGCGATCAGCTGATCCGCGCTGCAGGCACGAAGGGCCGCAATGGCCTTGGCGGCGTTCGGAATGGATACCGTCCCTGCCACCTTCGACCCGATCGTCAGCGCTATCGTATCTGCGCCTGCCATATCGTCGAGCACAGCCGGCTCTACACCCTCCATGCGCGCCACGGTCCGTCCGTCCGGCAAGACCGACGCGCGGGTAAGGCCCGCCAGCGACGCCTGCGAGGGCGCGAATAGCAGCGAACCAGGCCCAAGCGGTGCCGCACCCTGCCGCTCGCCATTCAGGATGAAGACCCGATAGCTATCGCTGCCCGGTATGGTGTCTACGATCAAAGACGCCGCCGCCGGGTCGCCGCTTCGCTCCAACTGGCAATGGGCCGGATTGATCTTTACGGCCCAGCGGGGGACAGGCTGCGTTTGGGGCGCGCCCGTCTGTAAGGTGAGAAACGCGCCCACCAACACTGTTACCATCATTCCACAGTCCTCCCCGAACTTCGTCGAGAATGGCATAGCGATCTCGCGACCGGCAAGCCGAACGAAGCCGGACGAACCGACGGAGTTTCAGACTGATATCACCCCTCCACCGGCAACAGCTTCCCCGTCTCCGATCAGACGTTTCGGGAAAGCGCAATCGGGAACGGATTTCGGGAATGCAGACCCTGCAGGTCTCCGTCAGCGCGATGGGCGTAGTCTGCTTCCCATTGGAGATTCGTTTTCGGGAACGCAGCAAGAGTGTCGATTAGTCTCTAAATCAGGCTGATGGCATAGGCTTGGAATTCCGTATCGCGGGTCCAGCCTGCTTTTTCATACACTGATTGTGCAACAACATTAGCCACAGCAGTCGAAAGCGACAGCCGCGACGCTCCGACCGCTCGGCCATATTCGCAAGCTGCATTCAGCAGCGCTCGACCTGCCCCGGTGCGGCGAGCAGCGGGGGACACAAATAGATCATTAAGAATGAACGTCCGCGCCATTCTCACCGACGAGAATGATGGGAATAGCTGAGTGAAGCCAACTGCTTGATCTACATCGCAAGCAACGAAGACTACCGATTGTTGGTGCTCAAAACGATCTTGTAGAAATGCTCGTGCGCCATCAGGATCGGAAGCTTGTTTATAGAACTGTCGGTAGGCGTCGAACAACGGAACCAATGCATCTAGATCATTGATAGTAGCCTGACGAACGATCAAAGACGCTGCCTCCTTCAACAACCTCATCGTCACCCTATGTCCCGAGCGCGTGGGCCATGCCAATCTTTAATCTGAGATACCTCAAGCACCAGCATTCACAGAACACCATCGTTTTCAGGAAAGCAGGCGCCGCGCCTTGCGCGCTCAGGTCCAATCATCCCGCCATGAGGCGAACCGCAGCCTCCTGACCGCCAACGCTCTTGCGAACGGCGCCGCCTCGCAAGCGTCACGCCGGCGCTGTCCTACACGCCCCGGCTCGTATATACCCACGCCATGCGCAATCCCCGCCCGCTCGCCACCCGGACCTCCGGGCGGGCTGCGGGGGTGCGTTCCGGACGATTACGTACCGTCCACTTCGTCCACTTCCGCGGCCCCGAATCGCCCCGGAGCCTCCGCGAATCAGACGGTCGGCGCACCGTCGACCGGCACGACCTCCATCACCGGCGCGGCTTCGTAGGTGTAGGCGATCGTCATGCCCCACAGCGCGAGGCCGACCAGGATCACCCAGGTCAGCAGTGCGCCGCCCGCCCGCCAGGGGTTGGGGGCGGGGCGGTCCATGCCGAGGGCGTGGGCGATGCGGCCCGCGACGAACAGGCCGCCGGTGATCGCCAGCCAGCGCGGCGATCCGCCCGCCGCCTCGATCAACGCCATCAGGATCAGCACGAACGGCGTATATTCGACGAAATTGGCCTGGGCGCGGGTGCGGGCGAGCAGCCGCTCGTCGCCGCCGTCGCCGATCAGCACCTTGCCCTTCAGCCGCAGCTGCACGATTCGCATCGCCAGCACGACATTGCCGATTCCGGCGGCGGCGGCGACGGTGAGCGTGACGGGCAGCAGCATCGGCGTAAGTCTCCTCGGGCGGGCCGCGCCGTGATGCCTTGCGCCCGCCAAGCTTGCAACAGCGCGGAAATTCGCTATAGGCCCGCGCTTCGCGATGCGTCCGGTTCTCGGTGGCGTCCGGCGGTCGGCGCCTTGCCGATGGCTGGATCGTGCCGTACGGGGCATCTGATTTCGTACGTCGATTTTAGAACAAGGTGCCGAAATGGCCGTCCCCAAGCGAAAGACCTCTCCCTCGAAGCGCGGCATGCGCCGTGGCCACGACTCGCTCAGCGTCGCGGCGTTCCAGGAGTGCCCGAACTGCGGCGAACTGAAGCGTCCGCACAACCTGTGCACCGCCTGCGGCCATTATAACGGTCGCGAGATCGTCTCGGTCGAGGGCTAACGCCCTCTTTACCCACTGGATACACGCGCAACCATGCCCGACACTTCCTGGATCGCCGTCGATGCGATGGGCGGCGACGAGGGGCTGGCGGTCATGCTGGCTGGCGTCGCCGCGGCACGCCGCCGGTTCGAGGGCATGCGCTTCTTCCTGGTGGGTGACGAGGCGAAGGTGGCCGAGGGGCTGAAGGCCCATCCCAACCTCGCCCATGCCAGCGAGATCGTCCACGCTCCCGAAACCGTGGGGTCGAGCGACAAGCCGAGCCAGGCGATCCGCCGGTCCAAGACCACGTCGATGGGCATCGCCATCGATCTGGTGAAACAGGGTCGCGCCGGCGCCGCCGTGTCGTCGGGCAACACCGGCGCGCTGATGGCCATGGCGAAGCTCGCGCTGCGCACGCTGCCGGGCATCGATCGCCCAGCGCTTGCCGCGCCGCTGCCGACGCTGGGCGACAATGACGTCGTGATGCTCGATCTCGGTGCGAATACCGAGGTGGATGCGCGCAATCTCGTCCAGTTCGCGGTGATGGGTGCGGCCTATGCGCGCACCATCCTCGATCTCGACAGCCCCCGCGTCGCGCTGCTCAACATCGGCAGCGAGGACCAGAAGGGCACCGACGAGATTCGCGACGCCGCCGCCGTGCTGCGCGGCCAGACGCACCTGCCGCTGACCTTCACCGGTTTCGTCGAGGGCAACCAGCTTGCCCGCGGCAACCACGACGTCATCGTCTGCGACGGTTTCGCCGGCAATATCGCGCTCAAGACCGCCGAAGGGACGGCGCGCTTCGTCGCCGATCTGCTCAAGCGCGCGTTCCGCAGCTCGGTCCGCTCGAAGGTCGGCTTCCTGATCTCGCGTCCGGCGACCGAGCTGCTGCGCGACCATCTCGATCCAAATAATCACAATGGCGCGGTCTTCCTCGGGCTCAACGGCATCGTCGTGAAGAGCCACGGCAGCGCCAACGAACGCGGCGTCGCCACCGCGATCGGCAATGCCGCCAAGATGGTGCGCGCCGACCTCACGCGCCGCATCGCCGACGACCTCGGCAATTTCGAGAAAAAGGCAGTCCACGCATGATCCGCTCGGTCGTTCTCGGTACGGGTTCGGCCCTTCCGGAACAGCGTGTGTCGAACGCCGATCTGGCGGAGCGACTCGACACCAGCGACGAATGGATCGTCGAGCGGACCGGCATCCGCTTTCGCCACATCGCCGGCCCGCACGAAACGACCTCGACACTCGCCGCAGCAGCCTGCCGCGCCGCGCTCGACGCGGCGGGGATCACCGCGCAGGACATCGACCTGATCGTCCTCGCCACCGCGACCCCCGACCAGACCTTCCCGGCGACCGCGACCAAGGTGCAGGCGATGCTCGGCATCGACGATTGCGTCGCCTTCGACATCGCGGCGGTCTGCTCGGGCTTCCTCTATGCGGTGCAGGTCGCCGATTCGATGCTGCGCACCGGCGTTCATCGTCGCGCGCTGGTGATCGGTGCCGAAACGTTCAGCCGCATCCTCGATTGGGAAGACCGCACCACGGCGGTGCTGTTCGGCGACGGCGCCGGCGCGATCGTACTGGAAGGGCAGGAGAGCGAGGCCGAGGGCGGTCGCGGCATCCTCGCCACGCGCCTGCACGCCGATGGGCGCCACAACGAATTGCTCTATGTCGATGGCGGTCCGTCGACCACGGGCACCGTCGGCAAGCTACGCATGAAGGGCCGCGAGGTGTTCCGCCATGCCGTCGTCAATCTGGCGTCGGTGTTGCAGGAATCGCTGGATATCGCCGGCCTGACGCCGTCGGCGGTCGACTGGGTCGTGCCGCATCAGGCCAATGCCCGCATTCTCGAGGCGACCAGCCGCAAGCTCGGCCTGCCGGCGGAGAAGGTCGTCGTGACCGTCGATCGCCACGCCAACACCTCCGCCGCGTCGGTGCCGCTGGCGCTGGATACGGCGACGCGCGATGGCCGCATCCAACCGGGCCAGATTGTGGTATTGGAGGCCATGGGCGGCGGCTTCACGTGGGGGGCCGCGGTCCTGCGGATGTAATCCGCCATTTTGAGTAGTTTTTCGTGCAAGCGTTTCCACGCCGTGTAACAAAGTCACTTTCGGACATGTCTGTGCTGGTGTAGCTCCCTCCAAGGGGCTGTTTTGACAGAGTGGAGTGGGAAACGTGTTGATGACACCGGTGGGCACGTTGACGCGAGCGGATCTGGCCGAAGCCCTGCATCGCCAGGTGGGACTGGCGCGATCGGACTCGGCGCGCTTGGTGGAACAGATTCTCGGCGAGATGTGCGAGGCGCTGTCGCGCGGCGAGAACGTCAAGATTTCGGGGTTCGGCACCTTCGTGCTGCGTGACAAGGGCGAACGGATCGGCCGTAATCCTAAGACGGGGGTCGAGGTGCCGATTGCACCGCGGCGGGTCCTCACCTTCCGCGCCAGCCAGATGATGCGCGACCGCATCGTCGCGGCCAGCTGACCCGGATGGTCTCCCGCACCGACAAGGCGCGTGGAGCGTTTCGAACGATCGGCGAGGTTTCGGCGGAAACCGGCCTCGCCCACCATATCCTGCGCTATTGGGAAACGCGTTTTCCCCAGCTCAGGCCCGTCACGCGCGCGGGCAACCGGCGCTATTACCGGCCGGAGGATGTCGCGCTGGTCCGCCGCATCGATACGCTGCTCAACCGGCAGGGCTATACGATCCGCGGCGTCCAGCAACTCCTCGCCGATGCGGATCGCGCGCCGCCGCCAGCGCCCGCCGACGAACAGGCGGACCTGACCGCCATGCTGCTCGCGATCCGCAACCGGATCGCCGATGCGTTACGGCAGGACGAATCGATCAAGCCTCGGTGATGGTTTGGCTTTTGGGGAACAGGCCATCGCGCAGCAGCGATGCGGCCTGGTCGGCCACCGCAGCAATGTCGCGATCCTCGCTCCACACGCCGTACCGCAAGCCTAAAAACACGTTCATTCCCATGATCGCCCAGGCGTGAACATCATCCACATCCCCCCGCACCTCCCCCCGCTCCGCCGCGGCGCGTAGCCGCGCTTCGATTCGCTCCGCTGTGGAGGCGTAGTGGGCGCGGAAACTATCCGAATCGACGAATTCGGCCTCGTCGATGATGCGATAGATTTCCTTGTGGTCGCGGACGAAGCCGATGAATTCGGCAAGGCCTGCCCGTTCCGCCGCCAGTCCATCCGGCGCCGCCCGAACCGCGGGGGCAACATGATCGCGGACCTGCGCCGACATGTCGGTGACGAGCGCACGGAACACCGCGTCCTTCGAATCGAAATAGGTGTAGAAGCTGCCGAGTGCGATGCCGGCGCGACGCGTGATGCCGCTGACCGACGCATCGTGAAACCCGCGCTCGCCAAACTCCACCGCCGCCGCATCGAGCAGCGCGCGCAGCGTCCGTCGTCCCCGCGCCGTCCGCGGTGTCTTGGCGGTGGTGGGTGAGTCGGCGGTGTCGGCTGCGTCTGCCGCTGCTTCGGTCATAATCGTTCCTCCCCCAAAGACCGAAGTTGAAACCCGGTTCAGGTTTCAGTATAGCGGGTGCAAGAGGGCGTACAAGCCGGGTCAACCGGGCAGGCGCCGATCAGGAGGGGAAAGCTATGAATCGGCGTGCATCCACGATCCTCAAGCTCGGCGCGAGCGCCGCGGCGCTGCTGGCGACGCCCGCGATAGCGCAGACGGCCCCGGCCGACGCCCCGCAGAGCGCGGCAGCGGAGACGGCGCCCGATACCAGTGCGACGCCGCCCCAGGATAATGGGGACATCGTCGTCACCGCGCGCCGCCGGTCCGAAACGCTGCAAAGCGTACCGATCGCCGTCACCGCGTTCAGCGCGGACAAGCTCGATAAGATTGGCGCGGTCGATCTGACCGACATTCAGAACGTCACCCCCAACACCACGCTGAAAACCGCCCGTGGCTCCAACTCGACGCTTGCGGCCTTCATTCGCGGTGTCGGCCAGCAGGATCCGGTGCCGGGGTTCGAGGCGGGCATCGGCATCTATCTGGATGACGTCTATCTCAACCGGCCGCAGGCGGCGGTGCTCGACATCTATGACGTCGACCGGATCGAGGTGCTGCGCGGGCCGCAGGGCACGCTCTATGGCCGCAACACGATCGGCGGCGCGGTGAAATATGTCACCAAGCGGCTGCCGAACGAGACCGAGCTGCGCGTGAAGGCCAATTACGGGTCGTACGATCAGGCCGATGGCATCGTTGCGCTGTCGACGCCGATTGGCGACATGTTCAAGGTCGGCGTGGCCGGTGCGCGGCTGAGCCGGGGTGGCTTCGGACGCAACACCAACCTGAATATCGACAATTACAACAAGGACATCTGGGCGGGTCGCGGTACGATCGAATTCGAGAGCCCGGATACGCGGCTGTTCGTGCGGATCACCGGCGATTACACGCACGACCTGAGCAATCCGCGCAACGGCCACCGCCTGATCCCGGGCCTGCTGTCGGGCGCGCCGGTGCTGGCGAACGTGTTCGACACGCGCGCCGGGCTGAACTTCCCCAAGCAGGACATCCAGGCGGGTGGCCTGTCGATGACCGCGAATGCGCAGCTGACCGATCACCTGACGCTGCGCAGCATCAGCGCGTGGCGCAAGGACACGAGCTTCACGCCGATCGACTTCGATTCGCTGCCCGCGACCGACGTCGACGTGCCCGCGGTCTATCGCAACGAGCAGACCAGCCAGGAATTCCAGCTGCTCTATGCGTCCGAAAAGCTCAACGGTCTGGTCGGCTATTATTACCTCGGCGCGAAGGCGGCGACGGGGTTCGGCGTGCTGCTGTCGACGACGCTGCCGGGGTTCGACGCCTATACCGCGGGCGACGTGCGGACCGAGACGTCGTCGATCTATGGCGACTTCACCTATGATTTCACGCCGCAGTTCAGCCTGTCGGTCGGCGGCCGCTATACGTGGGACCAGCGCAACGCCTTCGTCTTCAAGGCGAATTATATCGGCCTGACCAGCGAGTTCGGCGGCACGCCGACCCCGTTCGGCGCTCCGGCGACGAATTTCCGTGGGGTCGCCAATTTCAAGCGCTTCACGCCGCGCGTGTCGCTGAGCTTCAAGCCGGCGACCGATCACCTGCTCTATGCCTCCTATTCGGAAGGCTTCAAGGGCGGCGGTTTCGATCCGCGCGGGTCGGGCACGTCGGCACCCGCCGCTGTGCCGGGCCGTCCGACCTATCAGGAAATCTACAACTACCTGTTGTTCAAGCCGGAAACGGTGACCAGCTATGAAGCGGGGTACAAGGGCGCGGCGTTCGACCGGCGGCTGACCTGGGCGCTGGCGGGCTTCTACGCCGATTACACCGACGTGCAGATCCCGGGTTCGGTCGGATGCCTGCAAAACGGGGTGCAGAGCTTCTGCGGGATTACCACCAACGCGGCCAAGGCGCGGATCAAGGGCATCGAGCTGGAAAGCACCGCGGTGCTGGCGCGCGATTTCGCCGGGATCGGATCGTCGGTCGCGCTCAACGGGGCGGTGGGGTATATCCATGCCCGCTACCGCACCTTCATCGGCCCGACCGGGGTCGATGTCGCCAATGTCCGCGTGTTCCAGAACACGCCCGACTGGACGGCGAGCGGCACGCTGACCGGCAATGTGCCGCTGGGCGATGGCCTCGTTACCGCCAATTCGACCGTGTCGTATCGCAGCCTGACGCACCAGTTCGAGACGGCGAGCCCGTTCCTCGACCAGCCGGGCTATACGTTGCTGGATGCGGGCCTGACCTATGCGTTCGGCGAGGGGCGGCGGTACACGATCGGCGTGTACGGCAAGAACCTGACCGACGTGCGCTACAAGACCAGCGGGTATCAGTATATCGCCAGCACCATCGCCGGCGTGCCGATCCGGAATGCGGCGGGTGGCTATACGCCGACGCTGGGCAAGGAGGGCGTTGCGACGGCCTTCTACGGCAATCCGCGGCAGGTGTTCGTCAGCGTCGGGGCGAAGTTCTAAGGTTTGCAATGTCCCTTCGTCACCCCGGACTTGTTCCGGGGTCCACCGGGCCGCATGGGGACGGCAAGAGGCTCCGGCCTCCCCCCTCGCCGCAGAGTGGACCCCGGAACGAGTCCGGGGTGACGGGTGGGCGGGGCTAGCGCGCGGGAATACCTATGCATGCCATGACACCCACCCCCCGCTACCGTGCGCTCGTGCTGGCGATGCTGCTGGTCGTCTACACGTTCAACTTCCTCGACCGGCAGATCCTCGGCATCCTGGCGGCGCCGATCAAGGCAGACCTGAAGCTGACCGACACGCAGCTGGGGCTGCTGGGCGGGGCGGCGTTCGCGTTGCTCTATTCGACGCTCGCCATCCCGCTGGCGCTGGTCGCCGACCGGACGAGCCGCAGCTGGGTGATTACGATCAGCCTGGCAGTGTGGAGCGGCTTTACCGCGCTGTGCGGGTTCGCGACCGGTTTCTGGCAGTTCTTCGCGTTCCGCCTGGGCGTCGGCGTGGGGGAGGCGGGGGGCGTTGCGCCGTCCTATGCGATGATTTCGGACTACTTCCCGCCGCATCAGCGCGGGCGGGCGCTGTCGATCTATTCGCTGGGCATCCCGATCGGGCTGGCCGCGGGGGCGCTGCTGGGCGGGATATTGGCGGCGCATGTCGATTGGCGCTGGGCGTTCATCGTCGTCGGGCTGGCGGGCGTCGTCATCGCGCCGATCTTCCGCCTGGTGGTGCGCGAGCCGGCGCGCGGGGCGTTCGATCCGGTCGAGGCGACCGAGCGCACGTCGGTGTGGACGGTGTTCGGCATCCTGGCCGCCAAGCCGAGTTTCTGGCTGCTGAGCTTTGCCGCGGCGTTCAGTTCGCTGTGCGGCTATGGCCTCGCCTTCTGGGTGCCGTCCGTCCTGATCCGGTCATTCGGGTTCAGCCTGCTGACCGCGTCGCAATATATCGGGTCGCTGCTGCTGATCGGCGGCACGATCGGCGTGTTCGCGGGCGGATGGCTGGCCGATCGGATGGGCGGGCGCGATCGCGGCGTCTATGCCAAGCTGCCCGCGGTGGCTTGGGCGATCACCGTACCGCTCTATGCCGCGGGGCTGATGAGCGGATCGCCGGCGCTGTCCTGGTTCCTGTTCCTGATTCCCAATGGGCTCAACATCCTGTGGCTGGGGCCGGTGACGACCGCGGTCCAGCATCTGGTGCCGCCGCCGATGCGCGCGACCGCCTCGGCCAGCTTCCTGCTGATCAACAATCTGATCGGGCTGGGGCTGGGGTCGACGATCATGGGGCGCGTGTCGGATGCGATGACCGCGGCCTATGGGGCGGACGCACTGCGCTATGCGACGGTCTATGCGCTGGGGTTTTATGTCGTCGCGGCGGGGTTGATGCTGTGTGCGGTGAAGCCGCTGCGGCGTGACTGGGTAGGGTGAGAAAGAGCCATGTCCGTCATTTTCGCGAAGGCGGGAATCTATAACCGCTTCCGTCTGAGGAGTCATCGCCAGCGTTAGCGCGTCTGGATTCCCGCCTTCGCGGGAATGACGGGGTGGGGGTGTGGCACCCTTGCTCGCTGTAGGACAGCCCCTGTCAAATCGTCGTGTGATGTGAAGATGTTGAACGCACCGGCGTCCAACACCCCTTTCGTCATCCCGGCGGAGGCCGGGATCCATGGACAGCGCGCCATGGCCGTTGGCGCGCCGCCGTTGCCGCCCCGCCTCCATGGATCCCGGCGTTCGCCGGGATGACGGAGAGGGGAGGTTAGCGTTCGCGGGTCGCGGCGAATTTCACCTTGTTGTAGCGGTCGGCGATGTAGCCGACTTCCCAGGCGCTTTTGGCGAGGAAGACGGGGTTGCCGTCGCGGTCCTTGGCCATCGCCGAGCGGTTGAGGTCGGTGAAGGCCTTGAGGTCGGCGGGGTCCTGCGCGGAGACCCAGCGCGCGGTTTCGAAGGGGGCGGGTTCGAGGCCCGCGGCGACCTTATATTCCACCTCCAGGCGGCTGAGCAGCACTTCGAGCTGGAGCTGGCCGACGACGCCGATGATCCAGTTGCTGCCGATTTCGGGGTAGAAGACCTGCGTCACGCCCTCTTCGGCCATGTCGTCGAGCGCTTTACGCAGCTGCTTGGTCTTGGTCGGGTCCTTCAGCTGGACGCGGCGCAGGATTTCGGGCGCGAAATTGGGCAGGCCGGTGAAGCGGACGTCGGCGCGCTCCGACAAGGTATCGCCCACGCGCAGCGTGCCGTGGTTAGGGATGCCGATGATGTCGCCGGGGAAGGCCTCGTCGGCGACTTCGCGATTCTGCGCGAAGAACAGGATCGGCGAATGGACCGCGATCGGCTTGCCGTGCCCGGTGGGGGTGAGCTTCATGCCGCGTTTGAACGTGCCCGAACACAGCCGCATGAAGGCGATGCGGTCGCGGTGGTTGGGGTCCATGTTCGCCTGCACCTTGAATACGAAGCCGGTGACTTCGTCGTTGTCCGGTGCGACGGGCGCGGGTTCGGCAGGCTGCGCGCGCGGCGGCGGGGCATGCTCGGCGAGCGCGCCGATCAGTTCGGCGACGCCGAAGTCCTTGAGCGCGGAGCCGAAATAGACCGGCGTCAGGTCGCCGTTGCGATAGGCCTCGCCATCGAACTCCGCATAGCCGGCCTGGGCGAGTTCGATCTCCTCGGCCCAGCGGTCGGACAGCGTGGGGTCGGTTTCGGTCTTGCCGAGAAAGGCGCGGCTGTCGCCTTCGGGGCGGCTGATCGTGTTGGTGGTGAGGTCGAGCACGCCCTCGAACTCGCCGCCCATGCCGACCGGCCAGCTCATCGGTGCGACGTCCAATGCCAGCATGTCGGCGATCTCGTCGAGCAGTTCGAAGACCGGACGGCCTTCGCGATCGACCTTGTTGACGAAGGTGATGATCGGGACGGACCGCAGGCGGCAGACCTCGAACAATTTGCGCGTCTGCGGCTCGATGCCCTTGGCGGCGTCGATGACCATGACCGCGGAATCGACCGCGGTGAGGGTGCGATAGGTGTCTTCGCTGAAGTCCTCGTGGCCCGGCGTGTCGAGCAGGTTGAAGGTGATGCCGTCACGCTCGAATGTCATCACCGACGAGGTGACGGAGATGCCGCGCTGCTGCTCGATCTTCATCCAGTCGGAACGGGCGCGGCGGTTTTGCCCGCGCGCCTTCACTTCGCCGGCCAAGTGGATGGCGCCGCCGAAATAGAGCAGTTTTTCGGTGAGCGTCGTCTTGCCCGCGTCGGGGTGGGAGATGATCGCGAAGGTGCGGCGGGGGGAGGTCACAGGCAGTCTCGGGCGGCTGCGCGGGCCGATTCGGCACCGCGGAAGTGGACGAAGTGGACGGTACGTAAGTGTCGAAAACGCCCTCCGCGACGGGCCCGCCGGGTGAGGGGCGGGGTGCGGCGGGCATGGGTCATGCGGGCCCTTTGCCAGATTTGTGGCGTGTAGGACAGAGGGGGGTGTGCACCGTCGTCATTCCCGCGAAGGCGGAAATCCATAACCTCTGACGTATCGATGGAGCCGATGGGCTTGCCAGTCTGGATTCCCGCCTTCGCGGGAATGACGGAGAGGGGTTTTGCGGCTGCTTGGCAAGACGTGGGCGGACGTGGAATGTCCGCTTCTGGGCATTAGCAGACGTCCAAAAATTGCGGTATTCGGTCCGTGCCAGCGTAGCTCAATCGGATGGAGCACCGGTCACAACCGGAGGTTGCGGGTTCAAATCCTCGCCGCTGGCGATGTCCGCTTCTGGGCGGAGAGACATTCCCGATATCCCCGCCCCCCTAATCGATCCGCATAGCTTCCGCCGCCAGCGCTTCCGCCTCGATCAGCAGCGCGTCGTCGGCGGAGCCGGTCGAGACCTTTTCGCGGCCGATCAGGGTGAGGACGGGGACGGCGAGCGGGGTGATGCGGTCGAGGTCGACGTGGAGCATCGTGTCGGCGGCGCGGTCGAGCAGATGGGCCAAGCGGCCGACGTCGGTCATGCGGGCGCGGGCGTCGTCCCAGGCGGCTTGCAGGAGCAGGTGCGTGGGTTCGTATTTACGCAGCACGTCGTAGATGAGGTCCGTCGAGAACGTCACCTGGCGGCCGGTCTTGCGCTTGCCGGGGTGCTGGCGTTCGACGAGGCCGCCGATGACCGCGACCTCGCGGAAGGCGCGTTTGAGCAGGTGGCTCTGCTGCACCCAGTCGACGAATTCATGTTCGAGGATGTCGGGGCTGAACAAAGCGGCGGGGTCGGTGATCTTTTCGAGGCCGTAGCAGGCGAGCGCATAGTCGTTGGCGACGAAGCCCAAGGGCTTCAGCCCCTCCGCCTCCATGCGGCGGGTGACGAGCATGCCCAAGGACTGGTGCGCATTCCAGCCTTCGAAGCTGTAGGCGACCATGTAATGGCGCCCTTCGCGCGGGAAGGTTTCGACCAGCAGCTGGCCGGGGCGGGGGAGGGCGGAGCGTTTCGCCTGGAATTCCAGCCAGTCGCGCACGTCGGGCGGGAAGCGATGCCATTGCTCCGGTTCGGCGAGGAAGTGGCGGACGCGGGTGGCGAGGTTGGTCGACAGCGGCATGCGGCTGCCGCCGTAGGTGGGGATGCGCGCAGGCTTGCTGGAGGCGCGGACGATGAGGTCTTCGGTGTCGATGCTCTGCACTTCGCAGGACAGGCCGGCAAAGAAGAAGGTGTCGCCGGGGCTGAGCTGCGCGGCGAAGCCTTCCTCGACCTTGCCGAGGTGGCGGCCGTTCTTGAAGCGGACGTTGAGCATCGTCGCCTCGACGATGATGCCGGCGTTGAGGCGGTGCTGCGTCACGAATTTGGGGTGGCTGACGCGCCAGAGGCCATCGGGGTCCTGCGTCAGGCGCTTGAACCGGTCGTAGGCCTTCAGGCTGTAGCCGCCGTCGCTGATGAAGTGGAGCACGCGGTCGAAGGTTTCGTCGTCGAGCGCCGAATAGGGAAGGGCGGAGCGGATTTCGTCGAGCAGCGCGGCCTGATCGAACGGTGCGGCGCAGGCGAGCGCCATGACGTGCTGGGCGAGCACGTCGAGCGCGCCGGGGCGGAAGATGTCGGGGTCGAGCTCGCCCGCCTCTACGGCGTCGAGCGCGGCGCGCGCTTCCAGATATTCGAAGCGGTTGCCGGGGACGAGGATGCCCTGCGACGCTTCGTCGAGGCGGTGGTTGGAACGGCCGAGGCGCTGCAGCAGGCGGCTGGAGCCCTTGGGCGCGCCCATCTGGATGACGCAATCGACATTGCCCCAGTCGACGCCGAGGTCGAGGCTGGCGGTGGCGACCAATGCGCGCAGCCGGCCCGATGCCATCGCACCTTCGACCTTGCGGCGCGCTTCGAGTGCGAGGCTGCCGTGGTGGACGCCGATCGGCAGGCTGTCGGTGTTCACCTTCCACAGATCCTGGAAGATCAGTTCGGCGAGGCTGCGGGTGTTGCAGAAGATGATCGAGGTCTCATGCGCCTCGATCTCCGCCATCACCTGTTGCGCGGCGTAGCGGCCCGAATGGCCGGACCAGGGCACGCGGTCTTCGGGGAGCAGGATGGTGATGTCGGGATCGGCGCCGGCTTCACCCTGGACCAGCGCGACCTCACCGATGTCGCCGTCGGGGGCGAGCCAGGCGCGATAGCCGTCCGGGTCGGCGATTGTGGCGGAGAGCGCGACGCGGCGTAAAGCAGGGCTGATCCTTTGCAGGCGCGCCATGCAGAGCGAGAGGAGGTCGCCGCGCTTGCCGGTGGCGAAGGCGTGGACTTCGTCGACGACGATCGTCTTCAGGCCGGCGAACATCGTGACGCTGTCGGGGTAGCTCAAAAGCAGCGACAGTGATTCGGGGGTGGTGAGCAGGATCTGCGGCGGCCTCACCCGCTGGCGCGCCTTGCGGTCGCTGGGCGTGTCGCCGGTGCGGGTCTCGACGCGGATGTCGACGCCCATTTCGTCGAGGGGGGTGACGAGGTTGCGCTGGATGTCGACCGCGAGCGCCTTCAGCGGCGAGACGTAGAGGGTGTGGAGGCCTTCCGTCGGCTGCTCGATCAGCTCGGCGAGCGTGGGGAGGAAGCCGGCGAGCGTCTTGCCCGCGCCGGTGGTGGCGACGAGCAACGCGTGGCGGCCGGCGCGGGCCTCGCGCAGCATGTCGAGCTGGTGGCGGCGGGGGTGCCAGCCGCGGGAGGCGAACCAGTCGGTCAGCGGCTGGGGGAGGTCCATCATGGTGTATGTAGGGTGGCGTCGGGCCGCTTCCATCCTTTCGTCACCCCGGACTTGTTCCGGGGTCCACTCCGCGGCGAGGGGGATGGCTAGAGCCTCTTGCCTTCCCCCCCGTGGCCTGGTGGACCCCGGAACGAGTCCGGGGTGACGAAGAGGGGTTGGACGGGACACCGCGACCCATCTGGCGCGTAGTAGCGGGATGGCACGATTGGGCGACTGGCTGGAACCGCACCCGCACGGGATCTACGTGAAGCCCGCCGATGCGTGGATCGATCCGTCGGAGCCCGTGGCCAAGGCGCTGGTGACGCATGGCCATGCCGATCACGCGCGCGGCGGGCATGCCGCGGTGTGGGCGACGCCGGAGACGCTGGCGATCATGGATGCGCGCTATGGGCCGCAGGCGGGGCATGCGATCGCCTATGGCGAGAGCATCCGGATGGGCGAGGTCGAGGTCGGCTATGTTCCCGCGGGCCATGTGCTGGGGTCGGCGCAGATCGTGCTCGATTATCGCGGCGAACGGGTGGTCGTGTCGGGCGACTATAAGCGCCGGCCCGATCCGACCTGCGCGGCGTTCGAGCCGGTCCGGTGCGACGTGTTCGTCACCGAGGCGACGTTTGCGCTGCCGGTGTTCCGCCATCCCGATACCGGTGACGAGATCGACAAGCTGATCGACCGCCTGCACGCCAACCCCGATCGCTGCGTGCTGGTCGGGGCCTATGCTTTGGGCAAGGCGCAGCGGGTAATCGCCGAGTTGCGCGAGCGTGGGCACGAAGCGCCGATCTACATCCATGGCGCGTTGCAGCGCTTGTGCGACCTGTATGCCGAACATGGCGTGCGGCTGGGCGAGCTGTTGCCGGTCGCCGACGCAAAGAAGGCGGACATGGCGGGGCATGTCGTGATGTGCCCGCCCGGTGCGCTCAACGACCGCTGGTCGCGGCGGCTGCCCGATCCGATCACCGCGATGGCGAGCGGCTGGATGCGGGTGCGCCAGCGCGCCCGGCAGAAGAATGTCGAGCTGCCGCTGATCCTGTCCGACCATGCCGATTGGGACGAGCTGACGACCACGCTGACCGAAATCGCCCCGCGCGAAGTGTGGGTGACGCATGGCCGCGAGGAGGCGCTGGTCCATTGGTGCGAGCAACGCCAGATGAAGGCGCGTGCGCTGGCGCTGGTCGGGTTCGAGGATGAGGACGATTGATCCACTTGCGATCTACATGCATGGTAATATAACTGTGCATATAGATTGGGGAGGCGGAGAATGTCTGGTGACGTCATCAGCGAACGCGGGCTGCTGTTCCTAGGCAGCCGCATGCGGCGATTGGGCGAACGGATGCAGGCGGACGTCGCCCGCGTGATCGAACAAGCCGGGTTGCCGCTCCAGCCCAGCCATTATCCGCTGCTCGCGACGCTGGACCGCGAAGGGCCGATGACCATCGGTGCGATGGCCCAGTCGCTGGGCCTCAGCCAGCCGGCGGTGACCCGCAGCGTCGCGCGACTTGCTGAGCTGGGTTTAGTCGCAACGACGAAGGTCCATCGCGATCAACGCCACAAGACGGTCGCGCTCACCGAGCAGGCACAGGCCGTGCTGGCGCAGTCGGCGGCGACCGTCTGGCCGCGCGTCGAGGCAGCGGTGGCGGAGGTGTGCGGCGATGGCGCACGGCCGTTGCTCGCCCTGCTGGCGAGGCTGGAGCGGGGACTCGATGACGCATCGCTCGACCGACGCGCGCCGATGCTGACGGTGCTGCCGTTTTCCGACGACCTCGCCCCGGCGTTCCACGACATCAACGCACAGTGGATCGAGACGATGTTCACGCTCGAACCGACCGATCGCGAGGTGCTGGAACAGCCGCGGGCGCGCATCATCGCGCCAGGTGGCGATATCCGCTTCGTCGCCGCGGAGGGGCTGGGTGTCGTGGGGGCGTGTGCGTTGCAGAAGACCGGGGAGCGCCGCTTCGAATTGACCAAGATGGGCGTCCTGCCTGAAGCGCGCGGACGCAAGGCGGGCGAGTTCCTGTTACGCGCGATGATCGCGCGTGGGGCCGAGTTGGGCGCGGAAACGCTGTACCTGCTGACCAACGCGCGCTGTGCGCCGGCGATACATTTGTATGAGAAGGTCGGCTTCGTGCATGATGCCGAAATCATGCGCGATTATGGTGGCCGCTATGCCCGCTGCGATGTGGCGATGCGGTATCGGTTCCCGGAATAGGGCCGTCGATCCAGACCGGAAGAGGGCCTGCCGGCGGCGCAATTGCCTACCCCGTCATGCCGGACTTGATCCGGCATCCCGCTTCTCTCTTGGCGACGACGTAAGAAGCGGGACCCCGGCTCACGGCCGGGGTGACGGAAGAGGGGTGGCGCCGGTTGCGTGACGGGGGCGGGTGGATCAGGCGAACTGGTCGGAGAGGTCGCGCCAGTTGGGGTTGCCCCGTTCGATCAGGGCGATCTTCCAGTCGCGGTGCCAGCGTTTGAGGCGCTTTTCGTGGGCGATGCAGTCGGCGATCGCGTCGCTGCGTTCGGCCCAGACGAGGCGGTGCAATCCGTAGCGGCGGCAGAAGTCCGATCCGTCGCCGGTGCGATGCTGGTGGATGCGGGCGGCGAGATGCGCGGTGACGCCGACGTACATCGTGCCGCGGTAGCGGTCGCTCATGATGTAGACCCAGCCGCCGCGGTCGTGTGCCATGCGGGGATGGTGCGAACGGGCCAGTGATGAGTCAAGATCGGATGGTTTTATGGGGCGTGTGTTCGACTGAAGAAGGGAAGAAGCGGGACCCCGGGTCGAGCCCGGGGTGACGAAGGGGGGCTTAGTTGGTTTGCCGGCTGGGAGGCTCGCTCGCGATTTGTCCCCGGCTTCTCCCCCCAAACGTCACCCCGGGCCTTGAGCCGGGGTCCCGCTTCTTCCGCAGTCGAGGAAGGCTAGGTGGGGTTAACCCCCCAACGCCCGCGCGCGGCGGCGTTGTACCGAGCTGCCGATGCCCATCGCTTCGCGGTATTTGGCGACGGTGCGGCGGGCGATGTCGAAGCCTTTGGCCTGGAGCAGCTCGACCAGTGTGTCGTCGGACAGGATCTTGGCGCCCTCGCCGGCGATGAGTGCGCGGATTGCGCTCTTCACCGCTTCGGCCGACACCGCGTCACCGCCGTCGGCGGCCTGGATCGCGCTGGTGAAGAAGTATTTGAGTTCGAAGACGCCGCGCGCGCAGCTTAAGTATTTGTTGCTCGTCACGCGGCTGACGGTCGATTCGTGCATCTCGATCGCCTCGGCGACCTTGGCGAGCGTCATCGGTTTGAGGTGCGCGACGCCTTGCAGGAAGAACGCCTCCTGTTGCTTCACGATCTCGGTCGCGACCTTGATGATCGTGCGCTGGCGCTGGTCCAGCGCCTTGATGAGCCAGTTGGCGGAGGCGAGCGCGTCGGACAGCCAGGCCTTGGAACTCTTGTCCTGCGGGCCGTGGCTGAGTTCGTGATAATAGCGGCGGTTGACGAGGACGCGCGGCAGCGTCGCGGCGTTGAGTTCGATGCCCCAGCCCGCCTTGGTCTTCATCACGAACAGGTCGGGGGTGACGGCGGGCGCGGGTTCGCCGCCGTAGCGGCAGCCGGGCTTGGGATCGTAGCTGCGCAGCTCGCGGATCATGTCCGCCATGTCCTCGTCGTCGACGCCGCACATGCGCTTGAGGCGGGCGAGCTCGCCGCGCGCGAGCAGATCGAGATTGTCGATCAGCCGCGCCATGCAGGGGTCGTAGCGGTCCGCCTCCTTCGCCTGGAGCGCGATGCACTCGGCGAGGTCGCGCGCGCCGACGCCGGTGGGATCGAGCGTCTGGATCTGCGCGAGGACATGTTCGACGCGGGCGAGCGCAGTGCCGAGGCGATTGGCGATGTCGAGCAAGGGTACGGTGAGGTAGCCCGCCTCGTCGATCTGATCGATCAGATGCTGAGCGATGAACCAGTCGGGGCCGTCGATGACCGCACCGGCCTGGGCGAGTAGGTGGTCGGCAAGGCTCTTGTCGCCCTCTGCAAACGAATCGAAATCGATGCCGTCTTCGCCACCGATGCCACCGCCGCCCGATCCGCCGTTGAGGCCCAATGCACCGTCGAAGCCGCCGCCGCCGTCGGCGACGCTGTCCTGCTGGTGGCTTTCGGTGGCATAGTCGACGTCGAGCGGATCGGCCTTGGCGGCACCGGTGACGAGGTCGTCGGCGCCGGCGGGCTCGTCCCGCTCGATGCGTTCGGGGCGGACGACCTCTTCGGTCTGCGCGGCTTCGAGCAGCGGGTTCTTCTCGATCTCTTCGGCGATGAAGCCTTCGATCTCGAGGTTGGACAGCGCGAGCAGCTTGATCGCCTGCTGCAGCTGCGGCGTCATCACCAGCGATTGCGTCTGGCGGATGTCGAGGCGCGGGGCGAGGCTCATGACACGCCCCTATTCCTCCCCCGCCAGGGGGAGGTGGCGCGCGCAGCGCGACGGCGGGGGAGGATAGGCCGCAGCCGTTTCGGGTCCTCCCCCTCCGTCAGCCTGACGGCTGCCACCTCCCCCTGGCGGGGGAGGACTGATGGGGAGGCCGTCTCCATATCCCTACAGCGAGAAGCCCTCGCCGAGGTACAGGCGGCGGACGTTGGCGTCGGCGACCAGTTCTTCCGGGCTGCCGGCGAACAGCACGCGGCCGTCGTAGATGATGTAGGCGCGGTCGACGATGTCGAGCGTTTCTCGGACGTTGTGGTCGGTGATGAGCACGCCGATGTCGCGGCGCTTCAGGTCCTTCACCAGATCGCGGATGTCGGCGATCGAGATGGGGTCGATGCCGGCGAAGGGTTCGTCGAGCAGCATGATCGACGGATCGGCGGCGAGCGCGCGGGCGATTTCGGCGCGGCGGCGCTCGCCGCCCGACAGCGCCATGGCGGGACTGGTGCGCAGGCGGGTGAGGCCGAATTCGTCGAGCAGTTTGTCGAGCTTGGCGGGGCGCTTGGACTTGTCGGGTTCGGAAAGTTCGAGGACCGCGCCGATGTTCTTTTCGATCGACAGGCCGCGGAAGATGCTGGTTTCCTGCGGCAGATAGCCGAGGCCCAGGATCGCGCGGCGGTACATCGGCAGGCGGGTGATGTCCTCGCCATCGAGCATGATGCGGCCCGAATCGGGCTTCACCAGCCCCATCACCGAATAGAAACAGGTCGTCTTGCCCGCGCCATTGGGGCCGAGCAGGCCGACCACCTCGCCGCGGTCGACCGAGACGGAGACGTCGGTGAGGACGACGCGCTTGTCGTAGGACTTGGCGATCGAGATCGCCTGCAGGCCGCGGTTGGCGGGCGCTTCGTGGATCGCTTCGGCGGTCTGAAGGTCGGTCACGGCGTCCATCGGCTGATGCCTCGCATCAAAGGGTTAGTAGAGCGTTGCGCGTTGGCAAGCTTCGTGCATGCGGGGCACGTCATGGCGCGGGGAGCGCGCGGAGGGAAGCCCCCTTGCGATGGGTGGGGGCGGGGGTGGTTCATTCCTCCCCCGCCAGGGGGAGGTGGCGCCGCCGAAGGCGGTGACGGAGGGGGAGGTAAGCGGTGTGCCTCGGTATGAAGGGGGCCGCTTACCTCCCCCTCCACCATTCGGCTGGCGCCGAATGGTCCCCCTCCCCCTGGCGGGGGAGGAGTTTTGGAAGGTCAGTTGCGCTTCGGGACCGAGAAGGTGCCCGTCACGCGGCCGTTGGGGGCGGCGCTGGTCGTCGCGCCCGGCGCGCCGGCGGAGCCGCGGACCGAGGAGCCATCGATCACCGCGCGGCCGGTGTCGAGGTTGATCGTCAGGCGGCCGCCGTTGACGGTGTTGCCGCCCTGCGTCAGCGTGACCGCGCCGAGCATCGTGATGACGCGGCGGTTGAGATCGTAGATGGCATATTGCGCCTTGGCGGTCTGGTCAGGCCGCTTGACCGTGACGCCGCCACTTGCGTCGAGACGCGACACCTGCGGGTTCCCGCCGATCACCTGGCCCGTGTAGAAGACTGTCATGCGCGCCGCGGTAAGCGTCATTTCCGCCTGGCGGACATTGACGTTGCCCGACAGGACCGCGCGATTCGCCTTGTCCTGCAATTCGATCGTGTCCGCGCCGAAATCGATCGGCGCGTTCGAATTGTGCGCGGTCTGCGCGGCCAGAGGGGCGGCCACAGCGAGGACGGCAGGGATGAGGAAGGGGAGCGCGCGCATGGGCGGCTATTTCGTCCTTCCCGGCACGATCCGCAAGCGGGCATTGCCGGTGAGCCGCACGGTGCGATCGTCGAGGTTCGCGTTCAGGCGATCGGCGCTGAAATTCCCCTGCGTGACGGTTCCGGTGACCTTGCCGTCGCTCTGCATCGTCTTGGATTTCAGATCGATCGTCGCGTCGCTGGTATCGAGGCGATAGTTGTTGGGGCCGCGTACCGCGATCGGGCCGTCGACCTTCATCTGTTCGGTCTTGAGGTCGTAGCGCCCCTGATCGGCGCGCAGCGTTGCCGGGCCGTCCTGCAATTGCAGATCGGCGGCCATGCGGTTGATCTCGACGATCGGGACGCTGCTGCTCTGCTGCACCGCCGAGCCGGCGTTGAGCGTGAACGCCTGCCCCTTGTCGTCCTGCCCGCGATAGGTCGCGGCCTGCAGCTTCATGCGTTCCTTGGCGACTTCGACCTTGTTCTTGTCGAGCACGAAGGAGACTTCGTTGCTGGCGGTAAGCGGCGCCATGACGAGGAAGGCGGCGAGGACGCCGATCGCGATCGGCAGCCCGCTGTTGAGCAGGGTGATCAGCCGGTCGTGGCGGCTGCCGGGCGCGGCCCAGCGCTGGCGTGCCGTCCGCACGCGCGCGAAGCCGTCGCCGGTCGCCACCATCGACTCAGGCATGCGCGAAGATGTCGATTTCGGGCCAGCCGGCGAGATCGAGCGCGGCGCGAGTCGGCAGGAAGTCGAAACACTGCTGCGCCAGCTCCATGCGGCCTTCGCGGATCAGGCGGCGGTCCAGCTCGGTCTTCAGGCGGTGGAGGAAGCGGACGTCGCTGGCCGCATAATCCTTTTGCGCGTCGCTGAGCTCGGGCGATCCCCAGTCGGACGATTGCTGCTGCTTGCTGAGTTCCTGCCCCAGCAGTTCGCGGACCAGTTCCTTCAGGCCATGGCGATCGGTGTAGGTGCGGACCAGGCGCGAGGCGATCTTGGTGTCGTATGCGGGCGCGGCGACCACGCCGAGATAATGCTGGACCGCGGCGATATCGAAGCGGCCGAAGTGATAGAGCTTCAGGCGAGCGGGATCGGCGAGCACCGCCTTCAGGTTCGGCGCGGCATAATCACTGCCGGGGCCGAAGCGCACGAGATGTTCGTCGGGGCCGCCATCGGACAGCTGCACGACGCACAGGCGATCGCGGGGCGTGATGAGGCCCATGGTTTCGGTGTCGACGGCGATCGATGCGCCGGGAGCGAAGACGTCGGCGGGGAGGTCTTCCTCGTGGAAGTGAACGGTCATGGCGCAGCCCTACGCGGCTCCGCGGCGCGGCTCAACGATTAACATTGTGTCACCGAAACATCGCGATACACGCGCACCGCAGCGATAAACGTGCTGTGGCGGCCACAATGGGCAAGTATCGGCACGACTTGCACCCAAGATACGACGAATTTGTTCGCGGGGACTTGTAATGTGCGCTATGGCAGGTCCCAAGGCGCAATAGGTTTGGCGCCCGGAGGCTCGCGTTCGTCGTCCGGCGCACGGGTTCTTCGACGGATTGGATGCGGGCGAACCGGGAAGACGAATAGGGTTATGAGTTACGACAAAGGTGGCCGCGGCAATCGTGGCGGACGTGGTCGCGACAAGCGCGACGGTTTCGGCGGCGACGATTTCGGTGGCGGCAGCAGCTACGGCGGCGGCGGCTTCGGTGGCGGCGGCTTTGGCGGCGGTGATCGTGGCGGCTTCGGCGGTGGTGGCTTCGGTGGCGGCGGCTTCGGCGGCGGCGACCGTGGCGGCTTCGGCGGCGGCGGCGGTGGTTTCCGCGGCGGCGGCGGTGGTGGCGGCTTCAGCGGCGGTGGCCGCGGCATGCCCCCGCAGGTCGTCGGCGAAGGCACCGGCGTGGTCAAGTTCTTCAACGCGCAGAAGGGCTTCGGCTTCGTCGTCCGTGATGACGGCGGCGAAGACGTGTTCGTCCACATCTCGGCGGTCGAGCAGGCGGGCCTCAGCGCGCTTGCCGAAGGCCAGCCGCTCGGCTTCACGCTGGTCGACCGTGGCGGTCGCATCTCGGCGACCGAGCTGAAGATCGACGGCGAGCCGATGGCGGTGACCGAGCGCGCGCCCCGCGAGCCGCGTGAAGGCGGCTTCGGCGATCGCGGTCCTCGCGCCGGCGGCGCCGGTGGCCCGCAGCGCCAGCTGACCGGTGAGAAGGCGACCGGCACGGTCAAGTTCTTCAACGCGATGAAGGGCTTCGGCTTCATTCAGCGCGACGACGGCCAGCCCGACGCGTTCGTCCACATCTCGGCCGTCGAGCGCGCCGGCATGGGCACGCTGAACGAAGGCGACAAGCTGCAGTTCGAACTCGAGGTCGACCGTCGTGGCAAGTATGCCGCGGTGAACCTGTCGCCGGCTTCGTAATCGTCCCGATTCGCTAATGTGAAAGGCCCGGCCCTGCGATCCGCAGGTGCCGGGCTTTTTGCGTTTCGGGGGCGGAGCGTGGGCAGTGTGGCGGCCGATCTGGTGTTCGGCGCGACCGCCGTCACGAGCAGGACCCACGGCTGATTGCATTCGGCCCATTGGCTTGATCATCCCCTCGCGAGGACGTTCGCATGCCGCAGGCATGACGGAGGGGGAGTGGGGTAGCGCTATGTTATCCGAACGCTCCTGTCCTCCCCCTCCGTCATCGCCTTTGGCGGCGCCACCGCATCGGGATGAACGGCCGGGGGCCGTTCATCCCGATGCGCCCTGGCGGGGGAGGACTGCCGGTCTGTTGGCAATGTCGTTCGAGCCGGGTTCATCACATCGGAAGGGTCGCCCCGGGCAAAGCAAATCCATGCCAGTGCTTCTTCTTTCATGAGCGACGGGCTGCATGTGGTAGGCGGCGCGGTGCTTGCCGGAGCGTAGCGACGAGCACCGCCCGCCTTTTGCGTTTTTCGGGCGGGCGTGCGACGGCATGTGCCGATGATGGCACGATCTTCTCTGGCGGCGATCGCCGCGGCGGTGGCGGTTCTGGGCGCGGCGGGGGCGGCCGTGTCGCGCCAGGCAGCGACAGCTCCGCAGGCTACCCGCACCAGCGCGCCGCGCACGCCTGCCGCACCTCCGGCGGGGCAGGCGGTGCCCACGGCTGCGGTGACCGACGCCGAATCGGGCGTGCCGGTCTATGCCGCCGATGTGGTGGCGCGCTTCCCGCATGATTCGGGGGCATTTACCGAGGGGCTGCTGTTCTGCGGCGGCGCGCTGTACGAAAGCACGGGCAAGGAAGGCGCGTCGGATATCCGGCGGGTGACGCTGGACGACGGCAGGGTGGTGGCGCGCGCGCGGCTGTCGCCCGACCTGTTCGGTGAAGGAATCGCCTGCTGGCAGAAGAACCTGGCCAGCGTGACGTGGAAGACGGGGATCGGATTCCGCTGGGCGCTGCCGGCGCTGACGCAGACGGGCAAGCCGTTCCGCTACGCGGGCGAGGGCTGGGGCATGACCAGCGATGCGACGTCGATCCTGCTGTCCGACGGCACGCCGGTGCTGCGGCGGATGGACCCGGTGCGTTTCGCCGAGCGCGGGCGGATCGCGGTGACGCTGAACGGGCGACCGCTGAAGAATCTGAACGAGCTGGAATATGTCGGCGGCAAGATCCTGGCCAATGTGTGGATGAGCGGCTTGATCGCGCGCATCGATCCGGCGAGCGGCAAGGTGGAGGCGCTGATCGACCTCAGGCCGCTGATCGCGGAGATCAACAATCCCGATCCCGACGCGGTGGCGAACGGCATCGCGTACGATGCGGCGCACGACCGCTTGTTCGTGACGGGGAAATATTGGCCGACGCTGTTCGAGATCAAGCTGGGCGACGAGGTTGGCCGGGCGCGGTAAGGGCGCGCGCCTTCTTCCGTCATCCCTGCCTTGAGCCGGGATCCCGCTTCTTCTTCTGCGGCGGCGGTGGAGAGCGGGACCCCGGATCAAGTCCGGGGTGACGAAGGGGAGTGGTGGTCGGTCGCTGCAAGACGCGAAGCGCGTGGAATGCCGGCAGCGATCACCGGCCGGCCAGATAGCGGGCGAGCGGGTCGATCATCTCTTCGGGAATGCGGCGGGCGATGACGGGCATGGTCGCGTGGCTCTTGCGCGCGTCGACCACGGTCTCGTCGCCGCGCCAGTGGCGCAGGCGCTGGGCGAGGTAGCTGGCGCGCTGGCCGGCGAGGACGGGATAGGGTTTGCCGGTGGCGTGGCAGCTGGCACAGGCGGGCAGTTGCTTCGCGGGCAGGCCCTGTTCGACGATGTGCGCGGCGGCGGCATCGCCCGCAGGCGCGGCGCCGAGGCCGGGCATGGCGGCATAGGCGCGGGCGGCGGCGCGCATCTGTTCGGGCGTCATGCGCATCGCGACCTGCTGCATCACCGCGCTGGAGCGGGTGCCGTTGGCATAGCCTTGCAGCGCGGCGAGCAACGCCGCCTGCGACTGGCCGCCGAGGATCGGCATGTCGGGCGCATTACGACCGCGTCCGTCGCTGCCATGGCAGCCGGCGCATTGCGAGAGCGGCGCGAGGGGGTCCGCTTCGCCGACTAGCGCCTGATATTGCGCGGGCGTCATGCCGGGCAGGCGGCGGACGAAGGCGACCATGCGGCGCACTTCGTCGGGGCGGTCCTGCACCGCCCAGGCCGGCATGCCGGTGTATTTGACGCCGTGCTGGAGGATCCAGAACAGCTGTTTGTCGGTCCATTCCTTCGCGTTGATCGCGAGGTCCGGCGCGGGCGGGGTGGCGGCCTGCATGACGGGCGAGGGCTTCACGCCGGGGGCGCCATGGCAGACCGCGCAGGAATTGGCGAAATGGCCCGCCGCGCTGACGAGGCTGCGCGCGTCGGCCGGGTCGTCGGGCGACGTGAAGGCGGCATGGGTGCGCACCGAGCTGCGCATCGCCCAGTGGAGGAACCAGTCGGTGATCTTCCAATGGCCCGACGAGGCGGCGAGGTTCATAACGCCCGACCAGGCGAACAGCATGCCGGCAGCGCCGAGCAGGATCGCGGCAAGGATGGCGCGCAGCCAGGTGATGCGGATCGTCATGCGGGCGCTCCCTCGCGCGGCTGGAGCAGGCGGCCGAGCATCGCCAGCCCGCCGATCAGATAGGCGATGCCGCCGACGAGCAGCATGACGACGCCGGCGAGTTGCTGGTCGGCGAGCGCGTCCGCGCCATGGTGCATGTAGAGCGGTCGCGGCGCGAGGCCGATCAGCGCGCCGAGCAACGTCATGTGCATCGAGGTGACGAGCAACGCCGCGACGCCGGCCGCGCGGTGGCGGGGGGCGAGGACGGCGGACCAGAGCAGCAGGCCGGCGGCGAGGAACATCGCTTGTTCGACCGCGAGCCACACTGGCGCGTGCGCGATGAGGCGGCGCAGCGCGGGGACATGCCAGCCCCATACAACCACCGCCTCGACGAGTGCGGCGGCGAGCGGGGTGGCGAGGCGGGGGAGCAGATGGGCGGGGTCGTAGCGGCTGCCCTGTACTCCCAGCGCGATCAGCGGCGCGGCGATGGCAACGGCGATCATGTGCGCCGCCATATGCCCGGTCATGCCGAACGGGCTGAGCGCCCAGCCGACCGGAACGAGGGCAAGGCCTGCGAACAGGGGCAGGCGGCTCATCGGCAATCGCTCAGCACGATGACGGGGGCGGCGGTGAAGATGACCGCGACGAAGCTCAATCCCGCAAGCAGCATCGTCGCGTACGCGAGGAAGCGCAGGCGGTCGATGTCGGTGCCTTCATTGTGCGGCGGCGGGTCGCCGGGCGTGCGCGATTGCTGCCAAGCGATCAGGCCTGACGCGACGATGACCATGAGCGCCGCCACCGTGCCAATCGCGAAGGCCGTAGGGAAGCGCGCCCATTGCCCGAGCTTTGCGCAGGAGACGGCGGCCCAGAGGTAGGAGAAGAGGAAGTGGACCGCCCAGGTGGTCGGGGGGACGATCAACGTCCACAGCGTGACGCGCAGGCTGCGCGCGCGGGTGAGGAGGCGCTTCACAGTCCTGCCTCCGGGAACAGGCCGACCGTCAGATAGGTGACGAGCGCGGTGAGCGCGAAGAAATGCTGGTAGACGGTGATGTTGCGCAGGTCGGCGTCATGCTTGGGGGTCATACGGCCGGCAAGGCTGCGCGCGAGCGTGTAGAGCTGCATGACGATGCCCACGCCGGCGTGGACGGCGGTCCAGATGACCAACACCCAGACGATCGCGGGATAGACGTTCGCTTTGGGATCGAGGCCGTCGAGCGATCCCAGCGCCGCGACGATGCTGGCGAGCGCGGCGGCGGCGCCCGCGACGAGCGCCACGCGGGCAAGCGTCACGGCGCCGCGGTGGTTGAGCTCACGGGCGGCGACGGTCGCGACCCAGCTGGCGAGGCTCAGGCCCAGCGCCAACAGCGGCCCACCGGCGCCCGGCCCGGCGAAGCCCGCGCCGAAATCGGGGTGGATCGTCCAGTAGAAATAATAGCCGAAGACGAGGCCCGAAAAGGCGGTGGCGTCGGCCATCATCGTGATGAACATCGCCCACCAGCCGGGCGCGGCGGGGCCGGATATGTAGAGCGGCATCGTCATGCCGTGGCCGATCGGCTTTTCGGGCTTTTCGGGGATTTCGGCGGTGTCCCACAGCCACCAGAGCACGCAAGCGAGCGTGACGACGCCGCTGGCCGCTGCCGCCAGGTAGAGGTGGTAGGTGGTGAGGATGAACACCGCGCCCAGCGCGACGGCGGTGATCATCGGCTTTACGCTGGGCGTGCCGAGGCGGATGACCGAGATGGGCTTGGCATCGAGCACGGAGGTGATGATCGTCTCGCGCCGGCCTTCCTCGGCGTCGGGCAGGAAGAAGCGGCCTTCGTCGACCTTCTGCACGAAATCCTTCTGGTCCCAAATCGGGTAGCGGCTCTCGATCAGCGGCACCGAACGGATGCCCCAATCCTCGTCGTCGGGGTGCGCCAGCCATTCGAGCGTGCCGGCATTCCACGGGTTGCGCGGCGCCTTCTTGCGGGTGGGCGACAGCGCGAGGTCGAGCACCAGCACCAGCACGCCGGTCGCGAATAGGTACGAGCCTGCGGTCGAGGCGAGGTTGAGCCAGCCGATATTGAGGTCGGCGGGGTAGGTGAAGACGCGGCGCGGCATGCCTTCCAGGCCCGACAGGTGCATCGGGAAGAAGGTCAGGTTCACGCCGACGAACATGATCCAGAAGGCGATGCGGCCCAACCGGTCGCTGAGTTTCTTGCCGGTGATGAGCGGCCAGTAATAATAGAGGCCCCCGAACAGCGGCAGCAACGTCCCGCCGATCAGCACGTAATGGAGGTGCGCGACGATGAAATAGGTGTCGTGCGCCTGCCAATCGAACGGTGCGATCGCGACCATCACGCCGGTGAGGCCGCCGATGACGAAGATCGCGAGCGAACCGCTGGCGTAGAGCAAAGGCGTCGACCATTTGACCTTGCCCGCCCACAAGGTTGCGATGAACGCGAAGATCTGCACGCCGGTGGGGATCGCGACGGCTTCGGACGCGGCGGAGAAGAAGGCGAGGCTGATCTTGGGCAGGCCGGTCGCGAACATGTGGTGGACCCACAGGCCGAACGACAGGAAGGCGGTGCCGACTGCCGCGAGCACGATCCACGGATAGCCGAGCAGGTGGCGCTGCGCGAAGGTGGGGATCAGCATCGCGAAGAGGGCGATGCTGGGCAGGAAGACGATGTAGACTTCGGGGTGGCCGAAGATCCAGAACAGGTGCTGCCAGAGCAACGGATCGCCGCCCTTTGCCGCGTCGAAGAATGGCCAGCCGAGCAGGCGCTCCATCTCGAACAACAGGTCGCCCGCGATCAGCGGCGGGAAGGCGAACAGGATCATCACCGCCACGACCAGGATGTACCAGGCGTAGAGCGGCATCAGGTTGAGGCGCATGCCGGGCGGGCGGCATTTGAGTACGCCGACGATCAGCTCTACCGCGGCGGCGACCGACGACACTTCGATGAAGCTGAGGCCCAGCATCCAGATGTCCGCGCCCAGCCCCGACAGGTCGGTGCGGGTGGTCAGCGGCGGATACATGAACCAGCCGCCATCGGGCGCGGCGTTGAAGAAGATCGAGCCGCCGACGAAGACGCCGCCGAGCAGGAAACTCCAGTATCCGAAGGCGGACAGCCGCGGGAACGGCAGGTCGCGCGCGCCGAGCAGCTGCGGCAGCAGGATGATCGACACCGCCTCGAACATCGGGACGGCGAACAGGAACATCATCATCGAGCCGTGCAGCGTGAACAGCTGGTTGAAGGTGTTCGCCGAGACGAGGTCGTTGTCGGGCACCGCCAATTGCGTGCGCATGATGAGCGCGAGCACCCCGGCGAACAGCATGAACCCGAAGGCGGTCAGCGTGTACCACACGCCGATGCGGTTGTTGTTGACGTCGGTCCAGCGGAAGAACCACCCCGTGGGGGCCTTCCACACCGCGCGCAGGCGCTCTTCCTGTGCGGCGCGGAGCTGCGGGTCGTCTTGCGCGTGGAGGCTCATTTCAGGCCCTCGAGATAGCGGGCGATGGCGGTGGCCTCGGCTGGGGTGAGTTGCGGGAAGGCCGGCATGCCGACGCCGGGCTTGGTCTTTTCCGGATGGCGGATGAAGGCGGCGACGTTGGCGGTCGTCATCGGCAGGATACCCGCGGCGAGCGTCGGGCGGCTGCCGAAATGGGTGAGGTCCGGCCCGATGCGGCCTGCGGGGCCGGCGCCGCGGACGGTGTGGCAGGCGTTGCAGCCGTTCTGCGCAAACAGGCGGGCGCCGTCGCTTTGGGACGTGGCCGGGCGGCGTTGGTCGGCGAGCCAGGCGTCGAACGCCGCAGGCTCCATTGCGATGACATCGAGCGCCATCAGCGCGTGGCTGAGGCCACAGAACTCCGCGCACTGGCCGCGGTAGCGCCCCGCCTTGTCGGCGCGCACGACCAATGTGTTGGTGCGGCCGGGGATCATGTCCATCTTGCCGGCGAGGCCGGGGATCCAGAAGCTGTGGACGACGTCCGCCGCGGTCAGGCGGAAGGCGACGGTGCGACCGACGGGGACGCGGATTTCGTTGGCGGTTTCGACCGGGGCGGTGCCGGCCGGGCGATAGGTGACGCGCCACCAGAATTGCTCGCCATCGACCGCGACCTGCAGATCGGCGGGCGCGATGGGGCGGGGACGCATGAAGGGCAGCGAGTAGACGAGCAGGCCGAGCAGCAGAATTGTGGGGATGATGCCGCCGAGCCACAGGACGAGGCGCATGCCGCCGCGCAGGCCCAGCTCGCCTTCGGGCGCGCGCACGGCGTGGCGCATCAGCAGCGCGAGCGCGACCGCGATGACGACTGCGCCGGCGAGCATCAGCAGGAACAGGTGGCGGATGTCGGCGGCGTCGGCGCCGAAGGGCGCAAGCGTCGACTGGTGCGTGTTGCAGCCTGTCAGCAGGATGCAGCCGCCGGTGATGATGAAGCCCCTGATCCCCCGCATCGACGCCGAACGCTTCGGGGCCGAAACGGTTCGAGTTCAATCGTGTAAGGAAAGATTGCTGGGTTTGGGCGGGTATGATCGAGGGCGCGTGCGGGTCCTATCGCTCCGTCATTCCCGCGGAGGCGGGAATCCAGAACCTCTGACGGTGCGGCTCCATCGAAGACCTGCGCGTCTGGATTCCCGCCTGCGCGGGAATGACGGAGTGGGGGTGGCGAGGTTCCACATATCGGGCGGGCTGAATCGGCGGACGACGTCGTTGGAGCCGAGACGCAACGGCTTGACCCCTGCCGCCGCGCGGACGATGCGCCCGCGGCATGACTGCACATACGCTCGGCCTCGATTTCGGCACCACCAATTCCGTCGCCGCAGTGGCGCGCGGGGGGCAGGCGGAGCTGGTGACGCTTGACGCGCCCGACGGCGCCGACGCGGTGTTCCGGTCGGCACTGTGCTTTTGGGAAGACGAGCGCGGGCGCGGCGGCGTGCTGTCGGAGGCGGGGCCGTGGGCGATCCGCGAATATCTCGACTTTCCGCAAGGGAGCCGCTTCCTCCAGTCGTTCAAATCGGTCGCGGCGAATGCGAGCTTCGATACCGCGCCGGTGTTCGATCGGCGGATGCGCTTCGAGGAGCTGGGCCAGCTGTTCGTCGCCAAGATGGCGGCGCGGGCGAAGGGCGCAATGGCACGCGCCGATCGAGTCGTCATCGGCCGGCCGGTGACGTTCGCGGGCGCCAAGCCGGACGAGGCGCTGGCGAAGGCGCGCTACGATGCGGTGTTCGCGCAATTGGGCGCGGAGGTGCATTACGTCTACGAGCCGATCGGCGCGGCGTTCAGCTATGCCGAGCGGCTGGCGGACCCGGCGACGATCCTGGTTGCCGACTTCGGCGGCGGCACCAGCGACTTTTCGGTGGTGCGGATCGCCGCGCCGGGCGCGGGGCGGCGGTGCGAGCCGCTGGGCCATGCCGGCGTCGGCATCGCGGGCGACCGCTTCGACCGGCGCATCGTCGAACATCTGGTGATGCCGATGCTGGGCAAGGGCGGCACCTATCGCTCGTTCGACAAGGTGCTGGAGATTCCGGGCGGCTATTTCGCCGACTTTGCGGACTGGTCGCGCCTCGCGCTGATGCGCAACCGCAAGACGCTGGCCGAGCTGGAGAAGCTGCGCCGCACTGCGACCGATTCGGAGGCGATCGGGCGGATGATCGCGGTGATCGAGGAGGAAGAAGGATACCACCTCTACGACGCGGTCGGACGGCTGAAGCGCGCGCTGTCGGCGGCGGAGGTGGCGGAGTTTCGCTTCGAAGGCGCGGGGCTGAACATCGCGGCGGAGGTGCGGCGCGCGGATTTCGAGGATTGGATCGCGCCCGACGTCGCACGGATCGATGCGGCGGTGGATCAGGCGCTGGTGGCGGCGGGCGTTGCGGCGGAGGGGATCGACCGGGTGTTCCTGACCGGCGGTACGTCGCTGACGCCGCGCATCCGGCGGTTGTTCGCCGAGCGGTTCGGCGAGGACAGGCTGGCGACGGGCGGCGAGCTCACGTCGATCGCGCATGGCCTGGCGCTGATCGGGCAGCAGGCGGACGTGGGGGTGTGGGCGGTGTGATCCTCCCCAAGTCCTCCCCAAGTCCTCCCCCGCCAGGGGGAGGTGGCGCCGGCGAAGCCGGTGACGGAGGGGGAGGTCAGCAGCGTACCTCGTAAAGGCGTCCACCGCCGTCCTCCCCCTCCACCATTCGGCTTGCGCCGAACGGTCCCCCTCCCCCTGGCGGGGGAGGAATTTGGGGGCGCGGCTTGTACCGTGCCGCGTTCCCGCCCTAGCATGCGGCAACATCCCTGCCGGAGATCCCCGATGCGTCGTTCCGTTCTGCTGCTGTCCTCGATCGCGCTTCTGTCGGTGGGGGTGCAGGCCCAGACGCAGACGAACCCGAACTTGCCGCCGCCGGGGGGCGATATCCCGGCGAAGTTCGTGCTGCCGACCGCGGACCATGATTACATCAAGCGCGACGTGATGATCCCGATGCGCGACGGGGTGAAGCTGCACACCGTCATCGTCATCCCGAAGAATGCGACCAATGCGCCGATCGTGCTGACGCGCACGCCGTACAACGCCTCTGGCCGTGCCAACCGCAGCGATTCGCCATCGATGGTCAATGCGCTGCCGCTGTCCGACGAGATCTTTTCGAAGAACGGCTATATCCGCGTCTATCAGGACATCCGCGGCAAATACGGGTCGGAGGGCGACTATGTCGTGACGCGGCCGGTGATCGGCCCGCTGAACCCCACCAAGGTCGATCACACCACCGACGCCTATGACACGATCGATTGGCTGGTGAACAAGGCGAACCTGCCGCAGTCCAACGGACGCGTCGGGATGATCGGGTCGAGCTATGAAGGCTTTACCGTCGTCATGGCGCTGCTCCATCCGCATCCCGCGCTGAAGGTCGCGGCGCCGGAAAGCCCGATGATCGACGGCTGGATGGGCGACGACTGGTTCCATTATGGCGCGTTCCGTCTCGCCAATATCGCCTGGATCGGCGGGCAGACTGGCTACAAGTCGGGCGGGCCGCTGCCGCCGACCGGCGGCTGGGACGATTACGACAATTTCCGGACCGGTTCGGCGGGGGATTGGGCGAAGAAGTCGGGCTACGACCAGCTGCCCTATTGGAAGCGGATGTCGGACCATCCGGCCTATGACGCCTTCTGGCAGGGACAGGCGCTCGACAAATTGCTCGCCGCCAACCCCTCCAATGTGCCGACGATCTGGGAACAGGGCCTGTGGGACCAAGAGGATATGTATGGCGCGATCACCAGCTGGGAAGCGCTGAAGGCCAAGGGGAAGACCGGTAACAACTTCCTCGTCATGGGGCCGTGGCGGCACAGCCAGATCAACCGCGAAGGGCGCAGCCTGGGGCCGTTCCAGTGGGATGGCGACACCGCGGCGCAGTTCCGCGAGCAGATGGTGCTGCCGCTGTTCGACCAGTATCTGAAGGACGGGCCAGCGGCGAACCTGCCGACCGCGGCGATCTACAACACCGGTGAGAACCACTGGGATCGGTTCGCGAACTGGCCGCTCGCCTGCGACAGCGGCTGCGCGTCACCGCTAAAGCCGATGTACCTGCAGGCGAATGGCGGGCTGGGCTTCGACACCGCGGCGGCGGGGGGTGACAGCTATGTCTCCGATCCGTCCAAGCCGGTGCCGCACCTGCCGCGGCCGGTGAATTTCGACGACGGGCGCTGGGGCGACTGGCTGGTCAGCGACCAGCGCCACGCCGATGGGCGGCCCGACGTGATGACCTACATGACGCCGGTGCTGACCGAACCGATGCGCGTATCAGGCGCGCCGATCGCCGACCTGTATGCGACGACGACGGGGACGGACGGCGATTTCGTCGTGAAGGTGATCGACGTCTTGCCCGCGCAGAATGCGACCGATCCGAAGATGGGCGGATACGAGCTGCCGATCAGCCTCGACATCTTCCGCGGGCGCTATCGCGACAGCTTTGCCACGCCTTCGGCGATCCCGGCGGGCAAGGTGCAGCATTACCGGTTCCGCCTGCCGACGGTGAACCACGTGTTCCAGCCGGGGCATCGCGTGATGGTGCAGGTGCAGTCGAGCCTGTTCCCGCTCTACGACCGTAACCCGCAGACCTACGTGCCGAACATCTTCTTCGCCAAGCCGGCGGACTACAAGAAGGCGACGGTGACGATCGAACGCGGTGGCAAGACACCGAGCGCGGTGCTGTTGCCGGTGGTGCCGGTGGAGCAGTCGCAGGCGAAGTAATCCCTCGTCACCCCGGACGTGATCCGGGGTCCCGCTTCTGCCGCCGCTGAAAGACGAAGCGGGACCCCGGCTCTTCGGCCGGGGTGACGGCGTGGGTTAGAGGAGGGGTAGCGTCACGCGGAACGTGGTGGGGTGCGCCTCGACCAGCAAGATCGTGCCGCCGCCTGCCTCCAGCAGCGAGGCTGCGATGGGGAGGCCGAGGCCGGTGCCGCCCTGTCCGCGGCGGGTGGTGAAGAAGGGTTCGAACAGGCGCGCGGCGTCGGCGGGCGCTATGCCGGGGCCGTCGTCGCGGATGGTGAGGACGACCTGCGTCGCGCCCATGGAGGCATCGATGCGGACCGCGTGGGCGCCCGCTTGCCGCGCATTGTCGAACAGCGTCGCCAGCCCCGTTTCGATCGTCGTGGCGGGCAGCGCGACCGGCGGGATCGGGCCAGGTGCCACCTCGACCGCGAAGCTCGCCCCCCGCACCGCATCCGCCGCGCGGGCGATCACCCCGGTGGGATCGGCACAGGGCTTGCCCGGCCCGGTCATGTCGGCGCGGGCGAGGTCGAGCAGGCGCGTCGTCAGCAGCGTCAGCCGCTGCGCATCGGCATCGACATTGGCAAGGAAGCGGGTGCGGTCGGCCGCGGCCATGTCGGGATGGTCGTGCAGCAGCTCGATCGCGCCGCGGATGCCGGCGAGCGGCGTCTTGAATTCGTGGCTGACGGCGTAGGCGAAGTCGCGCAGGTAGCGGGAGCGATGCTCGATCGCGGCGGTCATCGCGGCGAAATCGGCGTAGAGGCCCTGGATCTCGATCGCGGCGGTGGGCGGCACCTCCGGCACGCTGCCGCGGCCGCTGGCGACGGCGCGGGTCGCCTGGCCGAGGCGCTCGATCGGGCGGGTGACGCCGCGTGAGATGACGCCGCTGATGACGATCAGCAGGCCCAGAATCGCAGCGATGCCGATCGCGATCTTGCCGCGATCCTCGTACAGGCCGCGGAACAGCGCGCGCGCCGTTCGCGACAATAGCAGCACACCGACGACGCGGCCGTTCACGACGATCGGGCGGGTATGGTGGATGCGGATCGCGGCGGCGCGGCTGAGCCATTCGAAGCGATAGACCGCGCGATAGGCGCCGTTGCGGCGGAGCGTGGTGGCGGGCCGGCCGTGCAGCGCGGCGGCGACTTCGGGCAAGGTCGCGAGGCTGCCGCCGCCATTGACGAGGCGGCCATTGCGGTCGAGCAGCAGGATCGAGGCAAGCGTCGTCATCTGCGTCGCGCGCAGTACGGGGGCGAGGGTGCGCGCGGCGGCGACCGCATCCGGGGCGGGCGCGGGCGCGGCCGTCGGAGCGGGGCGTTCGGGCAGGATCGGGGTGAGGCTGAGGTCGACACCATATCCGGGCACGACGATACGAGTCGGATAGAGCGGCGTGCCCGGCGTCGCGCCCGGCCAGTCGGCGGCGGCGGCCGCAGCGAGCGCGGCGCCTTGCGCGACCAGCTCCGCTTCGGTCTGGCGGACGAGCGTGTTTTCGTAGACCCGCAGGAACACCGCACCGAAGCCGGGCAGCGCCGCGACCACGAACAACGTCGCGAACAGGATCGTGCGCAGCCGCAGACGCGGCCAGTGGCGCTTCGCCCAGTCCTTCAGCGCGGTGATCACGCGCCCGTGCAGGGGCCGAGGCGGTAACCGATGCCGGCGCGCGTTTCGATCAGATCGGCAGCGCCTGCCGTCGCGAACTTGTGGCGCAGGTTGCGGATGTGGCTGTCGATCGTGCGGTCGGTGATCGCAAAGCCGGGGCCGTGCAACCGATCGATGATCGCGTCGCGGCTGAAGACCTTGGCAGGCATCGAGGCGAGCAGGCGCAGGATCGAAAATTCGGTGACGGTCAGCGCGACCTCCGCGCCGTCCCAGGCGGCGCACCAGCCGTCGAGGTCGAGGGTCAGGCGGCCGTGGCCGAGCATGCGCCCCTCCTCGACTTGCGGCGGGCGGGCGGCGGTGCGGCGCAGGATCGCCATGACGCGCGCCACCACCTCGCGCGGCGAGAAGGGCTTTACGACATAATCGTCGGCGCCGAGTTCGATGCCGAGCACGCGGTCGATCTCGTCGTCGCGACTGGACAGGAACAGGATCGGCGTGTCGCCATCGGTTCGAAGCCGGCGGCAGACCTCGAGCCCGTCCATCCGCGGCATGTTGATGTCGAGGATGACGAGGTCGGGCTTATGCGTCTGCGCCATCGCGAGGCCCGCCTCGCCGTCCGCCGCCTCGACCGGCGACAGGCCGGCCTTGTCGAGCGCGAAGGCGAGCAACTGGCGGATATGGGGATCGTCGTCGACGATCAGCACGGTGCGGGGCATCGGGCACAGGATCATCGTTGCGGGGCCTTCGTCAATGGGGCGGGTGCTGGCGCTGGCTCGGGCGGTGGCGCGATGATGCCGCACCGGCGGCCGTTCGGCGCGGGGCGAAGGCGCGGCGGCGTGGCGCCCATCATCGCTTGCACCCGGGCGAGGCGACGCGCGCCCCGCCACGACCAGCCATAGGGGCCGTCCTGCCACATGAGCGTCTGCTGCGCCTGCCAGCGGAGCGCGGCGATCGCGTCGCGCGCGGCGGGATCGTGGGTCGCCTGCTCCAGCCGGGCAAGCGGCAGGATCGCGGACGGGCCGAGCGTGTCGAGGTAGCATAGATCGAGGTCGGCGAGCGGCGTGTGGCGCCGGATCGCGGTGTCGACATTCCAGGCGGCGGCGGTGGCGCGCAGGTCGACGAGAGTGCAGCCGGTCAGCACGACCGCGGCGGCGAGCGCGTTGGCGTTGACCAGCCATGTCGCCGATCGCTCGCCGAGCAACCGCCACAGGATCAGGATCAGCCCGGTCGCGACCAGCGCCATCCAGATCAGCGCGGACAGGCGCAGCACCGTCATCGAATAGGCATCGACATAATCGAGCGTGCGCAATGCGCTGGACGCGACCAGCAGCACATTCTGGAGGATCCACAATGTCACCAGCCGGCGTACCGCAGGGCTCGCCGCACCGGGGCTGCCCGGGCGGAGCGTCACCAGCACGAACAGCCCGGCGAGCAGCGCGGTGACGATCAGCGCATAGGCGCCGCGATGCGCATAGTCCGCCATCGTCACGCCGGCGGGTAGGGGCGCGCCGCTCCACAGGAAGGCGAGGTCGAGCGCGTTCTGGATCGCGAAGATCGTGTTGAAGGTGGCGAGCGACAGGATCAGCGTCGCGCTACCCACTTGCGGCAGGGCCAAGGTGGGCAGCGTCCCGTCCCAGCCGGTGCCGCGCGGATCGGGGCGCAGCGTCGTCCACACCGGCAGCAGCACGACGATCGCGATCACGCCGCGGAACAAGACGACGCCGATATCGGGCAGGACCACGCCGGCGAAGGCGGATTCGATCAGCGGATTGGCCTGGGCGAACAGCGTCAGGAACAGCGCGCCGCCGGCGATCGGCAAGGCCAGCATGGCGGCAACGGCGCCGGGGCGGATGCCGGGACGGGCGCGGCGCGTGCGGGCGCGCGCGGTGAGGGCGACGTCACGAATCGGCAGCAGCAGCGCGGTCAGCCCGGTCCAGGCAAGGCGCAGGCCCCAGGCGATCGCGGTGTCGAAGCGTCGCCGCGGCAACAATGCGGCGAGCACGATCGCGACGAGGAACAGCAGCACGGCGAGCTCGCTGGGATCGTCGAACAATGCGGCGACGAACAGCGTGGCGGCGGCAAGTGCGACCAGCGCGGCGCGGCTGCGGCGAAGGGCGGGCCGCGTGGCGATCAACGCGACGATCCAGCCGAGCGCGGCGGTCCACAGGAAGGCGGCGGCGTCGAGCACCAGCGCTTCGACGAGGCAGATCACGGCGGCGGTCGCCGCGATCTTGGCGGACAGGGTGGAGAGGCGGTGCGGCATGCGGGCATCCTGTGCGAGGGGCGCGGCAGGGATGGCGGGCAGGCGTCGAGGCGCGATGGCGCGGGTGGTGCGCAGGTGGTGTGCGGGCCGTGCAGATTCGGTGCAGGCGTCGATCGACCGCCCTACGGCCGTTCGCGCTGAGCCTGTCGAAGCGCTGCTGTTCGCAAGCGCGCTGCTCGTTGCGCCCCGCCCTTCGACAGGCTCAGGGCGAACGAGCTGAAACGGATTGTGTTAGGCCTGATTCCTGGCCCGCTTCGCCGAGCCATCGCGCAGCGCCCAGCGTAATACCGACCCGACGCCCGCCATGCCGGCGCGGACCATCGGGCGGCGGCCGGGTGGCGGCGTGAGGTCGTGGAGCGTCACGGCCCAGCGCGGCAGCAGGTCGATGCCCGCGGCCATCAACAGCTTTTGCGCGGAGGCGAGCGCGGGCACCGCGACGGGCTGGTCGAGCAGGGCGCGGGCAACCTCGCGCGTGCGGTGGTCGGCGCGCAGGTGCGGGCGGATCGCGACGAAATACGCGTCCACCTCGGCGCGGCTGCGCGGGACGTCGCGGGCGCCGAGCGCTTCGGCGACGCGGGCATATTCGGTCAGATAGCGGTCCTGCTCCGCCGCGGGATAGTCCGGGTCGCGGTAGCGGCGGTGCGCGGCGAGGAAGCTCGCGACCTCGGCGACATGGACGAAGGTGAGTAGTTCGGGATCGTTCGCGCTATACGGCGTGCCGTCGGGCAGCGTGCCCGCGACGGAATCGTGGATGCGACGGACGCGGGCGATCATCCGTTCCGCCGTCTCGGTCGAGCCATAGGTCGTCGCGGAGATGAATTGCGCGGTGCGCCGCAGCCGGCCGAGCATGTCGGCGCGGAAGTTGGAATGGTCCCATACGCCCGCCAGCGCGCCGGGGTGCAGCATCTGGAGCAGCAGCGCGGCGACGCCGCCCGCCATCATCGCGGTGAAGTCGCCGTGCACCACCCAGGCGGCGGAAGCGGGGCCGAACAGGCCGTCGTCGCCGGGCGGGCGGGTGAGATCGACGGTGCCGTCGTCGAAGCCGACGAGCCGATGCACTTCGCGCTGGATCGCGCCGCGCAGATCGCTCATGCTGCTGTCCGTCAATCTCATGCACGTCCAACCGGTTGAGGGGTACAAAAGATGCGGCTGATCGTATCGATGATCGCAGGCCTCGCGATGACCACCGCCGTCGTGGCGCAGGAAAAGGCTGCGCCCGCCGGCAGCGCGATCGGCCGGGCGCTCGCCGATCCCGCGCGCGCCGACCAGTCGGGCGACGATGCGCGGCGCCAGGCGGCGGCGGTGCTCGCCTTTTCGGGTGTGAAGCCGGGCGACGTCGTCATCGATTATCTGCCGGGTGCCGGATATTGGACGCGCATCTTTTCCGGCATCGTCGGGCCGAAGGGCAAGGTCTATGCGCTGTGGCCGGCGGCGGGGGCGAAATATGCCGCGAAGACGCTGCCCGGCTTGCAGGCGCGCGGCTTGGCCAACGTGACCGCCGAGGTGCAGCCGACCAACCTGCCGACCGTGCCGCAGCCCGTCGACCTGTTCTGGACGGTGCAGAACTATCACGACATTCCCAATAACGGCGCTGGCGAACCCGCGCTGCGCGCGTTCGACGCGGCGGTGTTCAAGCTGCTGAAAAAGGGCGGCACCTATGTCGTCATCGACCATGCCGATGCGCCGGGCACAGGCCTGTCGGGCACCGCGACGCGGCACCGAATCGATCCCGCGGTGGTGCGCCAGCAGATCGAATCGACGGGCTTCCGCTATGTCGGGTCGAGCAACGTGCTCGCCAACCCCGCGGACGATCACACGAAGAACGTCTTCGATCCGGCGATCCGGGGCAAGACCGACCAGTTCGTGATGAAGTTCCGCAAGCCCTGAGAGGCGACGCGTCTATCGATCCGTTCGTGCTGGGCCTGTCGAAGCACGGCCATCCACGTGCGGTGCGGGTGTGGTGACGCGCCCTTCGACAGGCTCAAGGAGAACGGTGGGCGGATAGGCGGCGATATGTCGTCGTGCCCACGAACCTCTCGTTCGTGTGCGGCGTTAGGCGCTGCACATGACCGGGAGAATGCGTGTGTCGTCACTTGCCAACAGCCTGCCCAAGACCCTGCTCGCCGGCGTCGCCGGGGGGATCGTCGCCAGCCTGGCGATGGACCTGTTTCAGAAGGGCGTCGCCGCGGTGGTCGACATGGGCGGCAGCAACGACGATCCCGCGACGGTGAAGGCGGCGGACAGCGTCAGCGAGGCGGTGACGGGCGAGCCGGTGACGCAGAAGCGCCGCGAGAACGCGGGGGTGCTGGTGCATTACGTGACCGGCGCGGCGCTTGGCGCAGGCTATGCGCTGGCGGCGCGGGTGTGGCCGGAAACGACGGCGGGGTTCGGCACGGCGTTCGGCGTCGGCGTCGCGACGCTGCTGGACGACGTGGCGGTGCCCGCGTTCGGCTGGGGACCATCGGCCACCGAGACGCCGCCGGCGATACATGCGTACGGGCTGGCGAGCCATGTCGTGTTCGGGGCGGCGCTGGAGGGAACGCGGCGGTTCGTCGAGGCGGTGGATTGAGGCGGGACTATCGCCTCTGACTCAGCGTCACCCCGGACGTGATCCGGGGTGACGTGGTGGATCGGGTAGGCGCCGCGCTTATGCCATCGCCGCGCGCAGCGTCGCCCTGACGCCCGGCGTGCGGGGTTCGTATTCCACGGCGGAATGCAGGCTTTGCGCCATGGCGCGGATCAGCTTGGTGCCGAGGCCGGTGCCCTTGGGCGTCGCCTCGGCGGGCATGCCGCAGCCGTCGTCTTCGACCGCGAGCAGGAAGATGTCGTCGCCGTCGCGGCGCAGCAGCACGCGGATCTCACCGCCGACGCCGTCCGGATAGGCGTATTTGCACGCGTTGGTGACGAGTTCGGTGACGATCACGCCCAGCGACACCGCCTTGTCGGTCGGCAGGCGGATCGATTCGGCGACGAGGTGCAGCGTGTTCGCGCCATCGTCGCACGACAGCGTTTCGTTGAGTTCGTCGATCAGCGACTTCAGGTAATCGTGCATGTCGACGCTTTCGACGTCGTTCGCCGAATACAGCCGGCGGTGGACCTGCGCGATCGCGCCGATGCGGCGCTGCGTATCGTCCAGCGCGGCGCGCGCGGCGGGGTCGCTGAGCGCGCCCGCCTGCAACCGCACCATCGCCGACACGAGCTGCAGCGAATTGGCGACGCGGTGGTTCACCTCGGACAGCAAGGTTTCGAGCCGCGCGTTGCTGGCGCGCAGATCCTCTTCGGCCCGCGCCTTTTCGCGCGTCAGGCGGCTGCGTTCCAGGACCTGTTCGAAGCTGGCGGTGAGCAGGTCGAAGAAGTCCTCGCCCACCGTCTTGACGACATAGTCCGCGGCGCCCGCCTTCAACGCGGCGATCGCGATCCGTCCTTCGTCCGATCCGGTGACGTAGACCACCGGCGGCGGCTCGGGGAGCGCCTTGAGCCGCTCGAGCGTCTCCAGCCCGTCCATTTCCGGCATGTAATGGTCGACCGCGACCAGATCGAACGGCTGGCCCGCCGCCAGCATCACGCCTTCCGCGCCACTGTCGGCGACCGTCACGCTATAGCCGCGCCGTTCGAGCGTACGCGCCGCGAGTCGGCGCAGACCGGCGTCGTCGTCGATATACAGGACGCTGGCGGGCGCGCTGGGCGGAACCTGGGTCAGGATCAGTGTTCCTCGACCTCGGGGACCTGGATCACCGACAGGAACAGGCCGAGCTGGCGGATCGCCTGCGCGAAGCTTTCGTAATTCACCGGCTTGGTGATGTAGACGTTGCAGCCCAGGTCATAGCAGCGCTGGATCTCGACCTTGTCGTCGGTGGTCGTCAGCACGACGACGGGGGTGCGCTTCAGGGGGCTGTCCTCTGCCTTGATACGGGCGAGGATGTCGGTGCCGCTCATATCGGGCAGGTTGAGGTCGAGCAGCACCAGCGCCGGGCCGTTCCGGGCGGGGCCGTCGGGCGCTTCGAACAGGAAGTGCAGCGCCTGGTTGCCGTCGGTGAAATGCTTGATGTCGTTGTTGATGCCGGCGCGACGGATGTTCTTTTCGATCAGGCGCGCGTGGCCTTCGTCATCCTCGATCATGACGATGCCGACGGATTGATGGGCGTTCATGACGCAATGTCCTGACTGGAAAAGGTGGCGGGAAGGTTGAGGCGGAAGGTCGATCCTTCGCCCAGCGCGCTGTCGACGTCGATCGTGCCGCCGAGGCGATAGGCCAGCGCGCGCACGTGCGCCAGCCCGATCCCCTCGCCGGGCTGGTCCTGCTGGCCCGATCGGCGGAACAGATCGAAAATGCGCTGGTGATCGCGGGCATCGATACCGCGGCCATTGTCGGCGACCGACACGATCACGCGATCGCGGCGCTGCTCCGCCGATACGCTGATCGCGCCGGGGCGACCGGGCTGGAGGTATTTGCTCGCATTTTCGATCAGGTTCGACAGGATCTGTTCGATCGCGACGCGGTCGGTCACCACGCGCGGCATCGGGCGGATGACGGTGAGCGTGACGCCGCGATCGTCGAGGACGTGGCGGATCGACCCTTCGATCGTGTCGACCACGGCGGCGAGGTCGATCGCTTCGGGCGTGATGACGCGGCGGCCTTCGCGCGACAGCTTCAGGATGGCGTTGATCAGCCGGTCCATCTTCTGCGTCGAGGTGCGGATGAAGCCGATCGCTTCGGGCAGGTCCTCGCGCACCGCCAGCCGCGCATCCTCGGTGACGATGTCGGGGCATTGCGCCTCCGCCTGCTCGACCAATGTGGTGAGCGGCGAGATGACCGCGGCGAGTTCGGCGGTGAAGCCCATCACGTTGACCAGCGGCGAACGCAGATCGTGGCTGACGATATAGGCGAAGCGCTGGATTTCCTCGTTCGCCCGGCTGAGGTCGGCAGTGCGTTCGGTCACCGTCTCTTCGAGCCGCTCGTTGAACGAGCGCAGCGAATCGCGCGAGGCGGCAAGGTCGCGCGTGTAGCGCAGCACGGTGAGCAGCGAGGCGAGCACGACGATCGCGAGAATCACCGCGGCCGTCGCAAGGATGCCGTAGAACAGGCGGACGCTGGCGCGCTGCGCGGCGTTGCGCAGCTCGAGCAACCGGCGTTCTTCGCCGCTCATCCGTTCGAACAGCGTGCGGATCATCGTCAGCCGCCGGATGCTGGTTTCCTGTTCGAACGCGGTCACCGCGTCCGCGCGGCGACCGGCATCGACCAGCGCGATCGTGCGACTGCGCTGGTCGAGCAGGGCAGCGACCTCGCGTCGCAGCAGCGTGAAGCTGGTAACCTGGCGCGGATTGTCGTGGGTCAGCGATTCCAGCCGGGCGAGCGCAGGCGCCAGCGCCGCGCTCCATTCCCGGTAGGCGTCGCGATAGCGCACGTCGCTGGTCAGCAGATAGCCGCGCCGCGAGGCTTCGCTCTGTTCGATCAGGCGCCGCGCGGTGCCGATCGCCAGTTCCACCTCATAGGTATGGCCGACCGTTTCGGTGTGCTGTTCGCCGCGCGCGGTGGCGAGGCCGGCGGCGATGCCCGCCACGATCAGCGCGGCGAAACCCATCACCATGAAGGCGATCAGCACACGGCCGAAGCGGCCTTCCCTGACGACGAAACGGTTGCGGATGGTGGCGATCACAGGCGCTGCCTTACGCCAGCGTTACGAACCATTCCAGAGGGGTGAGATTATACTACAGCAAGAGGTCCTGCGCGCTGGCCCGGCCGACGGCGCCGCCACCGCTGCGGCGATCCATTTCGGCATTGGCGGTGAAGCGGATGTCGGGATCGCGATCGGTCAGGAAGGCCATCAGGCTTTCATGGTCGAGCTCGCTCCACGCCTTGCCGCGATGGGGGCCGTAGCGGACGCGTGGGATCAACCCCGGCGTGCGCGACCAATCGAGACATTGCGCGAGGCCCGCTTCGTTGAGCTGGTCGCGCAAATGGTGCGCGGTGACATAGGCGTCGGGGAAGGCGCGATGGACGGGCAGGCCGCGCTGCTGATCGAGCCCCTCGGGGCGGCGATAATAGCGCAGCACCTGATTGGAGAAGCTGGGACTGTCCGGCCACAGGCGCAGCGCGCACTTCCAGGTGCAGATCCACTCCTGGCCGTGGGTCAGGCTGGGCGTGCAGAATTGCTGTTCGAAGTCCGCCCGATGCGCGGCGAGCGCGACGCGGCGCGGATAGGGATCGAGCACGCGGCGTGCGACGTCGTGCCACCAGGGCGCGTCAGCGACATCCTCGTCGAGGATATGATGGATTGCCTGCGTGATCGGCGGGATGGCGCGGCCCGGATTGACCAGGATCGACCCACCCTCGCCCTGTAGCTCCCAGCGGCCATCGGCGCCGAGCGCGACGTCCTGCCAGCCGATCTCGCACACGCCATGCGCAGGCGGCGCGCTGCCGGTGGTTTCGAGGTCGATGACGCGGACGATCTGGGGCTGGGGACGCATTGCTGGGGTAGATGGGGGATGTGGACGGATTCCGCCAGCATTTGGTGAGGGGGGTTATGAGCGGTGCTTGCTATGCAGAGGGCATTCCTGTCCGCCCCTTCCGTCACGCCTTCGGCGCGCCACCTCCCCCTGGCGGGGGAGGACTTTTGTTGTTGGCGTTGACGAGGGTGTGAGGTGGGTGGGGATGCACGCGACGGTTCGTCTCTCCGCCCGTCACCCCGAACTTGGTCCGGGGTCCACCGGGCCGCAAGGGGACGGCAAGAGGCTCAAGCCACCCCCCTCGCCGCGGAGTGGACCCCGGACCAAGTCCGGGGTGACGGTGTGGGCGGGGCGGCCGGTGACAACCCACTCCGTTGCAGATCAGCGATAGTCGTCTTCGTCGATGTCCAGCTCGCGCACCCCGCGCTGCCGCCGGGCGCGGTCGACGAGTTTGCGGATGCCTTCGCGGCGTTCGCGGGCGGCGGGGATGTCGCGCAGGACGAACTGCATATTCTGCGTCGTGCGGTCCGACGAGGTGATGGTGATCGTGCCGATATCCGCGATCTGGTTGATGACCGAGAAATCGACTCGCACGTCCTTGATCCGGTACAGCTCGATTTCGTCGATCGATTTCATGATCAGGCCCCGCTTCACGATCAGTCGCTGGTCGGTGATTTCATAGGCGGCGGACATGTTCTGCAACCAGCGGACCGCGATGATGACGAGGCCGACGCCGATCGCGCAGCTGAGGATCGTCAGCCACCCGGTGAAGCTGCCGAGTAGCCAGCGATTGGTACTCGAGCGGAAGCTGTCGACGGCGCGTTCGGCACTGTAGGACCCAGACATGACAACGACCCTATCGGGCACGGCATGTCTGTCAATCGCGGGCGATTCCGCAGGCCGTCAGGTGCGCATCGACCTCTGCAAGCAAGGCGCCGAGCGCCGCCTGGGAGCGGGCTTCGGCGCGCAGCGTCAGCATGTCCTGCGTGTTCGAGGCGCGCAGCAGCCACCAGCCTGCAGGCGTCGTGACGCGGACGCCGTCGATCGCGACGACGGGCGTGCCGGTCGCCTCGACCCGCGCACGCACCGCATCGATCACCCCGGCCTTGCGCGCCGGATCGATGACGAAGCGCAGGTCTGGCGTGCTGACGAACGGCGGCATCGCGTCGCGCAAGGCGGTGAGCGACTGGCCCGCGCGATGGACCGCGCCGATTAGCTGCACCGCGGCGTACAGCGCGTCATCGAACCCGTACCAGTCGTGCCCGAAGAAGATGTGGCCCGACAATTCGCCCGCGATCGGCGCGGCATGGGCGAGCATCGCTTCCTTCATCGGGCTGTGGCCGGTCGCGCCCATCACCGCGGTGCCGCCGAGTTCCGCGATACGATCGAAGACGTAGGCCGAGGATTTGACGTCGGCGACCACGGTGGCGCCGGGACAGGCGGCAAGGACGGGCTCGATCAGCAGGCCGAGCAGCTGGTCGCCCCACAGCACGCGGCCCTTGCCGTCGACCGCGCCGATCCGGTCGCCGTCGCCATCGAAGGCGATGCCGAAGTCGAGACCGCGTTCCAACACCAGCGCCTTGAGGTCGGCGAGATTGGCTTCCTCGGTCGGGTCGGGGTGATGGTTCGGGAAGCGGCCGTCGACGATGGTGTGGAGCAGATGATGCTCGCCGGGCAGCTGCGCGACGAGCCGCTCCACCGCGGGACCGGCGGCGCCGTTGCCGCAATCCCAGCCGATGCGGAACGCACCGCCGGCATAGCCCGCGAGCAGGCGTGCGACATAAGCGGGAAGGACGTCGTGGTGGGTGACGCTGCCGGTGCCCTCGCTCCACGCGCCGGTGGCGGCGAGGCGGGCGAGATCGACCACATCGGCGCCGTAGAAGGAGCGGTGGCCCAGCACCATCTTGAAGCCATTGTCGTCGCGCGGATTGTGGCTGCCCGTCACATGGATGCCGGCGTCGACGCCCAGCGTCGCCTCGGCGAAATACAGCATCGGCGTGGGGCCGAGGCCGATGCGGACGACGTCGACGCCACCTGCCACGAGGCCGGCGACCAGCGCGGTTTCGAGGTCGGGCGAGGACAGGCGCCCGTCGCGCCCTACGGCGACGCGCGTGCCGCCCGCGGCGCGGATGCGCGTGGCGAAGCTGCGGCCGATCGCGGTCGCGTCGGCGGGGGCGAGGTTGCGCCCCACGGTGCCGCGAATGTCATATTCCCGCAGGATCGCGGGCGAGAGGACATGGCTCATGCGGGGCGGCGCAGGCCCTCGATCAGCAAGTCACGCGCCGCGTTGATTTCACGCGTCGCCGATTCCGATCCGCCGCGATCGGGATGGAATTCGGCGAGCAGGCGGCGATGCGCGGCGCGGATTGCCGCCTCGTCCGCCTCTGCCGCAACGCCCAGGATGCGGCGCGCGCGCTGCTGCGGGCTGACCGCGGGGCGCTTCGGCTTTCGGCCCAGATAGTGCCATGCGAGCCAGATCAACCCGATGACGATCAGCCATTTCATGCGGCGATATCGGGGGTCGGCTCGGCGGCCTGGGACTCGGACGGCTGAGAGTCGGAGGGCTGGGTGGGTTCGGGCAATTGCAGCGCCGCCATCATCTCGCGCAATTCCTGCCGCGAGGCGACATGGCCCAGGCCCATCGCGCCGAATTCCTTGGCGTCGATCATGGTGAGGCCGGTCGGGAACAGCTCGCGATAGATCACGCGTTCGCCCAGACCCGGAATGATGCGGAAGCCGACGCGCTTCGACAGCTGGGTCAGCGCATCCGATACGCGGCGCATGTTGCGCGCCTCGATATGCTGCAGGCGGTTGCGCAGCACGACCCAGTCGATCTGCGTCCCATCGGCACGGGCGCGCTGCTTGCGCGCGTCCCAGATCAGTTCCGAATAGAAGCTGGGCTTGGTGACGTTGAACGTCTCGGGATCGACCTGGCCGATCAGGTCGAAATCGACGAAGCTGTCGTTCATCGGCGTGACGAGCGTGTTCGACAGCGCCGCCGCGGTGCGCGCGAAATAATCGTCGCGACCGGGGGTGTCGACGATCAGGAAGTCGGCGCCTTCGGACAGGCGATGCCACTTTTCCTCGAAGACGTCCTCGTTCGTGCCGTCGTGCGTGTCGTGGACGGGCATGGGCAGCGCGCTGCCCTTGCGCTGCATCGTCGCGGCGCGATTGTCGAGGTAGCGGCCGACGGTGCGCTGGCGGTGATCGAGGTCGAAACAGGCGACCTTCGCGCCCTTCGCAGCGAGCGCGATGGCAACGTGGACCGCCGTCGTCGACTTGCCGGTGCCGCCCTTTTCATTGGCGAAGACGATGACGTGGGGGGAGGGGACATGTGGCCCTGCGGGCACGGCTCGTTCCTTAATGCGATCTTCCGGGTTGCCCGGTTGCTGCCCTCTTCATAGAAGCCGCGCGCTCATTGTTCGAGGGGGTAAACGGTGCAAACAGTTCGAGACCTGGCCGGCTTGCGCGACGCGGTCGCCGCATTCCGCGCCGAAGGGGCGACCATCGCGCTGGTCCCGACGATGGGCGCGCTGCACGCTGGCCATATGGCGCTGATCGAGGCGGCGCGGCGCCCGGGCACGAAGGTGATCGCATCGATCTTCGTCAACCCCAAGCAATTCGGCCCGAACGAAGACCTTGCCCGCTATCCCCGGCGCGAGGCGGCGGACGCGCGCCTGCTTGCCGACCATGGCTGCAACCTGCTGTGGGCACCGCCGGTCGAGGTGATGTACCCCGAAGGCTTTGCGACGAACGTCAGCGTCACCGGCGTCAGCGACGGGCTGGACGGCGCGGCGCGGCCGGGGCATTTCGATGGCGTCGCGACGGTCGTGACCAAGCTGTTCAACCAGACGCGCGCCGACATCGCCTATTTCGGCGAGAAGGATTTCCAGCAGCTCGCTGTGATCCGCCGCTTCGTCGCGGACCTCGACATGGCCATCGAGATCGTCGGCGTGCCGACGCAGCGCGACGATGACGGCCTCGCGCTGTCGTCGCGCAACATCTACCTCGACGAGGAACAGCGGGCGAAGGCGGTCGCGCTGCCGCGCGCGCTGGGCGTCGCGGCGCGCAGCATCGCGCGCGGCGACGATCCCGAAGGCGCGCTGGCCGAGGCGCGCGGCGCGCTGGTCGCGGCGGGGTTCGAGGTCGATTATGTCGCGCTGGCCGATGCCGAAACCCTGGCCGAATCGCCGGCGGCGGACCGGCCGCGGCGGCTGCTCGCAGCGGCGCGGATGGGGACGACGCGGCTGATCGACAACGTGGCGGTCGAGGAAACGCCCTGACGGACATGGTGTTTTTCGCGTTAACCATTTCGTAGCGGTCGGCGCGCCATGGTGGCCCCATGAAAAATAGGGGCGATCCATGGCTAACAGTCTCAAGAGTGCGCAGTTTCTTTTAGAAAGCCGCATCGCCGACGCGATGCGCGGCCGGCCCGAGGCGCTGTTCGACCTCGGCGTGTGCTATCAGACCGGGACCGCGGGGGCGGGGATCGATCTGATCGAGGCGCACAAATGGTTCAATCTCGCCGCCGTGGCGGGCCTTGAGGACGCGGTGGATGCCCGCGCCGACGTGGCCGAGGACATGACGGCCCGCGAGATCGCCGAAGCGCAGCGCCAAGCGCGCGCCTGGCTGATGATGACGCAGCGTCGGGCGGCGTAGGCGGTTCGCTACGACCTGGTGTTCGTCATCCCGGCGCAGGCCGGGATCCATGGACACGCCGCCGCCGATGGTTTGCGAACCACAGCCGTCCCGCCACCATGGATCCCGGCGTGCGCCGGGATGACGATGGGAGGAGCGGCGCCCTATCCCACTGCCGTCATTCCCGCGAAGGCGGGAATCCAGAACCTCTGACCTTTCGGCAAGAAGCGCGACGGTAGCGCGTCTGGATTCCCGCCTTCGCGGGAATGACGAACGTGTGGATCAGTCCGCCTTCTTCTTCGCCGGCGCCTTTTTCGCGGCCGGTTTCTTGGCGGCTGCATCCTTCGCCGCCGGCTTCTTCGCCGCGGCTTTCTTCGTCGGCGCCTTCTTCTTTTTCGCCGGGGCCGCCGCCGCGCGGGCGTCGATCAAGGATGCCGCTTCCTCCAGCGTCAGCGCCTCGGGCGTGATCGACTTGGGCAGCGTCGCGTTCGTCTCGCCGTCGGTGACATAGGGGCCGTAGCGCCCTTCCATCAGCTTGATCTCCGCCTCGGTGCGCGGATGCTTGCCCAACTCCTTGAGCGGCGCGCGTGCGGCGCCACGCGCGGGACGTCCACCGCCGGCCGCCGCCTCGGCGAGCTTGACCACCGCGGCGTTCATGCCGGTTTCGAACACGTCGGCGGTCGATTGCAGCCGTGCGTATTTGCCGCTGTGCGCCAGATAGGGGCCGTAACGGCCGATCGAGGCGGTGATCGGCTCGCCAGTCTCTGGGTGATTGCCGATCGTGCGCGGCAGGCTCAAGAGCTTGAGCGCCCATTCCAGGTCGAGCTCGCCGGGCAGGTCCTTGGGGATCGAGGCGCGCTTGGCGTCCTTGCCCTCGCCGAGCTGGATGTACGGCCCGAATCGCCCCGACTTGCGCTCGACCTCCAGCCCCGTGACCGGGTCCTTGCCGAGCCCCTCGGGACCGCTGTCCTCGCCCGCCTCGGCGCCGGCCTGCGCGAAGCGGCGGGTGTATTTGCACTCCGGATAGTTGGAGCAGGCGATGAACGCGCCGAACCGGCCGCCGCGCAGCGCGAGCTTGCCCACCTCGCACTTGGGGCAGAGCCTGGGATCGCTGCCGTCCGCCTTGTCGGGGAACAGGTAGGGCGCGAGGAACTGGTCGAGCTCCGCGGTGATTGCCGACGGCTGCTGCTCCATCACCTCGCTGGTGCGCGGCTTGAAGTCGCGCCAGAAGGCTTCCAGCACCGCCTGCCATTGTGCGCGGCCGCCGGACACGTCGTCCAGCTCTTCCTCCAGCTCGGCGGTGTAATCGAAGCCGACGTACTTTTCGAAGAAGCGTTCGAGGAACGCCGTCACCAACCGCCCCGATTCCTCGGCGAAGAAGCGGTTCTTCTCGACGCGAACGTAATTGCGGTCCTTCAGCGTCTTGATGATCGAGGCATAGGTCGACGGGCGGCCGATGCCGAGTTCTTCCATGCGCTTGACCAGCGACGCTTCGGAGAAGCGCGGCGGCGGCTGGGTGAAATGCTGTTCGGCAGCGACGTCCTTCTTGGCCGGCGCATCGCCGTCGCGCAGGCGTGGCAGGCGGCGCGCTTCCTCGTCCTGGCTGTCGTCCTGCCCTTCCTCGTAGAGCGCGAGGAAGCCGGGGAAGAGCACGACCTGGCCGGTCGCGCGCAGCACGTTGCGGCCCGTGCCGTCCGCCATCTCGACCGTGGTGCGTTCCATGCGCGCCGACGCCATCTGGCTGGCGAGCGCGCGCTTCCAGATCAGGTCGTACAGGCGCGCGTGATCGCCGCCGCCGACGCGGTCCTTGCTGAAGTCGGTCGGGCGGATCGCCTCGTGCGCTTCCTGCGCGTTCTTCGCCTTGGTCTGGTACTGGCGCGGCGAATCGGGGACGTAGCCAGCGTCGTACCGCTCGGCGATCGCCTTGCGCGCGGCCGAAATCGCGCTGCCGTCCATCTGCACGCCGTCGGTCCGCATGTAGGTGATCGCGCCATCCTCGTAGAGGCCCTGCGCGATCCGCATCGTATGGTCGGCCGAGAAGCCGAGCTTGCGCGCCGCCTCCTGCTGCAACGTCGAGGTGGTGAAGGGCGGCGGCGGGTTGCGCGTCGCCGGCTTGGTCTCGACCGACTGGACCGAGAAGCGCCCTGCCTCGACCGCGGCCTTGGCCTTTTGCGCGTCGCCCTCATTGCCGATCGATAGGCGGTCGAGCTTCTTGCCATCCCACTGGACGAGGCGCGCGGTGAAGGGCGTGCCGTCCTGCTCCATGCTCGCGGTGACCGACCAATATTCCTGCGCGCGGAACGCCTCGATCTCGCGCTCGCGGTCGACGATCAGGCGCAGCGCGACCGACTGGACGCGGCCCGCCGACTTGGCGCCGGGCAGCTTGCGCCACAGCACCGGGGACAGCGTGAAGCCGACGAGATAGTCGAGCGCGCGGCGGGCGCGGTACGCGTCGATCAAATCGGTATCGAGCTCGCGCGGGTTCGCCATCGCGGTGGTCACCGCCGCCTTGGTGATCGCGTTGAAGGTGACGCGCTGGACTTCCTTGGGCAGCGCCTTGCGACCTTTGAGCACCTCCTGCACGTGCCAGCTGATCGCCTCGCCCTCGCGATCGGGGTCGGTCGCCAGGATCAGGCGATCGGCGGTCTTCGACAGATCGGCGATGGCTTTGAGCTGCTTCGTCTTGTCCGCGTAATTCTCCCACTCCATCGCGAAACCCTCGTCGGGGTTCACCGACCCGTCCTTCGCCGGCAGGTCGCGGACATGGCCGTAGGAGGCGAGTACCCGGTAGTCCGAGCCGAGGTATTTTTCGATGGTCTTCGCTTTGGCGGGCGATTCGACGATGACGAGCTGCATGGCGGCGATTACGGTCCTTACGTGTACGCGCGAGGGTGGAAAGCCGCCGGGGCGACTGTCAACAGGGGGATGACACCGATGTGGGGATCGACGGGCGTCGAGGACAAGGCGTGGGCATGAGCAGCGCAGGCGTCGACCATCGCCGCGCGCACCGGGCGCGCGTGCAGCTAGAACGGATGACCTTCTTTTCGGACGCGATCTTCGCGATCGCGATGACGCTGCTGGTGGTCGAGGTGAAGCTGCCCGCGCTGCACCATCCGACCGGGCCGGAACTGGGGCAGGCGCTGTGGGCGCTGCTGCCCAATTATGTCGGCTTCCTGGTCAGCTTCCTGGTGCTGGGCCGGTTCTGGATCATCCATCACGACGTGATGGGGTTGCTCCGCGCCGCGACGCCGCGGCTGGTGATGGCGAACCTGCTGCTGCTGCTCGGCGTCGCCTTCATGCCGTTCCCGACCGCGATCATCAGCGAATATGTGAATTTGCGCGTCGGCATCGGCTTCTACACCGGCTGGCTGATCCTGCTGGGGCTGCTCAACCGCCATCTGATCCAGGTCATCGCCCGCTCGCCCGATCTGCTCGACGACGACATCGGGGCGCATGAGATCACGCCGCTGCTGCACCGCAGCTGGATCCCCGTGATGATCGGCGTCTGCGCCTTCGCCGCGGGCATGGTGACCTGGGTCGCGGCCCTGGTGGTACTGGTGGTGGTGAGCCCGATCATCAGCATCGTCGTCGGCCGCTGGGCGGCACGGGCGGCCGGCTGAACCGAAGCGGTCGGTCTGTCCCCCTAGCGGGCGAGCAGGCGCCGTTCGAGCAACGTCGCCATGTCGCGCCGCCCGTCCGCGATCACGACGACGAAGACGGTCGTCTTGATCGTCCGATAGATGATCCGATAGGGTGCGCTGACGATCTGGCGATAGTCGCGCATGCCGATCGTCTGCAGTTCGGGCGGCACGGCGCCGCGATCCGGGAAGTGGCGCAGCGCGTCGATCCGCCCGACCAATGTGTCGAGTAACGCGTCCGCCGCGGCCTGTCCGCCATGCGCCAGCCGATCGCCATGGATGTGCCGTAGATCCTGTTCCGCACCGCGCGTCAGGCGGACGGCAAAGGGCGCCGTCATCGCGATCAGCCGGCGCGGATCGCGGCGGCGACGTCCTCCAACGCGCGGGTGTCGCCATGTTCGATGTCGATCGTTCCGAGCGCGAGCAACTTGAGCAACGCCAACGTTTCTCGCGTTTCGTCATAGGACGCGACGTCCTGAAGGACCGCCTTCACCTCGCCGTTCTGCGTGATCGCAAGAGGTTCGCGGCTTGCCGTAAGTTCGGTCAGCACGTCGGCCGCGTGGGCCTTGACGTAGCTGATCGGTTTGACCCGTTCCGCAAAGCCCATCATTGCCTCCAAACCAAATACGGACCGAATATGGTTCGCCTCGACCTAGAAGGCAAGGCTGACGCGGCCGCCGGCATGGCGTTCGAGCCGGCCGGCGAGTTCCAGTTCGAGCAATACGGTCTGGAGGATCGCGGGGGCGATGCCGCTTTGGCGGATCAGTTCGTCGACCGTCACCGGCACCGGGCCTAACAACGCGGTCACGCGGCGGCGGTCGGTGTCGTCGGCGTCCGCGGGGGGTGGGCCGCTATAGCTGGAGCTGGGGGCACGGACGCTGCGCGGGTCGATCGGGCGAAGCTGTTCGAGGACGTCGGCGGCGGTCTGGATTAGCGTGGCGCCGTCGCGAATCAGCAGGTTGCAGCCTTGCGCGCGGGGATCGAGCGGACTGCCGGGAACGGCCATGACCTCGCGCCCCGCCTCGCCCGCCAGCCGCGCGGTGATGAGCGAGCCCGAGCGGGGCGCCGCCTCCACCACCACCGTGCCGAGCGACAGGCCGGCGATGATGCGGTTGCGCGAGGGGAAGTTGCGCGCGAGCGGCTGCGTGCCGGGCGGCTGTTCGGCGACCAGCAGCGCGTGGGCCGCGACCTCCTCCTGCAATGCCCGGTTTTCGGGCGGGAAGGTGACGTCGATACCGCTGGCGATGACGCCGATAGTGCGGGGAAGCGCGCCGACGTGCGCGGCGGTGTCGATGCCGCGCGCCAAGCCGGAGACGACCGTCGCCCCTTCGGCGGCGAGATCGTGCGCGAGGCTGCGGGCGAAGCGGCAGGCCGCGGCCGAGGCGTTGCGCGCGCCGACGATCGCGACGCACAGGCGGCTGGCCAGGGTCAGGTCGCCGCGGACGATCAGCGCGGGCGGCGCGGTGTCGGTCTCGGCTAGCAGCGGCGGATAGTCAGGATCGTCAAGGAAGACGTAGCGCGCGCCGAGTCTGGCCGTCGTCGCCAGCTCCCGCTCGACCAGTCCCGCGTCGGCGACACGCGGCGCGTTGCCGCCGCCGCGCCGGGCGAGTGTCGGCAGCATGTCGAGCGCGGCTTCGGGCGTACCGAAGCGGGCGATCAACTGGCGATAGGTGACGGGGCCGACCCCCGCGGTCCGGATCAGGCGAAGGCGCGCGAGATCGCGCTCGGCCATGCTCAGTCGTCCTGCGGGCCGTCCGCCGCGGCGCGCTTGCCGCCGCCGATGCGTGGTTCGGTGCCGTTGGCGATCCGCTCGATATTCTCGCGATGCTTCCACAGCACGATGGCGGCGAGCGCGAGCAGCAGCATGACGAGATCGAACCGGCCGAAGATCGCGCCGCTGACCGGCGCGCTGACCGCCGCGGCCATGCCCGCGACCGACGAGATGCGCACGGTGGCGAGCAGACCCAGCCAGACGACGGCATAGACCAGCCCCATCGGCCAGTGCAGCGCCAGTACGATGCCCATCAGCGTCGCGACGCCCTTGCCACCACGGAACCGCAGCCAGACCGGATAGCAATGGCCGACGAACGCGGCGGCGGCGGCGACCATCTGTTCGCACGGGAACAGCCAGCTGACGAGCCAGACGGCGGCGGCGCCCTTCAGCAGGTCGAGCAGCAGCGTCGCTGCGGCGAGGCCCTTGCGCCCCGTGCGCAGCACATTGGTCGCGCCGATATTGCCCGATCCGATCGTGCGCAGGTCGCCCGCGCCGCCAAGCCGTGTCAGGATCACCCCGAACGGGATCGAGCCCAGCAGATAGCCGAGCACCAGCGCCGCGGTCGGTGCCATCCAGAGGATTTCTGTCTGCAAGTGTGCCCCTTCGTGCCTGGCCCCATCATAGCGGCATCGGACCGGCTTGGCCAAGGGGGGCGGACTTGCGGCGGACGGCGCGGCGGCTATGCACGCGGTCGATGGATATGCGTCCGATCCTGTTCTTCGATTCCGGTGTCGGCGGCCTGTCGGTGGTCGCACCGACTCAAGGACTGCTGCCGTTCGCGCCGATCGTCTATGCGGCCGATTCGGCTGGGTTTCCTTATGGTACGAAAAGCGAGGCCGAAATCGCGGCACGCGTGCCGGCGCTGCTCGGGCGGCTGGTCGAACGCTATCGCCCACGGCTAGTGGTGATCGCGTGCAACACCGCCTCGACGATCGCGCTGCCGGTGGTGCGGGCGGCGCTCGACGTGCCCGTGGTGGGGACGGTGCCGGCGATCAAGCCGGCGGCCGCCATGAGCCTCACCCGCGTCATCGGCGTGCTGGGGACGCAGGCGACGGTGCGGCAGGCCTATGTCGACGATCTGGCGGCGCGCTTCGCCGGCGATTGCACGGTGCTGCGCCATGGATCGGCGGCATTGGTCGAGCTGGCCGAAGAGACGCTGGCCGGGAAGGCGCCCGCGACGGAGCGGTTCGCGGCGGCGCTCACCGGGCTGATCGAGCAGCCGGGGGGCGAGCGAATCGACGTGATCGTCAACGCTTGCACGCACTTCCCGCTGGTCGAGGCGGAGCTGGCGGCGGTGGCGCCCGCGGGGGTGCGCTTCATCGATGGAGGGCCGGGGATCGCGCGGCGGATCGAATCGCTGACCCGGGGGCAAGACTGGCCGGCGGAGGCGCCGGTGCATCGCGCGGTGTTCACGCGGCTGGGCGCGGCGGAGCGGGCGCTGGAACCGGCGCTGGTGCGGTACGGGATTGGGGTGGTGGAGGCGCTCTAGCCTCACCCCCACCGTCACCCCGGACTTGTTCCGGGGTCCACCGGGCCGCGGGGGGATGCTTTGAGCCTCCAGCCGCCCCCCTGGCTGCGGAGTAGACCCCGGAACAAGTCCGGGGTGACGGGGGATTTTTGGGCGGGGCCGCCGCCCACCCCTGGGACAAAATGCCCAACCCTTCGATCACCCTGACCTGTTTTATCCGCTGGCAACACCGCCGCGCGCGCGATACACGAGCATCCCATGAACAGCGACGGCACGGACACGCGCGTGGACTATTCGCGCGTTTTCACCCAGGCGATCGACCGCCTTCATGCCGAGGGACGCTACCGCGTCTTCATCGACATCCTCCGCAACAAGGGGATGTTCCCCAATGCGCGCTGTTTCGCGGGGCATAATGGCCCCAAGCCGATCACGGTCTGGTGTTCGAACGACTATCTGGCGATGGGCCAGCATCCCGATGTGATCGCCGCGATGGAAGAGGCGCTGCACGACGTCGGCGCCGGATCGGGCGGCACGCGCAACATCGGCGGCAATACGCATTATCACGTCGATCTGGAGCATGAACTTGCCGACCTTCACGGCAAGGAAGGCGCATTGCTGTTCACCAGCGGCTATGTGTCCAACGAGGCGACGCTGTCGACGCTCGCCAAGATCCTGCCCGGCTGCGTGATCTTTTCGGACGAGCTGAATCACGCTTCGATGATCGCCGGCATCCGCAACGCCGGCTGCGAGAAGCGGATCTTTCGCCACAACGACCTCGCGCACCTCGAGGAGCTGCTGGCGGCCGAGGACCCGGCGGTGCCGAAGCTGATCGCGTTCGAGAGCGTCTATTCGATGGAAGCCGACATCGCGCCGATCGCCGCGATCTGCGACCTCGCCGACAAATATAACGCGCTGACCTATCTCGACGAAGTGCATGCGGTAGGCATGTACGGCGCGCGCGGCGGCGGCATTTCCGAGGCTGAAGGCGTCGCGCACCGGCTGACGATCATCGAGGGCACGCTGGGCAAGGCGTTCGGCGTGATGGGCGGCTATATCGCTGCGGACCAGACGATCATCGATGTCATCCGCTCTTACGCGCCGGGCTTCATCTTCACCACCAGCCTGTCGCCGGTGCTGGTCGCGGGCGTGCTGGCGAGCGTGCGCCACCTGAAAGCCTCCAGCGTCGAGCGCGAAGGCCAGCAGGCGTCGGCGTCGTTGCTCAAGACGATGCTGAGCGAGGCGGGGTTGCCGGTGATGCTCGGTGACACGCATATCGTGCCGGTGCTGGTCGGCGATCCGGTGAAGGCGAAGCGGATCAGCGACATCCTGCTTGCCGAATATGGCGTGTACGTCCAGCCGATCAATTATCCGACCGTCCCGCGCGGCACCGAGCGGCTGCGCTTCACGCCGGGTCCGAGCCATACGCCAGAGATGATGCGCGAACTCACGCAAGCACTGGTCGAAATCTGGGGCCGGCTGGAATTGCGCAAGGCGGCCTGACCGCCGCCTGAATATCGCTCCACGTGGCATCGCGCCTGGTGAAGCCCGTGCTTCGACAGGCTCAGCACGAACGGTGGTTGCGTGGGTATTCGTTGAGCCGCCTCCTCCTGGGGCGGGCAGGCAGCGAGCGGGCCATGCCAGCCACTGCCGCCGCACGACCGTTCGCCCTGAGCCTGTCGAAGGGCGCTAACCCCGAGCGACGTCGCGCTTGGTGGCGCTGTGTGCTTCGACACGCTCAGTACCAACGGTGGTCGTGGAGCGAGCGATCGCAGGGCGCTGTTCTGTGGTTTCAGGCCGCCAATACCCCGCACAGGGCGCCGATGATGATCGAGAGGCTGCCCAGGCCCAGCGACAACGGCACGCGCAGCGCCATCCAGCCGCTGGGCGTGATCCCCTGTGCGGTGAGCCGGCGGTCGACCAGCAGGGTCAGCAGCACCGCTACGCCCAACAGGACCAACGCCAGCGCCAGCGAGATAACGCCACCGACCGACAGCAGGATCAGGCCGGCCGCTACGATCGAAGGCGCGACCGCCAGACAGGCGATCTCGCCCTGCCGCACGCCGGCGCACATCGCGAAACCCCACCAGATGCCGCCGAGGAAGCTGAGGATCAGCGCGGCATAGCCGAAGGCGAACATGCCACCCGTTTGCGTCGTCTGGTCGAAGGCGCAGGTGGCGGCGGCGGCGATCTGCGGCAGCAGGCCGGCATAGCCGAGGATCATCGCCGATTCGCCGACGGTGCCGGTCATGCCCGGGCTGCCGGCATCGCTGCCGATCGCCTCGGCGGTGGCGGAGTGGCGCTCAGGCATCGGATCGCCAGCGGGATCGCAGGCGGACGCAGCGGCTGCTCGGGGTGCGATCTTGATGCATGTTGTCCAAGCGCGTGACCGGCGCGGGCGTTCCCACGCGCCATCGTGTCCCGATGCCTTTCCCCGCATCGGCTGTGGCATTTGCGTGACGGTGGCGCTAAGGCGCCGCGCATCGCTTCCTCATCACAGCCGGGACGCCGCTTCGCCTTGCGCATCGCCTTCGCCTCCGATCACGCCGCCGTCGCGCTGAAGGCGCTGCTGGTGGAGCACGCCGCCACGCTGGGTCACGAGGTGCTCGACCTGGGTCCGGAGACCGACGCGCGCGTCGACTATCCCGATTACGGCTACAAGCTGGCCGATGCAGTTGCGAACGGTGAGGCTGCGTTCGGCGTGGCGCTGTGCGGATCGGGGATCGGCATCTCGATCGCGGTCAATCGCAACCCGGCGTGCCGCTGCGCGCTGGTCACCGAACCGCTCGCCGCCGCCCTCGCGCGCAACCACAACGACGCCAACGTCATCGCGATGGGCGCCCGGCTGATCGGGCCGGACCTTGCGAAGGCGTGCCTCGAAGCCTTTCTCGCCGCTCCGTTCGAGGGCGGCCGTCATCAGGCCCGTGTCGACAAACTGTCGCAGAAGGATTGATCCCATGAGCACCCAGCCGAACGATCTCAGTGACATCCGCTCCAGCGGCTTCTTCACGCAAGGGTTGGCGGATGCCGATCCCGCCGTATTCGGCGGCGTGGCCCACGAACTCACCCGCGAACAGACGCAGATCGAGCTGATCGCGTCGGAAAACATCGTGTCGAAGGCGGTGCTCGAGGCGCAGGGCTCGGTCTTCACCAACAAATATGCCGAAGGCTATCCGGGCAAGCGCTATTACCAGGGCTGCGCGCCATCGGACGAGGTCGAGAGCCTCGCGATCGAGCGTGCCAAGCAGATCTTCGGCTGCGGCTTCGTCAACGTGCAGCCGCATTCGGGCGCACAGGCGAACGGCGCGGTGATGCTGGCGCTGGTCAAGCCGGGCGAGACGATCCTGGGCATGAGCCTGGACGCCGGTGGCCACCTGACGCACGGCGCCAAGGCGGCGATGAGCGGCAAGTGGTTCAACGCGGTGCAATATGGCGTCGACCCCGACACGCATTTGATCGACTATGACGCGGTCGAGGCGCTTGCGGTCGAGCATCAGCCGAAGCTTATCATCGCGGGTGGCTCGGCCTATCCGCGCGTCATCGACTTCGCCCGCTTCCGTGCCATCGCGGACAAGGTCGGCGCGTACTTCATGGTCGACATGGCGCACTTCGCCGGCATCGTTGCCGCCGGCCTGCACCCGACGCCGTTCGGCCATGCGCATGTCGTCACCACCACGACGCACAAGACGCTGCGCGGCCCCCGCGGCGGCATGATCATGACCGACGACGAGGCGATCGCGAAGAAGATCAACTCGGCGGTCTTCCCCGGCCTGCAGGGCGGCCCGCTGATGCACGTCATCGCCGCCAAGGCGGTCGCGTTCGGCGAGGCGCTGCGCCCCGAATACAAGAGCTACATCGCCGCGGTGGTCGAGAACGCCAAGGTGCTGGCCGCCACGCTGAAGGAGCGCGGCGCCGACGTGATCGCGGGCGGCACCGATACGCACCTCGCGCTCATTGACCTGCGCCCGCTCGGCATCACTGGCAAGGACGCGGACGAGGCGCTGGAGCGTGCGGGCATCACCTGCAACAAGAACGGCATCCCCAACGATCCGCTGCCGCCAATGAAGACCAGCGGCATCCGCGTCGGCTCGCCCGCCGGCACCACGCGCGGCTTCGGCCCGGCGGAATTTCGCGAGATCGGCAACATGGTCGCCGATGTGCTCGACGGTCTTGCAAAGAAGGGCGAACACGGGGACCCCGACGTCGAGGCGAACGTTCGGGACCGTGTGCGCAACCTCTGCGCGCGCTTCCCCATCTACGAAGGATAACAGATGTCGAAGATCGACGAGGTGCAGAGCACCGTGAAGAACACGCCCGGCCTGGGCAAGAAGATGGCTAAATACGGTGCGATCGGCGCCGTGGTGGCGATCCCCGTGCCGTTCGTCGGCCCGGTGCTGGGTGCGCTGGTCGGCGCGGGCGTCGCCTATGCTCGCCGCAACAAGATCTGAGGACGCGTACGACCATTTATGCGTTGCCCGTTCTGCGGCCATGAAGACAGCCAGGTAAAGGACAGCCGCCCCACCGAAGACGGGGCGGCGATCCGGCGCCGGCGCCAGTGCGAAGGGTGCGCCGCGCGTTTCACGACGTTCGAGCGCATCCAGCTGCGCGACCTGTGGGTCGTGAAGAGCGCGGGCGACGGCGGGTCGCGCCGGGAGCCGTTCGAGCGCGAGAAGCTGCAACGCTCGATCGCGATCGCGACGCGCAAGCGCCCGATCGAACCGGTGCGCATCGAAAAGCTGATCAGCGGCATCCAGCGCCAGCTGGAAACGCTGGGCGAGAGCGAAGTGTCGTCGAAGCGGATCGGCGAATTGGTGATGGAGGGGCTGAAGGGCCTCGATTCGGTCGCCTATATCCGCTTCGCCAGCGTCTATCGCGACTTCAGCGAGGCGCGCGACTTCGAGGAGTTCGCCGGGTCGGTCGAACAGGCAGGACGCGGCGCATGAGCGACACCAATCTCCCCGCGATCGTCCTGGTCCGCCCGCAGCTCGGCGAGAATATCGGCAAGGCCGCGCGCGCGATGCTCAATTTCGGGCTGACCGACATGCGCCTCGTCGCCCCGCGCGACGGCTGGCCCAACCCCAAGGCGGGTCCGGCGGCGAGCGGCGCGGACCTCGTGCTGGAACGCGCGCGTGTCTACGAGACGGTTCAGGACGCGATCGCGGATTGCGCGCACGTCTATGCGACCACGGTCAGGAAGCGCGGTATCACCAAGCCGGTGGTGACGCCCGAAGTCGCCGCCAAGGCGATCCACGGCGCGGGCGAACGCTCCGCCATCCTGTTCGGGCCGGAACGGTCGGGGCTGGAAACCGACGACGTCGCGCTCGCCCGCACGATCATCACTGTGCCGATCAACCCCGAATTCGGCAGCCTCAACCTCGCGCAGGCGGTCATCCTGGTCGCCTACGAATGGTCGAAGGGCGTCAGCCTCGCGCAGCCGTCGCTGACCGAGATCGACGCGCCGGCACCGCAGACCGAGCTGGACGGCATGATCGCACAGCTCGACGACATGCTGGAGCGCGCGAACTTCTTCTTCCCGCCCGACCGCGTGCCCGCGACCCGGCGGACGCTTAGGACGTTGCTGACCAAGCCCGGCTGGTCGTCGCAGGAAGTGCGCACGCTGCGCGGCGTGCTGTCGGCGCTGGATGGCGCCAAGGAACGTCGCAGCGAGCGGTAGGGCGGCGGGCCTATCGCCCAGGTTCGTCATCCCCGCGAAGGCGGGGATCCAGACACGCTAACGTTGCGGATGGAGCCGGAAGGGCAGCCCATATGGGTTTCCGCCTCGGCGGGACTGACGGTCGATAACTGGTACGAGCGGCCCCCACTCTCCCCGTCACCCCGGACTCGTTCCGGGGTCCACTCTGCGGCGAGGGGGGAGTCCAGAGCCTCGAACGTTGCCCCAGCGGCCCAGTGGACCCCGGACCAAGTCCGGGGTGACGAAGAGTGCGGGGAGCCATCCTTGCTGCACCGCGTGTGTTGGATCGAAAGCCGCGCACTGCCGTCAAAACAGCATGTCAGGTCACCGTACTAAAACGATGATCTGAAGCCGCGCTTTGCCCCACTGTCCTACACACACCGCCATGGGCTAGCGTCCGTCACAAGCCATATGCCGACAATGGACATGGCGCGCTCTTTGTCAGTGGAGCAAAAACCGAAACGATGGGCCCAGAACATTTCCGTTCAGGTGCCCATATTGTCCATGTTCGCCGCGCGCGCGTCGAACTGCGTCAGCTCATAGGCGATTGAGGCTTCGACCAGCTGCTCCCACAGATCCGCGATCACGTCGCCGGGCAGCCCCGCTGCCTCCGCCGCCGCACGGGCATTGGCGATCACCTGCGCCTTGCGGCCTTCGTCGCGCACCGCACCGCGCGCCGGCTTGATGCGGGCGGCGGCGTCCATATAGGCGAAGCGGCGGGCGAGCAGCGCGACCAGCTCGCGATCGACCTGGTCGACGCCCGCGCGGACCTCGGTCATGGTGGTGCAATCGGGGCCGGGCAGGGTCGTCGTCATGCGCGCTTCTGTAGCGGGGCTGCGGGACTTGTCGAGCATCGGCGCTTCCCTGAGCGGCGGAATTGCGTCATGACTTCTGCCTCTTTTGCCCGGAGGCTTTGCCCATGTCCCTGATCGCTCTCGCCTTGATCGCCACGGCGGCGCAAACGCCAGACCCGGCGCCGACGCCCGCGGCGGACAAGCCGATCTGCCGTCGCGAGCTGCCGATCGGGTCGTACCTGCCGGTGCGCACCTGCCACACCAAGGCGCAATGGGCGCAGATCGACGAAGCGAACGGTCGCGCCGCCAGCGACGCGCGCCGTGCCAACGATGCGCGCAGCGGCACGATCCCCAATCGCTGATCCCGACCGCTCTCCAACGCCCACCGCGATTGACAGCGCGCCGCCCCTCGGCTAGGCGCGCGCCTTCGCAACAGCCCCCGCACCCCGGTGAAGCGGTGGGCCTGCCTCCTTCGGGATCAGCAGCGCGAAACCGGGATCAGCCCCGATCGTGATTCGTCGCGATCGGGATCACGTCGTTACAGTTGCCAAGGAACTATCATGTCGAAGCGCCATAGCGCCAAGCACAAGCTCGACCGTCGTCTCGGCGAGAACATCTGGGGCCGTCCGAAGTCGCCGGTCAACAAGCGCGAATACGGCCCGGGCCAGCACGGCCAGCGCCGCAAGGGCAAGGTGTCGGACTACGGCATCCAGCTGCGCGCCAAGCAGAAGCTCAAGGGCTATTACGGCGACGTCACGGAAAAGCAGTTCCGTGCGTGCTACCACGAAGCCGCCCGCATGAAGGGCGACACCAGCCAGAACCTGATCGGCCTGCTCGAGCAGCGTCTCGACATGATCGTCTATCGCGCCAAGTATGCGCCGACGATCTTCGCGGCGCGCCAGCTGGTCAGCCACGGCCACGTGCGCGTCAATGGCGTGAAGTGCAACGTCGCGTCGCGCCGCTGCTTCGTCGGCGACGAGATCACGCTGGGCACCAAGGCTAAGGAAATGGCGCTGGTGCTCGAGGCGCAGAACCTCGCCGAGCGTGAAATCCCCGATTACGTCGCGCCGGACGGCAACGCCAAGGTGACCTTCGTCCGCGTGCCGACGCTGGACGAGGTGCCCTATCCGGTGAAGATGGAGCCGAACCTGGTCGTCGAGTTCTACTCGCGTTAAGTCGAGCGACAGCGAGACCGGCCGGTGGGGCCAACAGCCCCGTCCGACGACGCGGGATTAATTCCCGCGTCGGTCGAGAGGCACGAAAAGGGCGGTCCCGCGGGGCCGCCCTTTTGCGTTTGGGACAGGCTTCCCAATTCCTCCCCCGCCAGGGGGAGGTGGCGCCGCGAAGCGGTGACGGAGGGGGAGGGCGGCGGCATCCTCGGTCACGGCGTGCGCCGCCTACCTCCCCCTCCACCATTCGGCTGACGCCGAACGGTCCCCCTCCCCCTGGCGGGGGAGGATTTGGTGCCCCCGTGGACAAGCCGCGCCCCCCGCGCCACAAGGCGCAGCAACGCTGACCTTGCCGGAGCTTCCCTTGCGCCGCTTTTTCCTGCCCGCCCTGCTCGCTGCCGTCGCGACCCCGGCCATCGCCCAGACCGCGCCCGACATCTCCGTCGACACAATGAAGGCGGTCACCAAGACGCTTTCTTCCGATGCATTCGAAGGCCGCGCGCCGGGTAGTGCGGGCGAGACCAAGACGCTCGCCTACCTGCAACAGCAGTTCGCCAAGGCGGGGCTGAAGCCGGGCAACAAGGGCCAATGGCTGCAGGACGTGCCGCTGGTCGAAATCACCGCGAAGAACGTCACGCCGCTGACGGTCACTGGCGGCAAGACGCCGCTCAGCTTCGCCTACGGCCCGGACATGGTCGTCGGCACCTATCGCGTCACGCCGCATATCGACGTGACGAACAGCGACGTCGTCTTCGCCGGCTATGGCATCGTCGCGCCTGAGAAGGGCTGGAACGATTATGGCGGGCTGGACGTGAAGGGGAAGACGGTCGTCGTTCTGATCAACGATCCCGACTGGCAGACGCCGGAGGCCAAGGGCCTCTTCAACGGCCGCGCGATGACCTATTACGGGCGGTGGACGTACAAATATGAAGAGGCCGCGCGACAGGGCGCCGCTGCGGTCCTGATCGTCCACCAGACCGAACCCGCCGCCTACGGCTGGAACGTCGTCCGATCGAGTAACACCGGCGCCGAACATGTCGCCGATGCGGCCGACGGGCACATGACGGACAGCGCCGCGCATGGCTGGATCCAGCTCGATGCGGCGCGCAAGCTGTTCGCCAGCGCGGGCAAGGACTTCGACGCGCTCGCCGCCGCTGCAAAGGTGAAGGGCTTCAAGCCCGTCGACCTGGGGCTGAAGGCGTCGGTCAGCTTCGACAACACGATCGCCAAGCAAGTGTCGCACAATGTCGTCGGCATCCTGCCCGGTCGCGAGGCGCCCGACGAATATGTGCTGCTGTCGGCGCATTGGGATCACCTCGGCCGCTGCACGCCGGTGAACGGCGACGACATCTGCAATGGTGCAGTCGACAATGCCGATGGCGTCGCGGCGCTGGTCGCGCTGGCGCAGGCCAATGCCAAGGCGGGGCCGGCGCGCCGATCGATGGTGTTCGTCGCGCTGACCGCCGAGGAATCGGGGCTGCTCGGCTCGGCCTATTATGGCGAGAACCCGGTCTATCCGCTGGCGAAGACGGTGGGCGGCGCGAACATGGATGCGCTCGCCATGTACGGGCCGGCCAAGGACGTGATCGTGATCGGGCCGGGCAAGTCGGAGCTCGACACTTATCTGAACGCCGCGCTGAAGCGGCAGGGCCGGCATGCGACGCCCGAACCGACGCCGGAAAAGGGCTTTTACTACCGCTCCGACCATTTCAGCCTGGCGAAGCATGGCGTGCCGATGGTCTATTTCGAAACGGGGCAGGACCTCGTGAAGGGCGGACTTGCCACCGGCCGCGCCGCCGCCAAGGACTATGAGGAGCATCGCTACCACGCGCCGTCCGACGAATATGATCCGAACTGGGACTGGAGCGGGGTGCAGCAGGACGTCGCGCTCTATTATATGCTGAGCCGCGATCTCGCGGAGAGCCGCGCCTGGCCGAACTGGCTGCCCGGCGATGAATTCCGCAGCATCCGCGACCAGAGCCGTGCCACCGTAACCGGAGTAGCCAAGTGACGACTATCGCCCCGCCGCCCGCCGAATGGGCGCCGCATTCGGCCGTGTGGATCGGCTTCCCGAGCCACGCCGACCTGTGGGTCGAGGATCTGGAGCCGGCGCGCGAGGAGGTCGTCGCCTTCGCCCGTGCCGTCCACGCCGAGGGGCGGGGCGAGAAGGTAATCCTGGTCGCTGCCGATGCCGAAGCGGGCGACACCGCCATGAGCATGGCCCCCTTTGCCGAGGTGGTGGTTGAACCGTTCGGCGACATCTGGCTGCGCGACACCGCGCCGATCCTGCTGAACAGCGAAGAGGCACGCGACTTCGACTTCAACGGCTGGGGCGGCAAATACGATCTGGAGGGCGACGACACGATCGGGCTGCGGCTCGGCAAGTCGATCGGCGCGAAGGTCGGCTATTGCAACTGGGTGCTGGAAGGCGGCGCGATCGACGGTGACGGTGCCGGCACGGTGGTGACGACCGAGCAATGCCTTCTCAACCCCAATCGCAACCCGACGATGACCAAGGCCGATATCGAGTGCCGGCTGCGCGAGGACCTGGGCTATACGCGTGTCGTCTGGCTGGGTGACGGCCTGCTCAACGACCATACCGATGGCCATGTCGACAACCTTGCCCGCTTCGTCGGCGAAGGGCGCGTCGCTCTGCCCAAGGCGGCGGAGAACGACCCCAATTGGCAGGTCTTCCAGCATGCCGAGCGCGATGCGCGCGCCGCGGGGCTGGAGGTGGTGCTGATCCCGTCGCCCGGCCGCGTGCTGCGCGACGAAGAGGTCGTGCCGGCGAGCTACATGAACTTCTACATCGGCAATGCCGCGGTGGTCGTACCGCTGTACGGTAGCGAGAATGACGCTGCGGCGGTGGCCGCGATCCAGGCGATCTTCCCCGACCGCGAGGTGGTGGGCCTGCACGCGGACCATATCCTGACCGGCGGCGGCAGCTTCCACTGCATCAGCCAGCAGATCCCGGCGTAATCGTTCGGCGACGGTCGCCCGCCAAGGGGTGACGTCGCCGTCCGGCGCCATTACATGCGCGCCTATGACCGAGATCACCGTCGCTGCGCTGCAGCTTGCCTTTTCGAACGACATCGACGCGAACATCGCCAATGTGTCGCGCCTGATGCGCGAGGCGGCGGGGCAGGGCGCGAGCGTGATCCTGCCGCCGGAATTGTTCGAGGGCGAATATTTCTGCCGCGTCGAGGACGAGGGCCTGTTCGCCAACGCCGCCCCCGTCGGCGAGCATAAGGCGGTGCTCGCCATGCAGGCGCTTGCCGAGGCGCTGAAGGTGACGATCCCGACCAGCTTCTTCGAAGCGGACGGGCCGCATTATTACAACAGCCTCGCGATGATCGGCCCCGATGGCGAAGTGCAGGGTGTCTATCGCAAGAGCCACATTCCCGACGGCCCCGGCTATGAGGAGAAGTTCTACTTCCGCCCCGGCAACACCGGGTTCAAGGTGTGGCCGGCGCCGCAGACCGCGCCCGGCTGGACGCTGGGCGTCGGCGTGTGCTGGGACCAATGGTATCCCGAAACCGCGCGCGCGATGATGCTGATGGGGGCGGAACTGCTGTTCTACCCGACTGCGATCGGCAGCGAGCCGCATGATACCAGCCTAGACACCGCGCGGCTGTGGCGGCGCGCGATGGTGGGCCATGCGGTCAGTAACGTGGTGCCGATCGTCGCCGCCAATCGCGTCGGCGTGGAACATGACCAGACCTTCTACGGCACCAGCTTCATCGCCGACGAGCGCGGCGACATCCTCGCCGAACTCGATCGCGAGGAAGAGGGCGTGATCGTCGCCACGCTCGACCTTGCCCGTATCCGCCGCCACCGCGCCGCCTTCGGCTTCTTCCGCGACCGCCGGCCGGAGCTGTACGGTCGCCTCGTTCAGGACATCTGAGCGAGCGCCACCGCGCGGGCGAAGACGGCCTCGAACATCTCGTCGTCGACGCGGCCGGTGTTCTGGTTGTAGCGCGACGGGTGGTAGCTATCGATCAGCATCCGCCCGTCCGGCATGCGATGTTCGGCGCCATGGCCGAACGTCGCCTTGGGCAGCCGGCCGCCCAACACCTTCACCGCCGACTGATGCGCGATCTGACCGAGTGCGACGACGACGCGCAGGTTAGGAAGCGCTGCAATCTCGGCGTCAAGATACTGGCGGCAGGTGCGGATTTCCTCCGGAGTCGGCTTGTTGGCGGGCGGAAGGCACTTCACCGCGTTAAGGATGATCGCGCCGGTGAGGGCGATATCGTCGGCCGGGCGGTTGGCGAAAGTGCCGGTGGCGAGGCCTTCCTTCACCAGCGTCGCGAACAGCAGCGTTCCCGAATGATCGCCGGTAAAGGCGCGGCCGGTGCGGTTGGCGCCGTGGAGGCCAGGGGCGAGCCCGACGATCGCGATCGTCGCGTCCGGATCGCCGAAGGCGGGCACCGGGGCATTCCACCACGTCGGGTTCTGCTCGCGCAACGCCTCGCGCGCCGCGACGAGCCGGGGGCAGAGCGGGCAGTCCCGCGGCGGCTCCACGGGAAAAAGGACCGTGGGTGGGGCGGCGTCTAGGCTCTCGGGGAGGCTATCGGATGCGATCGTCATCGGCATCGCCTAAGGCGTGGGAATGGCAACGGCAATCTATGCGATCGGGATCGGATCGAATCGGCGGGGGCGACATGGCGGTCCGGCGGACGAGGTGCGCGCCGCGATCGCAGCGATCGGCAGTGTCGTCGCCACGTCCCCGATCATCGCGACGGCGCCGCTCGGCCCCTCGATCCGTCGCTTCGCCAATGCGGCGATCCTGATCGAAAGCGACGAGGCCCCGTCGATGCTGCTCGCGCGGCTCAAGCGAATCGAGGCGGCGTTCGGGCGCCGGCGCGGACGGCGCTGGGGGGCGCGGGTGATCGACCTCGATATCCTGTTGTGGTCTGAAGGCGTCTGGCGGAGCGACGGGCTGACGGTGCCGCATGTCGCGCTGGCCGAGCGGGGGTTCGTGCTCGCCCCGCTGCGGCGGATCGCGCCGGGCTGGCGGGTGCCGGGCGCGATGCGGACGATCCGCCAATTGGCGCACACGGTTGACCGGCCGCGTCGCCGCCCCTAGGTGCCCCCAATCGATGGCGGGGGTCCGTAGCTCAGTCGGTAGAGCAAGCGACTTTTAATCGAGAGGTCCCGGGTTCGAGCCCCGGCGGACCCACCATCGACGCTTTCCGGGGGCATCTACCCAGTCCCCGATCCGTTCATAAGCCGCAGCATCCGCCAGTTGCGCGTCGCATGGTAGTCCTGTGATCTCGCCGAAGCACGCGCGCACCGGCAGCCGTCCATGCTTGATATGTCGGTATTGCTGACGCATGATCCGACGCGAACAAGAGGGGTGGGGACAATGAAGCGCATCTGGACGATAGCAGTCGTGGCGATCGTGGCCTGTACGGCGCCTGCCGTCGCGCAGTCCGCGGATAGCCAGGTCAAGCCGGCCGAGAAGAAGACCTGCCGCAGGCTGACGCCGACGGGTTCGTTCATGGCGACCCGCGTCTGCAATACCGAGGCAGGATGGCGTCAGTTCGACGGGATCACGCAGCAGGGCGTGAGCGACTTCCGCCGCTCGTTGAACATGAGCGCCACCAACGAGCGCGCTGGCGAAAAGTAAGTCGGTTACGCGGCTGCCCGCCACGCCGGTGGGCGCCGCGATCCGCTGTTTCGGATTCGTCCCGCGCCGAGGTACGGCATTCGGGCTGAGTTCGATCGCGACAGGACACTCGCTCCCGCCATAGTCGGCGCGCTCGATCAGCCGAACAGTCGGCTCCAGAACGACGGCTGCGCCGACCGGGACGCCTGCCATTGTGCGCGCGCGTCTGCTGCACGCTGGTGAAGAGCGCGGATGCACTCGTCGCGGGGGAGGTCGGAAAGCCGCTGCGGAGGGATGGACTGGCCCATAACGCATTGATGAATCGCACGATGAAGCGTGCTTTGGCAACGACGATGCGACGAATTGCAGTCGATCGTCGCAAAAGTCTGGAAAAGCTGCCCAGCTCTTCGGCGGCATCGATCGTGCCCATCATGCGACGCCCCTGAGCCGAATGCGCGGTCGTGCGTTGATCACCACCAGATCCACGCAGGAGAGCGACATGGCCGAAGTGATCGATCCAACCCACGAACCCGAGAGCTATACCGATCTGCCGATGCAGCCGATCGGTTCGGGCCCCGCCGACCTCGAGGTCGCGTACGAGCAGATGCGCCTTGCGGAGGAAGCCGAAGGCACCACTGGTGGCGTGCGCGCTGCGGCGGTGACGGATGCAGCCGTGCCTGTCAGCGACGCGGGCGCCATCGCCGAGAGCGAAGCGCATCCGAGCTGAGGCGGGCGAGGGGGCGCTGAGCGTCCCCCTTCCCAATCATCTCTTGAGGGTGTGTCAGCGGTGGGTGGACCGCCGGTTGACCGGCACCAGAGACAGCTGGCTCGCGCGCGATGGACCCCGGCGCATCTCGAACCCGATGAGGGCGAGGTTCGCGGCGATGAAGGCGGACATGGTGACGTAGAAGGCCATGGATCGTCTCTCTGCGGCATCGGCCTTGCGGCCTGTGAGGAGCAGATCGTTGGCGTTGCAAAGGTTTACCACAGGTGAGCGAGGCCGCGATCGTGGGCGATCGCGCGACAGTCCGAGCCAGCGTCACGGCGAGCGCCTGCTGGCAGTGCCGGGGCGGCGCCAATAACGCGGCACCGCCCCGGCCGGGCATCAACGGCAGACGCGGACGCGGCGGTGATGACGATAGACGATACGGCAGTGTTGGCGGCGATCACGGCCCCAATGGTGGCCGCGGTCGCGGCGGTTGCGGTCATACCCGCGATGGTCGCGGTGATCGCGCTGGTCGTAATGGGGGCGGCCGCGATCATGGCGCTGGGCATCGGCCGTACCGGCGAGACCAGCGGTGCCTGCCATCATGGCCACGGCAGCGAATAGCATCTTGAGCGTCATATACCCTCCTTCGTTAGCGCCATTGCGGCACGTGAGGGGGATTACGCAGGCGACACGGCATCGTTCCTGACCTTTTGCGGAAGTATATGATCGGTAATTTGATCCTAACGGGAGCTTGTCAGGAATCGGACGAAGACGGGATCGTGCAGGTGGCAGGCCTGCCGAATGTCGCGAGCCCGCGCCGCGCTGCCACGCGATGATCGCCCGCCCGACTTTGGTCTTAACCGGTCGCGCGCATCATCATCGGTCGAGCTTTGCCATCTCGATCGATGGGAGCCGGCCGCCCCAGCAGGAACCCCTGCGCTTCGTCGCAGCCTTGCTGGCGTAGGAACTCGAGTTGCTCTGCGGTTTCGACGCCCTCTGCCAGCACGGGGATCGAGAGGCTTTCCCCAAGGGCCAGCACCGCACGAATGATGGCGGCGGACTGCGGACCGCAGTCCAGGTCGAGCATGAAGGACTTGTCGAGCTTGATCTTGTCGAACGGGAAGGAGCGCAGCGTCGACAGCGACGAATATCCGGTTCCGAAGTCATCCATGGCGACCGATACGCCGAGCGCCTTCAACTGGCGGAGGACGTGGGTCGTGCGTGCGTGATCCTCGATCATCGCGGTTTCGGTAATCTCAAGCTCGAGGCGCGACGCCGGCAGACCCGTTTCCAGCAAGATTTGATGAACGAGACTGGGCAGATCGACGTGGCTGAGTTGCACCGGTGACAGGTTGACCGCGATCTTGTGCGGTTCTGCCCACACCGCCGCTTCGGCGCATGCGGTCCGTAACACCCATTCGCCGATCGGTAGGATCAGCCCCGACTGTTCGGCAAGGGGGATGAAGTCCGACGGCGACACGCAGGTGCCGTCCGCCTTCGTCCACCGCAGCAAAGCTTCATAGCCCGTGGTTCTGCCGGTGCGAACGTCGCCCTGTACCTGCCAGTGGAGAGCGAGTTCGTCGTGGTCGAGCGCGTGGCGGAGTTCCTGCACCATGCGCCGCCGATCGCGGACGGCGCGATCCATCTCCTCTTCGTAAAAGCAGACATGCGACGCGATCGACCCCTTGGCCCGGTACATCGCAAGATCGGCATTGTTGATGAGCGCCGAGACATCGTCGGCGTCTTGCGGCCATAGCGCGATGCCGACACTGGCGCCGCAGCTCGCCTCGCTGTGATCCAGCGCGACCGGTTCCATGATCGCGGCGCGCAGCCGTTCGGCAAGGCCCAGCGCATCGGCCGCTTCGCTGACCGGCTGGACCGCCACGAATTCGTCGCCGCCGAGGCGTGCGACGAATTCGCCCGGCATCATCGCCGCCTTCATGCGCTCGCCGATCGTGATCAGCAGATGGTCGCCCGCGGCATGGCCGTGGATATCGTTGACCTCTTTGAAGCGGTCGAGATCGATCGATAGCAAAGCGACGGCAGCGTGCCCGCTGTTGGGCGACGCCTGTTTCGTCAGCCATTCCAGGAAGGACGTCCGGTTCGGCAGGCCGGTCAGACTGTCGTTGCGCGCGAGATGCGTGATCCGGCGTTCCTGCGCGAGCCGAGCCCTGAGATCGCGAATGGAGTAAATGGTGTGTGGTTCGACGCCGCGCGCATCGATGCGGACCGCGATTTCAATCGGGATGGTACTGCCGTCCATGCCGGTCATCGTCGATTGCGTCAGCCGGTCGGCGTCGATTGTCGTGGCGCTGGCGATCCAGCGCTCGATCGGCTGGCCCATGATGTCGGCGGGCGCGAGGCCTGCCAGCGTCGCGAAGGCCGCGTTGGCGGCCACGACGCGGCCGGCGCTGGTGACGACCATGCCATCCACATTGCCCTCCAGCACCTCGTCCAGCCGCCGTTTCGATTCTGCGCTGGCCTGCGCGTCGAGGACATAGGTCGACAGACCCGTGCCGAGCACCAGCATACCGACGCCGGCGACGGCGAACGCCATGATGATTGCGGCATCGTCCGATCCCGCCTGACCCGCTTCGGCTGCGAAGGGGATGATTGCCATCGCGGCCATGCCGGTAAAGTGCAGCACCACGATGGAACCGACCATCAGCCCTGTCGCGAACCAGCCCCCGGCAAACCGCCCGCGCGCGAGGGCTCGATCGAAAGCCGCGGCGCCGAGCAGAACGACGCCCGCGATCGAAACCGTGACATAGTCAGGCGACCAGCTGACGAAGCCCTGCGCCGCGAATGCACGCATTCCGGTGTAATGCATGATCGTGACCGCCAGCCCGAACATCGCGCCGCCGCAGGCCGGCATCCAACGCCCCTTCATCGTCGCCGCCTTGAGCGCGATGGCGCTGCCCGCGATCGCGAAGAGCAGGGATACTCCGGTCAGGCGGGGTTCGTAGCTGACGCGGACGCCAGGCTGATAGGCGATCATCGCAATGAAGTGCGTGCACCAGATCGTCGCGCCGGTCGAAACGCCACCCATGAAGATCCAGGCCAGCCGGGTCCGTGGCTCAGCCTGACGGATGCGCCCCAGAAGCTGAATCGTGATCGCCGACCCGACCAGGCAGAACAGCGCCGCCAGGCCGACCAGCCAGAGGTTGTGATCCTGCGTGAGACAGGTGAGGAAGCGCATCCAGCGTGGCCCTTTTTTTCGGACCATTCTCATTCAAATATCAAATTTGTTTTAATTGCAGTTGGTTTGGGCGACCTTGCTGGCAGCCCCACCCCTATTGCGCGCTAGATCGACGTCAGTTCGGCGCCACCTGCTGCCTCGCAATTATCACCCAGAATGCGTTTGATCGTCGTCGATCACGCGCGTGATGCTGTCTGAGCGGCCCTGCGGTCGAAGGCGGGCGCTATGGATTACGCCGCCAGGTCGAGGCCCAGCATCGCAACCGTCGCCATGAGCGTGTCACCGGTGACGAGGCATGCCAGCTGCGATCGATACAGGCTGGCCAGATCGCAGTGCATGGCGCGGACCGCATCGTCGGTCGCCAGCGCGGCCAATGCCATCTGATCCTCGATGCGGCGATCCAGTATCTCGCGGGTGAGGCCTGTGTCCATCCATCGCCTCTCCGCCCCGAAGCGTTACGCGGCGATGCATCAGATTGGTTAATCGCCCTCGGTCCGTGCATCGAAGTGGGTGACAAACACGGCCTCCATGCGCGATGAGCGTGCACGTCGAGCCCATGTGCCGGCACGTCGCATCATGTCATGGTGGCTGCCGTGATCCTGTCCTATGGTGCGCGCCGTTTCGGTGGCTGTGGGGGAAGGGCATGAGGACCGATCTGAGGATCACGACGGCGATCGCCGCGGCGCTGCTGGCGTCGGGGTGTGGCCGGTCGGAACCCGAGCCGGATGGCTGGACCGCGCAGACCGATACCGCGATCTGTACCGATCGCGAGGGGCGGCGCGTTGCCGACGACCAATGCCCGCGGCAGGCGCTGGCGAGCGGGTATCATGGCGGGGGCGGCAGCAACGCGTTCCTGTGGTATTTCCTGGGGCGCAACAGCGTGATCCCGCCCTATGGCGAGACGGCGCGCGGCGGATCGTTCAGCCGCGCGGGCGGCGTCAGCTATGCGCGGGCGCCGGCCAATACCTTCGTCAGCCGATCGGGCGCGATCAGCCGCGGCGGGTTCGGCGCATCGGCGCACAGCTTCGGCAGCGGCCGGGCATGATCCGCGTCGCGACCGATCCACGCCCCGACTGGCAGGCGAAGGTGGAGGCGGAGGGGCTGGTCTGGCACAGCGTCGATGGCCGCCCCTATTGGGACGAGAGCGTCCATTACCGCTTTTCCGCCGCGCAGATCGCTGAGATCGAGGGGGCGACGGCGGAGCTGTACCGACTGTTCCTCGCCGCCGGGCAGGCGATCGTCGACGATCCCGCGCTGCTCGACCGGTTCGGCATCCCGGCGCCCTTCCATCAGGCGATTCGCGATGCGTGGGAGGCGGAGCCGCCGGCGCTGAATTACGGGCGATTCGATCTAGGGTATGACGGGGCCGGCCCGCCCAAGCTGTTCGAATTCAATTGCGATACGCCGACGTCGCTGCTGGAAGCCGCGGTGATTCAGTGGAGCTGGAAAGAGGAGCGCTTCCCGCACCTCGACCAATTTACCAGCCTGCACGAGCGGCTGGTCGCCAAGTGGCGCGACATCGCGCCGCTGCTGCCGCCGGTCGTCCATTTCGCGCATGTCTCGGACGAGGCGGGCGAGGATATCGTCACGACATCCTATCTGCGCGACACGGCGGAGGCGGCGGGGATCACGACCGTGCCGATCCTGGTCGACGATCTGGGCTGGGACCATGACCGGCGCTGTTTCGTCGATCTGGCCGAGCAGCGGATCGAGGCGCTGTTCAAGCTGTATCCGTGGGAATGGCTGACCGCGGAGGCGTTTGCGGCGCCGCTGCTCGAGAGCCTCGACGATACGCTGTGGATCGAACCGATCTGGAAGATGATCTGGTCGAACAAGGCGATCCTCGCGATCCTATGGCAGCTGTTTCCGGGGCATCCTAATCTGCTGCCCGCCAGCTTCGACATCCCGGAGGGCGACGCCGTCGCCAAGCCGCTGCTGGCGCGCGAGGGCGCGAACGTATCGATCCGGCAGAACGGGCACGTCGTCGCCGAAGCGGCGGGGGATTATGGCGACGAGGGCTATGTCTATCAGGCGTTGTACCGGCTGCCCGAGACCGCGCCCGGATGTTTCCCCGTGATCGGCAGCTGGTTGGTCGATGGCGAGCCCGCCGGGATCGGCATTCGCGAGGACGGGCTGATCACCGGCAACACCGCGCGCTTCGTGCCGCATGTGATCGAAGGGTAAGCCGGAACCGCTGGGTGCAGTGCGGCATTGATGCGGCAGCGCGCGGGAATGATCCCGCTGCCCTGTCCGAGGAATCTATGAGCCGTACCACGCTGGGCCTGTTCGGTGCCGCCCGTCCCCGTCCCGTCGCACAGGATCGCCTGATCGCGACGAGCGATACCGCTGCGGATGCGTATCGGGCGGAACGGCTCTCGGGCCTGACCCCGGTGGAGCGAGCGCTGGCCGAACCCAAGGGTTCGGCCGCAGCCCTGCTGGCCTGATACCCCTCAGCGCGCCGCCAGTTCGGGGCGGCCGGCGTGGTGGATGAAGACCTTTTCGTCGGCCCAGCGCTCACGGCTTTGGCAGGTGATGGCACTGCGTCCGGGATGGGCATCGGCGGCGAGGGCATCCGAGAAGAAGCGGATGCAATAGACATCGCGGTTGGCATCGTACCGGACCGTATAAGCGCGCGGCGCGGCCTTCGGCTGTTCGACGCCCGCGTCGGGCGTCGCAGCCAGAGCGGCGAGGGCGAGCAAAGACGGTATCATGGACATGATGTGGCTCCCGATCGTCCGCACGGCAGGATGTCGTGCGAGTCGATAGGCCCCATGCGATAAGTGTGCCAGTTGTATAATACACCGGACTTGCGTGGGTTTCCTATAGACCCGGTGTCGTACACCGGGTGTGACGCGCCAGAAGTTGGCGGATCGGGCGGTGCGCCGTCGCGATCCGGGTGCGGCGCGCGTCCTTTTCGTCCCGAAGGCGTTGGCGCGGGATGATATGGATGTCTGATCGAGCCGGCGGGCGCCGGCTGCCGCCCTTATTGGTGGGACTCGCGCTGATCGCGGCGGGGCTGGCGGTGCTGCTGATCGGCGCGGTGGCGACCAGTCGCTATCCGTTCGCCTTCGACAAAGCGATCATTGTCGGTCTGCGCCACTGGAGCGGCCCCGCGTGGCTGCCGAAGGTGGCGGCGGACATCACCGATCTGGGCGGTGGCGTGGTGCTGACGCTGATCGTGACGCTCGTCGTCGGGTTCCTGCTGGTGCAGCGCCTGTGGTTGACCGCGCTCGCCACCGTGCTGGCGACGCTGACCGGTGGATGGGTGATCGAGCTGGTGAAGGGCATGGTGCTGCGCGCGCGGCCGGAGCTGGTCCCGCACCTCGTCTCCGCCAACGGCTACAGCTTTCCGAGTGGGCACGCGACCGCGAGCGCCGTCTGCTATCTGACGCTGGCCGCGCTTGCCGGGCAGGTGACGCCCGACCGCGCGGCCCGATTGTACCTGTTGGTGGCCGCGGTGCTACTGGTCGGCGCGATCGGGTGCAGTCGCGTGTATCTGGGTGTGCATTGGCCGAGCGACGTGCTGGCCGGCTGGAGCTTCGGGACGCTCTGGGCACTGGGCTGGTGGACCGCCACGGCGCGGGCGCGTGTGGCGATCGGCGGGGAACGGTAGGCTTCGTCAAGGTTCGAGTGGTCGTCATTCCTCCCCGCCAATGGGAGGAATGAATCGATTTCGTCGAATGTCGAACGGCCTATGGTTGCGTGGCGAACGTAGACAAGATGAACACCTTGGCGAAACCGATCGAGGTCTACCGTTTCCGTTTCTTCACCACTTCAAGGAGCGCAATCCACTGGCCCGGAGAATGGCAGGCCACGGGCGTGTAAGACCGGGCTCGCGCAATTTCGCCGTGATCACAGCAGCTTGCCGGCAGCCCGATCCTATTGGCGTTCGCTGAGCTTGCGTTCCCAGGCGAGCGCATCCTTGACGATCGTGTCGAGGTCGTCGCGCTGCGGGCGCCAGGGGAGCGCGGCGAGGATCGCGCGATTGTCGGCGACGAGCGCGGCGGGATCGCCCGCGCGGCGCCCTTCGTAGCGGCGCTCGATCGTCATATTGGTGACGCGATCGACTGCGTCGAGCACTTCGTTGACCGAGAAGCCGCGGTTGTAACCGGCGTTGAGCGTGTGGCTCTGCGTCGGCTCGGCGACCAGCAGTTCGAGCGTGGCGACGTGCGCGGCGGCCAAATCACTGACGTGGATATAGTCGCGCACGCCCGTGCCGTCGGGCGTGTCGAAGTCGGTGCCGAAGACCGAGACGGCGGCGCGCTTGCCGGTCGCCGCCTCGACCGCGATCTTGATGAGGTGCGTCGCGCCCACCGTCGACTGGCCCGAGCGGCCCTGCGGATCGGCGCCGGCGACGTTGAAATAGCGCAGCGCGCAATAGTTGATCGGATGCGCCGCTGCGACGTCGCGCAGCATCGCCTCGGTCATCAGCTTCGACATGCCGTACGGGTTGATCGGCACGGTCGGGTCGGTTTCCTCGACCGGCACCTTGACGGGCGTACCATAGGTCGCGGCGGTGGACGAGAAGATGAAGTGCGGCACGCCTTCGGTGACGGCGCTTTCGATCAGCGATCGCGTCGCGGCGGTGTTATTGCGGTAATATTTGAGCGGGTCGCTGACCGATTCCGGCACGACCACCGATCCGGCGAAGTGCATGATCGCGCGCACATTGTGGTCGCGGATCGCGGCGCGCACGGCGATATCGTCGGCGACGTTCGCCTCGACTAGCGTTGCGCGGGGATCGACCGCCCAGGCGAAGCCGGTGACGAGATTGTCGACGACGACGACGTCATAGCCGGCATCGCACAAAGCCAGCACCGCATGGCTGCCGATATAGCCGGCGCCGCCGGTCACCATCACCTTGCCGTTCAATGCCATGCGTCGCGTCCTTCGTCTTTTGCGCGGCCTAGCGCCTTCCTACATGGGCTGCAAAGGAGACTTCAGCATGACGGATTATGTAACGCTGGCGGGCGGCTGCTTCTGGTGTACCGAGGCGGTGTTCAAGGACGTGATCGGCGTGGAAAGCGTCGAGAGCGGCTATATCGGCGGCAACGTGCCCAACCCGACGTACAAGCAGGTGTGCGGCGGCGACACTGGCCACGCCGAGGCGATCCGCATCGGCTACGACCCCGAGCAGCTGCAGCTGGGCGACCTGCTCGACATCTTCTTCGCGACGCATGACCCGACGCAGTTGAACCGGCAGGGCAATGACGTCGGCACGCAATATCGTTCGGCGGTGTTCCCGGCGGACGAGGCCCAGGAAGCGGAGATGCGTGCGGCGATCGAGCGGGCGCAGGCGGGGCTGGACAAGCCGATCGTGACGACGGTGGAGCCGATGGCGGATTGGTATCCGGCGGAGGATTACCATCAGGATTATTGGGAAACCTCGGGCCGGTCTAACCCCTATTGCATGGCGGTGATCCCGCCGAAGCTGCAGAAGCTGCGCAAGAGCTTTGCCGCGCGGTCGAAGGCGGTGGCGTAAGCCTTAGGTCCTCCCCCGCCAGGGGGAGGGGGACCGTTCGGCGTTAGCCGAATGGTGGAGGGGGAGGTAAAGCAAGACCTTTGTAGCAGAAGGCGTCGCTTACCTCCCCCTCCGTCACCGCTTCGCGGCGCCACCTCCCCCTGGCGGGGGAGGATTTATACCTTCCTCGCCAGCGCCTTTTTCAATTTAGCGTGGGCGGCGGCCTTGATCTGGCAGACTCTTGCCGAGCCGACGCCGAGTACCTGGCCGATTTCCTCGAGGTTCAATTCCTCGACATAATAGAGCTGGATCACCAGCGCCTCCCGTTCGGGCAAAGCGCCGATCGCGGCGATCAGCGTGTCGCGCAGGTCGCTTTCGGCGAGTTGTTCGAAGGCGTCGGGCGTGTCGTCGGCGAACCAGGGCAGGTCGTCGGCATAGACTTCGTCCATCGATTCGAACCGCACCGTGTCGGCGGTCTCATAGTCTGCGCGCAGCCGTTCGATCGTGACGCCGAGTTCGGCGGCGAGCGTCGCTTCGTCGGGGGCGCGGCCGGTTCGTGCCGTGACGGCGGCAATGGCGGCCTGATATTGCCGCCGCCGCCGCATCGCGCCGCGTGTCGTCGTCGCCTGTCGCCGGAGTTCGTCGATCATCGCGCCGCGCAGGCGGGTTTGCAGATAGGCCTTGAACTGCGCGCCCTGTTCCGCGGCTTGTCCGACCGCCTCGACCAAAGCGACGAGGCCGATCTGCACGAGGTCCTCGACATCGACGATCGTACTCATCGATCCGTGGACGTGCCAGGCGATGCGGCGGACCATGGGGAGATGCTGGCGGATCAGCGCCTCGCTGTCGCCACCGGGACGCTGGCGCGGCGAATAGGTGAGAGGGCCCTGCGGCACCATGGCTTGCGGCGCGGGTTGGGCGCCGGCGAAGGCGTTGCTCATCGGCTCGGCGCTCATGCCGCCAGCGCCTGCTGCTGCGGTGCGCCGATGACCGCGACGACCTCGACCGCCTTTTCTTCGGGCACTTCGAAGAAGGAGAGGACGGGCGTGTCGGGCAGCACGGTCTTCACCAGCTTGCGGATCGCGATGCGGATCGCGGGCTGGACGACGAGCGCGAAGGGCTTGGCCTCGGCGATCAGCGGCTGGGCGGCCTGTTGCAGCGCCTCGACGATGCGGCGGCCGAGATCGGGCTCGATGACGTGGCGGCGCGAGGCGTCGGCGCGCGCGGCCTGGCCGAGCAGCCCTTCGAGCTGACCCTCGAGCGTCATCACGCGCAGCGGCTCGCGCACGCCGCACAGCTTCTGGATGATCAGCGGGCCAAGCTCCGGACGGATCAGTTCGATGATCTCCTCGGCATCGGCGCTGCGCGTGGCGGCGACCGCAATCGCCTGCGCGATACGACGGAACTCCTTCAAGGGGATGTTCTCCGCGAGCAGGCCCTTCAGGACCTGGGTGAGGGTGGTGAGCGGCAACGGGTTGGGGGTGAGGCTGGCGACGAGCTGCGCGGCGCGTTCCTTCAGCCCGTCGAGCAGCGACTGGACCTCGTCGGGGCCGAGCAGGTCGGTCGCATTGGCGCCGAGCAGGTGGTTGAGGTGCGTCGCCATGACGGTGCCGGCATCGACGACGAGGAAGCCCGCGCCGGTCGCGGCATCGGCATCGCCCGCGGGGATCCAGGTGGCGTCGAGCCCGAAGGTCGGGTCCTTCGCCTTCTTGCCGTGGAGCTCGCCGAACGCCTGGCCGGTGTCGAGCGCGAGCATCTCGTCGGGGCTGACCTGATCTTCGCCGACGCAGACGCCGTTGATCATGATGCGATAGGTGTAGGGCGCGAGGTTGATGTCGTCGCGCACGCGGCATTGCGGCACGACGAAGCCGAGGTCGCGCGAGAGCTGGCGGCGGACGCCGGTGATGCGGCCCATCAGCGGCGCGCCGCGGCGCTGGTCGACCAGCGGCACCAGGCCATAGCCGATGTCGAGGTTGACCTGCATGCCTTCGGTCACTTCGTCCCAACCGATCTTCGACGGATCGACGGGTTCCTCGGCGGCCTTGGGCGCTTCGACGACGGGGCGCTTTTCGATCTGGCGCAGTTTCCAAGCGGTGAAGCCGGCGATGCCGGCGGCCGGCAGCATGATGAGGTGCGGCATGCCCGGGAAGGCGCCGAGCAGGCCGAGGATGACCGCGACCGGGGTCCAGGTGCGCGGGGAGCCGAACTGGCTGCCGATCTGGCCAGCGAGGTCCTTGTCCGAATTGACGCGGGTGACGATCGCGGCGGCGGCGATCGAGAGCATCAGCGCCGGCAGCTGCGCGACGAGCGCGTCGCCGATCGCGAGCAGGATGTAGCTTTTCGCCGCGGCGGCGATCGTCATGCCGTGGCTGACGGGGCCGAGGATCAGGCCGCCGATGACGTTGGCGGCGAGGATCAGCATCGCGGCGACCGCGTCGCCCTTCACGAACTTCGACGAACCGTCCATCGAACCATAAAAATCGGCTTCGGTGGCGACTTCGACGCGGCGCTTCTTGGCGTCGTCGGGCGTGATGAGGCCGGCGTTCAGGTCGGCGTCGATCGCCATCTGCTTGCCGGGCAACGCGTCCAGGGTGAAGCGCGCCGAGACTTCCGACACGCGACCCGCGCCCTTGGTGACGACGATCAGGTTGATGATCATCAGGATCGCGAAGACGAAGATGCCGACGACATAGTCGCCGCCGATCAGGAAGCTGCCGAACGCCTCAATGACATGGCCCGCGGCGCTTTCACCCTCATGCCCATGGACCAGCACGATGCGGGTGGACGCGACGTTGAGGCCCAGGCGGAAGAGGGTCGCGAACAGGAGCACGGTCGGGAAGGCGCTGAAATCCAGCGGCTTCTGCGCGTTCAGCGACACCATCAGCACGGCGAGGCTGATCGCGATATTGGCGACGAAAAAGACGTCGAGCAGGAAGGCCGGGATCGGCACGACCATGACGACGACGAGCAGCAGGATGGCGAGCGGCAGCGCGGCGCCGCGGCCTTGGCTGAGCAGCTTGTTCACGTCAGCGGCCCCCCATGCTGGCGAGCATCATATAGGCGAGCTGCGCATTCTGCGGCGACGGGCGCAGCAGGCTGTTCGCGGCATCGGCGGCGCGGCTGCCGAAGCGGCCGCCGGCCTGGGTCAGCGCCTGCGTCGCCCAGCTCAAGGCATCCTCCGGCGTCTGGTTGTTGCCGGTGACGACGGTGGAATCGCCCATCGCCAGGGCCTGTGCGGCAAAGGCGAGATTGGCGTTGCGGGTTTCGCTGACGCTGTCCGACGCGGCGTTCAGCTTGTCGCTGAAGCGCTGATAGATCGCCGAGAGCGACCGCGGCTGGCCGTTCGAGGCGTAGAAGATCGAGTGGTTGGCGCCGGCCGCCTGCGGGAACAGCGAGGCGGCGGAGGCACCGGGATTGTTCGCCATCGCCGACAGGAATTTCTTGGCGCCGCCGATGCCGAGGAAGTGCGCCATGTAAAGGTCGGTGCCGTTGGCGTCGCGGCCCAGCGAACCCTCGAGCGCGCTCTTATTGTCGGAGGCGTGTTCGGCGGCCATCAGCGAGGCGACGTCGGGGTCGTTGCGCAGCGCGAGGATGGCGGAGCGGGTCGCGCCGTCGCTGACCGAGAAACGGCCGCCGGCGGTCTGGCCGATGCTGTCGGCGGCCCAGCCCAGGCCGTGTTCGGCGCCGTGCTTCTTGACGACCGCGAGCCAGCTCTGCTCGACGAACTGGTACAGGCCCGTCGCCGACGACGTGCCCGACCGCGCGCGTGCGTTCAGCCCGCTTTCGATCTTCGCCTGGCCGAGCAGATAGTCGAAATCCACACCCGTCTTGCTGCTCGCAAGCTGGATGGCGGATTGGACGCGCCCGGCAGAAATCGGATTGACGGTCATTGCGACGAAAACACACCCCTGTTGCCGGGTGGCTTTCAGCAAGAGCCGTGCCAGTTGTGGTTAAGGGAGGGTGTCAGCGGCGATTTCCGTCACCCCTGACGTGTTCCGGGGTCCACTCTGCGGCGAAGGGGATGGCTCCAGCCTCTTGCCGTCCCCGTGCGGCCCGGTGGACCCCGGAACACGTCCGGGGTGACGATCGATCTGGGGAAAGGGCGTCAGCCCCAAAGCCTCAGGCGTAGGCCTGGATCAGCGAGGGGCGGTAGCCGTGGCCGGCATCGCCGGTCAGAATTTGCAGGCGGCGGCGGACATTTGCCGCCATCAGGTTGACGTAGATGCGGCAGGTTTCGTTGAGGCGGTTCGCCTCGTCGGCCAGTTCGCGGATCTCGTCGCCGGCGGGGCCGGTGCCCATCGCGGCAATCTCTTCGATGCCGGCAAGCTTGTCCTGCGTCGCACGTTCCAGCGCGGCGCAGTCGTTGGTCTTCAGCGCTTCAATTTCGGCGTGGAGCGCGTCGATGACGCGGATGAGGGCATCACGCCGATTCATGGCCATCCCAATTCAGCTTGAGGGCGAGCAGTCGGTCGGCGATGGTCGCCGGCAGAATGGGGAAGGTGCCGGTGGCGATCGCCTTCTTGATCTCGCCGACGCGGTCGCTGTCGACCGGGGCCGACGCGGCCATCGATTTGGCAAGGCCGCTCAGCTGCGTCGCTGGCGCTGCCGCGACGGGCTGGCGCGTCGTCGCCTGCTGTACCACTGGCTGCACCGTCGGCGCGGCCGCGGGTGCGGCGACGCGCGATACGCTTCCACTTGCCTGCTGCGGCTTTGCGCCGATTGAGTCCACCATGTCCGCACCTGTGTATGTTGCCTGACAGGCGACTAAACGGCCGTCTGCGAGCGCGCTTTAGCAAAAAAGATTCGCCCGCGAAAAAAGATGCCGCCTCAGTCGGTCCAGCCGGGCAGCGTGGCGCGGCCCGCTTCGACCGCGACTGCCTGTACGGGCGTGTTGCTGCCATCGACCTTGATCATCACGCGGCCGCCCGGCGGTGCGTCACCGACGGCGACGCCTTCGCGGCTGATCGAAAAGCCGGGCGAGCCCGCCTCGATCAGCACGGGATCGCCGCGACGGATCACCGGCTCCGCCTTGGTAGGCGCGAGCATGGCGGGCACCGCGCCCGCGGCGGGCGCGTCGGCGGGGCGGATCACGGGGACGAAGATGCGCCAGTCCGGCCCCGTGCAGGACACGACGACCGCGTCATGCGCGTCGCTGCGCCAGGCGAGCGAGACGGTGGGGCATTGCGCGAGACGCAGCCGCGCATCGATCGCGGTGCGCGCGCCGCCCTCCGCCCCGATCGGGCGGCTGGTGAAGGCGGCGACCGCGCGGTCGAGTCCGCCGGTGTCCTGGAACACAGGCAGCGTGCCCATCGGCGCGGCGGCAAGGAGCAGGGGCAGGAGGATCATGGCTGATGTCCGTGTTGAGGGTCGGTGCGGGGGCCGCTCGTGGTCGGAGCGTCTCCGGCAAAGGCGAGCGTGACGATGGCGGCGCGGCGTCCGGGCCGCGGCGCGGTGGTAACGGTGATGCGGCGGCTGACCGGCGCCAGCAACGCCGCGAGCGCGCGGGCACGATCGGCGGCGAGGATCGCGGGACTGCCGGTCGCGGCATCGACGTCGGCGGGGCTGCCGTCGGTCGACCCGGTGACGGTGAGCGCGACGCGCGGGTCGCGCGCCGCCTCTTCGGCCCAGGCGATGACGGCCGCGGAACCGCCGGGCAGCGCCGCCGATCCGGGAGCGAAATCGAAGAGCCCCGCGACCATGACCGGCATCGGCGGGGGCGGGGGGGCGTGCAGTGCCGCCTCACCCCCGAAACTGCGCCGGAGCGCATCGGTGACGGCGCGTGGGCGTTCGCTCGCCTGCAACAGGACGAAGAAGCCGACGAGCAGCAGCGCGAGATCGGCGAGCGTCACCAGCCACACGGGCCGGGCGGGCGCCGGTTCCGGCCAGCGGGGAAGCGCGGGGGCGGTCATGCGACGCTGTGCAACTGGTGGCGCGGCGTTTCGCGCAGCGCGAGCGCGACGAGCGGGGCTTCGATCCGGGCGCGTTCGAACGCCTCGATCTTGCCCGCAGCGCGCAGGCGATGGCAGACCGGCATGAAGAGGAGGTTGGCGAACAGTGCGCCGTACAGCGTCGCGAGCAGCGCCACCGCCATCGCGCCGCCGATCGCCTGCGGGTCGGTCATCTGCGCGAACATGCCGGCAAGGCCGATCAGCGTACCGACCATGCCCATCGCGGGCGCGGCCTCTGCGGCGCCGGACCAGACGTCGGCGGCGGCGGCTTGGCGGTCGATCCGCTTTTGCCGGTGGAAGCGCAGCAGCGCCTCGACCTCGCGGGCGACCGCTCCGTCGACGATCGCGGCGATCGCGGCGGCGACATCGGGATCGGCGATCACCGATTTGTCGAGCGCGACGACACCGTGGCGCTTGGCGATCCGGTCCTGCGCGGCGATCTGTTCGAGCAGCGGATCGGCGGAGAAGGCGCGGCGCGGCAGGACGTGGAGCGCCACCACCGCGCGGCCGACGTCGCGGAGCGGCGCACGCAGCACCGTGGCGACGAGCGTGCCGCCGCCGACGATGGCGAATGCGATCGGATCGAAGAGCTGGGCGATCATGCGCGGATATAATGCAAGGGGTGGGCCAGTTGGGTTTGGAGGGGCGTCTGTTCGGCTGGACGCCCCCTTCGTCATCCCGGCGAAGGCCGGGATCCATGGATACGATGCGGCGACCGTTGACGTGCGCCATTGGCCTCACCGCCTCCATGGATCCCGGCGTGCGCCGGGATGACGAAAGTAGCGGACAAGCTTTATCTGCGACGAACGCGACAAGCCGTCCCCATGCGGCCCGGTGGACCCCGGACCAAGTCCGGGGTGACGAAGAAGGGCGGCAAGGCTTGCCGTCCGCCCGGCAAATCCCGGCAAGCTGTTGCCGGTCGGGTTGCCGCCCGCCCGGCAACGGGGTGAAATCGCGAAAAAACCGGACCCCCGCCCTCCTGCCGCAAAAAACTGGCACGGCGGTTGCTTAGCGTCTCGGCAGCGCAATGGTGCGCCGGAGATTTGGCCCGATGGCCGCTGACAGTCTGTTCGGAATTCACGGATCCGCCCTGGAAGTGCGTTCGCAGCGCATGGGCGTGCTCGCGTCGAATATCGCCAACGCCTCGACCCCCGGGTTCAAGGCGAAGGATATCGATTTCAAGTCGGCGCTCGCGTCGATGGAGAGCGATATCGGCGAAAAGGGGATCGCCGCCGCGACCAAATATCGCGTGCCGGTGCAGACCTCGATGGATGGCAACACCGTCGAGCTGAACCAGGAACAGACCGCCTTCGCCGAAAATGCCGTCCAGTATCAGACGACGCTGTCGTTCCTGAACGGACGCATCGGCCAGATCACCCGCGCGCTGAAGGGGGAGTAAGGCCATGGCCGATCCGATGAGCGTCTTTCAGGTGGCAGGCCGCGCGATGAGCGCGCAGCTCGTCCGCCTGAACACGACCGCATCCAACCTTGCCAATGCCGGCGGTACGACCGGGTCGGCGGACACCGCCTACAAGACGATGAAGCCGGTGTTCCGCACCAGCTTCGACGCCGCGAGCGGCCTTGCCACCGTCGACGTCGAAAAGATCGTCACCGCGGGCGAAGCGCCGACCAAGATCTACGACCCCAACAACCCGGTCGCGGACAAGGACGGCAATATCTACCAGGCCGCCGTCGATGAAAGCCGCGAGTTCGTCGACATGATGGAGACGGCGCGCTCGTACCAGAACAATGTCGAGGTGCTGAACACTGCCAAGCAGCTCACCATCGATACCCTCAAGCTGGGCCGCTAACCCATGACCACCACGACCTCCACATCGGGTTCGTCGTTCGACACGACGCTCGCCAACCTCGGCATCAAGCGCGCCGCGAGCAACACCGGCACGACGACCGCCAGCGGTGCATCGACCGTTACCGGCGTCACCAAGACGACGCTGGACCAGTCCGACTTCCTGACGCTGCTGACCACGCAGCTGAAGAACCAGGACCCGTTCGCGCCGATGGACAACACGCAGATGGTCGCCCAGATGGCGCAATTCTCGTCCGTCGCCGGCATCAGCGAGATGAACAAATCGCTGACCGGCATCTCGAACAAGCTCGGCTCGACCAGCGCGAGCGATGCGATGAGCTACGTCGGCAAGACCGTGCTGACCGAAGGATCGACCGCCTATCCGCGCTCGTCCGGCGGGATCGACGGCGCGGTCGAGCTGGACGACGACGCGACGCAGGTCACCGTGTCGATCAGCGACGCCAACGGCGGCATGCTGCGCCAGCTCGATCTTGGCGCGCAGAAGAAGGGTTCGATCGCCTTCGACTGGGACGGCAAGGACGGCTCGGGTCAGGACGCGGGCAAGGGTCCCTTCACCATCAGTGCCTTCGCCACCGGTGGCGACAAGACGATCACCAGCCGCACGCTCGTCTGGGCGCCGGTCGAATCCGTGTCCCTGCCATCCAGCGGCAAGCCCGTTCTGAAGGTCGTCGGCGTCGGTGACGTCGATCCGTCCAACGTTCGTTCCGCCGCCTGATCTTCCCCCCGTTTTCCGAATTCCAGGAGAAACCCAATGTCCTTCTTCACCTCGCTGTCCGGTCTTCAGGCTTCGCAGACCGACATGGACACCATCTCGCACAACCTCGCCAACGTCTCGACCACGGGCTTCAAGAAGAGCCGCGTCGAGTTTTCGGACGTCATCGCATCGAGCGTGTCGACCGATCCGCGCAAGATGGTGGGGTCGGGCGTCATCGTGAAGGCGACACAGCAGCAGTTCAAGAACGGCAATTTGCAGGGCACGACCAACGCGCTCGACCTCGCGGTCATGGGCGAAGGCTTCTTCACCGTGAAGACGACCGGCGCCAGCGACGCGATCGCCTATACCCGCAACGGTTCGTTCTCGGTCGACGCCAGCCGCAACGTCGTCGACAGCCAGGGCAGCTTCCTGATGGTCTATCCGGTCGACGGCGACGGCAACGTCACCGCCACCGGTGAAGATGGCCTGACCAACCTGCAGCTGCAGCAGACCAGCGGTACGCCGAAGGCGACGCAGTCCGTATCGACCGCGATCAACCTGTCGGGCACGACGACCGTCAACAAGAAGACGTTCGATCGCACCGACACGACCACCTACAACAACTCGGTCGCGACGCGCGTCTACGACGCGAACGGCAATCCGATGACGATGACCAGCTATTACGTGCGCACCGCGGTGCCCGATGCCACCAAGGGCACGGACAGCACGTGGGCGGTCTATACGTTCGTCGGCGACAAGCAGCTGGAAGTCGGCGGCAAGAAGGATCCCGTCCAAATCACCTTTGCCAACACTGGCGCGATCAAGACGCCGGCGACGCCGATCCAGTACGACACGTTCATCCCGCTGTCGGGCGCTGCCGCGCAGAACCTGACGCTGAACCTCGGCAACTCGACGCAGCTGGCGTCGGCCTTCGCGGTCAACAGCAAGAGCCAGGACGGCGTGCCCGTCGGTCAGCTGGCCGGCGTGACGGTGACGTCGGAAGGCCTGATCCAGGCGAGCTTCTCGAACGGCGACATCGTGCCGCTGGGCAAGGTGGCGCTGGCGAAGTTCTCCACGCCGACCGGCCTGCGCCAGATCGGCAACAGCTATTGGTCGGCGACGGGTCTGTCGGGCACCGCGACGATGGGGTCGGCGGCCGCCGACGGCTTCGGCTCGCTGATGTCGGGTCAGATCGAAGGATCGAACGTCGACATCACCGAAGAACTGGTCAACCTGATCGCCGCGCAGCGCAACTTCCAGGCGAACTCGAAGGCGCTCGATACCGCGAACCAGGTCTCGCAGACCATCATCCAGATCCGCGGCTAAACGAGTCGGTGGGGACGCGGGAGCGCTAGATGGACAAATTGGTCTACACGGCGGCGACGGGTCTGCGCGCGCACATGCAGGCGCAGGCCGCGATCGCCAACAACATGGCGAACGCGTCCACCACGGGCTTTCGCGCCGATCGCGTCATCTTCGACCGGATCGAGCTGAAGGGCGGTGGTGCCCAGCTGGAAGCGCGTGCGCCGACCAGCGAGGAAGTCACCGACGCCGATCGCGCGCCGGGTGCCATCCAGCATACCGGCCGCGCGCTCGACGTCGCCGTCACCGGCGTCAACGACTGGCTGGCGGTGCAGGCGAGCGACGGCAGCGAGGCCTATACCCGTCGCGGCGACCTAGAGGTCGCGCCGTCGGGCGTGTTGCAGACCGGCGACGGCTTCATCGTGCAGGGTCAGAACGGCCCGATCACGCTGCCGCCGTACACCAGCCTGACGATCGCCGGCGACGGGACGATCAGCATCATCCCGCAAGGGGGCGATGCCGCCAATCCCCAGGTGGTCGACCGGCTGAAGATCGTCGACACCAAGGGGTCGCAGACGGTCAAGGGCCTCGACAACCTGCTGCGCGTGAAGGGCGGCGGCACGCTGCCCGCGAACCTCGACGCCAAGGTGCAGGGCGGCGCGCTGGAGGGCTCCAACGTCAATATGACGCAGGTGCTCGTCGATATGCTGGAAAACCAGCGCAGCTACGAAATTCAGGCCAATCTGATGAAATCGGCCAAGGAACTGGACGAAGGCGGCTCATCCGTGATGCGCCTGCCGAGCTAAGGGACGAAGAGCATGTCATCCTCCGCCATGCATATCGCGCGCACCGGGCTCGACGCCCAGGATACGCGCATGCGAGTCATTTCGAACAACCTCGCGAACGTCAACACGACGGCGTTCAAGAAGGATCGCGCCGCGTTCGAGACGCTGGCCTATCAGACGGTCACGGCGCCGGGGTCCCAGTCGACCGCGGAAACCAAATATGCGACCGGCCTCAACCTCGGCACCGGTGTGCGCGTGCAGGGCACGGCGCGGATCGACACGCAGGGGTCGCTGACGCAGACGGGCAACAGCTTCGACCTGGCGCTGGATGGCGACGGCTATTTCCAGATCCAGATGCCGGGTGGCCAGCTGGGCTATACGCGCGCGGGCAACTTCAACCGCAGCCCGGAAGGCCTGCTGGTGACGTCGGAGGGCTATCAGGTCCAGCCGGGCATCACCGTGCCGGCGAACGCGACCTCGGTGTCGATCGGCACCGACGGCACCGTCACCGCGCAGATCCCGGGGCAGACGACGGGCAGCACGCTGGGCCAGATCCAGATCGCGAGCTTCCCCAACCCCACCGGCCTGCAATCGACCGGCGACAATTACCTGCGCGAGACCGCCTCGTCGGGTGCCGCCAACCTCGGCATTGCCGGGCAGGATGGTCGCGGCAATGTGCGCCAGGGCAGCCTGGAAGCGTCGAACGTCAACGTCGTCGAGGAACTCGTCGACATGATCGAGACGCAGCGCGCCTATGAGGTCAATTCGAAGATGATCTCGTCCTCCGACGAAATGCTCAAATACGTGAACCAGAACCTGTAACATGGCCTCCGCACCCAACCCCTTCCGCCCCGGCGCCTTCGTCGTCAGCCATTGGGCCGAGATCGCGCTCGCCGCGGCGTCCAGCCTGCTCGTGCTCGCCGCGCTTACGCCCGGCGAGGCGAACGCCAGCATCTTCGGCAAGAAGAAGCCGGCGGAGGACTTCACCGTCGTGCGCGCGCCGATGACGCCGCCGCCGGCCCCGGCCAATGGCGCGATCTTCCAAGCGAGCGACGGCTATGCGCCGCTGTACGAAGGCTGGCGCGCCCGCCGCGTCGGCGATCCGCTGACGATCGTGCTGGTCGAGAACACCGCCGCCTCCAAATCGTCGAGCTCGAAGCTCGATTCGAGCGGGCAGGGCGGCATCACGCCGCCGACCACCGGACCGCTGAGCCTGTTCGGCGCGACCGATGCGTCGATGAGCGGCACGCGCGGCTTCAACGGACAGGGGCAGGCGAACCAGGCCAATTCGCTATCGGGCGAAGTCTCCGTGACGGTCGCGGCGGTCTATCCGAACGGGACGATGCTGGTGCAGGGGCAGAAGCGCGTGACGCTGAACCGCGGCGACGAATTCGTGCGGATCAAGGGGCTGGTGCGCAGCGCCGATATCAGCGCCGACAATCGCGTGCTGTCGACCCGCGTGGCCGATGCGCAGATCTCCTACACCGGCAAGGGCGACGTCGCGCGCGCCGGGCGGCAGGGCTGGCTCAGCCGCTTCTTCTCCGTCGTGTCGCCGTTCTGACGGCCGTCTTGACGCGTTGTTAACCATAGGAAGTGCAGGCTGCTGCCCATGTTCCGCCGTCTGATCCTCTCGCTCGCCGCCGCTCTGGCCTTCGTCGCTGCGCCTGCGCAGGCCGACCGGATCAAGGACCTCGGCGGTTTCCAGGGCATCCGCTCGAACCAGCTGACCGGCTATGGTGTGGTCGTCGGCCTGCCCGGCACGGGTGACGACAATCTCGAATATACCGTCCAGTCGCTCAAAGCCGTCGCGTCGCGCTTCGGCCTGCAGCTACCGCCGGGGGCCAATCCGGGGATGAAGAACGCGGCGGTCGTGATGATCACCGCCGATCTGCCGCCCTTCGCTAAGCCGGGACAGAAGCTGGACATCACCGTCGCTTCGATGGGCAAGGCCAAGTCCCTGCGCGGCGGCAGCCTGGTGCTGACGCCGCTGCTGGGTGCGGATAACCAGATTTATGCGATGGCGCAGGGCAACCTTGCCGTTGGCGGCTTGGGGGCCGAGGGCGCGGACGGATCGAAGATCGTCGTCAACGTGCCGTCCGCCGGGCGCATTCCCGATGGCGCCACCGTCGAACGTGCGGTCGCGACCGGCTTCGATTCGACGCCCAACCTCACCTTCAACCTCGCGCGGGCCGATTTCACCACGGCGCAGAATGTCGCGCAGGCGATCAATGCGAAGCTCGGCTTCGGCACCGCCGAGGCGATCGACGGCGTGTCGATCGCGGTGCGCGCGCCGCCGGGGGCCGACGTGCGCGCGACGCTGATGTCGACGATCGAGAACCTCGACGTCGTGTCGGCCGAGCCGCCGGCAAAAGTAATTGTAAATGCACGCACCGGAACGGTCGTTATCAATTCTGCGGTCAGGGTGGGTCCGGCCGCGGTGACGCACGGCAAGCTGACCGTGCGCATCGACGAGAACCAGCGGATCAGCCAGCCTGCTCCGTTCAGCCAGGGGCAGACCGCGCTGGAGCGCAAGTCCAACGTGTCGGTCGAGGAGGAGAAGAAGCCGATGTTCCTGCTCACGCCCGGGCCGAAGCTCGCCGATGTGGTGAAGGCGGTGAACGCGATCGGTGCGTCGCCCGCCGATCTCGTCGCGATCCTGGAGGCGCTGAAGGAAGCCGGCAGCCTCAAGGCGGAGTTGATCGTCCTGTGACCGGGCCGTCGATCTCGACTGGCGTCGCCGGTGCCGGAGGAATCTCGACCGATACGTCGCGCCTCAAGACTGCGGACAATCTGAAGAAGGCGGGTCAGCAGTTCGAAGCGGTGTTCACCGGCATGATGCTGAAGAGCATGCGGCAGGCGAAGCTGGCCGATCCGTTGTTCGATTCGAAGGCGATCGATACCTTCACCGAGATGCAGGATGCCCGCGTCGCGCAGACGATGTCGGAGACGACGCCGCTGGGCATCGGCAAGGCGATGACCGCCTTCCTCGCCAAGAAGCAATCGGATCTTAACGACTCCACGGCAGATCCGCCCAAATGAGCGATATGCTGTCGATCGGCGCGTCCGGCGTCCGCGCGTATCAAACCGCGCTTGCGACCGTTGGCGAGAACATCGCCAACGTGAATTCGGCCGGCTACACGCGTCGACAGGTCGCGCTGAACGAAGTGGCCGGCGTCGGCACGACCTTCGCTTATGCCGCGGGCAACGGCGTCACGCTGACCGGCGTAACCCGATCGACCGACATCTATTCCAGCCGCGCGCTGCGCGCCGCGAACAGCGACCTGTCGCGCACCACCAGCGGTGCGGCATGGCTAGACCGTATCCAGGGCGCGCTGACCGGCAATGCGCTGACGTCGCGCGTCACCAATTTCTTCGGCGCAGCGCAGGCGCTCGCCGCCGAACCCGATTCGACCGCGTTGCGCACCGGCATGGTCAGCGCCGCGACCTCCGCCGCGATCGCCTTCACTGCGACGGGAAAGGCGTTCGACCAGATCGATGCCGATATCGATACCGCCGGCAACCAGGCCGCGCAGGATTTGACGTCGCTCGGCGTGTCGCTGTCCAAGATCAACGAAGGCATCAGTCGCTCGCAGCCGGGCAGCACCGCGGCGGCGCAGCTGATGGACCAGCGCGACGACGTCCTGTCGCAGATGAGCAACCTCAGCGACATCACCACCACGTTCGATTCGATCGGGCGGGCGACGGTCAACCTGGGCGGATCGAGCGGCGCGCCGTTCGTGCGCGGCACCGGTGCCGGCACCGTCACCTATGCGCGCGACGACACCGGCAAGATCGCCTTCAGCATTACGGTGGGGATCGAGAAGACGCAGATCACCCCCGGCGGCGGCACGCTGGGCGGTCTGGTGGATGGCGCGCAGCGCGCCTCGTCGATCCGCGACGTGCTCAATTCGGTCGCGGGGCAGTTCGTCAAGACGGTCAACGACAACCAGGCGGCGGGCAAGGACCAGAACAACCAGACCGGCGCCGCGATGTTCGTCATCGACCAGACGCGGCCGGCGACCGAAATGAGCGTCGCTACCGGTTTCGTCGGCAGCCAGATCGCGGCCGGCACCGGTGGCGGATCGCGCGATGCGTCGAACCTCGCCGCGCTGGAAGCGACGCGTAACAGCAAGGGCTATGAGGCGCAGCTGACGACGCTCGTCACCGACAATGCCACCGCCTACAAGCAGAAGAACACGATCGCGGACGCGCAGACGTCGATCCGCGATGGCGCGGCGACGGCACTGTCGTCCTCGACCGGCGTCAATCTCGATTCGGAGGCGGTCGATCTCATTCGCTTCCAACAGGCCTATGCCGCCTCGAGCCGCGTGATCCAGGTCGCGCGCGAGACGATGCAGACGCTTCTGGATATGCGGTAGGATTGCCCATGCAGATTTCGACCAGCCTGTTCTACAGCAACGCCTCCAGCCGCTTAACCAAGATGAGCGACAAGGCGCAGGAACTGCAGACGCAGATCGCGACCGGCAAGAAGCTGATCAAACCGTCCGACGACCCCGCCGGCGCGCAGCAGCTTGCCGAACTCGATCGTCGCGACGCCGATGCGGCGGTGTATGGCACCAACCTGACGCTGGCGAGCTCGCTGCTCGATCAGGCGGATGGTGTGCTCAAGCAGATCACCGCACAGCTGACCCGCGCGACCGAACTCGCGACGCAGGCGGCGACCGGCACGCAGACCGACGCCGCGCGCAAGAGCATCGCGACCGAAATCACCTCGGTCGTCCAGTCGCTGGTCACGCTTGCCAATTCGCGCAACGTGCGCGGCCAGCCGCTGTTTGGCACCGTCGACGGCACCAAGGCGGTGACCGACAATGGCAACGGCACCTTTACCTTCCCGGCGAACAACACGCTCGTGTCCGAAGTGCCGATCGCCGATGGCCAGACGATCCAGGCGACCGAGAGCGCCAAGACGATCTTCGACCTGGGCAATGGCGACAATACGCTGGCGATGCTGAGCCGCATGGCGGCGACGCTGAACGGCGGCGGCGACGTGTCATCGTCGATGAGCACGGCGCTCGATTCGCTGAGCCAGGCCGTCGACCAGGTCGCCAACGTGCAGGCTTCGGTCGGGTCGCGGTCGGCGCGCGTCGATCTGCAACAGCAATTGCTGACCACGGCGAATACCGATCGCGCCGATCTGCGCGGCAAGCTGGAGCAGGTCGACGTCACCGACGCGATCGTCCAGTTGCAGCAGATGATGACCGCGCTGTCGGCGTCGCAGGCGAGCTTCACCAAGCTCTCGCAGCTCTCGCTGTTCGATTACCTGAAATAACCTAGGCCAAGGCCGACACGCGTAACGTCCCGTCGCCGCGCGAGCGGCGGTCGTGGTTGCGTGCCGTTCGTGCGGCGAGGCGTTGCCACAGGTTTTTGTCCGGAACGGCCAAATCCGGGGCATGGTAACCACTTGTCTAGGAAATGCGGTTAACCCGGTAAGCCACAAGAGTCGGCATCGCCGGCTAAACGGGGGTTCCCACAGTGTTTCCTGCGATCGGTCTCGTCGTTCTACTTGGCATGGTGTTCGGCGGTTTCGCCATCACCGGCGGTGCCCTTGGCCCCGTGTTCGAGGCGATCCCGCACGAGATGCTCATCATCGGCGGCGCCGCAGCGGGCGCGCTGATCATCGGTAACTCCGGCGCCGAGTTGAAGGCGATGGGCGGCGGCCTCGCCAAGGTGTTCAAGGGGCCCAAATACAAGAAGCAGGACTATCTCGACGTCATCTTCCTCGTCAGCAAACTGATGAAGATGCTGCGCATGGACGGTCCGATCGCGCTCGAACCGCATGTCGAGGACCCCAAGTCGTCGTCGGTGTTCAGCGAATATCCGCGCCTGCTCGCCGATCATACGCTGGTCAATCTGATCGCCGATACGCTGCGTCTGGTCGTCGTGTCGTCGGGCACGCTCGACGTGCATGCGGTGGAAGAGGTGATGGACCATGCGATCAAGTCGCACCATCACGAGGTCGAGGGTCCGGAGCATACGCTGACCAGCCTCGCCGATTCGCTACCAGCGCTCGGCATCGTCGCCGCGGTGCTCGGCATCGTGAAGACGATGGGGTCGATCGACAAGCCACCTTCGGTGCTCGGCGGCATGATCGGCTCGGCGCTGGTGGGCACATTCATGGGCGTGCTTCTGGCCTATGGCATCGTCAATCCGCTCGCCGGGCGCCTCAAGCAGATCATCCATGCCGACGCCGCCATCTATCACGTCGTCAAGCAGATCATCATCGCCTCGCTGCACGGCCACCCGCAGCCGCTGGTGATCGAGGCCGCCCGCTCCGGCATCGCGCACAAGAACCAGCCCGGCTTTGCCGAAGTGTTCGACGGCTTGCGCGGCAAGTAAGATCCGATGGCGCGCGCAGCACCGCACGGCAACAACCAGCCGCCCAAGATCGTCATCGTCAAGAAGATCACCATCGCCGGTGGTGGTCACCATGGCGGTGCGTGGAAGGTGGCCTATGCCGACTTCGTGACCGCGATGATGGCGTTCTTCCTGCTCCTGTGGCTGCTCGGCGCGACCACGGAGAAGCAGCGCAAGGGCATCGCCGACTATTTCGCGCCGACGCTGATCGACAAGAAGTCGCTGGGCCTGGGCGGCAATGGCGTGCTGGGCGGCGAATCGATCCTCAGCAACAACAAGCTGGGTCCGAAGGCGGCGGCGGCACCGATCGCGTCGATCGGTGTGCCGATCATGCAGACCGGCGGCGACCGCAGCGGCACGGGCGACAAGGGATCGCTGCGCAATCCGACCGCGACCGCGCTCGACCAGAAGGCGTTCGAGGCGATCAAGCAGGAGATCGAGAAGCAGATCATGAGTTCGAAGAGCCTGTCGAAGCTCGCGAGCCATATCCGCTTCGTGCCGACGCAGGACGGGCTGCGCATCGATCTGGTCGACGATGCCGACTATTCGATGTTCGCGCTGGGTACGACGGCGCTGGATTCGCGGGCGTCGGACCTGATCGGGATGATCGCCGGCACGATCGCGGGGACGCCCAACACGATCATGATCCGCGGCCACACCGACAGCGTGCCCTATGGCGACCCCAGGGCGATGAACAACTGGATGCTGTCGTCCGGCCGCGCGGAATCGACGCGGCGGCGGCTGGCGCTGGGCGGCATCCCGGAATCGCGCTTCGAACGGATCGAGGGCGTGGCGGATCGCGAGCCGATCGTCGTCAACGACCCCGGCGATCCGCGCAATCGCCGCGTGGCGATCACCCTGCTGTATCGCAAGGGCGCGTTCGGCCAATAGCGGCCCCCAATAGCGGCCCCTCGTCATCGCCGGATACGAAAGACCCGCGCGGAGGGCATCCCTTCCGCGCGGGTCTTGCGTTCGTTCCCTCCAACGCCGTGGGGGCGGCGGCGGAGGGGCGTGGCCGATCAGGCCTCGACGGCGTCCGCCGGCTTGCGACCGCGCTTGGCAGCGGCGGCGCCATCGCCCTTGCGCGCGCCCGGCTTGCGGCCGAGACCGATCTTCTTGGCCATCGCGCGGCGGCTTTCCGAATAGGTTTCGGCGACCATCGGGTAATCCGGCTTCAGGCCATAACGTTCGCGATATTCGGCCGGCGTCATGCCATGGGTGGCGAGGTGACGACGCAAGGTCTTGTACGGCTTGCCGTCGATCATCGAGATGATGTGATCCTTCGACGCCAGCGACTTACGCACCGAAACCGCGGGCGTATATTCAGTCGCCGGTGCGCTTTCCGTTTCCGTGGTGCCGGTGCCAAGCAGCGCCGAGACGGTGTCGTGCATCTTGCCGAGGAAGGCCGGAACCTCATCAGCGGAAATACGGGTGTTGGGGTTGCCGAGCCAAGCAATCGTCAGTTCGGTTGCCAGTTCGACGGCATTCAGGTCGGACGTTTCATCAGTCATAGTTTGCTCCTTTGACTGACAATAGCCCTAGACATGAGACAAGGCGCGTCAACCCTGCGGCGACCCGAATTGATAGGTAGATCAAGTCAAATGTAGAAAAGGGAATGAAAATACTGTCATCAAGACAGATCAGGCCGTTCGTGACGCGCCTGCGGCCCGCACGGCGGCGAGATCGGGATAGCCGTTGACCGCCATCAGCAGATCCGCCTCCGCCAGGATACAGCGCAGGACATGCGCCGCGCCGGCAGCACCGTCGAGCGCCAGTCCGTAGCTATAGGGGCGGCCGACACCGACCGCGGCGGCGCCCAGCGCCAGCGCCTTCACCACGTCGCTGCCAGAGCGGACGCCGGAATCGAACAGGACGGGCGTGCGGCCCGCCGCGGCGACGACGTCCGGCAGCATGTCGATCGCGGCGATGCCGCCGTTCGCCTGCCGGCCGCCGTGGTTCGAGCAATAGATGGCGTCGGCCCCGGTATCGATCGCGCGTTTCGCGTCGTCGGGATGGCAGATGCCCTTCAGGATCAGCGGCAGTTTCGTGAGCGAGCGCAGCCAGGGCATGTCGTCCCAGGTCAGTACTTTGCCGAACGTCGCCGCCCAGCTGCGCACCGCGGCGGCGGGGTCCTGCTCGGGCGGGACCGGCAGCAGGCGGCGGAAGACGGGGTCGCTGAAGTAATTGGCCAGGACATGGCCGCGGAGCTGCGGGAAGTTGCCGGTGTTGAGGTCGCGGGGGCGCCAACCGGTGACCCAGGTGTCGAGCGTCACCACGATGCCCTTGTAGCCCGCCGCCTCCGCGCGGGAGACGAGGCTGGCGGCGAGGTCGCGATCCTTGGGCGTATAGAGCTGGAAGAAGCCGGGGGTGTCGCCCATCGCCTGCGCCACGTCCTCCAGCGGGTCGTTGGACAAAGTGGAGGCGACCAGCGGCACGCGCGTCTCGGCGGCGGCGCGGGCGGCGGCGAGGTCGCCGTGGCCGTCGGGGGTCATCAGCCCGGTGACACCGATCGGCGCCATGAAGATCGGGCTGGGCAGGCGCAGGCCGAACAGGTCGATCGACAGGTCGCGGGTCGCGCAATCGACCATCATCCGCGGCACCATGCCCCAGTGGCGGAAGGCGGCGGCGTTATGGTCCTGCGTATATTCGTCGCCGCAGCCGCCCTGAACGTAATCGCGCACCGATGCCGGCATCGCCGCGGTGGCGCGGGCGGCGAGCGTGGCGTAGTCGACGGGCACCTTGGGCACTACGCCCGACAGGCCGGCGAAGTAGATGGCGTTCTGATAGTCGCCGTAATGGGGCATGGCTGGCGGCTTTCCTGTGGGGAGCCGTCACCCCGGACTTGATCCGGGGTCCCGCTTTGCCGGGCGGTCCGAAGAAGCGGGACCCCGGGTCGAGCCCGGGGTGACGACAAAGGGGGCGTTCAGTCGCGATAGCTGGGGTCGATCCGGTCGAGCTTGCGCAGCAGCGCGGGCCAAGCGAGGCCTTGCGCGAGCATCGCCATGCCGGCGCCGCTCGACTGTTCCTCGACCTTTTCGGCGACGCCTTGGTTGGGGGTGTTGAGGTTCTCCCGCCCCGCGCTGAGCATCAGGATCTGCGCTTCGCAGGCGCGTTCGAGGAAGTACATGCGCACGAACGCCTGGGCGACGCTGGCGCCGACCGCGAGCGTGCCGTGGTTGCGCAGGATCATGCTGCTCTTGGTGCCCAGGTCCGCGACCAGCCGCTCGCGCTCGTCCAGCTCGGTCGCGATGCCTTCGAAGTCGTGATAGGCGACGTCGTGGCCGGCGATCATCGCGGTCTGCGTATGGGGCAGCAGTCCTTCGCGCATCGCCGACACCGCCTGCCCGTGCGGCGTGTGGAGGTGGAGCACCGCGGCGGCATCCTCCCGCGCGGCATGGATCGCCGAATGGATGACGAAGCCGGCGCGGTTCACCGGCGCGGGCGTATCGTCGATCTTGTTGCCGTCGAGGTCGATCTTGACCAGCGACGAGGCGGTGATCTCTTCGAACATCAGATTGTAGGGGTTGATGAGGAAGTGATGCTCCGGCCCCGGCACGCGCGCGGACAGATGCGTGAAGATCAGATCGTCCCAGCCATAATGCGCGACCAGGCGATAGGCGGCGGCAAGATCGACGCGCAGCGCCCATTCCTCGGGGCTGATCGAGTCGCGCCGCGACGCCGTAACGGAATCGGGACGTAGAGCGGTGGCCATGGATGATCCTCTCTCTTTTCTATGGGCTTAGGATGCCATGGATCGGGGCGAGGGGACAGGGCGTGCGGCCGCGGAAAGTCACAAAAGTCACGCCCACGCACGTGTTTCGCGGAAGCCAGCATTGCGGGCGGCAGGGCGGCGGGATCGGGCATCAGCGGCGCGCGGCTCCGGCGGACAGCGAGTCGCGCGGTGTAGGCGAGGCGGGGCGTGTAGGACAGTTTGTCTCGTGGAATGTCCAACATGGATGTATGTGTAGCTACATAAAGGGGGCGGATGTGGAGACAGCTTCGATCCCAAGAAACGCGATAAGGTCCTGCGTGAGCGTGGCCTCGACCTTGCCGCCGCAGCTCGGGTGTTCGAGGGGCGAAGCCGGACCGTCATCGACGACCGTGTCGATTACGGTGAGGTGCGGCAGATCACGTATGGCTGGATGGAGCAGGTCGCGGTGGCGGTGGTCTGGACGGAGCGCGACGGCGCATGCCGCGTGATCTCGATGCGACGGATGCACCAATGGGAGATCAGATATGTCGGATTGGATTGATCCCGATGACGCCCCCGAATTGACGGAGGACATGGCGGCGATCGCTGAGGTTCGCGTCGGCGGCAGGGTCGTTCGCCCGGCGAGCGGCTATCTCGGACCCGATGGTGTCGTACGTGGCCGTCCACCGTTGCGCGAGCAGGCCAAGCGCCAGGTGACACTGCGGCTCGACCCCGATGTGATTGAGCGATTCCGCGCGGACGGACCGGGCTGGCAGGGGCGGATGAACGCGGCGCTGCGCAAGGCGGCGGGGCTTTAGGGTTCCTCGCGATCGGCGCGTCTGCCGGGAGGTAGGATTGTGTTCGCGCGGAGGCGCGGAGGGCGCAGAGAGGGGGCGTGCGCGGCAGCGTCTTTTGCTTGTCTCGCCGTGCAGGGAGGGCGGGAGCGTCCGGCAGGCGCGACGCCTCCGCGTCCTCCGCGCCTCCGCGTGCGAACACTGTCCAGACCTCGGCAGCGTGCGCGCGGGTGGCGAGCGTCAGGTTGTCCGGTGCCGATCGATGATCCGCCGTGCCTCTGCCATCACCTGATCGTGCGGGATTTTGGGGGCGGTGGAAGCCATCGCCCGCTCCACCTTGGCGCGGAACCACGCGCCATGCGCGGCGGCATCCTCGCTGGTCGCGAACTCCGACCCGATGGGGTTAGGTCGGTCATGAGTGAAATCTAGCGGGTCGTATCGGCAGGCAGAACAGAGGTGTGACGCTGCGGCTTGATCCGACGTGATCGAGCGGTTCCGTGCGGACCGGCCGGGCTGGTAGGGGCGGATGAGCGCGACACTGCGCAGGGCGGCGGGGCTTTAGGATTCCTTGCGATCGGCGGACCTGCCGGGAGGAAGAACAAGGTTTGTTCACGCGGAGGCGCGGAGGACGCAGAGAGGGTTCGCGCGCCGCAGCGTCGTTCGCTTATTGCGCCGTGCGGGGAGGGCCTACGCGTGTGGCAGGCGCGACACCTCCGCGTTCTCCGCGCCTCCGCGTGAATCTTATTTCGAACGTCGGCGACGAGTGCATCGGTGGCGAGCGTCAGGTCTTCCGGTGCCGATCGATGATCGCCCGCTCTACCTTGGCGCGTAACCACGCGACATGCGCGACGGCATCCTCGCCGGCCGCAACATCCAACTTGAGTAAGCCGAAACGGCCATATCAGGACTGAATTTAGTTTGGATAAGTTGGGCATTCGAGAGTTACAGCCGCGTAGTTTTAACCGATCCGAATAAAGGGAGGTTTTCTAGACGGCAGCCTTGCGGGAAATAAAACTTAGGTTACGATAAAGCGGGTTATCCGTGTTAAGTGGATCTGATTCTTGGGCTTGGATAGGATACATCTCCGCAAGCTTTTGAAGCTCATGATGTTGAGCGATAAGCTTCGTTCTACCGCGATACGGCGTGATGCTCGAGAGGTCATGAAGCGCCGGGACGAAGGGCCGTCGCCAGGCGGTGACTTTCATTTGCCCTTTTGGAGTGCCGCTAAGGCGCACGCGGCCGGCAAGGTCGACCTTGGAGAGGCCATTGCTGACCAAATCGACAGAAACTGGAGACGAAAAAAGCTGTATCCTCGTCTCCGTGATGGATTTCTTCGATGGTGGCAGGAAAAACGCCGCTGGATAAATGAGGAAATTCGTGAAATTCCAAAGACAATTAACTCTAGTTTTGGCTTTGTAGACATAGAGGGAACGGTAAAGGTAGAGAACCTGCTAAGTCTTCAAATAGGTGAAGATAGGCATCGTTACATATATGCGTATTTTGCTGAGAAGCCTCCCTTAACACCCCAGGCTGCGAGACTAGGGCTGTGGCTTATGAGTAAGGCGCTCCCAGAATTAGATATAGAGGATATGCGGATACTGGATGTCCTTCGAGGTGAAACATTTTCGACTGACAGATATCCATTGGAAGGAAACGAAGAAGAATTGTTTACTCTAAGCTATAGGCGCATTCTTCGGGAGTGGAGAGGTTGTTTTAAGTAAGATAACGGGTAAAGTCATTTCAACAACGGCGCCAGATACTTCCCCGTAAAGCTCCGCGGTTCCTTCACCACATCCTCCGGCGTGCCCGTGGCGACGATTTCGCCGCCCTTCACGCCGCCTTCCGGGCCAAGGTCGACGATCCAGTCCGCCGTCTTGATGACGTCGAGATTGTGTTCGATGACGACGACGGTGTTGCCCTGCTCGACCAGCGCGTGGAGGACTTCGAGCAACTTGCGCACGTCTTCGAAGTGCAGGCCCGTCGTCGGTTCGTCGAGGATGTAGAGCGTGTTGCCGGTGGCGCGGCGTGAGAGTTCCTTGGCGAGTTTGACGCGTTGCGCTTCGCCGCCCGACAGGGTGGTCGCCTGCTGGCCGACCTTGACGTAGCCCAGGCCCACCTCGACCAGCATCTCCATCTTGTCGCGGATCGGGGGCACCGCCTTGAAGAACTCCGCGGCATCCTCGACGGTCATGTCGAGCACGTCGGCGATGCTCTTGCCCTTGAACTTCACCTCCAGCGTCTCGCGGTTGTAGCGGGCGCCGTGGCAGACGTCGCAGGTGACGTAGACGTCGGGGAGGAAGTGCATCTCGATCTTGAGCACGCCGTCGCCCTGGCACGCCTCGCAGCGGCCGCCCTTGACGTTGAAGCTGAAGCGGCCGGGCTTGTAGCCGCGCGCCTGCGCCTCCGGCAGGCCGGCGAACCAGTCGCGGATCTGCGTGAAGCTGCCGGTGTAGGTCGCCGGGTTCGACCGCGGCGTGCGGCCGATCGGCGACTGGTCGATGTCGATCACCTTGTCGAGGTGCTGGAGGCCGGTGACCTTGTCGTGCTTGCCCGCCAGGATGCGCGCGCCGTTGAGCGTGCGTGCGGCGGCGGCGTAGAGCGTGTCGATCGTGAAGCTCGACTTGCCCGATCCCGACACGCCGGTGATGCAGGTGAACGTGCCGAGCGGGATCGACGCCGTCACGCCGGTGAGGTTGTTGGCGCGCGCGTTGTGGACGGTGAGCTTCTTGCCGTTGCCCTTGCGGCGCTGCGCGGGAACGGGAACTTCGCGGGTGCCGTTGAGGTAATCGGCGGTGATGCTGGTCTTGCTCTTGAGCAATTGCTTGAGCGTGCCCTGCGCGACGATCTGGCCGCCGTGGACGCCGGCGCCCGGCCCCATGTCGATGACGTAATCGGCGGTGCGGATCGCATCCTCGTCATGCTCGACCACCAGCACGGTGTTGCCGAGGTCGCGCAGGCGGCGGAGCGTCGCGAGCAGCATGTCGTTGTCGCGCTGATGGAGCCCGATGCTGGGTTCGTCGAGCACGTAGAGCACGCCCGACAGGCCGCTGCCGATCTGCGACGCCAGGCGGATGCGTTGGCTCTCGCCGCCGGACAGCGTGCCCGACGTGCGATCGAGATTGAGGTAATCGAGGCCGACGTTGTTGAGGAAGCCCAGGCGCTCGACGATCTCCTTCAGGATGCGTTCGGCGATCGCGCGCTGCTGGTCGCCCAGATGATTGGGCAGATCGGTGAAGAAGGCGAGCGCGTCGACCACGCTGAGGTGCGTGGCGTGGGCGATGTCGGTCTTCGCGATCTTGACCGCGAGCGCTTCGGGCTTGAGGCGCGCGCCGTGGCAGACCTCGCAGGGGCGCGACGACTGGTATTTGCCCAGCTCCTCGCGCATCCACGCGCTCTCGGTCTGGAGCAGGCGGCGGTTGAGGTTGCCGATCACGCCCTCGAACGGTTTCTTGACGTCGTAGCTCTTCTTGCCGTCGACGAAGGTGAGCGTGACCGCCTTGCCCTTGGTGCCGAACAGGATGACGTCCTGCGTTTCGGGGTGGAGGTCCTTCCACGGCGTATCGAGGTCGAACTTGTATTCGCGCGCGAGGGAGCCGAGCACCTGCATGTAATAGGGGCTGGGCGGGTTGGACTTCGCCCAGGGGACGACGGCGCCCTTCTTGATGCTGAGGTCGTGATTGGGGACGACGAGGTCTTCGTCGAACAGCAGCTTTTCGCCCAGGCCGTCGCACGCCGGGCAGGCGCCCTGGGGGGCGTTGAAGCTGAAGAGGCGCGGCTCGATTTCGGCGATGGTGAAGCCGCTGATCGGGCAGGCGAACTTTTCGCTGAACACGATGCGGCCGGCGGGGGCGTTGTCGCCGAGGACTTCGGACTTGGGGGTGTGCGGTTCGACGGGATCGGCCGGGTCGATATAAGCGAGGCCGTCGGCGAGCTTCAGCGCGGTTTCGAAGCTTTCGGCCAGCCGCGTCGCGGCGTCGGCGCGGACGACGAGGCGGTCGACGACGATCTCGATATCGTGCTTGTACTTCTTGTCGAGCGCAGGGGCTTCGTCGATCTCATGGATCGTGCCGTCGATGCGCACGCGGGTGAAGCCCGCCTTCTGCCATTCGGCGAGTTCCTTGCGATATTCGCCCTTCCGCCCGCGCACGACGGGGGCGAGCAGGTACAGGCGCGTGCCCTCGGGCAGCGCCATGACGCGGTCGACCATCTGGCTGACGGTCTGCGCGGCGATCGGCTCGCCGGTGGCGGGCGAATAGGGGATGCCGACGCGCGCCCAGAGCAGGCGCATGTAATCGTAGATCTCGGTGACGGTCGCGACGGTCGAGCGCGGGTTGCGCGATGTCGTCTTCTGCTCGATCGAGATGGCGGGGGACAGGCCCTCGATATGGTCGACGTCGGGCTTCTGCATCAGCTCGAGGAACTGGCGCGCATAGGCCGACAGCGATTCGACGTAGCGGCGCTGCCCCTCGGCATAGATGGTGTCAAAGGCGAGGCTCGATTTGCCAGACCCCGACAGGCCGGTGATGACCGTCAGCGTGTCGCGGGGGATGTCGACGTCGACGTCCTTGAGATTGTGCTCGCGCGCGCCGCGGACGGAGATTTTGGTCAGCATGAAGCGGGTTCTACTTCTGTTCTGTTTCTGATGCTAGTCTGGCAGGTAGGAACGCTTGCGCGCGATTTCGAGCCACATTGAAAGCAAGGCGGCGGTGTCTTACGTCTGTGCCACACGAGGAGATTGCGCGATGGGCAAGAAGCACAAGAAGGCGAAGCTTCCGAAGGAAGTGCTGGGCGTGAAGCTGCCCAAGGAGGTGCGCGAGGTGGGCGGGGCGCTGCTGGAGAAGGCGAACAGCCCGCAGGGGCGCGAGATGCTGGCGGCGGGGCTGACGATGGCGGCGGCCGCGGCGACCGCGGCGCTGGCCAAGGGGCGCGCCGAGCGCGCCACGAAGCCGGACGCGCCGCGCCCGCCCGAGGCGCCGGTGCCGCCCGTGCCGCCGGTGCCTCCTGTCCCGCCGGTGCCGCCCGTCCCGCCGCAGGGGACGCAGACGCAGCCCGACCCGCAGGCGATCGCCGATGCGGTGGGCAAGGCGGCAGAGGCGATGCTGGGGCGGCTGTTTAGTCGGAAAGACTGACGCGGCGGGGTTTTGCGCGGCGCGCGCTATCCGTCCGACATAGGGACCGGTTGTATGGCGCCGGGACCATCCACGCTGCAACCGCGATGATGTCTATGTAGCTCCGCGAGCGATAGCGATCAGTCTGCGCGTCCGTGTGCGCCATCGCCTCGCGCGACGGAGACGCGAGCGCGGCATTTCCGCATTCCGCCAGTCGCGGCAACTTGGGGTCGGTGACCGGGCCTTCTGCGCAACATAGCGCCACTCGCTGTGGCTGTTTTGCAACGCAACGTTGCTGAAAGCGGAAATAGGTCAGCAGTACGTGCTTTACGTGAGCAAGACAGTCACACAAGCGTCACGCAGTCCAGAAGACTGACATTCCAAATTGATGCGCATGGGGCGACCGAAAACGGCGCCGTTGCAAAGGGGATATACGTGACGAAAATCGCTCGATTCGATGTGACGCGCAAGGCGGCTCTGCTCGCCGCGGCGACGCCGCTGGCGCTGGTACTGGGGGCCGCTCCGGCGTTCGCGCAGACCGCGACGCAGACGCCCGCGCAGCTCGAGATCAAGGATCAGCAGACCGATCCGACCACGACGCAGGGCGCAAGCGATCAGGACAAGGCGAGCGACATCGTCGTCACTGGTTCGCTGTTCCGTCGCACCGACACCGAAACCCCGTCGCCGGTCACCGTGCTGACCAGCGACACGCTGGCCAAGGCGGGCATCACCACCGCGTCGGACGCGATCCGTTCGATCTCGGCGGACAGCGCGGGCTCGATCGGCACCGGTTTCCAGTCGGGCTTCTCGGCCGGCGGTTCGGCGGTTTCGCTGCGCGGCCTCGGCGTCTCGTCGACGCTGGTGCTGATCGACGGGCTGCGCTCGGCCAATTTCCCGCTGAACGACGATGGCCATAACGCCTATGTCGACCTCAACTCGATCCCGTTCAGCCTGGTCGACCGGATCGAAGTGCTGAAGGATGGCGCATCGTCGACCTACGGCGCGGATGCGATCGGCGGCGTCGTCAACGTGATCCTGAAGAAGCACTTCACCGGCATCGATGGCCTGGTCGAGGGCGGCGTCGCCGAGCGCGGCGATGCGAGCCACCAGCGCGCGCAGCTAACGCTGGGCTATGGCGATTATGACCGCCAGGGCTTCAACGTCTACCTGAACGGCGAATATCAGCGCGACGGCCGCGTGTCGAACCACAGCCGCGGCTTCCCATACAACACGCAGGACCTGACCTCGATCGGCGGCCTGGACAATAACGCGTCCGACCAGTCGCTGACCGTCAACGTCCCGACCGCCTATGTCACGCGCGTCCGCCAGACCGACCTCAACAACCCGCTCGCCGGCCAGGTCGGCGCGCCGCTGACCACGCGCTACGACGCGCTGGGCCTGGCCAACTGCGCGCGCGACACGTTCGCCGTCACCACCAGTTCGGCGCAGGGCACCGGCTGCAAGTACGACCTGGTCGACCTGTATCGCCAGATTCAGCCGCTGCAGGAGCGCTACTCGCTGCAGGGCCGCGTCAGCGTCCGCATCGCCGACAACGTCGAAGGCTATATCACTGGCAGCTACAGCCGCAGTGATGTCAGCATTAACGGCACGCCCTCGGCGATCCGCAACACGCAGCCGTTCGGCGGCGCACCGTCGGTCGCGTCGAACAACCCCGGCATCGTCCTGCCGGTGTACATCTGCGCGGCGGGCACCAATTGCGCGACCGCGGCGAACCGCCAGCTCAATCCGAACAACCCCTATGCGGCAGCGTTCGCCAACGATCCGACCAACGGCGCGGCGCGCATCTATTATCTGTTCGGCGACATCCCCGGCGGCAGCGATCGCAAGAACGAGGTGTACCGCGCCACCGCAGGCCTGAACGGCAATTTCGGCGACGGCCGTTACAACTGGCGTGTCGAGGGCGTGTACGCACGCGACGAGATTCAGCTGACGCAACGCGGCCTGATCAACATCGCGGGCCTCGCCCAGGCGATCAACACGGGGTCGTACAATTTCGTCAACCCGTCGCAGAACAGCGCGGCGGTGCGCAACGCGATCTCGCCCAACAAGGTGACGCCGTCGTTCTCGACCCAGGCGGCGCTGGATGCGTCGCTGTCCGCACGCCTCGCCGACCTGCCGGGCGGTCCACTCCAGCTCGCCATCGGCGGGCAGGTGCGTCGCGAGACGCTGGAGAACAATAACCAGAATGCCGCGCTGGACACCTACGGCCTGTCGACCGCCTCGGCGTTCGGGTCGCACACCGTGTCGGCCGCCTATTTTGAAGCCGATGCGCCGATCCTCGACCAGGTCGAGCTGAACGTGTCGGGTCGCTACGACCATTATTCGGAAGGTTTCAGCCACTTCTCGCCGAAGGTCGGTGTCAAGTTCACGCCGATCAAGGAACTGGCGATCCGTGGCACCTATGCCGAGGGCTTCCGCGCGCCGACCTTCGCCGAATCGGGTCCGCGCAGCCAGTATGCGGGCTTCGTGTCGACGACCCCGCCGTGTAACTTCATCCTGCAGCACGGCGGCACCGGCACGGCGGCGTCGTGCTCGGCGAACGGCAACCCCTATAACCTCAACTACAATCTGGGCCGCGGCCTTGCAGGCAACCCCAACCTCCAGCCGGAAATCTCGCGCAGCTTCACCGGCGGCGTGATCTTCCAGCCGGTACGCTGGCTGAGCCTGACGGTCGATTATTACAACGTCCGCAAGAAGAACCTGATCGTCACCGGTCCGGACTTTGGCAAGGCGGTCGCGGCCTATTACAATTCAGCGAACCTCGCCGCGGCGCAGACCGCGGTGGCCGGGGTCGGCCAGGGCTATTCGGTGAACACGACCGACGCGGTCGATCCGCTGTTCCCGAACGCGCTGCCGCGTGTCCTCATCATCAACGTGCCGTATGTGAACGCGAACTATGCGCTGACCTCGGGCATCGATTTCTCGGCTACGGCGACCGTGCCGTTGGGCGATGGGATCAAGTTCACCAGCCGCATCGAAGCGACGCACGTCATCAAGTACAACCTCGTCACCTCGGCGGGTGTGCAGCATTATGCCGGCACGATGGGCCCGTACGACCTGTCGTCGGGCAACGGCACGCCGTCGTGGCGCGGCAACTGGCAGAACACGCTGGACTTCGGCGATTACTCGCTGTCGGCGACGGCGTTCTACGTCAGCCGCATCAAGGCGGTGTCGGAAGACCAGGGCCTGCCGCTCGATTGCGCCAACGGCAATTTGTACACGCGTTCGTCGCCACAGAATCAGGCGTTCTGCTACGTCAGCCCGTTCATCAACGTCGATCTGAACGGCACGGTGAAGGTCAACGACAAGTTCACCTTCTTCCTGAACGTGAAGAACGTGTTCGACGCCAAGGCGCCGGTCGCACCGGCCGCCTATTCGAGCGCGCCGAACTTCCTGACCACCTGGCATTACGCCGGCCTGATCGGGCGCCAGTATCGCGCGGGCGCGTCGTTCCGCTTCTAAGCGGGTCATTGACGGCATATCTGGGGGGCTCCGCTGCGGCGGGGCCCCTTTTTTGTTGCGCGGGCAAAGCGCGGGCGGGCATCGTCGCCGCCGAATAGGGAAGGGTTGGGTATGCGGGCGATGGTGGCGGCAGCGGTGTTGGGGGCAGGCGCGCTGGCGATGGCAGGGCCGGCCATGGCCGCGGCCGGGGCGCAGACCGCCGACCAGCTCGCGGCGCAGGCGCTGGCGATGCAGCAGGCGGGTGATCCGGGCGAGGCTGCGCCAGTGGCGTATGACGTGTCCTTTCCCAATGCGGTGCATCACGAAGCGCAGGTGACCGCGACGTTCCGCGGCGTGCCGGCGGGGCCGCTGCGCGTGCAGATGGCGCGCTCGTCGCCGGGGCGATATGCGATCCATGAATTCGCGAAGAACGTCTATGCGGTGTCGGCGAAGGACGGGCGCGGGCGGCCGCTCGCGCTGACGCGGACCGATCCGTATGGCTGGTCGGTGGCGGGCCATGACGGCACCGTGGTGGTCACCTATACGCTGTTTGGCGACTGGGGCGACGGAACCTACGCGCAGATCGATGCTGACCACGCGCATCTTAACATCCCGGCGACCTTCCTGTGGGCGACCGGCTATGACGCCAAGCCGATCCGGGTGCGCTTCCACACCTTCGACCCCAAATGGCGCGTCGCCACGCAGCTGCCCGCCGGCAAGGCGGAGGGGACGTATTGGGCGCCGAACTTCCAGTATTTCATGGACAGCCCGACCGAGCTCAGCCCCTTTTCGCTGCGCCAGTGGCCGATGACCGACGCGATCGGCAAGACGTATCTGATCCGGCTGGCGGTGCATCACATGGGGACGGAGGCGGAGGTCGATACCTACGCCGCCAAGACGAAGCGGGTGATCGCGCAGCATTATGCGCTGTTCGGCCGCGCGCCGCGCTACGATTACGGCACCTATACCTTCATCGCCGATTATATGCCGCAGATCGCGGGCGATGGGATGGAGCATCGCAACTCGACGATCATCACCCAGCCGCGGGGGCTGGCCGAGGCGAATTACGCGCAGCTCAATACGCTAAGCCACGAGTTCGTCCACAGCTGGAACGTCGAGCGGCTGCGCCCGGCCGAGCTGGAGCCGTTCGACTTCACGCGCGCCAATCCGACGCCGAGCCTGTGGTTCGCGGAGGGCTTCACGCAATATTATGGGCCGCTGCTGATCCGTCGCGCGGGCGAGAGCAGCGTGGACGATTTCCTCAAAGGGCTGGGCGGCACGCTGAACGGCGTCGTCAACGGCAGCGGGCGGCGGTACGGCGGGCCGGAGGAAATGAGCCTGCGTGCACCCTTCGTCGATGCGGCGAAATCGATCGACCGGACCAACCCCAACATCTTCATTTCCTATTACCCGTACGGCGCCGTCGTGGCACTGGCGCTCGACCTTCAGCTGCGGCAGCGGTTTCCGGGCGTGACGCTCGACAGCTATATGCGGCATCTGTGGGAGACGCGGGGCGATGCCGAAAAGCCCTATACGCCCGCCGATCTGGAGCGTGGCCTCGCCGAGGTGACGCGCGATCCGGCGTTCGCGAAGGGCTTCTTCGACGACTATGTCCATGCGAGCGGGCTGCCCGATTTCGCGCCGCTGCTCGCACAGGCGGGGCTGGCGATGCAGCCGCGCACGCCCGGCGCGGCCTGGGCGGGGTTTGCGCTGAAGGCGGATGAGGGTGGAAGCGGGGTGGTGATCGCCGCTCCGCCCGCGCCGTCTTCGCCGGCCTATGTGGCGGGTTTGGAAGAGGGCGATGTATTGCTGAGCGTCGGCGGTATGCCGGCCAATTCGGCCGAGGATGTGACGGCGCTGCTCGCCTCGCACAAGCCGGGGGATGCGGTGGCGGTCCGCTATCGCCAGCGTGGGGTCGAGCGGACGGCGACGCTGCGTCTGGCCGTCGATCCGGCGTTCACGGTCGTGCGCGGCGAGACGGTGGGGGCGGCGGTGACGCCGGCGCAGCTGGCGTTCCGCAAGGCGTGGCTGGGGAATTGAGGGTTCACGCGAAGCCGCGAAGACGCAAAGAGGTCTCGTGCGCGGCAGCGCACTGTCTCATCCTTCGACACGAGTGGAGAGCCGCTATCGCGGCAAACACATCATCGTTGCGTCTTCGCGTCTTAGCGTGAACCCTCAGTGCGCCGACGCCCCGCTCGCGCCGATGCCGGTTTCGGCACGGACGCGCTGGGCGGCATAGCCCGCGCGGTCGATCGCGGCGCGGGGCGAGGTGTCGAGGATCGAGACCAGCCAGATCGTCAGGAAAGCGATCGGCATCGAGATGATCGCGGGCGAGGAATAGGGGAAGATCGCACTCTCGTGGCCGAGGATCGTGACCCATACCGCCGGCGACAGGATGGTGAGCCCCACCGCGAGGACGAGGCCCAGCGTGCCGCCCGCGACGACGCCGCGCGTGGTGGCGCCCGGCCAGAGCAGTGACAGGATCAGCACCGGGAAATTGCCCGACGCCGCGACCGCGAAGGCGAGGGAGACCATGAAGGCGACGTTCTGCTTCTGGAACACGATGCCGAGCAGGATTGCGACCGCGGCGAGGACCAGCACGGTGCGGCGCGAGACGGCGAGTTCGGCGGCGCTGTCCGCCTGTCCCTTGCGGAAGACGGTCGCGTAGAGATCGTGGCTGACCGCCGAGGCGCCCGACAGGGTAAGGCCGGCGACGACCGCAAGGATGGTGGCGAAGGCGACGGCGGAGATGAACCCCAGGAACAGATTGCCGCCGACCGCCTGCGCCAGATGGATCGCGGCCATGTTGGTGCCGCCGATCAGCACGCCGTCGGCGTCGAGATAGCCGGGGTTGGTCGCGACCAGCACGATCGCGCCGAAGCCGATGATGAAGGTGAGCAGGTAGAAATAGCCGATCCAGCCCGTCGCCCACAGCACCGACGTGCGCGCCGCCTTGGCATCGGGCACGGTGAAGAAGCGCATCAGGATGTGCGGCAGGCCGGCGGTGCCGAACATCAGGGCCATGCCGAACGAGATCGCCGACACGGGATCCTTGATGAAATTGCCGGGTCCCATGATCGATCCGCCCTTGGCGGCGGCCTCCGCGGGCGACAGGCCGGTGGCGGCGGCAAGGCCCGTCTTCACCTCGACCGCGCGGGCGAAGAGCGCCTCGGGCGAGAAGCCGAATTGCGCGAGGACCATCAGCGCCATGAAGGTGGCCGACCCCAGCAGCAGCACCGCCTTGATGATCTGGACCCAGGTGGTTGCGGTCATGCCGCCGAACAGGACGTACAATGTCATCAGCACGCCGACGATACCGACCGCATATTCGTAGCGCAGGCCAAAGAGGAGTTTGATGAGCTGGCCCGCGCCGACCATCTGCGCGATCAGGTAGAAGAGCACGACGACGAGCGTGCTGGTCGCCGCGAAGCTGCGAACCGGGGCTTGCGCGAAACGGAAGCTGGCGACGTCGGCGAAGGTGTATTTGCCGAGGTTGCGCAGGCGTTCGGCCATCAGGAACAGGATGATCGGCCAGCCGACGAGGAAGCCGATCGAATAGATGAGGCCGTCATAGCCGTCGGTGAAGATCTGCGCCGAAATGCCGAGGAAACTGGCGGCGGACATATAGTCGCCGGCGATGGCGAGGCCGTTCTGGAAGCCGGTGATTCCGCCGCCCGCGGTGTAGAAATCGGCCGCGGTACGCGTGCGCCGCGCCGCCCACCGGGTGATGCCGAGCGTGAAGAGCGCGAAGGCCGCGAACATCGCAATCGCGGTCCAGTTGGTTGGCTGCTGCCGGGTCTGGCCCGCGATGGCGTCGGCATAGGCCGGGCCGGCGGCGAGCAGGAGCGCGCCGACGGCGAGCGCTGCGATCCGGCGGGTCACGCGCCATACTCCGCGCGCAGGGCGGCGAGCGCGGCGTCGTAATCGCGATTGGCGCGCGCGACGTAGAGGCCGGTGAGCAGGATCGCGAGCAGGATCAGCGCAAAGCCGATCAGGATGCCGAGCGAGGTGACACCGCCTGCCCTGATCGGCTGGGCGAGGAAGGGTTTGTCGAAGGCAATGAGCGCGACGAAGCCGAAATAGGCGACGAACATGATGGTGGCGAGCATCCAGCCGAAGCGCCCGCGCGCCTGGACGAGCTGTCGGTAGCGGGGATCGCTCGCGATGCGCTGCGCCTGATCGTCGGTCATCCTGTCCCCCGTTCCCGCCCGGCGCGTCGCGGCCGGCTCGGTTGCGCTATCATGACGCGGTGACGGCGCGGCGCAAGGGTGGTTGTGGGGTGATTGGTGTGTGGTGGGTCGGACGGGGGTGCTGCCTTTCTTTCGTCATCCCGGCGCACGCCGGGATCCACGGATGGGGTGTCGCTAACGGCTTTCGCGCCACCCTCAATACCGTGACCATGGATCCCGGCGTGCGCCGGGATGACGAATTGGGGGCTTGCCGGGAGTGCATCGGTTTTGATGCTTACTGCCTTCCTCCAATCGTCATTCCCGCGGAGGCGGGAATCCAGACTGGCTGGCCTTTCGGGTCTATCGCTGCGGTTCGGGGGTTATGGATTCCCGCCTTCGCGGGAATGACGGGGGTTGTGGGGCCAGGGGTGCTTTTGACACTACCGCCCGCTGCCCGCTGCCCGCTGCCCGCTGCCCGCTGCCCGCTGCCCGCTGCCCGCTGCCCGCTGCCCGCTGCCCGCTGCCCGCTGCCTGTTGCCCGCCGCTTGCTGCCTGCCGCCTTCCGCCCGCCTACCGACGAAACCCGCGCGTCGGGCCGCCCACCCGCACCCTCCAAAATGACGAAAACTTCATCTGGCTGCCATGGGGGGGACAGGCCGGTGCGGGCATGTCGATAGGATGGGTTGGTTTGCGTCGCGATCGATACGGCATCATCTTGCCTGGGTGGGCGGGATCGCGCTCGGCGTGGTGGCGGTGATGGCGGGCGTGGCGGCGCTGGCGGGGTTCTTTGATCGCGATCCCGTCGTGCTGCTGCCCGCGGAAGGCACGGCGCGGCCCGTCGCTGCGCTGTATCTGTCGGGCGATATGGGGCTGCGCTTCGGCCCCAATCCCACCACGACGCGTACGCTGGCGGCGAACGGCGTGACCGTCGTCGCGCTGAAATCGCCGACGCTGTTCCGCTTTCACCGCACGCGCGGCGAGGTGGACCGGATCGTGGCCGATGCGGTACGGACCGCGCTCGCGCGCAGCGGGGCGTCGCAGATCGTGGTGATCGGGCAATCCTATGGCGCGGACATATTGGAAACCGGGCTGGCGGCGCTGCCGCCGACGCTGCGCCCCCGCATCGCGGGCGCGGTACTGGTCGTGCCGGGCGAGAGCGTGTTCTTCCGTGCCGACCCCTCGGGCCTCGGCTATCGCGGCATGCCCGACCATATCGGCGCGGCGTCGCTCGACCGGCTGGACTGGCTGCCGGTGACCTGCATCTACGGCCGCGACGAGCAGGACAGCGCCTGTCCCGACGTCCACCTGCCGCATGCGACGATCATCGCGATGCCCGGCGGGCATTTCCTCGACAATGATCGCAAGGGCCTGTTCGCGCATGTGCTGACCGCGATCCGGCAGGACGTGCCCGGGGCGTTTCGGTGAGAACACCCGCGCACGCGCCGGGCGGCGCGTCTGGCGGCGCGTCCCGGCTCGACCGGTGGCTGGATGCGGGCGGCGCCTTCATCGCGCGGCATCGGCGCGAGCTGTTGATCGCCGCGGTGCTGCTGGTCGCCGCGATCGGGTTCGAGGCGCTGCACCTAGTGCTGCGCGAGGTGCATCTGCGCGACGTGCGCGCGTCGCTGGCGGCGGTGCCCGATACGCGGATCGCCGCGAGCCTGGCGCTGACGGTGACGAGCTACCTGATGCTGACCGGGCTCGACTGGGTCGCGCTGCGCGCGGTGGGCAAGCCGCTGCCGTGGCGGATCGCGGCGGCGGGGTCGTTCACCAGTTACACGCTGAGCCACAATCTGGGGCTGTCGCTGCTGACCGGCGGGTCGGCGCGGTTGCGGCTGTACAGTGCCGCCGGCCTGACCTTCGGCGAGGTGGCGCAGGTGGCGGCGATCTGCGCGATCGCCTTCTGGGCGGGGGTCGCGGGGGCGGCGGGGTTCGGGCTGGTCGTGGGACAGGGCGTGACGCTGGGGCCGGTGACGCTCGATCCCGCCTGGGCGCGCGCGCTGGGCGGCGGCCTGCTGGCGCTGCTCGCGATCCTGCCGGTGCTGCGCGCGCGCGGTGTCGCGATGCTGGGGCCGGAGCGACTGGGCGTGGCGCTGCCGAGCCTCAGGCAGATGGGCGCGCTGGCGCTGCTGTCGCTCGCAGACCTGAGCGCGGCATCGGCGGCGCTGTTCGTGCTGGTGCCGGGGGCGGCGGCGCAGGCCTATCCCGCCTTCGTCGTCGCGTATGCGGTGGCGGTGGTGGTGGCGCTGGTGCTGCATGTGCCGGGGGGACTCGGCGTGTTCGAGACGGTAGTTCTGGCGACGGTGCCGGGCGACCGGCCGGCGCTGTTCGCCGCGCTGCTGCTGTATCGGCTGATCTATTATCTGTTGCCGCTGATGGTCGCGGCGATCGGCATTGCGGCGGCGGAGGGGTGGCGGCTGCGCCATCCGATCCGGCGCGGCCTGTCGTATGTCGATCGCGCCGGGCAGTTGCTGGCGCCGACCGCCGTCACCGCCTTGGTGTTCGTCGCGGGCTTCATCCTGCTGGTGTCGGGGGCGCTGCCGGGGGTGAAGGACCGATTGTCCGACCTCGACGACATGCTGCCGCTGCCGTTCATCGAGGGCTCGCACATGGCGGGCAGCCTGATCGGTACGGCGATGCTGCTGGTCGCGCCGGCGCTCAATGCGCGGCTGCGGTCGGGCTTTGCGGCGGCGCGGTTGCTGCTGATCGGCGGCGCGCTGTTTTCGCTGATGAAGGGCCTCGATTACGAGGAAGCGGCGTTGCAGCTGATCGTCGCGGGCGTGCTGCAATATTGCCGGCAAAGCTTCTATCGCGAAGGCGGCATCCTGACCGACCGACCGCACTGGCCATGGCTGGTCGCCGCCGCCGCGGCGCTGGCGCTGAGTGTCTGGGCGGGGTTCTTCGCGTACAAGCGCACGCCGTATAGCGACGATCTGTGGTGGCATTTCGCGCTCAACGGCAATGCGCCGCGGTTCCTGCGCGCGAGCTTTGCGGCAGGCGTGTTGCTGACCGCGGCATCGGTGTACCAGTTGCTGACCGGCAGCCGGACGAAGAGCCTGCCCGAAAGCGTCATCCCCGAAGATGCGATCGCGGCGGCGCGCGCGGACAGTCCGCGCACCGATGCGGCGCTGGCCTATACGGGGGACAAGAGCTTCATCGTATCGGCGGCGGGCGACGCGTTCCTGATGTACCGCGTGCGCGGGCGCAGCTGGGTGGTGATGGGCGATCCCGTCGGGCCGGTCGCGGCGTGGAGCGAGCTTGTCTGGAGCATCCGGCGGGCGTGCGATGCGCGCGCGGGGCGGCTGTGCTTCTACCAGGCGAGCGAGCGGATGCTGCCGTTGTTCGTTGAGCTGGGGCTGCATGCGATCAAATATGGCGAGGAGGCGCATGTGGCGCTGGATCGCTTCACGATCGCAGGGCCGCGCGCGAAATCGTTGCGTCATGCGGTGCGGCGCACCGAGGCGGCGGGGGCGGTCTTCTCGGTCGAACCGGCGCGTGCGGTGCCGGCGTTGATCGAGAACATGCGCGCCGTGTCCGACGCCTGGCTCGCGGCGAAGGCGGGGCGCGAGAAACGGTTCAGCCTGGGGGCGTTCGACCCGGCGTACCTCGCGCGGTTTCCGGTGGCGCTGGTGCGGGTGGAGGGGCGGATCGTCGCCTTCGCGAATATCTGGGTGTCGGGTGACGGCGAGGAGGCATCGTGCGACCTGATGCGCCACCATCCCGATGCGCCATACGGCACGATGGAGATGATGATGGTGCGCCTGATCGAATGGGCGCGCGGGCAGGGGTATGAACGGTTCAACCTGGGCATGGCGCCGCTGTCCGGCATGCCGAGCGGGCGGCTGGCGCCGGTATGGGCGCAGCTGGGCCATGCCCTGTTCGCCAATGGCGAGCGCTTGTACGGCTTTGCGGGGTTGCGTGCGTTCAAGGCGAAATACGGGCCGGATTGGGTGTCGCGCTATATCGCGACGCCGCCGGGCGCGGCGATGCCGCGGGTGCTGATCGATCTCGCACGACTGGTAAGCGCGTAAGGGAAGGTGTGCTTGCCATTACCCCCCGTTCGCCCTGAGCCTGTCGAAGGGTGGGCGCCTCATGGCGGGCTGCCCCTCGTGGAACCCCGTGCTTCGACAGGCTCAGCACGAACGGCTTTGGCAACGGTTCTACAGACGGCGTGCGTGCGGTAGGGTCTCCGCATGACCGATGATCCCACAGGCCGCGCGCTGCGGCGGCGTAGCGTATTGTTCATGCCGGCTTCCAATCCGCGCGCGATGGCGAAGGCGCGCGATCTGGCGTGCGATGCGGTGATCCTCGATCTGGAGGATGCGGTGGCGCCGGAGGCGAAGGATTCCGCGCGCGCGGCGGCGCTGGCCGCGGCGGCGGAAGGGTTCGGCGGACGTGCCTGCGCGGTGCGGCTGAACGCGCTCGATACGCCATGGGGCGCGGACGATGCGGCGGCGCTGGCGGCGGCGCCGGGCGTGGCCGCGGTGGTGGTGCCCAAGGTCGGGTCGGCGGCGGACCTTGCGGCGGTGCGCGCGGCGCTGGGCGCGGACGGCCCGCCGATCTGGGCGATGATCGAGACGTGCGGGGCGGTGCTGCGCTTGCCTGAGATCGTCGGCGCGGCGGCGGCGACGCGGACCGAGCTGCTGATCGCAGGCACCAACGATCTGGCCAAGGAGATGCGCTGCCGCGTCGATGGCGGGCGCACGGCGCTGGTGCCGGCGCTGGTGCAGCTGGTGATCGCAGGCCGCGCGGCGGGGTTGGTGGTGCTGGATGGCGTCTACAATGCCTTCCGTGACACGGCAGGTTTTGCAGCAGAGTGCGAACAGGGCGCGATGCTGGGGTTCGACGGCAAGACGCTGATCCATCCGGTCCAGGTCGACACCGCCAATGCGGCGTTCGCGCCGTCGGCGGAGGCGGTGGCCTGGGCGGAGCGCGTGGTCGCGGCGTTCGCCGCACCCGAGGCGGCGGGGAAGGGGGCGATCCCGCTGGACGGCGCGATGGTGGAGCGGCTGCACCTCGCCGAGGCGGAGCGGGTGTTGGCGTTGGTAGACGCGGCAGCGGGGTGATCCCCCGCCGTTCGCCCTGAGCCTGTCGAAGGGCTGCTATCCACCAGCGTGACGTTTGCGGCCACCCGCCCTTCGACAGGCTCAGGGCGAACGGTTGGAGGTGTATGGCCTACCCCGCCAGGATCGTCCGTATCCGATCCGCGATGATGTCCATTGCGAAGGGCTTGGTCATCAGCGCCATATTGGGGCCGAGCGGGCCGTTGCCGATGACGGCATTTTCCGCATAGCCGGTGATGAACAGCACTTTGAGATGCGGCAGAATCTCGATCGCGGCGTCGGCGACCTGGCGGCCGTTCATCTGGCCGGGCAGGCCGACGTCGGTGATGAACAGGTCGACATGCGCACCGGTGCCGAGCAGGCGCAGCGCGGAGGGTCCATCGCCCGCCTCCAGCACGACATGGCCCATCTCTTCGAGGATCTCGACCACCAGCATGCGGATCGTCGGTTCGTCGTCGACGACCATGACGCTGTGCCGCCCCTCGACCGGCGCGGCGGCGGTATCGAGCGCGACCGCGCCGTCGTCGTCGCTCGCATCGCCATAATGGCGGGGCAGATAGATGCACATCGTCGTGCCCTGCCCGACCTCCGAATAGATGCGCACCTGCCCGCCCGACTGGCGCGCGAAGCCGTAGATCATCGACAGGCCAAGGCCCGTGCCCTCGCCCATCGGCTTGGTGGTGTAGAAGGGGTCGAAGGCGCGCGCCTGCACCTCGGGCGTCATGCCGGTGCCGGTGTCGGTGACGCACACGGACAGATATTGCCCGGGTTCGAGGTCGCGTTCGCGCGCGGCGCGCTGGTCGAGCCAGCGGTTGGCGGTTTCGATCGTGATGCGGCCGCCCTCCGGCATCGCGTCGCGCGCGTTGATGCAGAGGTTCAGGATCGCGTTTTCGAGCTGGTTGGGATCGACCATCGCGGGCCATATGCCCGCCGCGCCGACCACCTCCAGCGTGACGCCGGGGCCGACGGTGCGCTGGATGAGATCGCTGAGATCGGCGATCAGCCGGTTGACGTCGGTCGGCTTGGGATCGAGCGTCTGGCGGCGCGAAAAGGCGAGCAGCCGGTGGGTCAGCGCCGCGGCACGCCGCGTCGCCCCCAACGCTGCGGTGGCGTAGCGATCGAGGTCGCCGATACGCCCCTGCGCGACGCGCACCTGCATCATCTCGATCGCGCCCGAGATGCCGGTGAGCATGTTGTTGAAATCGTGCGCCAGGCCGCCGGTGAGCTGGCCGACCGCCTCCATCTTCTGCGCCTGCCGCAGATGCGCCTCGGCGACCATCAGCGCGTGCGTGCGCTCCTCGACCTGCTGTTCGAGGGAGGCGGTGAGCGCGCCCAATTCCTGTTCGACGCGGCGGCGTTCGGTCGCGTCGCGGGTGCGTTCGGCGACATCGCGGATGAAGGCGATCTCGTCGGGCAGCCAGGGCCGGGGCACGGCGTTGTTGAGGTAGAGCAGCGCGACGAAATCGCCCCGTTCGGTGATCGGCATGTTGACGAAGGACACAGCGGCCAGGCTCTTCAGCCCCTCGGCGGTGTCACGGGTGCGCGGGTCGTCGTAGACGTCGCCGATCGCGACCGTCTCGCCGCGTTTGAGATCCTCGATATACGACCCATAATCGCGAAAGTGCAGCAGACCGGGCAACGGCTGGATGCCGGGCGCGCACCAGGGGCGCGTCGCGACGATCGTTTCGGCCTCCGCGTCGATCGTGCCGTAGCCGCAGCGGCTGACGTCGAACAGGCGACCGAGGATCTCGACCGCGGCAAAGGCGAGGTCGTCGGGATCGCCCGCCGTGCGCAGCCGGTCGTTGAGTTCGACCAGCGCCTGCAGGCGGAGTTCGGCGCTCTTGCGCGCGTCGATGTCGAAGCTGATGCCGGGAAAGCGGATCGCGCGGCCCACATCGTCGAGCTGCGCCTGTCCGCGTGCGGCGACCCAGCGGGCGCGGCCATCGGGCTGGGTGAGGCGATAGTCGCTTTCGAAGGGCGCACCGCTCGCCAGCGCCGCGGCGATCTCGGCCTGGACGCGGGGCAGATCGTCCGGGTGGATGCCGCCGAAGAAGCGTTCGATCGCCGTGCCGCGGGCCGCGTCGTCGGGATCGACGCCGTACAGGCGGGCGAAGGCAGGGTCGGCGGTGATCCGGTCGGCCACCACGTCCCAGTCCCAGCTGCCGACGCTGGTCGCTCCGGCGATCTGCGGGTCGTTGTGGGGCATAAGCGGCCTGTAACTCATCGAAACGGAAGGATTGTTGGTTAGGAACGCTGCCCCAACGCGTGATGGCGGCAGGCGATCCGACCGTCAGCGCTGCGTCGCCTCGATCGCCTCGCGCGACCAGCCGCCCCCCATCGCCTGGTACAGCTGCGCATAGGCGGTCAGGCGATCGGCGCGCGCCTGCACCAGCGCCAGTTCGGCGGTGAGCAGGCCGCGCTGCGCATCCAGCTGTTCGATGTACGACGTATAGCCGGCACGATAGCGGTTGGTGGCGTTGCGCAGCGCGGCGGCGAGCGCATCCACCTGCAAGCCGAGTGCGGTCGCCTGTTCGCCCGAGCGCTGGACGCCGGCGAGGGCGTTGTCGACCTCTTGGAACGCGACGAGCGCGGTGCGGCGATAGGCGAAGGCGGCCTGGTCGCGGCGCGCGGTCGCGGCATCGCTCTGCGCGCGCAGGCGGCCGCCGTCGAAGATCGGCGACAGGATGCTCGCGCCGATCGAGAAGACGCCGATCGGATCGGCAAGCTTGGTCGACAGGACGACGCCCGCGCTGCCGGTGAGCGCGATATTGGGCAGCATCGCCGCGCGGGCGCTGTCGAGGCTGCGGTCGGCGGCGACCAGTGTCTGTTCGGCCTGGAACAGGTCCGGGCGGCGGCGCAGCAGGTCGGCGGGTAGGCCGTCGGGGATCGGCGGCGGCGTCAGCCGGTCGAGCGGAGCGCCGCGCGGAATCGCGCCGGGGTTCTCGCCGAGTAGCAGCGACAGCGCATTTTCCTGCCGGCTGATTGCGAGCTGCGCGGCGGGGACGAGTTGCTGCGTGGCGCGATATTCCGCCTCCGCCTGATGCAGTTCGAGGTTGGAGGTATAGCCGGTTTCGGCGCGGCGGCGCGCGATGCGCAACGCTTCGGTGCGTGCGGCGAGCGTCTGTTGCGCCACCGCGAGCCGCTGGTCGAGCGCGCGCAGGGCGATGTAATTGCTGGCAACGCCGCTGGCGATGGCGAGGCGGACGGTGTCGCGCGCACCTTCGCTGGCGAGCAATTGCGCCTGGGCGGCGCGGTTGGCTTGGCGAAGGCGGCCGAACAGGTCGAGATCGTAGCTGGCGGTGATCAGCGGCTGTGCGCCGAGCGCGTCGCTGGGCGTGCCGAACGGGCTGACCGTCTGGCCGGTGGTCGACGGCAGGCTGCCGCCGAGCGTCGGCGTGCGCTGCGCGGCGGCGAGGCGCGCGGCGGCGCGCGCTTCGTCGATGCGCGACGCGGCGAGCGCGAGGTCGACGTTATTGGAAAGTGCGCGCGCGACGAGATCGGTGAGGACGGGGTCGCCGAACGCGTTCCACCAGTCGGCCTGAATGGGTTGCCCCTGGCCGAGCGTGGTGCGCCATGCCGGGGGCGGGGCAACGGTGGCCGCGACTGGGGCGGGCGGGCGCGGACCGATGCACGCGGCGAGTGTGGTGGTGGCGGCGAGGGTGGTGAGGGTGCGCGCGAAAACGCGAAGACGCGAAGGCGGGGGTGCGAGACACGGGTCCTTTGCCCCACCCACCCCGTCACCCCGGACTCGTTCCGGGGTCCACTCTGCGGCGAGGGGGGTGGTTCGAGCCTCTTGCCGTCCCCGCGCGGCTCGGTGGACCCCGGAACATGTCCGGGATGACGGGGTGGGTGGGGCGGCGGGAGTGGGCGTTTCGGATATATTTTCTTGCCGCGTGTGTTGGGCTGCGCCAAGCTCACCCCCATGCGGGAACGGCAGCCGTGCGTCTACATCCTCGCGAGCGGCTACAACGGCACGCTGTACGTCGGCGTCACGTCCAACCTCATCGGCCGGCTGATCCAGCACCGAGACGAGACGTTCGAAGGCTTCACCGCGCGCTACGGTGTCCTGCACCTCGTCTGGTTCGAAACCACCGACACGATGGCCGACGCCATCGCCAGCGAGAAGCGGATCAAGGCGTGGCGGCGGGACTGGAAGAAAAACCTGATTGAGAAGGCCAATCCCGGCTGGTTGGACCTGGCCGTCAATCTGGGGTTGCCGCCGCTCGGCTGACCGCAGGCCATCCCCCTGCGGCGCAGTGGACCCCGGAACCAGTCCGGGGTGACGGGGTGCTTTTGGCCAACGCATCACTTCACCGTCGGGCCGGTGGTGGTGTCGACGCTGGCCTGCACCGACATGCCGGGGCGCAGGCGCTGGATCAGTTGCTGGCCGGGGTCGATACGGATGCGGACGGCGATGCGCTGCGGCACCTTGGTGAAATTGCCCGTCGCATTGTCGGCCTTCAGTACCGCGAATTCGGAACCGGCGGCGGGCGAGATTCGCTCGACGCGGCCGGTAAGCTTCGCCCCGCCGAGGCCGTCGACGGTGAAGGTCGCGGGCTGGCCCACCGCCATGCGCGCGGTCTGCGCTTCCTTGAAATTGGCGATGACCCAGGTTTCGGGCGGCACCAGGAACATCAGCTGCGACCCGGCGGTCACATACTGGCCGACGCGGACGCCGACTTCGGACAGGCGGCCGGCCTCCGGCGCGCGGATGACGGTGTTGGCGAGGTCGATCTGGGCAAGACGACGCGCGGCTTCAGCCCCCGACACGCCGGCACGCTGACCGCCGCGGCCGACCTGCACCGTGCGGATATCCTGCTGCGCGATCTCGCGCGCGGCGCGCGCCTGTTGCACCGCGGCCTGCGCCTGGCGCAGCGCGGCGAGCGTCTGGTCGCGTTCGCGCTGCGAGACGGAGCCGTCCGTCACGAGGTCGTTGACGCGGTTCATGTCCGCCTGCGCGCGCATCAGCTGCGCCTCGGCATTGGCGACGGCAGCGGTCTGCGCGGCGAGGCTGGCGGTGCGGCTGCGTTCGGTCTGCTGCGCGTTGGCGAGCGTGGCGTTCTGCGCATCGACCTGCGCGGTCGCCTGATCGACGCGCTGGCGGTAGATGCGGTCGTCGATCTGGACGAGCGGCTGGCCCGCGGTGACGTCGGCGAAGTCGCGGACATAGACCTTGGTGACATAGCCCGACACCTGCGGTGCGATCACCGTCGTGCGCCCGCGGACATAGGCATTGTCGGTCGACTGGTTGCTGGTGGCGAAGGGCGGCAGGCGCCACGCCGCGAGCACCGCGAGGACGCCGCCGATCGCCAGGATCGCGATGACGATCATCGCGGTGCGGCTAGGCGGCTGGGGGCGCCAGCCGGAGCCGGAGGGCGCGCTGGGCGGCGTAACCGCCTCGGCCTGCGCCTCTTCGGTCGCGGGGGTGGAATCCACAGGGTTGCGGATGTCGGTCATCAGGCGGCCTCGACAAGTGCGGCGCGGCGGGCTCGGTACGCGCGGCGGATCAACAGGAAAGCAAGGTAACAGAAGGTGAGCGCGGCGAGCACCGCGATCAGGCGGAAGACGTCGTCATAGGCGAGCACGTTGGCTTCGCGGGTGGTGGTCTGCGACAGGATCGCGCCGCCTTCCGCACTGCGCAGCGCGGGGTCGCCGACCACGCGCGACACCGCCGCGCCGCCGGCCTGAAGGCGCTGCGCGACGATCGGGTCGGTCGGGTCGATGCCCTGGACCAGCGCGGCGCTGTTCGCCTTTTCACGGATCACCTGATAGCTGCCGAGCAGCGCGGTGCCGGCGAGGCCGCCGATCGAATTGATCATGCCGAACAGCGCGACGAAGCTGATGATATGGCCCGATCCGGCCTGCAGCGCGCGCGTCATGCCGAACAAGAGCGCCGGCCCCAGGAAATAGGTCGCGCCGAACGCGATCATCGCCTGCGTGACGTACAGCTGCGGGGCGCGGGTGAGGCTGGTCGCATGGCTGTCGACGAACGCGGCGATGGCGACCAGTCCGATCGCGAGCATGATCGGATGCGTCAGGCGTGTCACGTCGAGCGTCACCGCGCTCAGCACCACGCCGGCCGCCGAGGCGAGGAAGATGATCGTGAAGAAGGGGATCAGCTGATCATTGTTCTGGCCGAGCAACGTCAGCAGGCCGACCGCGGCATAGGTCTGTTCGGATAGCACGATGCGCGCCATGATCGTGACGATCGTGAAGCGGACGATGTCGGCGCTGCCCAGCCACCGCGTGTTGAGCAGCGGATTGACGCGGTGATGTTCGATGACCAGCGCCGCGCCCAGCATCGGAATGGCGGCGATCAGCGCCCAGCCGATCCACGCGGCATTGGTCCACCAGACGATGCGGCCTTCGCCCAACACCGCCGCGAACAGCGCCATCGCGCCCGCGAACAGGACGAAGGTGAGGAAATCGAGCGGCTCGAACGCCTTGGATCGCGTCGTGGGCGGCAGGCGGAGGAAGGCGACCGCGGCGAGGCTCAGCAGCGCGAGGCCGAGTTCGAACAGATAGAGCGTGCGCCATTGCGACATGGCGAGCAGATCGGGCGAGAACAGCCGCGCGAGCGGCGTCGCGCATTGCGGAATGCCGATGCCGACGACGACCGCCTTCAGTCGCCAGCGCAGCGGCAGCGCCTGCATCATGTAATAGAGGCACAGGCTGGAGACGGCGGCGCCCGCCATGCCGCTCGCCGCGCGCACCAGGATCGCGGTGTCGAATTCGCGTACGAACAGATGGCCGAGCGTGAAGACGACATAGAGGCTGAGGAAGATCATCGCGAAGGGCCTGAGGCCGAACTGCGCGCGGAACTTGATCAGCAGCAGGTTGATGCTGACGTTGGTCATCACATAGACCGTCGGCAGCCACGCGATCTCGGCGGGATCGAGGCCGAGCGCGCCTTGCAGGGTGTAGGTGTTCGCGGAAATCAGCGCATTGCCGAACCCGCCGGTCAGGCCGAGCAGCACCGCGATGACGCCATAGGCGATGCGATGGCGCAGCTGATGTTCGACCGACCCCGGCGAACCGGGAATCGCCGGAATCTCATGGGGCAGGAAGTCCCAATGTTCCTCTGACAGGAAGCGGCGGAGACGGGCGAACATGGCCTGCCTATAAACCCGGAAACCGCGGCAGGTCAGCCACTTCGCTCACTGGTCGAGGATGCGGCGGTAGAGCTGGATATAGCGGTCTGCCATGCGTTCGACCGAGAAGCGCTCCGCCACCGCGCGGCGGCAGGCGGCGCGGTCGATCTGGGGCAGGCGCGCGACGGCGGCGATCGCCTCGTCGACGCTGTTTACCAGGAAGCCGGTGACGCCGTCCTCGATCAGCTCGGGCATCGACCCGCGGTTGATCGCGATGACGGGCGTGCCGCACGCCATCGCCTCGACCACCGACAGGCCGAAGGGTTCGTCGAAGTTGATGAGGTGGAGCAGCGCTGCGGCATGGCCCAGCGCGCGGGTGCGCTCCGTGCCGCCGACCGCGCCGGGATGGGTGATGGTGCCCCCGAGGTGCGGCACGACGGCGCGCTCGTAATAGCCCTGATCCTGCACGATGCCGTACATGGCGAGTGCGCGACCCGTTGCCTGTGCCACCGCGATGGCTTCGGCCGCGCCCTTGTCTGGATGCATGCGGCCGAAGAACAACAGGGCGTCGCTGCCGTCCGGATCGAAGGGGAAGTCGTCGAGGACGATCCCGTGGTGGATCGTCTCGGCGTATGTGAGCTGCGGCGATCGGTCGGCATCGCTGATCGCGACATAATGCACCCGATCCTCATACGGCTTGTACATCGGCAGGATGCGATCGGACGAAAAACCATGGATCGTCGTGACCATCGGCGTCGTCACGAGGTTGGCGAAAGCATGGGCGGGAAAATCGGCCTGATTGTGGATCAGGTCGAATTCGCCGGCGCGCTCGAAGACGTGGGCGAGGTGACGGTATTCCCACACCTTTGCGTCGATGCTCGGGTCTTCGGAATAGGGCGCGGGGACGACGCCGGAGAGGGTGCCGGCGGTCAGGCTGTCCTGCGTCGCGAAGAGCGTGACGTCGATGCCGCGCGCGACCAGCGCCTCGGTGAGCAGGCTGGTGACCAATTCCCACGGGCCATAATGGCGGGGAGGCGTGCGCCAGGAGATCGGGGCGAGCATCGCGATTTTCATGGGTGGCGGTCGCCTGAAACGGAGGAATGCATGGGGGTACGGGGGCGTAACGATAAGGCCCGGTGGTGATACTCCGGCGTGGCGGAGTTGTTCCGGGGACTTGCTTCTCCCGTCACCCCGGACTTGGTCCGGGGTCCACCGGCCCGCAGGGGGACGGCAGGAGGCTCGCACCATCCCCCTCGCCGCAGAGTGGACCCCGGAACGAGTCCGGGGTGACGAAGGGGGTGAGATTAGCGGACGAGTATCACAACGCCTTCATTGCCCCGGAGCGTATCGGTTCGCACGCCCCCCGGCAGCGTGCGTAGCACCACCTCGCCCGCCGGCAGCACGAACGGCTGGTCTTCTCCACTCAGGTTCAGCGCCACGACGATCCGCTCGTCCCCCCGCCAGCGTTCGTAGGCGAGGACCGAACCGGTCGTCTCAAGCAACCGGAAGTCGCCTTCCGCCAGCGCGTCATGCTTGCGGCGGAGCGAGAGGAGGTCGCGGTACAGCGCGAGCATCGACCCGGCGTCCTGCGCCTGCGCCGCGACGTTGCGCGTCGGCCAGTCGGGGCCGAGCAGCAGCCACGGTTCCGCACTCGAAAACCCCGCGTGGTCACTGGCGTTCCACGGCATCGGCGTGCGCACCGGGTCGCGGCCCAGCCCCCAACCCGGTTCGCGCAATTCGCGCGGGTCCTGCACCCGATCGGGCGGAATGGCGACGTCGGTCAGGCCGAGTTCGTCGCCATAATAGATCGTCGGCGTACCGCGCAGCGTCAGCAACAGCATCGCGGCGACGCGCGCCTGGGGCCCGCCGACGCGTGTCGCGATCCGGGGCCGGTCGTGGTTGCCGAGCACCCAGTTCGGCCAGCCGCCGGGTGGCAGCGCCGCTTCATAGTCGGCGATCATGGTGGCGAGGCTGCGCGCGTCCCAAGCCGCCTCGATCAGCTGGAAGTTGAAGGGCAGATGCACTTCGGGCGTGTCGATGCCGTAATAGTGCATCAGCTTTTCGATCGGCAGGTAGATTTCGCCGATCAGCACGCGATCGCCGGAATAGCTATCCGCGATGCGGCGCATCTCGGCGGCGATGTCATGGACTTCGGGCTGATCGGTGGAGTTCGACTGGAGCACGGCGTGCATCTCGCCCATTTCGGTACGATAGGCGGGGTTGGCCGGATTGTCGGGGAAGTCGGCGTGCTTCACCATGTGCCACAGCACATCGATGCGGAAGCCGTCGACGCCGCGATCGAACCAGAAACGCAGCACGTCCATCATCGCCGCCCGCACGTCGGGGTTGCGCCAGTTGAGGTCGGCCTGTTCCTTCAGGAAGGCGTGGTAATAATATTGGCCGGTGGCGGCGTCATATTCCCACGCGGAGCCGCCGAAGTCGCTGATCCAGTTGTTGGGCGGGCCGCCATCCGGGGCGGGATCGCGCCAGATGTACCAGTCGCGCTTCGGATTGTCGCGCGACGACCGGCTTTCGCGGAACCAGGGGTGGTCGGTCGAGCTGTGGTTGGGGACGAAATCGAGCAGCAGTTTGAGGCCGCGGGCGTGCGCGGCGGCGAGCAGTGCGTCGAAATCGGCGAGCGTGCCGAAGCGCGGATCGATGTCGCAATAATCGGCGACGTCATAGCCGAAGTCGTGCATCGGCGAGACGAAGATCGGCGATATCCAGATCGCATCGACACCGAGCGCGACCAGATGGTCTAGCCGCGCTTCTATCCCTTTGAGGTCACCGACGCCGTCGCCGTCGCTGTCCTGAAACGAGCGCGGGTAGATTTGGTAGATGCTGCCCGTCTTCCACCACGTCATCGCGCGTCCCCCTGTGTGCCCGTCGAACGGGGAAGAGGCTAGGGGGTTCCTTTTACGCTTCTTGGTTCACGCGAAGACGCGAAGACGCGAAGAGGACTCGCGCGCGGCAATGCATGGCTCTTGCCATGGAATTAGATAGGGCGCTGGCGCGCGGCCTACATTGACGTCTTGGCGCCTTCGCGTCTGCGCGTGAACCAAATCACATGAAACGGCTCTTCGGCAGGCGGGTCATGCGGCAGGCGAGGTCGGCTTCGCCGCTGGCGATGAGGTAATCGTCGCCGTCCGTCACGAGGCCGGTCGAGAAGACGACGGGCGTCGGCAGATACATCTGGTGCGCGATATGTGCGGTGAGGGCGGGATTCGCCTCCAGCAGCGGCACCTCGTCCTCGACGCGCAGGATGTGCGAGGGATCGTCGCGGTCGAGCAGCGCCCAGAAGCTGCGGTAGATGCCGACGCTCTCGCGCGCCTCGACGCCGTGGTAGATCATCATCCAGCCGTCGGGCGTCAGGATCGGCTGCGTGCCGCCGCCGATCTTCATTGCCGAGGTGGAGCCCTTGCGCGCGCGCAGGCCAGGTGCGTCGAGCGGCTTCCAGTGAAGCGCGTCGGGCGATGCCGCGAAATTGATCGACGGGCCGCCGACCCAGGGGCTGTCGGGCGGATAGGCGAAATAGACCTCGCCCAGTGGCCGCGTGAGCGCCATGAATCTGTCGGCGACCAGACCTTCGAACAGGATCATGTCCTTGTTCTGGTGGTCGAGCACGATCCCCTCGAGCCGGTAGTGCAGGCCGTCGCGCGAGGTGTGGAGCGTGGTGCAATGCCGCTCGGCACCAACCGAACAGGTCGTCATGTACCATGTGTCGCCGACGCGCGTGATCCGCGCATCCTCCACGCCATAGTCCTGATAGGTTGCGGCGGGTTCGATCGCGGCGTCGTAGTGGACCGCAACGATGCGTTCGCCGCTGGGGTCCAGCTCAACCGGGAGCAGCCAGGACAGCGACGTCAGCGCGAGGATGCGGTGGCGGCGGCCCTTCAGCTCGAACTGGCGGGGATCGGTCATGTCGACGTCGGTCAACGGCCAGGCGTCGAGCACATAGCCTGCCGGCGTCCAGCGGATCGCATGGACATGGCCGTCCCGCACGGGTTCGGCCAGCGCTTCGGCGATGCGCACCATCAGCAGCAGATTGCCGTTGGGCAGCCGCGTGAAGCCGGGGTTGAAGGCGCCGAGGACATAGGTCGGCTCGGTAATCCCGCGACGGAGCGGCGAGCGGGAGAGGTCGACGTCGTCGGGGGTGAAGATCAGCGCGTCGTGCATGGTGGCGTTAGCGCCGGGGCGGGCGGGTGGTTCCATAGGAAACCGAGGCCGCCAATTCCATGTCCGTCACCCCGGACTTGTTCCGGGGTCCACCGGGCCGCGAGGGGGTGGCCGGAGGCTCGAACCGGCCCCCTCGCCGCGGAGTGGACCCCGGAACAAGTCCGGGGTGACGAAGAGTGTGGGGCGCATGCGCCGCGCCCCACCCATCGATCAGAACGCCGCGCTGATCGAGAACACTACCTGGCTGCCCGCGATCGTGCTGCCGTCCTTGGTCGAGGCGAAGTTCGGCTGCAGATAGGCGGCCTTCGCCTTGCTGATGTCGGTGTCGACATAATAAGCGCTGAGCGTCAGCGGCGTGCCCTTGATCGCGTAATCCGCGCCGAGCAGCCAGTCCCAGTAATGCCCCGTCGGCGCGGCCGACGTGCCGTTGGGGCCGAGGCCCGAATTGCCGTCCGAATGGCCGATATGCGCCTTGGCGGTCAGCGGCGTCTGCGGGATGGCGGCGCTGAAATCGCCCCACAGGTACAGATTGTCGTTGCCCTTGCCGGGGTTGTTCGGAACGCCGGTCGCATAGGCCGCGGCGTTGTTATACCATTTGCCCAGCGCCTGCTGCTTGGGCGCATAGGCGACGCCCGCCAGCATCGAGACGGGGCCGGCGGTGCCCGACAGCTTCACATAGGGTTCGGCGAAGTCGGTTTTCGACGCGCCACCCGGATACATGTACCACGTCAGGCCGACATCGAGCGCGCCGCCGCTGATCGGCACCTTGTAGCCGCCGATCAGGTCGAGCTCCATGTTCGAGCCGCCGAACGTGCCCCAGCCGGACAGGTTGGATGCCCAGGTGCCGACGTACAGGCCGCTTTTATGCGTGATGGTGAGGCCGCCCTGGACCGCCATTTCCTTGTCGGTCTGCGACACGCCGCGCAGGCGATAGTCGGAGACGAGCGCGACCGAGCCGGTGACGGTGACGTCCTTGGGGGGTGCGGTCTCCTGCGCGGCGGCAGGGAGGGCGACGAACGCCGCGAGCGATGCTGCGGCCAGGCTGAGATACTTCATGGAACCCCTTTCCGTGTCGTTGGGGTCCCTCCTGCGTCCAGGCCGCCGGCGCGCTCACTCGAAAGAGGGGCGCCGATCTTTCCCGGACGGTTCCTTCGCTATCGCAGCATTTTCCGTTCGACAATGGGGAATCGCGGGATTGCCGCGATCCCCCGGTCGATCAGTGCGCGAGTGCGGCAGTCTTGCCACGCCCGCCGAGCAGTTCGACGCTGTCGCCCGCGGCCCGGCGACGCTGGAACCAGTCCTTGATCAGTTCCGAACAGGTGTGGTCGACGGTGCGAAGGCCGCTGACGTCGAGGCGGACGGGCGTGCCCGCCGGCGCACGCTCCAGCGTGTCGGACAGCTTGGGCAGCGATACGAAGGTCGCGGCACCCGACAGGTTGATGGCATGCTGGGCGCCTTCCGCGCCTTCCGACACCTTCAGCTTCAGGCCGCGCGCGTGCGGCACCAGCTCCAGCATCGACAGGCCGATGCCGACCAGCACGCCGGTCAACAGGTCCGCCGCCACCACGGTGACGAGCGTCGCCGCCCAGATGAACGCCGGCAGCACGCCGTAATGCGAGAACAGGTGGCGGGCATGGTGGAGCGACACGAGCCGCCAGCCGGTGACGACTAGAATCGCACCCAGCGCCGCCATCGGGATCTCGCGCAGCACGAACGGCAGCAGCGCGACGAAGCCCAGGATCCACATGCCGTGGAACATGGTCGACAGGCGCGTGGTGGCACCGGCCTGTACGTTGGCGGACGAGCGGACGATGACGCCGGTCATCGGCAGCGCACCGGCAATGCCGCACAGCAGATTGCCGACGCCCTGCGCGCGCAGTTCCTTGTTGTAGTTTGTGCGTACGCCGTCGTGCATGCGGTCGACCGCAGCGGCCGACAGCAGGGTTTCGGCGCTGGCGATGAAGGCGATGGCGAGCGCGGCGGCGATGATCGACGGATCCGCAAAGCGGGCGAGGATGCCGGTATCGGGCAGAGCGACCGCACCCGCGATCGATTCGGGCACGTTGACGCGCGCAACGTCGAGGCCGAACGCCATGGCGACGAAGGTGCCGGTCAGCACGCCGACCAGCGCGCCGGGCACCAGCTTCAGCGAGGCGGGGCGGAACTTCTCCCAGCCGATCATCGCGGTGATGGTCAGCACGCCGATGCCGAAGGCGAGCTCTGCCGCGGCGATGTTGTCGGGCGACAGGCCGAGCAGGCGGCCGGGCATCGCCGACAGGTTCTGCAGGCCGCTGGGCAGCGGCTTCGCGTCGAACAGCACGTGGAACTGGCCGACGACGATCAGCACGCCGATCCCGGCGAGCATGCCATGGACGACCGCGGGGCTGATCGCGCGGAACCAGCCGCCGAGCTTCGCGACGCCGGCGACGAACTGGATGATGCCGGCAAGGATCAGGATCGGCCCGAGCGCGGACATGCCGTGATCGCGCACCAGTTCGAACACGACGACGGCGAGGCCCGCGGCGGGGCCGCTGACCTGCAACGGCGAACCTGCCAGCGCGCCGACGACGATACCGCCGATGATGCCGGTGATCAGGCCTTTTTCCGGAGGAACGCCGGACGCCACGGCGATGCCCATGCAGAGCGGCATCGCGACGAGGAAGACGACGATCGAGGCGGTGAGGTCACGGCCGACGATCGACATCTTGGGAAGGTTCAGGGCGCCCAGCATGGGGACTTACTCCGCGGCTTGGAGGAAGGGGACGTCGGAGGCCTGCCGCGGTGCGGCGGCCTGCGCGACGGGGAAGGGCTCGCCTTCGCGGATCGGCACGAAACGACCCGATTCGCCGTCGAGGCCGAGGACGACGCCCTCGTGAATGTCGACGAACCAGCCGTGCAGCGTGATATTGCCCTGCGCCACCGCGGCGGCGACCGACGGATGCGTGCGCAGGTGCTGCAACTGCGAGACGATGTTTTCGAGGCTGAGCGCACGGACGCGTTCGCCATCGGTCAGTTCGGGATAGCTCTGGTCGACGACCTGGCGCGCGGCGGCGCCGTGCTTCAGCCAGTTGGCGACCGTCGGCACCGCGGCGAGCGCGGCGGGATCACCCGACAGGCCCTTCATCGCGCCGCAGTCCGAATGGCCGCACACGATGACGTCGCGCACGCCGAGGACCGACACGGCATATTCCACCGTCGCCGACACGCCGCCGGTATGCGCCGAGAAGGGGGGGACGATGTTGCCGGCGTTGCGGCAGACGAACAGATCGCCCGGCTGCGCCTGCATGATATGTTCCGGCACGATGCGCGAATCGGCGCAGGAAATCATCAGCGCCTTGGGAAATTGGCCATGATGCGCGAGCGTCGAATACAGCGCCTGCTGGTCCTGAAAGACCTTTTTCTCGAAGCTTACGACGCGACCGATCAGTTCGTTCACGAGTGGATACTCCTGTCACGGGCGGCATGAGCCGCATTGAACAGGGTATCTACCGGGTACGTTTTGCTGCGATGCCGCAGCTTCGTGTTAAAATGTTGCCGGACAAAAAGAGGCGGAAACGGAGAGCGGAAGCGGCGTTCGGTCGGGTTGCTCATAATTCCTCCCCCGCCAGGGGGAGGTGGCGCCGCGCAGCGGTGACGGAGGGGGAGGTAAGCGACGCTCCTCGTAATGATCCGTGCCGCCGTCCTCCCCCTCCACCATTCGGCTGACGCCGAACGGTCCCCCTCCCCCTGGCGGGGGAGGAATGGCGTTACGCCGGCAGTTCGATCGCCGCCCGCAGGCCCCCCTCGTCGCGGTTCGACAGCGTGAGCGTGCCGCCCTCCGTCTCGACGATGCGGGCGACGATCGGCAGGCCAAGGCCGAAGCCGACGGTGTCGCGCGGCCGCGCCGAATCGAGCCGGACGAAGGGCTCCAGCACGCGGCGCAGCTGGTCTTCGGGAATCCCTGCGCCGTCATCCTCCACCGCGATGCAGACGCGCCCCGGCGCGCTCGACAGGCGGATCGCGACGTTGCCGGCATAATGGAGTGCGTTTTCGACGAGGTTGCCGAGCGCGCGCTTCAGTGCCGTCGGGCGCACCGTCACCTCGCAATGCGCCGGGCCGTCGTAGATGCCGGGCAGGTCGCGATCCTCGACGTCGTCGATCAACGTCGCACACAGCACCGCGACGTCGACCAGCACCGGCGTTTCGGGATCGCTGTCGCCGCCCAGAAACGCGAGCAGCGACGTCACCATCGCCTCCATCTCGCCGATATCGCGCTCGATCGCCTCGCGTACCGGCGCATCGTCGACGCCCTCGGCGCGCAGCTTCAGGCGGGCGAGCGGCGTGCGCAGGTCGTGGCCGACCGCGGCCAGCGCCTGCGTCCGGTCGGCGATCAGCCGCTGGATGCGCGCGGCCATGCGGTTGAACGCGGCGACGACGTGGCGTACCTCGCGCGGGCCGGTTTCGGGGATAGGATCGTGCTCGGCATCGCCGAACGTATCGGCGGCAAAGGCGAGCTGGCGCATCGGGCGGAGCATGCGGCGGATCAGCAGCCCGCCGATCACCATCAGCGCCAGCGCCGGGATCAGCGCGAGCAGGATGCGTTCGGCGGCGAGGTTTAGGTTCTGGAGCGGCTCCAGCGTGCGGAAATACAGCCAGCTGCCATCGGACAACTTCAGGCCGCCGGTGACGACCGAGCTGCGCCCCGGCGACGTCAGCTTCAGACGCAGATCGGCGGTGGCGAGCGTCGGCTCCCAGTCGACCACCTGGTGCCGCATGCTGTCGAGCGCGGGGGCGATCGGCGGGGGCGGCGGCAGGTCGCGCTGCCAGTGCAGGGCATAGCGTTCGGTGGTGAGGTCGTTCGCCATGTCGCCTCGGCGCGCCGGCGGCTGTTCGGCGACGAGGCGGCGGGCGATGACGAGATGTTCGGCAAGGCGCCGCGCCTCGTCGTCGCGCACCGAAAACTGGCTCGCGCGTTCGTACAGAAGCGTGCTGATCCCGAACTCGATCACCATGGTGAGGAGCAGGATCGCGACGATCTGGCCGATCAGGCCGATCGAGGGCTGAACGAAACGTTTCATCGGGTGATGTGCGGCAAACCGCCCCACTCACGCTTCGTCAACCCGGACTCGTTCCGGGGTCCACTCTGCGGCGAGAGGGACGGCAGGAGGCTCTGGTCACTCCCCTGCGGATCAGTGGACCCCGGAACGAGTCCGGGGTGACGGAGGGAATTGGCAGGCGTCACGCGTCCCTCAACGCCGCGTCACCTCGGTGTTCAGCATATAGCCCACGCCGCGCACGGTGATGATCGGGGCATCCTTGCCCGCGCTCGACAGCTTGCGGCGCAGGCGGCTGATCAGCACGTCGATGCTGCGGTCGGAGCTGTCGCCCAGCCGCGTGCGCGATAGCTCGATCAGGCGTTCGCGGGCGATGACGCGACCGGCATGTTCGGCCAGGCTGACGAGCAGGTCGAACTCCGCGCCGGTCAGGTCGACGACCGCACCGGTGGGCGAGGTCAGCTCGCGGCGCGGCAGCGTTACCTGCCAGCCGTCGAAGGTCAGCACGCCCTCTTCGCGTTCGCCGGGATTGCGCTCCAGCGAGCCGCGACGCAGCACCGCACGGATGCGGGCGATCAGCTCGCGCGTGCCGAACGGCTTGGCGATATAATCATCCGCGCCCAGCTCCAGCCCGACGACGCGGTCGGTCTCGCTGCCCTTGGCGCTGATGAAGATGATCGGGACTTCGCTTTTCTGGCGCAGCGTGCGGCACAGATCGATGCCGCTGGTGCCGGGCAGCATGATGTCGAGCAGGATCAGGTCGACGGGCCCCGCCTCCAGCGCCAGCCACATTTCGGGCGCGGCGGAGGCGGGCCGCACGAGATAGCCGTTTTCCTGCAACGCGCGGGTGGTGAGGGTGCGAAGGGCGGGATCGTCCTCGACCAGGAGGATGGTGGGGGCGGTCATGATCGAAAGTTAGGCACCGGTGCCGGGGCGGTCAACCGCGCCGGACCTATGTTCAAGCTTTGGACACGACCCCGCAACGGGCCCGCAACATTGCGCGAGGTCAGTCCGCCGCGACGTGCCCGCCGCCGCCCTGCGGCCGACGCGTGAACCAGACGATAACGACCATCGCCGCGCACAGCCATGCCGATACGCGGAACAGGTCGGTCGACGCGAGCAGATACGCCTGTCCCACCATCTGGCGGGTGATCGCCGCGGCGGCCTGCGTCGATGTCGCGCCCAGTTTCTGCAACTGCTCGCTGGCCATCTGATACGGCATGCCCTGCCCGATCGCCTCGGCAAGCCGGCTCTGGTGCAGCGCCTCGCGCCGGTCCCACGCGGTGGTGATGATCGATGCGGCGAACGACCCCGCCACGATGCGCGCGAAGTTGGAGATGCCGGTCGCCGACGGGATCCGCTGCGGCGGAATGCCGTCGAGCAGGATCGTCACCATCGCGAGGAAGAAGACGCTCATCGCCACCCCCTGCACCAGCAGCGGCGCCATGAAATCGAAGACGGCGGCCCCGGTCACGAGGTTGGAGCGCATCCAATAGGATGTGGCGAAGGCGAGGAACGCCACCGTCGCGAGCAACCGCGCGTCGATCTTGCCCGACAGGCGCGCGGCCAGCGGTGAGATGATCACCGCGACCACCCCGCTGGGTGCGGCGATCAGGCCCGCCCAGGTCGCCGTGTAGCCGAGCTGCGTCTGCAGCCATAGCGGCAGGATCAGGGTGTTGGCGAAGAACACCGCATAGCCAAGGCAGAAGGCGAGCGTGCCGATCGCGAAGTTGCGGTTCAGGAACAGCGTCAGATCGACCGCCGGATTGGCATCGGTCAGTTCCCAGATGATCCACGCGATAAAGCCCACCGCCGCGATGATCGCGAGCACGCAGATCGTCGGATCGTTGAACCAGTCCGCGTTCTTGCCGAGATCGAGCATGATCTGCAGCGACCCCACCCAGACGACCAGCAGCATCAAACCGACCGTGTCGATCGGCAGCTTCCGCGTCGGCGTCTCGCGGCTTTTCAGGCCGTTCCAGCACGTCAGCGTCACGAAGATGCCGAAGGGGATGTTGATCAGGAAGATCCAGCTCCAATGATAATTGTCGCTGATATAGCCGCCCAGGATCGGGCCCATGACCGGACCGACCAGCGTCGTCATCGACCAGACGCCGAGCGCCGTGGACCGCTTGTCGGACGGGAAGATCGAAATGAGCAGCGCCTGGCTGCCCGGCATCATCGGCCCAGAACACGCGCCCTGCAGGATACGGAACACGATCAGCGAGGGCAGATCCCAGGCAATGCCGCACAGGAACGACGACAGGGTGAACGCCGCCACCGCCGTGCAGAAGGTGCGCACCACGCCGAACCGCCCCATCAGCCAGCCGGTCAGCGGCACCGCGACACCGTTCGCCACCGCGAAGGCGGTGATCACCCAGGTCGAATTGTCGCTCGACACGCCGAGGTTGCCGGCGATCGTCGGCAACGACACGTTCGCGATCGTACTGTCGAGCACCATCATGAACGTGCCGAGCGCCAGCGCGAAGGCGATCAGCGCGAGCTTGCCGCCGGTCAGGGGGGCGGGTTGCGATGCCATTAGACGCGTCCTGTCCGGCCCTCACCCTTCCGGCGCTGCGCGCCTCCCTCCCTCTCCCACCGGGAGAGGGAAGAGCCGCCTAAGGCGGCGAAGGGTGAGGGCAGCTTGCTCACTTAGCGATTCGCAGCGATGATCTGGCGGATGCGCGCCTCGACCGCGGGGTCGCGCGCGTCGGTGGGCTTGTCGCCATAGACCTGCGTCGCGGGTCGGCCGAGCCGTGCGCCGGACTGGTCGGCGGTGTCGACGGTCGTCTTCACCGACAGGCCGATGCGCAGTGGGTTCTGCGCCAGTTCCTTGGGCTCCAGCGCGATGCGCACCGGTACGCGCTGGACGATCTTGATCCAGTTGCCGCTGGCATTCTGCGGCGGCAGCAGCGCGAAGGCGTTGCCCGATCCCGCGCCGACGCCGACGACACGGCCATGGAACACCACGTCGCCGCCATACATGTCGGCGGTGACGGTGGCGGGCTGGCCGATGCGCAGGTCCTTCAGCTGCGTTTCGCGGAAGTTGGCATCGACCCACACCTTGCCGAGCGGCACCACCGCCATCAGCGGCGTGCCCGCGGCGACCTGCTGGCCGATCTGCACGGTGCGCTGCGCGACGACGCCGTCGATCGGCGCGACGATGTGCATGTGGCTGCGGGTAATCGCGGCGCGGCGATAGGCGGCGATGGCGGCGAGCACGGCGGGGTTGGTGCTCGTGTCGGTGCCCTGCACCGCCGAGCGCGCCTGCGCCTGCTGGCTCTGCGCGAGGGCGAGGTTGGCGCGCGCGACCTTCACCGCATCGGCGGCATGCGCCAGTTCCTCGCCCGAGATCGCGCCCTGCGCGGCGGCGCCCTGGCGGCGTGCGTAGTCGGCCTGCGCCGCGCTGAGCTGCGCGCGGGCCTGCACGATCGCCGCGCCGCTTTCGGAGACCTTGGAGAAGTCGGCGCGCGTCGCCCGCACCGCCCGCGCCAGCTCCGCCGCGGCGGAGGCGAGCTGGACGTCCGCGGTCGCCGGATCGAGGTCGAGCAGCGGCTGCCCGGCCTTCACCGTCTGCGTATTGTCGGCGTGGATCGCGGTGATCTGCCCCGGATCGCGCGCGGTGATCGCGACGACGTCACCCGCGACATAGGCGTCGTCGGTCTCTTCCTCGGGCTTTGCGAGCAGGAAGTGGAACACCGCCCACACGATCGCGGCGATCACCACCACTGCGGCGAGGATCAGCAGGCCGGTGCGGCGCGCCTTGGGCTTGCCGCTGGGCGCAGGGTCGGCGGCTTGTGCGCCGTCGTCGGTGTCGGTCTTGGAATCGGGCGCGTCGGTCATCGGGCGGGTTCCTGGGAGGAAAAGCCACCGCCAAGCGCCAGCACCAGCGCAACGCGCTGGCGGGCCGCATCGGCGGCAAGGTTGGTCTGGGCGCGTTCGGCGTCGAGCAGCCGGACGTCGGTGTCGATCAGCGACAGCTGGCTATCGAGGCCGCTCGCGACGCGCACCGCATTGAGGCGATTGGTTTCGGCAAAGCCGCGCACCACCTCGGCGGTGCGGGCGCGTTCCTGCGCCAGCGCGGTGATGCCGGCGATCGCATCCGCCGCTTCGCGCACCGCGCCGACGACGCGCTGGTTATAGTCAGCGGTGGCGAGGTCGACACCTGCGGTCGCGCCGGCGAGATCCGCCTTCAGCCGGCCGTTGTCGAAGATCGGCAAATGGATCGCCGGTCCCGCGCCCGCCGTGCCGGCATCGAGGCTGAAGAGGTTGCCGAGGCCGACCGCCTGGAAGCCGGCGAGCGCGGCGAGGTTGATGTTGGGATAGAAAGCGCGGCGCGCGACCTGGCGGCCGGCGGCGGCGGCCTCGATCCGTGCCTGCGCGGCGGCGATGTCCGGGCGGCGCGCGATCAGGTCGGCAGGGACGCGTGCGGGCAGCGGCAAGGCGGTGTCGAGGCGCAGCGTCGCCGGGCGGATCGCGGCGGCATAGTCCGGGCCGCGGCCGGCGAGTGCGGCTAGCGCATTCACCGCACGGGCGCGGGCGCCGTCCGCCTCCGCCAGCGCGACGCGCGCCTGCGACAGGAGCGTCTGCGCGGCGGTCGCCTGCAGATTGCTCGCCAGCCGGTTGCGGATGCGCACGTCGACCAGCTGAACAGAGCGTTCGCGCGTCGCGATCGTGCGGCGGGCGAGCGTCGCCTGCGCTTCGGCGCGCGCCAGGTCGATATAGGTCTGCACCACCGACCCCGCGATCGCGAGGCGGGCGGCGGCGACGTCGAGTGCGGCGGCACGGGCGGAGGCGCGCGCGCCCTCGATCGCGGCCTTCTGGCGGCCGAACAGGTCGAGGTTCCAGTTGAGGTTCGCCTGTGCACTGCCGAGGAAGCGCACCGATCCGGCATAGGGCGGCGGGATGGTGTAGCGGCCCGACAGGCGCGCAACCTGTGCCGATCCGTCGAACGTCACGTCGGGGCCGCGCTCCGCATCACGCGCCGCCAGCATCGCCTGCGCCTGCGCGACACGGGCGAGCGCGGCGTCGAGATTGGGATTCCCCTTCGTCGCATCGGCGACGAGGCGGTCGAGCTGCGGATCGCCAAACGCGGTCCACCAATCGTCCGCGATGGCGGGCGACGCTTCGGCGGCAAGCCCCAGCGACGCGGGCGCGACCGGTGCGACCGCAGGCGGGCTGTGCGGCACCGCGCACGCGCTCGCCAGCAAAGCGAGCAGCAGGGCGGATTTCGGCTTAAAGAGATAGGGGGTCATGCACTGGCCCTTTCGTCGGCCGCGCGTTGCAGCGTGTCGCGCAGCCGCTGGAGCAGATGGATCGCCTGGTCGATGTCGCCGTCCGGCCAATCGGCCAGCCATTCATTCCACAGGCCAATGACGGTGTTGCGGACGTCCGTGGCGATCGCTTCGCCCGCGGGCGTCAGCGTCAGGCGCACGACGCGGCGATCCTCGTCGTTGCGGGTGCGCACGATCCAGCCGCGCTCTTCCAGCGTATCGACCAGCCGCGTCGTCGCGCCCTTGTCGTGGCCAAGGTCGCGGGCGATTTCGGCACAGGTCGTCGCTTGGGTGAAGCGGAGCGCCGCCAGCGCGCTCCATTGCGTCTTGGTGATGTCGGCGGCGGCGAACACCGGATCCATCGCCTGCGTGCCGAGCTGTTCGGCGCGGCGGATCAGATACCCGATCGAGCGCTCCGGCGCGAAATCCGACTCGGTGTAGAAGGGCATTTGGTTGCCATGGCAACCGTTGCCTAGGCAGTCAATCATGTTTCTGTATGTTGCTGATCCAACGGCCGGAAAGGCGGGCGCGTTCCATCGCTAACCGCTTCTTAGGGACGCGCGGGTAGACGGATGCGCTCCGTTGTCCGGGACACGCCACGCATGGAATTTCCGCTGATCGCCCCCCGGCCGCCCCGGCTCAGCACGCTGACCGACGGGCTGTTGCGCGTCGAGGCGTCGGGCGTGTTCAGCAACAATGGGCCCGAGGTGCAGGCGTTCGAGCGCGAGGCGACGGCGCAGCTGTTCGGTGGGGTGGGCGATTGCCTGGCGGTCGGTAATGCGACGCTGGGGCTGATGCTCGCGATTCGGCAGGCGGTGCCCGCGCGGTGCGGCGGAGCGATGCCGCGGGCCGGCACGCTCGCGCTGATGCCCGCACTGACCTTCGCCGCGACCGCGCAGGCGGCGCTGTGGGCTGGGCTGACGCCGCTGCTCGGCGATATCGAGCCGTCGCGCTGGATAGCCGACCCTGCGCAGGAGGAAGCGCTGCTCGCGCGCCATGGCGATCGGGTAGGCGTGATCGTGCCCTATGCGACCTTCGGCACCGATCTGGACCTCGATCGCTATGCGTGGCTGGCGCGCCGCTGCGATGTCGGCGTCGTTGTGGATGCGGCGGCGTCGCTGGGGACGATCGATGCGGCGGGACGCGGCTTCGGTACGGGTGCGCCCTTCGCCATCGTCTATTCGATGCATGCGACCAAGACCTTCGCGGTGGCGGAGGGGGGGCTGATCCATTGCGGTGACGCGGACCGGATCGCGTCGTTGCGCGCCATGGCCAATTTCGGGTTCGACCCGTCCGGATCGAGCGGCGCCCGCAGCGCGACGCTGCCCGGCATCAACGCGAAGCTGCCCGAAGTGATCGCGCTGATGGCGCGCGCCAAGCTGACCGAGATCGATGCTTTGTGCGAGGCGCGGGCTGCGATCGATGCCGCCTATCGCGCCGCCTTGCCCGGGTTCACGATGCAGGCGCCCGCCGCGCGGCGGCAGGCGACGCAGTTCATGCCGCTGCTGCTGCCGCCCGCACTCGTCGGCCATCGCGCCGCGATCGTCGCCGCGCTGGCGGCGGACGGCGTCGGCGTCGGACAGTATTTCAGCCCGCATATCGGCGAGCAGCCGCTGTTCCGTGACGTGGCGGTGATCGAGCCGACGCCGGTCGCCGACGATGTCGCCGCGCGCATGCTCAGCCTGCCGATCACCGATGCGATGACGCCCGCCGATGCGACCGAGATCGCGCACCGGCTGGTCCGCGCGATCGAACGGGTGGTGGACGCGGAAATGGCGCGGATGCTGGTGCCGCACGGGACGGAGCATGCGGTGACGCAGGGTGCGGGGGATGACGTGAGGACCGTGGTGATCGGCGGCGGACCGGCCGGCACGGCGATGCTGACCGCGGCGAGCAAGCAGAACCGCCTAGTGCCGCTGGTCGAGGCCGGTTTGGCGATCGTCGAGCGGGGGCCGCGCCTCGGCGCCGGGGCGCTGGGCGGTTATGCGATCCGATCGGATACGACCGCCGAAACCTTCCTGTCGGCGGTGAAGGACAATCCCCACCCCGAACTCGCGGCGCTGGCGCAGCATCCCGCGGCGCGGCTGATGGAGCGCTATATCGGCGAGCTCGGCGCGCCGCTGGCGGACACCGCGCCGCTGCTGGAGGCGACGGGCGAGCGGCTGGGCACCATCGTCCGCGCGCATGGCGGCAGCGTGCTGACCGGTCATGCGGCGCAGGAGGTGCGACGGACCGCCGACGGGCGCTGGGCGACGCGCGTCGCCGACGGCCATGGCGCGGTGCGCACGATCCTGTCCGACCGAATCGTCGTGGCGACCGGCGGCTATCAGACCGACGAACAGGTCGCCGCGAAACGCGTCGTCGGCATGCCGCTCGGCGTGATGGCGGGCCGGCGGCTGATGCGTTCCGATATCGTGTTGCGCCAGGGCGGCATCGCGGCGGTGCAGGAACGGTTGCGGGCGTGCAGGGCGCCGCGCATCGCGATCGTCGGTGCCTCGACCAGCGCGATCGCGGCGGCGGTGCTGCTCCTAAAGAGCCAGCCCGGCTTCGCCTTCGGCGCCGGCGCGATCACCATCGTGCATCGCCAGCCGCTCAAGCCCTTTTACGCGACGATCGCCGCGGCGCATGCCGAGGGCTTCCACGATTTCGACGAAAACGACATCTGCCCGGTCAGCGGTTTCGTGCTGCGCCTTGCCGGATTGCGGCTCGAATCGCGCGAATTGGTGCTGCGGATGCTGTCGCTGGGCGGTCGCACGCCCGATCCGCGCGTGACGACGCATCGCATCACCGGCGATCACGATGCCGCCGCGCGCGCGATCATCGAAGGCGCGGATCTGGTGATCGGCGCGCTCGGCTATCGGCCGCGCTGCGTGCCGCTGATCGGCGTCGACGGCACGCCGCTGTCGCTGGCGCATCACGTCGGGCGGCCGATGGTCGACCGGCATTGCCGCCTGCTCGACGCCACGGACCGGCCGGTGCCGGGCGCCTATGGCATCGGCCTGTCGGCAGGCTTCGTGCCCTGGGGGCGTCTGGGCGGCGAAGCGAGCTTCCGCGGGCAGGCGAACGGCCTGTGGCTGTGGCAGAATGACGTCGGCCAGATGATCGTCGACCAATTGTTGGAACCGGAGGCGCGCGCAGTCGCTGCGTAGCCATGCCCATCGTGTCCCTGATCATCCCCGCGTATAACGGGGAACATTTCCTGCCCGACACGCTCCGGTCGCTCGAGCGCCAGACGCTGACCGACTGGGAGGCGATCGTCATCGACGATGGCTCGACCGACGCGACCCGCGCCATGATGCGGGACTGGCCGGACGCGCGTGTGCGGCTGATCGAGAATGCCGAAAATATGGGGCCGGTGCGCGCGCGCAATCGCGGCGTCGCGGCGGCGCGCGGGCGCTATGTCGCGGGCCTCGACCAGGACGATCTGTGTCTCCCCGAGCGGCTGGCACGGCAGGTCGCGTATCTGGAGGCGCATCCCGACGTCGCGCTGGTCGGGACGCAGGCATGCCAGCTGCGGGACGAGCGGGTGTCGCCGATGCACTATGCGCCGAACACGACGCCCGCGCTGATCACCTGGCTCAGCTGGATCGAAAATCCGCTCGTCTGGTCGACCGTGATGCTGCGCGCCGACACCGCCCGCGCGCTCGATCCCTTCACCCGGCCCGACCTGCTCTATGCCGAGGATTTCGACCTATACCACCGCGTCCAGCCACTCGGCCGCATCGCGCGGATCGATTCGCCTCTCGTCCTCTATCGCCAGCATGCGGGCGGCGTGTCGAAGCGCTTTATCGACACGATGCAGACCGCGGCGACGCGCGTGCTGGCGGAACAGCATGCCGCCGTGCTGGGCGCGGACGATGCGGCGACGCTCGCGCGATTGCTGGTGCTGCACAATATGGGCGGCGTGCCGGTGCCCGATCGCACGACGCTGATGCAGCTGGGCGATGGGATCGCGGCGTTGCAGGCGGCGTTCCTGGCAGATGTGCGGCCGAGCCGTGACGATGCGCGGCTGATCCGCTGGGAAACCGCGCGGCGCTGGGCGCGGATCGGACGGGCGGGGCTGCGATCGGGCAGCGTCCATATCGCCGACGTGGTCGCCTCGCGGCCGCCGCATCTGGGGCTGGGCTATGCCGGCCTCGAAACGTTACTGTGGGACGGCGCGATCGGCACGGTGCGGCGCTGGCAGCGCACGCGGCGGGCGGCGTAGGCGGATCGCCCGTCCCCCCTGAGCGTTGGGCCGGCATGTTTACCAGCATCAATCCCGCGACCGGCCAGCCCGGCGACAGCATCCCCGAACTGACCGCCGACGCGCTCGACGCGGCAGTCGCCCGCGCCGACAGCGCCTATCGCGCATGGCGGCTGACCCCGATCGCGGAGCGCGCCGCGCTGCTCGAACGGATTGCCGAACAGTTCGAGGCGAACACGCGCGAGCTTGCCGAGATCGCGACGCGCGAAATGGGCAAGACGCTGAAGTCGGCGATCGCCGAGGTGCAGAAATGCGCCGCCGCCTTCCGCCATTATGCGCAGGAAGGACCGGCGATGCTGGAGCCACGCCGCTTCGACACGCCCGGAGGCCCGGCGACCGCGCATTGGCAGCCATTGGGCCCGGTGCTCGCGGTGATGCCGTGGAACTTCCCCTTCTGGCAGGTGGTGCGTTTCGCCGCGCCGACGATCCTCGCCGGCAATGTCGGGCTGCTGAAGCACGCCTCGCTGACGCAAGGCTGCGGCGCGGCGATCGAGCGGATGATCGTTGCCGCCGGCGCGCCCGCCGGCCTGTTCCAGAACCTCGCCATCCGCTCCGACAAGGTCGATGCGTTGATCGCCGACCCGCGTATCGTCGCGGTGACGCTGACGGGAAGCGAAGGCGCCGGCATCAAGGTCGCCGAATCGGCCGGGCGCAACCTCAAGAAGGTGGTGCTGGAGCTCGGCGGATCGGACCCGTTCATCGTCATGCCCTCCGCCGACCTCGACGCGGCGGTGAAGCAGGCGGTGACCGCGCGCATTCAGAACACCGGTCAGTCGTGCATCTGCGGCAAGCGGATGATCGTCCATGCCGACATCTACGACGCGTTCCTCGATCGCTTTTCGGACGCGATGCGCGCGGTGAAGGCGGGTGATCCGATGGATGCCGACACCGATATGGGCCCGCTGTCGAGCGAGGAGCAGAGGCAGACCACGCTCGACCAGCTTGCCGCTATCCACAAGGCCGGCGGGCGGTTGCTGTTCGGGGGCGAGGCGTTGCCGGGCAAGGGCGCCTATATGTCGGCGGGTATCCTGGTCGATGTGCCGATCGACGATCCGGCCGCGCAGGAGGAATTGTTCGGTCCGATCGCGATGGTGTTCCGCGCCGCCGACATCGATGCGGCGATCGCGCTGGCCAATGACGTGCCGTTCGGCCTGGGGTCGTCGGTATGGACCAACGACCCCGATGAGCGGGCGCGCTTCGAGCGCGATATCGAAGCGGGCATGGTCGCGGTGAATGCGATGCTGTCCTCGACGCCCGAAGCGCCGTTCGGTGGCATCAAGCGGTCAGGCCATGGTCGCGAGCTGGGCCCGTACGGTCTGCACGAGTTCATGAACCTGAAGACGGTGTTCGGCTGAGGCGTGCGGCTGGGGGATCGCCCTCAGCCGCGTCGTGCAGTCCAGGTGTAGAGGAACGAGATCCCCACCAGACCCAGGTCGATCGCGGCCTGGAACCGGCGCGGGCTCTGGTCGCCGATGTCATGCGTGATCAGGCGGATGTCGGGCGTCGGATGGCGCAGCGCGACGAGCGACACGGCAGCCACCGCTGCGATCGTCCATTTGCGCCGGTCGGTCATTCGCGTCCCATCCCCTTCTGCGGGCAGGACATATCATGGCGCGGCCGTCACGGCCATAGTGTAGCGTGCGTTCGAAAAGTCGCGACCGGCCTGCCACGCATGGTCGGGTCGACAGGTCAGGCGGCGTCGCTGCGCAGCCCGTGGCGCACGCGGTCGCGGCCCGCCGCCTTCGCCTCGAACAGCGCGCGGTCGGCGTTGCGGTACATCGTCTTCCAGTCGATTTCGCGATGGAGCGGCCCGACGCAGGTGCCGATGCTGGCGGTGACGCCAAGGTCGAACGGCATGCGATGGCCGCGCAGCCCGTCAAGCACCAGCCGCGCGTCGAGCGGCGCGGCGGCGGGTGTCAGGATCGCGAATTCCTCGCCGCCGATGCGCGCGATCAGCGATTCGGGCGCGGCCACGGACCGCAGGGCGCGGGCGAAGACGCGCAACACCTCGTCGCCGCCGTCATGACCGATGGTTTCGTTGACCGCCTTGAAGTGATCGATGTCGATCAGAACCAATTGGTGTTCGCCCGCCCGCGCCATCGCCGCTTCCAGGAACGCGCGGCGGTTGAGCAGGCCGGTCAGCGGATCGACCGCGGCCAGGCGTAGCGCCGCCACCTCCTGCGCACGCGCCTCGTCGCGTTCGCGGCTGAGCAGCCGGATGCGATAGGCGATGCCGACCGAGGACATCGACGCTTCCAGCGCGAGCGCGATGAAGGTGGAATTGTCGATCCACAGCTGCCACTTGACCAGGCTCATCGACGCCAGGATGCGGACGACCGCACACAGCACCGGCGGCCCCCAGGCGAGCGCGAACAGCAATAGGAAGCGGCTGCGCAGCCGCCAGGCGCGCCATACCACCGGCACGGTCAGCGCGACGACCATGCAATAGCCGATGGTGCACATCAGATCGGTCACCCCGGCGTAACGGGGCACGAACACGGTGAAGCTCGCCGCCGACAGCAGCAGGAAACCGATGACCACGTTGCTGGCCGGCCGCAGCCATCCGTCGAAGACGCGGCGTTCCATGAACGCGCGCACGAACATCACCGCGCTGGCCGCGATCAGCGCGAGCAGCATGTAGCTCAGTCGCTGGCGATCGTTGTTGTCCATGCCGGTCAGCTGGCCGAGCAGGCCCGATGCGCTGAGCGCATAGGCGAGCAGGCACAGCACCATGACGCAATAGGCGGGCTGGAATCCCTGGCGCAGCGCCGCCCAGATCGCGAGATTGTAGATCAGCAGCGCCAGACACATTCCGGCGAAGGCGGCATACAGCGCGACCATCTCGCGATCGCTGTTTTGCGCGGTGTGCCGGTCGACCAGCACCGGTGCGACAAGGATGCCGCGACGGTTCAGCGATCCCTCGACATGCCACAGCAATCGGTCCGGCGCGGCGGAATGGGCGGGCAGGGGGATCTGGATCACCGCACCCAGTTGCAGCAGCCGCCACGTCGTCCGACTGGTGAAGGCGACATGGCGGATCGCGCCATCGGTGTAGCGGACGTAGAGCGTCACGCGATCCTGCCACACGCTGCCCTGCCGCAGCAGCTCGCCCGATGCTCCGGCCGGAAGGGGTTGCGACAGCAGCCAGTAACTGCCGGGGCCGAAGGCACGCTGCGGCGTCGTGCAGTCGAACCGATCGGGCGCGGCGAACAGGGCGGCGGGATTCTGCGATCCGGTGTCGCGCAACACGCAGGCCTTCAGCGGCGTGCGCGCGTGCGCCGCCGCGGGCAGGATGCAGCAGGCGATCGCGAAGCTCAGCACGATCATCGCGATGCGTCGCCACTGAAAACCTGCCGGCATATGGCGTGTCCCTAGCACCGGTTTTACAAAGCTTCGGTAAACGCGGCCATATTTGACCTAGATGAAAAAGCGCAGCGTTATCTGTGACATATAAAGCCGCGTCGGGCCTTTTGGTTGACATTATGCCATGGGGACGGCTGAATCGCGAACCATGGCATCGTCCCCCGACACGGCCCCGGCGCGCACGCCGGGCAAGCAGAGCGAACCCAGGGCCGGCTGCGGTGCGGCGATCGTCGTCGATGGTCGTATTCTGCTGCTGCGCCGGCTGACCGATCCCGAGGCGGGCAGCTGGGGCCTTGCCGGCGGCAAGATCGACCTGTTCGAAACCGCCGAGGCCGCGATGCGCCGCGAAGTGGGCGAGGAATTGGGCATCGTCGTCGGCACGGTGGAACTGCTGTGCTTCGTCGATCAGATCGACGTGGCGGCGGGCACGCATTGGGTCGCGCCCATCTATCGCGTGCTGAGTTTCACCGGCACGCCGCGCAATTGCGAACCGGCCAAGCATGACGGGCCGGTGTGGTATCCGTTGGATGCGCTGCCGCCGAACCTCACCACGCCGACGCGGGCGGCGGTCGCTGCGCTGGCCCGATCAGCTGAGGGTGCCGTTCCAGCGTAGCCCGAGCACGGCGATGCGGGTGCGGGTGACGGCGATACGCAGGTACAGCGGCGGCATCAGCGCCACCTCGGCAAAACCGGGCGGATGGCCCCCCTCGACGATCAGCGACACCATCCTGGCGACCAGTGCGGCGACGAGGCGGAGGTCGCTGTCGCTGCTGAGCGCCGCCAGATCTGTGCGCAGACGCCGACAGGCATCGTACGCACTCTCGGTCCAGACCAAGGGCCGCGTCTCCGCATCGCCCTGCGCGTGCGGCTGGGGATCGGCGATCGGGGCGCAAGGGACGAATGCGTCGGCCTGCCGCGCCATCTGCCAGCCGCCGAGCCAGCCGACGATCTGGTCGCTGTCGACCACCCGCCCCGCCGCCAGATCGGCCAGCGCGGCCGCATCGGCGGGATCGGCCGCATCGAGCGGCAGGCCGGCAAGGGGATCGTGCGGGTCCACGCCGGCTGACTAACACGAAAACGGACCGGATCCGGGTGGATCCGCTCCGTTTCGGAGGCAGTTGCGCTTGGCCGCGGTTACTTGGCGTCGACGGGTTCCGCCTTGCCCTTCTTGCGCGGCTTCTTGGGCGCGGCGGGCTCGATCGCGAAGGACAATGCGCCGTCCTTCATCTTCACCGTCACCTCGCCGCCATGGACCAGCTTGCCGAACAGCAGCTCCTCAGCGAGCGGCTGCTTGATCTTTTCCTGGATCAGGCGGCCCATCGGACGCGCGCCGTACAATTTGTCATAGCCCTTCTCGGTCAGCCAGCTCTTGGCGGCATCGTCCAGGTTGATGTGGACGTTGCGGTCGGCGAGCTGGAGTTCGAGCTGCAGGATGAACTTGTCGACGACGCGGGCGACGACTTCCGGCGGCAGGTAACCGAACGGCACGATCGCATCCAGCCGGTTGCGGAACTCCGGCGAGAACATCTTCTGCACCGCCTGCTCATCCTCACCCTCGCGGGTCAGGTTGCCGAAGCCCACCGTCTCGCGCGCCATGTCGGCGGCGCCCGCATTCGTGGTCATGATCAGGATCACGTTACGGAAATCGACGGTCTTGCCGTGCTGGTCGGTCAGGCGGCCGTTGTCCATCACCTGCAACAGGATGTTGAACAGGTCGGGATGCGCCTTTTCGATCTCGTCGAGCAGCAGCACGCAATGCGGGTTCTGGTCGACCGCATCGGTCAGCAGGCCGCCCTGATCGAAGCCGACGTAGCCCGGGGGCGCACCGATCAGCCGGCTGACCGAATGCCGCTCCATATATTCGGACATGTCGAACCGCTGGAGCGGAATGCCCAGGATCGACGACAGCTGCTTGGCGACTTCGGTCTTGCCGACGCCGGTGGGGCCGGTGAACAGATAGTTGCCGATCGGCTTTTCGGGATCGCGCAGGCCGGCACGGCTCAGCTTGATCGCCGCCGACAGCTTCTCGATCGCCGCATTCTGGCCGAAGACGACGCGCTTCAGGTCGGTCTCGAGGCTTTCCAGCGCGGCGCGGTCGTCGGTGCTGACCGACTTCGGCGGGATGCGCGCCATCGTCGCGATCACCGCCTCGATCTCCTTGGCGGTGATCGTCTTCTTGCGCTTGTTGGCGGGCACCAGCATCTGCATCGCGCCGACTTCGTCGATCACGTCGATCGCCTTGTCGGGCAGCTTGCGGTCGTTGATGTAGCGCGCACTGAGTTCCACCGCCGACTTGATCGCATCGGGCGTGTACTTGACCGAATGATGGTCCTCGAACGCCGAGCGCAACCCGGCGAGGATCTTGATCGTATCCTCGATCGTCGGTTCGTTGACGTCGATCTTCTGGAACCGGCGCAGCAGCGCGCGATCCTTTTCGAAGTGGTTGCGGAATTCCTTGTACGTCGTCGAGCCGATGCAGCGGATCGAGCCGCCCGACAGCGCCGGCTTCAGCAGGTTCGACGCGTCCATCGCACCGCCGCTGGTCGCGCCCGCGCCGATCACCGTATGGATTTCGTCGATGAACAGCACCGCATGCGGCAGTTTTTCAAGTTCGTTGACGACCGCCTTCAGCCGCTCCTCGAAGTCGCCGCGATAGCGCGTGCCGGCGAGCAGCGCGCCCATGTCGAGGCTGTAGATGACGGCTTCCTTCAGCACGTCTGGCACCTCGCCCTCGACGATCTTGCGCGCGAGGCCTTCCGCGATCGCGGTCTTGCCGACGCCGGGATCGCCCACGTACAGTGGATTGTTCTTGCTGCGGCGGCACAGGATCTGGATCGTGCGATCCACCTCCGGCCCGCGACCGATCAGCGGATCGACCTTGCCGATCTTCGCCTTTTCATTGAGGTCGACGGTGAACTGCTTGAGCGCGCTTTCGCTCTTGCCCTTGTCCTGGCCCTTTGCCGGCTTTTCCTCTTCGGCGCCCTTGGGCGTGGAGGCTTCGGTCTGCGCGCCGCCCTTGCCGACGCCGTGGCTGATGAAGCTGACGGCATCCAGGCGGCTCATGTCCTGCTGCTGCAGGAAATAGACGGCATAGCTCTCGCGCTCGCTGAACAGAGCGACGAGCACATTGGCGCCGGTCACTTCGTCACGGCCCGACGACTGGACGTGCAGGATCGCGCGCTGGACGACGCGCTGGAAGCCGCTGGTCGGTGACGGATCGGTCGCGGTATCGACCTTCAGCGCATCGAGTTCGGTGTCGAGATAATGCGCGACGGTGGTCTTCAGGTCGCCGAGGTTGACGTGGCACGCCTCCATCACCTGGGACGCATGTTCGTCGGCGATCAGCGCGAGCAACAGATGCTCGAGCGTCGCATATTCGTGCCGCCGCGAGGACGCGGCCTCGAGCGCCTTGTGCAGCGTGGTCTCGAGCGCGGGGGCGAAGGATGGCATTCAGCTTACTCCAGTCGGACCGGATCGTGATGCCCGGCCCTTTCCACCTATGTCGGTATCGTTGGGCCGTGCATCAAGCGGCGGGCGGCACACCGGGCGGGGCTGGCGGGAACCCGATCCGGTACGCGCGTCGCTCATCGCCGGAATAGCGCGTCGGCGCTTGCGCGATGGTTAACGGAGCGTTCGATATGCCGCCGGGTGCGCGCGATCTCGCCCTCCAGCGCGGCGATGCGCGCCTTCAGCTCGGCGACCGACAACGGGTCGAGATCCTGCCGCAGCAGCAGGCCGAGGGCGTCGTCGGGACGGGAGGGGGCGTCGTCCATATCCATCAACCGCTAACGTTGACCCCCGCCGGTGCGATGTCAATAAGGCACCATAGGGCGCGCGCCGCGTTTGCGGCGGGCAACAGGGACAGGATGGGCGGATGGACGAACGGCAGCACGGGGCAACGATCCCCGCGACGATGCAGGCGATCGATCCAGAGGCGCATGGCGGGCCGGAGGTGCTGCGGCTGGTGGAACGCCCGGTGCCGAAGCCGCAATCGGGCGAGGTGCTGATCCGCGTCGCCGCGGCCGGGGTGAACCGGCCCGACGTGCTCCAGCGCAAGGGCGGCTATCCGCCGCCGCCGGGCGCGCCATCGATCATGGGGCTGGAGGTGTCCGGCACCGTCGTCGCCGTGGGCGAGGGCGTTGAGGATACGATGATCGGCCAGCCGGTCTGCGCGCTGATCGCAGGTGGGGGCTATGCTGAATATGCGGTCGCACCCGCCGGCCAGTGCCTGCCGGTGCCGCACGGGCTCGACATGGTCCATGCCGCGGCAATCCCCGAAACGCTCTTCACCGTGTGGACCAACCTGTTCGAACGCGCCTTTGCGACCGAGGGCGACAGCGTGCTGGTCCACGGCGGCACCAGCGGCATCGGCACGATGGCGATCGCTCTGGGCCAATTGTTCGGCATGACGATCATCGTCACCGCCGGATCGGACGCCAAATGCGCCCGCGCGCTGGACCTCGGCGCGGCGCATGCGATCAACTACAAGACCGAGGATTTCGTCGAGCGCGTGAAGGCGATCACCGACGGCAAGGGCGTCACCGCCGTGATCGACATGGTTGGCGGCGACTATGTGCCACGCAATCTGCAATGCCTCGCCGACGACGGCCGCCACGTCTCGATCGCGGTACAGGGCGGCCCGACCGCGACGATCCCGATCTTCGAGATCATGCGCCGCCGCCTGACGCTGACCGGATCGACGCTGCGCCCGCGCGACACCGCGTTCAAGACGCTGGTCGCCGACGAGATCGCGCGCACCGTCTGGCCGCACGTCGAGGCGGGCCGTCTGCGCCCGGTGATCGACAAGGTCTTCCCGCTGGCCGACGCCGCCGCGGCGCATGCGCGGATGGAAGAGGGCGACCATGTGGGCAAGATCGTGCTGACGGTGTGAGGGGGTGCCCGTCACCCCGGACGTGATCCGGGGTCCCGCTTTTCCCCACGCCGAAAGAAGAAGCGGGATCCCGGCGCAAGGCCGGGATGACGGGGAGAAAACCGCGCAATTCCACCACACGCCTTGCCCTTCGCGTGCGCGTACCGTACATCGAAGGGTGCAGCAGGCCGCTCCGGATGGGGCGGCCCTATTTATTTCCGACGGAGTTTTCCCGTGGCCCAGCCGCTCATGCCCCATGCGACCGCTTCCTGGCTGGTCGACAACACCTCGCTGTCGTTCGACCAGATCGCGGACTTCTGCGGTCTCCACATCCTCGAAGTGCAGGCGATCGCCGACGACACCGCTGCGACCAAGCTGACCGGTCGCGATCCGGTGCGCGCGCACGAGCTGACGCAGGACGAAATCGACAAGGGCCAGGCCGATCCCGCCTATCGCCTAAAGATGATCAAGGGTCCCGAGCAGGTCCGCCGCACCAAGGGCCCGCGCTACACGCCGGTGTCCAAGCGTCAGGACAAGCCGGACGGCATCGCCTGGATCATCCGCAACCATCCGGAAATCACCGATGGCGCGATCAGCAACCTGATCGGCACCACCCGCACGACGATCGCTGCGATCCGCGACCGCAGCCATTGGAACATCGCCAACATCACGCCCAAGGATCCGGTGACGCTCGGCCTGACGACGCAGCGCGAACTCGACGCCGCGGTCGCCAAGGCATCGAAGGGCACGGGCGAAGTCGCCCCGGCCGACACCCGCCTGGAAGGGGATCGCGAAGCACTGATCGCCTCGCTCCGCGCCGAGCGCGACGCGGCGAACCGCGAGGTCGATTCCTACGACAACGATCCGGCAGCGGCCGCGCAGGCGCTGTTCCAGGACCCGTTCAAGCGCTGATCTAGCCCGTCACCCCGGCCGAAGAGCCGGGGTCCCGCTTCTGCGAGCGGCCTGAAAAGAAGCGGGACCCCGGGTCAAGCCCGGGGTGACGATATGTTAGGCGGTTCGCTCTGAACCGCCTCACACCACCGCAGGCGTCACCGCGACGCCCGCCACGCCGGGATCGAAGGCGAACAGATTCCCCGCTTCCGGCTGTTCGGCCAGCGCCGCCGCATCCAGCCCCTTGCGCGCGCTCGTCGCATAGGCGGTGCGCAGATCGGGCCCGCCGAACGCGATCTTGGTGATGTTGGACGCCGGCAGCCGCACCGTCCCCATCAGCTGGCCCGCGGGATCGTAGCGGCGCACGCCCCAGCCGCCCCATAAAGCGACCCACAGGCACCCGTCCGCGTCCGCGACCGATCCGTCGGGCCAGCCCGCACCCTCCTCGATCGTGACGAAGCGCTCTTCCGGTCCCAGCGTGCCGTCGTCGCGGATCGCCGCGCGCCAGATCGTCTTGCCCAGCGTATCGGTGTGGTAGAGCGTCGATCCATGCACCGCCGGCCCGTTGGTGATCGTCACGGCCGGCAGCCCGCTGCATCGGATCGCGCCGCCGTGATGCGCGAACAGCCGGCCGGTATCGGCGCTCTCGCCATCGTCCATCGTCCCGAACCAGTTGCGGCCGTGCGAATCGGTCGCCGCATCGTTCAGCCGGTTGTGCGTCGGATGGCCATCGGGCGCGGCATGCGGGCGGAAGGTGCCGTCGGCGGGATCGAACCGATACAGGCCGCTCTGCAACCCGGCGATCATGCCGCCGTCCGCGGCGGGCAGGACCCAGCCGACCTGTTCGGGCGCGTCCCAGCGATGCGCGGTGCCGGTCGCCGGATCGAAGCGGTGGACGTGGCGCTGCTTGATGTCGACGAACCACAAGGCCGCGTCGCGGCCGATCCAGACCGGGCCCTCGCCCAAAGTCGCCTGAACCGGCAGGACGGATCGAACATCATGGCGCATCGGGAATCATCCTCTCGTCTGTCCCGAGCACCATTCCCGCTCGCGCGGCCGACGTCTAGTCAGACAAATGCGCGCGCCGGCAGCGTTACGCGCGCGACGAGGCCGCCGCCTTCGCGGGCGACCAGCGTCAACGCGCCGCCATGCAGGCTGGCGAGTTCGCGCACGATCGCCAGGCCGAAGCCATGGCCTTCGCCGCGTTCGTCCAGCCGCACGCCCGCCTGGGTGACGCGGCTGCGCTCTTCTTCGGGAATGCCGGGGCCGTCGTCGGCGACGGTCAGCACCAGCCGCCGCGCATCCGTGGGGTCGAGTGACGCGAACGCCTGCACCATGCTGCGGGCATGCTGCGCAGCATTGTCGAGCAGGTTGCCGAGCAGTTCGTCGAAATCCTGTGGCTCGATCGCCGCGACCGGATCGCCGCGGACGTCGGCAGTGATCGCCAGACCACGGTCGCCGTGCAGCCGCCCGATCGCCTGTACCAGATCATCCACCGCGGGGCGCACCGCGGTGCTGGCGCGCGTATCGACCACACCGGCACGGGCGCGGGCGAGGTGATGGCGGATCGTCGCATCGATCCGCTCGACCTGCGCGGCGCCCTCCGCATCGCCGCGCAGCCGCAACGCCAGAGTCGCGACCGGCGTCTTCAGCGCATGGGCGAGGTTGGCGGCGGACTGGCGCGCGGTGGCAAGCGCCTGCGCGCGGTCCGCGGCGAGCGCATTGAGTTCGGCGGCAAGGCCCTGCAGCTCGACGGGCTGGTCCTCATCGACCCGCTCCGCTTCACCCGCCCGGATCGCGGCGAGCTGCGCGCGCAGTCGGGCGAGCGGCTTTAACCCCAGCCGCAGCTGCACCAGCGTCGCCGTTGCCAGCAGCCCGGCGAGGATCGCCAGTGCGGCGAGCAACGGCATCAGCGCCTCGCGTAACGGCCGCGCGATCACCCCGCGCGGTGCGGCTGCGAACAGCGTCACCGGGCCGCTGCGCGTCGTCAGCACCAGCCGTCGCGCATGCAGGCGCGCGCCGCTGGCATCGGTGCCGTCCACGCCCTGCGGCCCCGCATCCGGCAGCGGCGCTGCGCCCGGTGGTGGCGGACCGGGCGGTCCCGGCAGGCGCGGGCCGGGTGGAGCAGCGTCGGGCCGGGGCACGAACCGGTCGGTCGAGCCGATCGCGCCGCCCGGTGCCTCGATCCGCCACAACCAGTCGCGCCCCGCGTCCAGCGCCCCCTGTCGTTGCGCCAGCGCCGCGCGATCGACCCGGCCGTCGCCATCGACGACGCTCGCCATCAGCGCGATTTCGGCATCCAGCCGCCGGTCGATGCCTTCGGTGACGACACGCTCCAGCACGCCCGCGATCGCCCAGCCGGCGATGCCCAGCGCCGCCAGGATCGCCACCGCCGATAGCAGCAGCATCCGCCCCTGCAACGACCGCGGCATCATGATCCGCCGCCGCACGTCAGCCGATACCCGCGCCCGCGGATCGTCTCGATCCGGTCGGCGCCGATCTTGCGACGCAGCCGGCCGACGATCACCTCCAGGCTGTTCGAATCGACATCGGCGTCACCTTCGTAGACGCGCTCGAGCAGGTCGAGCCGCTCGATCACCGCCTCCTTGCGCAGCATCAGTGCCGACAGCACGCGCCATTCGAACGCGGTCAGCTTCAGTGGCAGGCCGTCGAGCTCGAAATGCCCGATCTGCGTATCGAACGACAAGGGCCCGCAGGTCAGCACCGGCTGCGCATGGCCGGCAGCGCGGCGGACCAGCGCGCGCAGCCGCATCATCAGTTCCTCGACGCGGAACGGCTTCACCAGATAATCGTCGGCGCCCGCCTTGAACCCCGCCACCTTGTCCGACCAGCCGTCGCGCGCGGTCAGGATCAGCACCGGCAGCGCGCGCCCCGCCGCCCGCCATTCGCGCAGCACCGTGATGCCGTCCTTGCCGGCAAGCCCCAGATCCAGGACGGCTGCGTCATAGGCCTCGGTCTCACCCAGATGCGCGGCGTCGATGCCGTCGGCGATCAGGTCGACCGCGCAATGTTCGGCCCGCAGCGCGCGCGCGATCGCCGGGCCCAGTTCGTCATCGTCCTCGACCAGCAATATCCGCATGACACCCGTCACCTATGGCCCCTGCCTAAACCGAAACTGAACCGCATGGTTCAGCGGGCGTCGGCTGCGAATCGGTAGAACCCCCTCATCGACCCCCAAGGAGACGACAGATGGGTAGGTTCACGAAGCGTATGAAGGAAAAACTGACGCTGGAGCATCGCCAATGGGCGGCGCTGGGCGCAGTGGTGGTGCTCGCCGCAAGCGCGGGCGGCGCCGGTGCGATGGCGATGACGCGGCCGTCGATCGAAATGGCGCCGACCGTCGCCACGCCGATCGCCAAGCTCGCCTCGAGCAGCGGCATCGTCACGGTGAAGGGCCGCGTCGCCGAGGTGTTCGGCAACCGCATCGTCGTGCAGGACGGCAGCGGCCGCGCGATGATCGATGCCGGACCCGATGGCGCGAGCAACCTCACCACCGGCGCGCCGGTGATGGTGCAGGGCCGCTATGACCAGGGTCAGTTGCGCGCGCAGTTCCTCGTCGGCCCGAATGGTGCGGTCGAGGCGGTCGGCCCGGCGCACCCGCCGCACGGCCCCGGCGCGCCGCCCCCGCCTCCGGGTGCCGGCCCTGCCGGCCCGCCGCCGCCCCCGCCGGGTGCCGGCCCCGCCGGTGCGCCCCCGCCGCCACCGCCCGGCGCTGGTCCTGCCGGAGCCGGTCCGACCGGCGCACCGCCGCCGCCGCCTGCCGGCGCGAACGGTGTCGCCCCGCCGCCGCCCCCGCCGCCGGGTGGAGCGGGCGCTCCGCCGGCCGCCGGCGCCCCCGTGCCGCCGCCCGCAGGCGCCCGTCCGCCGGCCCCCGCGGCAGGCGCCCCCACCGCGCCGCCGCCCGCCGCTCCGGCGCGCTGATCTGACGAGCCGGCTGCCCTTATGGGTGGCCGGCTTTTCCTATGGTCACGCTAAGACGCGAAGACGCGACGATGGCGCGTTCCGGGCTACGCTCGACCCTGCCCATCGGATCGTGACGGAAACGGCCGCGCGTGCGGCAGGCATGCCCCCTTCGCGTCTTAGCGTCTTCGCGTGACCAAACCGCCGCCACGCGAACCCCAGGCGGCTCTACCCCGCGGCGACCGCCGCATCGTCCAGCGCCGCCGCGCGGATCAGCGCCTCGCGGCTTGCCAACCGGCCCGCATATTCCTCGAACGCCGTGCGCTTGGGCAGCGACCCGAATTGCAGCCCCCATATCACCTGCGCCCCGACATAGACGTCCGCCGCGGTGAACCGATCGCCGGCGATGTACGGATGTGCCGCGACCGCGCGCTCCAGCACGTCGACCATGCGATCGTAATTGCCGTATCCCGCCATCCGCTGCTGCTCCGCGGTCGGCGCGACGCCCATCGATCGGTTGGTGATCGCCTGCTCCGCCGGCCCCGCGGCGAAGAACAGCCAGCGGTAGTAATCCGCGCGCTCGTCGTCGGTCGGTGCCAGCCCGGCGTCCGGAAAGGCGTCGGCGCAATAGGCGCAGATCGCCGCGCCTTCGGTCACCACATGGCCGCGATGAACGATCGCGGGCACCTTGGCCATCGGGTTGATCGACAGATACGGTTCGGCCTTCATCGTCGTCGCATAATCGAGCAGCACGACGTCATAAGGCGCGCCGGTTTCCTCGAGCATCCAGCGCGCGATCCGGCCGCGCGACATCGGGTTGGTGTAGAGCGTCAGATCGGCGGGCATCGGGCGTTCCTTCAGAGCTGCTTGCGGAACAGGTCGAGCATCCGGCCCCAGGCGCGTTCGGCCTGCGGCTGGTTGTAGACCTTGCTGTCGATGACGCACCAGCCGTGCATCGCGTCGGCATAGACCTGGATCTCCGCCGGGCGCTTCGCCGCGGCGAAGGCGTCGCGCAGCACGGTCTTGTCGTTGGGGCTGCGGGCATCGTCGTTGCTGGCGATCGCGATCAGATAGCCGCCGGCGAGCTTCGGGATCAGCCGGTGCGGGCTGTCCGCCGCCTCGCTGACGAGGCCGGCGCCATGGAAGGATGCGCCCGCATGCACGCGGTTCGGCACCGCGGCGGCGGTGCGCAGCACCATCGGCCCGCCCATGCAATAGCCCGCGCTACCGATGGGCCGCTTGGTGTCGACCTCCTTCTGCTTGTCGAGGAAGGTGACGAAGGTCGTCCCGTCGCGCGTCACCGCGTCCGCGGTCAGCGCCGCACGCCACGGCATGATCTTGTCGCGCACCGCGGGCTGGTCGAACGATTCGCCGGGCTGGACGATCGGCGACTTGGTCGACCGGTAGAATTGATTGACGACCAGCACCGCATAGCCTTCGCCCGCCAACCGGTCCGCCATCTGCCGGAACGCAGGCCGCAGCCCCATGATGTCCGGCCACATCAGCACGCCCGGATGCTTGCCGCTGGCCGGCGCGGTGAAATAGGCGTCGCATTGCCCGTCGGGCGTCGTGATCGTGACGTCGCGGCCCTTCACGGGTTTGGCGTCGGCCGAGGTCGGCAGCAGCGCCGCCATGCCCACCGCACCGGCAGACGCGCCCAATTGGCGGCGGGTGAGATGGGTGGCGTTATCGGCTTCGGTGATCTCGTCGCACATGCGGCCTCTCCTGATGTTGCCGGGAGGCTAATCGAGTGCGCGGCAAGGCTCTAGCCGGAAAAGCGTTTGGACCCAAGGCTTTCCTCCACCACCCCGTCATTCCCGCGCAGGCGGGAATCCAGACGCGCTACCGTTTCGATTTTATCGCGGACGTCAGAGGTTCTGGATCCCCGCCTCAGCGGGGATGACGGTGGTGGGGCGGCCGACGATCGCCCCCACCCACCCCGTCACCCCGGACTTGTTCCGGGGTCCACCGGGCCGCAAGGGGATGGCAGGATCCTCAAACCAACCCCCTCGCCGCAGAGTGGACCCCGGACCAAGTCCGGGGTGACGGAAGGGGAGCAACCCTTAACGCGGGCTCGCCTCACGCTTGCCGTCTAGCCGCCGCGCGATGCCCCACGGATTGGCGTCGTCCAGCGCCTTCGGCAGCAGCGCCGGTGCCAAATTCTGGAAACACACCGGCCGCAGATAGCGCGCGATGGCGAGCGTACCGACCGAGGTCGTGCGCCCGTCGCTCGTCGCCGGGAAGGGGCCGCCATGCACCATCGCCGGCGCGACCTCGACACCCGTCGGCCAGCCATTGGCGAGGATGCGACCCACGCGGCGCGCGATCACCGGCACGAGCCGCACGGCATCGGCCTCGTCGGCGGCGTCCATCTGCAGCGTCGCGGTCAACTGGCCTTCCAGTCCGGCGATGACGCGCGCGATCTCCGCCATGTCGCGGCAGCGCACGACGACCGACGACGATCCGAATACCTCATGGCTCAGCGCGTGGTCGGCCAGGAACGCCTCGGCCGTCGTGTCGAAGATCGCGCCGACCGCCTGGTTGACGCCATCGCCCACCTTGCCGCGCGCGACGGTCTTCACCGCATCATGGCCGGCAAGCGCATCGACGCCCTGTTCGAAGCTCGCATGGATGCCCGGCGTCAGCATCGTCGCCGGTGCCGCGTCGGTCATCGCCGCCGCGGCAGAGGCGATGAACGCATCGAGATCGGGGCCGTCGATCGCCAGCACCAGACCGGGGTTGGTGCAGAACTGGCCCGCGCCCATCGTCAGCGACGCGACGAATTCCTTGCCCAGCGCCTCGCCCCGTGCGGCGAGCGCGGCGGGGAACAGCACGACCGGATTGATGCTCGACATTTCGGCATAGACCGGGATCGGTTCCTCACGCTCGGCGGCGATGCGGACCAGCGCGAGGCCCCCGCCACGCGATCCGGTGAAGCCCACCGCCTGGATACGCGGATCGCGCACCAGCGCAGCCCCCAGTTCGTTCGTTTCGCCGGGCAGGTAGGAGAAGACTCCCGCGGGCAGGCCACTGTCCTTCACCGCTTGGGCGATCGCCCGCGCGACCAGTTCGCCGGTGCCCGGGTGCGCCGGATGGCCCTTCACCACCACCGGGCAGCCCGCAGCGAGCGCCGAGGCGGTGTCGCCGCCCGCGACCGAGAAGGCGAGCGGGAAATTCGATGCGCCGAACACCGCGACCGGCCCGATCGCGACATTGACGCGACGCAGGTCGGGGCGCGGCAGCGGCGCACGGTCCGGCATCGCCGGATCGATCGTCGCGTCGAGGAAATCACCTTGGCGCACCACGCCCGCGAACAGCTTCAGCTGGCCGACGGTCCGCCCGCGCTCGCCCTCCAGCCGCATGCGCGGCAGGCCGCTTTCCGCCATCGCGCGCACGATCAGGTCGTCGCCGAGTCCCACGATATTGTCGGCGATCCGCTCGAGGAACGCCGCCCGCGTCTCGGGATCGGTCGCGGCAAAGGCGGGGAAGGCGGCATCGGCCAGCGCACACGCCTCCGCTACTGCATCAGCACCCGCCGACGAGAAATCGGGGGTCAGCGTCTCGCCGGTCGCAGGGTTGACCGCGGTGAAACGGGTCTCGGCCTGGCGAGTGTCGCCGCCGATCAGCAGGGCGCCGTCGATCATGGATGTGCCTCGTATCGAAGATAATGTCTGACTAATTGTAGGGTGGCACGACGCGGCGGACAATGACCGATTGTTCGGGAGTCGCTACCCATTCCCCAACACCCGTTCGTGCTGAGCGTGTCGAAGCACGGGGTGCCACATGCGCGCCGTCGCCTGTGGCAACGCGCCCTTCGACAGGCTCAGGGCGAACGGGGGTGGGGTGAATGGGCAGCGTTTACAAAAACGCCCGCCCGCCCGTCACCGGGATCGTCGCACCAGTGATATAGCTCGATTCATCGCTCGCCAGCAGCACATAGGCGGGCGCCAGCTCCGCCGGTTGCGCAGCGCGGCCCAGCGGCGTGTTCTCGCCGAACGTCTTCACCGCTTCCGGCGGCATCGTCGACGGGATCAGCGGCGTCCACACCGGCCCCGGCGCGACCGCATTCACGCGGATCTTCCGCTCCGCCAGCATCTGCCCCAGCCCCGAGGTGAAATTGTAGATCGCACCCTTCGTCGTCGCATAGGCGAGCAATTGCTGGTTCGGGTCCTGCGCGTTGATCGACGTCGTGTTGATGATCGACGCGCCTTCGCCCATGTGCGCGACCGCGGCCTTCGACAGATAGAACATGGAATGGATGTTGGTCGCGAAGGTCAGCTGCCATTCGTCGTCGCTGATATCCTCCAACGCCTCGAAGCTGCGCTGGTGCGCGGCGTTGTTGACCAGCACGTCGATCCGGCCGAACGCCGCCACCGCCTGGGCGATCACGGCGCGGCACTGGTCGGGCTGCGACAGGTCGCCCGCGACCAGCACCGCCTGCCGCCCCTCCGCCTCGACCAGCGCCTTGGTCGCCTCGGCATCGTCATGTTCGTCGAGATAGGCGATCAGCACGTCGGCACCCTCGCGCGCAAAGGCCAGGGCGACCGCGCGCCCGATGCCGCTGTCGCCGCCGGTGACGATCGTCTTCTTGCCGGCAAGGCGCCCGGAGCCTTTGTAGCTCGATTCGCCATGGTCGGGGCGCGGGTTCATCGCCTCGGTACGGCCGGGGATCGCCTGCTGCTGTTCGGGATAGGGCGGGGTGGGGTAATCGGTCATGGGGCAACTCCTTCGCTCCGGCCAACCGATCGCGTGCTTACCCGTTCCGGCACATCAACCTGGATCAATGAAGTCGCCCCGACACCGACACCGACACCGCGGCGGCGCGGCATTGACGCCTCGGCCCGTCTGACCGTAAGGGCCGGGCCGTGAAAGGTCCCCGGAGACGGGGTCAAAAGGGAAGCCGGAATGCGCAACGGGAGGCGCGGATCCGGCGCTGCCCCCGCAACTGTGACCGGCGAGCCGGTCCCCATCGAGCCACTGGGTCCGTGACGGACCTGGGAAGGCGGGGACACAGGCGACGACCCGGAAGCCAGGAGACCTGCCTTTCGCCGTCGATCCTTCGCGCGGACGGGGTGTGCCGGGCGGACGAGGGAACCCCCTCGATGCGAGCGACATCCGCCGTGCGCGAATGGTCGCGCGCGGTCAAAAAGGCCGCCGCGCGCGATCCGTCGCGTGCGGTCATAAGGGGTGTGCCCAATGACTGTTCGCCTATCTGTTTCCGTTGTCCGTCCGTCGCTGTTGACGCTCGGCCTGCTGCTCGCCGCGCCCGCCGCCGCGCAGATCGCGCCGACTGCCGATCCTGCCAACAGCGACGACATCGTCGTCACCGCGACCCGCGTGGCGCAGCCTGCCGCCGAAGTCGGCCAGGCCGTCACCGTCATCACCCGCGACGAGATCGATCGCCGCCAGACCGTGTCGGTCGCCGACCTGCTGTCGACCACCCCCGGCGTCACCGTGACGCGCAACGGCAGCCTCGGCGGTTTCACTGGCGTGCGGCTGCGCGGCGCAGAGGCGGAGCAGACGCTGGTCGTGATCGACGGCGTGCGCGTCAATGATCCGTCCTCGCCCGGCGGCGGCTTCGATTTCGCCAATCTGCTGTCGGCCAGTGTCCAGCGCATCGAAGTGCTGCGCGGCCCCAATTCGGTCCCCTGGGGCAGCCAGGCGATCGGCGGCGTCGTCAACGTCATCACCGAAGAACCGACCGAGCGGCTGAAGGCGCGCGCCAGCGCCGAATATGGCTATGCCGACAGCGTGTTTGCGCAGGGCGGCATCTCGGGTCGCAGCGGCGCGATCTCGGGCGCACTGACCGGCGGCTATCTGCGCAGCGACGGCATCTCGGCTGCGGCCAACGGCACCGAGCGTGACGGCTATCGCCAATATGGCGCGACCGGCCGCCTGGGCGTCGACTTCACCGACGGCATCGGCCTCGACCTGCGCGGCTATTGGGCCGACAGCAAGACGCAGACCGACGGCTATCCTGCGCCCAACTACATCCTTGCCGACGACCCCAGCTTCTCGACCGCGAACGAACTGTATGGCTATGCCGGCCTGCACGCGAACTTCGGCACGTTCCGCAACCGCGTCGCCTTCACCATCGCCGACATCAACCGCGACACCTATGCCAAGCCCGGCGCCACCCCGTCGCCGTTCCGCGGCCGCTCGGAACGCTACGAATATCAGGGCGATTATCAGCCGATCGATCAGGTCCGCATCGTCGCCGGCGTCGAGCATGAAGACAGCCGCTATCGCGATTCGAGCCTGCGCCGCTCGGTCGGCATCACCAGCGTCTATGGCGAGGCGATCGTGAAGCCGTTCGACGCGCTGACCCTGACCGGCGGCGTCCGCAACGACGATCACGAGACGTTCGGCAACCACACCACCTTCGGCGCCGACGCCGCGCTAGCGTTGCGCACCGGCACGACGCTGCGGGCGAGCTATGGCGAGGGCTTCAAGGCGCCGACCCTTTACCAGCTCTACAGCCCGTACGGGAACACGCGCCTCGATCCGGAAACCGCGCGCAACTGGGATGCCGGCATCGAACAGGCGCTGCTCAACGGCCGCGCCCGCGTCTCGGCGACCTATTTCAACCGCGACACGCGCAACCAGATCAGCTTCCGCGGCTGCTCGGGCGCCGAGCAGACGACGACCGGCTCGATCTGCGTCAACCGCCCGTTCGGCGTTTACGACAACATCCAGCGCACCCATGCCGAGGGCGTGGAGTTCGCGATCGGCCTGCGTCCGGTCGACGCGCTGACCGTCTCGGCCAACGTGTCGTACATCGACGCGGAAAACCGCACGCCCGGCACCGCCTTCCGCACCGATCTGCTGCGCCGGCCCAAGGAAACCGCGGCGTTCGTCGTCGACTATCGCCTGCCGTTCGGCCTAGGTATCGGTGGCACCGTGCAGATCGTCGGCGACAGCTTCGACAGTGACAGCTACGGCAGCCGCGTGCGCGTCGACGGCTATGCGCTGGCCAGCGTCCGCGCCGAACTGCCGATCGGGGATCGCCTGTCGATCTACGGCCGCATCGATAACGTCACCGACGCGCGCTACCAGACGGTGGCCGAATACGGCACCTACGGCCGCGCAGCCTATGGCGGCGTGCGCGTGAAGCTGGATTGATGACACGTCCGCCCTCACCCTTCGCCGGTATTGCCGGCTCTTCCCTCTCCCGATGGGAGAGGGAGGGAGGCGCGCAGCGCCGGAAGGGTGAGGGTCGTCGCCTGCTGTCGTCTGTGCTTACCTTCCTTCCGTCATTCCCGCGAAGGCGGGAATCCAGACGCGCTACCGTCTCGCAAGCGCCGCGAGGCCAGCCAGTCTGGATCCCCGCCTGCGCGGGGATGACGGAGTGGGTGGGGCGGGTCGCCGCCCCGATATTCAATGGCCGCACCGCGCCGTGGCGAGGGCTTGCCGATCGGGTGCCTCACATTCTCCGTCACCCCGGACTCGTTCCGGGGTCCACTCTGCGGCTAGGGGGACGGCTCGAGCCTCAGGCCACCCCCTCGCGGCCCGGTGGACCCCGGACCAAGTCCGGGGTGACGGCGGGAGTGTGGCTCACCCTCACCCTCACCGCCTGCGCTCCCCCGCCACACCAAGGCGGCATCGTCTCCACCAACCCCTGCGCCGACGCGATCCTGGCGCAGATCGCGCCCGATCGCCTCGCTGCGGTCAGCTATTATTCGCACGATCCGGCCGCGACCTCGATGCCGCTCGCCCTCGCGCGCCGCTATCCCGCGACCGCCGGCACCGCCGAAGAGGTGATCGCGCGCCACCCCGATCTCGTCGTCACCGACACCTTCGCCCCCGCGGCGACCCGTGCCGCCTATGACCGCGCCGGGCTGAAGGTGCTCACCCTCGATTCCCCCGCCACGATCGCCGCCAGCGAGGCGCAGGTGATGCAGATCGCCACCGCCGCCGGCGTTCCCGCGCGTGGGCAGGCGATGGTCCGCGCGATGCAGAGCGCGATCCCGCCCGCGACCGGCGCAAAGCCCGCCGCATTGCTCTATATCTCGGGCGACCTCGCCAATGGCGGCGGCACCCTGCTCGACGACCTGATGACCCGCGCCGGCCTGCGCAACGCCGCCGCCGATTACGGCCTCGCCTTCACCGGTACGCTGCCGATCGAAACCATCGTCGCACATCCACCCGCGCTGATCCTCAGCGACGGCGACGGCCGCACGGCCGAGTTGCGCCGCCGCATCCTCGCCCGCAGCGGCGCGCATGTCGCGGAGGTGCGCTTTCCCCGACACCTGATGAACTGCGGCGGCCCCACCATCGTCCCCGCGCTGCGCCGCCTGTCCGCGATCCGCGCACAGCTGCTGTCATGAGCCGCGGGCTCCGCCTCACGGGCCTTGCCGCGCTCGTCGCCGCCGGCTTCGCGCTGTCGCTGGTCGCCGGCAAGCAGTGGCTGCCCTGGGGCAGCGACGCCGCCACCGCCATCTTCCTCGAACTGCGCCTGCCACGCGCGCTGCTCGGTCTGCTGCTCGGCGCGATGCTGGGCGTGTCGGGGTCGGTGCTGCAGGGCTTCCTGCGCAACCCGCTCGCCGACCCCGCCGTGATCGGCGTGTCGTCCTCCGCCGCCTTCGGTGCGGTCGCGGCGATCCTTTATGCCGGCGCGTCCAGCCTCGGCATCTTCGCCGCGGCGATGAGCGCCGCGGTGGCGTCGATGCTGCTGCTCGTCGCGCTCACCTGGCGCAACGCGGACCCGGTCGCCTTCATCCTCGCCGGCACGGTCCTGTCGAGCCTTGCGGGCGCGCTCACCGCCTTCCTCATCTCGATCGCACCGAACCCCTATGCGGTGGCAGGCGTGCTCGACTGGCTGATGGGCGCCCTCACCGACCGCGGCCTCGCCGATGTCGCCCGCGCCGCGCCCTTCCTGATCGTCGGCACGATCCTGCTCGCGGCGGCCGGCCCGGCGCTCGACGCGCTGACGCTGGGGGAGGGGGCGGCCCGCTCGCTCGGCATCCGGCTCGGTCGCGTCCAGGCGCTGGTCGTGCTCGGCACCGGCCTCGGCGTCGGCGCGGGTGTCGCGGCGACCGGCGTGATCGGTTTCGTCGGGCTCGTCGTGCCGCACCTGCTGCGCCCCGTCTTCGGCCACCGCCCGTCCGCACTGCTGCTGCCGAGCGGCCTCGGCGGCGCGGCGCTGGTGCTGGTCGCCGACAGCCTGTGCCGCCTGGCGCCGGGTGCGGGCGAGGTACGGCTCGGCGTCGCTATGGCGCTGATCGGTGCGCCCTTCTTCCTCGGCCTGTTGCTGCGGCATCGGGGGCGGGCATGGATCTGATCGCGAATCGCCTCTCGGTCGATCTCGGGTCGCGCCGGGTGTTGTACGATGTCGATGCGACGATCCGGCGGGGCCGCGTCACCGTCATCCTCGGCCCCAATGGCGCGGGCAAGACCACGCTGCTGAAGGCGCTCGCCGGCCTTGTTAGTCCGGCCGCGGGCAGTGTGACGCTGGAGGGCAAGCGGCTCGCCGCGCTCGCCCCCCGCCAGCGCGCGCGCCGCATCGGCTATCTGCCGCAGGAGGCTGCGGTCCATTGGAACGTCCCCGCGCGCGATGTCGTCGCGCTCGGCCGCGTGCCGCATCGTGCGCCCTTCGCCGGCCCGTCGCCCGTGGACCGCGCCGCGATCGACGCCGCGCTCGCCACGACCCACGCCACCGACCTCGCCGATCGCCCCATCGCCGATCTGTCGGGCGGCGAGCGGGCGCGCGTCCTGCTCGCCCGCGTCCTCGCCGGCGAACCCGACTGGCTGCTCGCCGACGAGCCGCTCGCCAGCCTCGATCCCGCGCATCAGATCGACATTCTCGATCGCCTGTGCGGCATCGCCGTCGCCGGCCGCGGCGTCGTGCTCGTCCTCCACGATCTCGCGCAGGCCGCGCGCATCGCCGACGACGTCATCCTGCTGCGCGATGGCGGCATCGTCGCCGCCGGACCGGCCAGCTGCACCCTCACCGCCGCGCGCATCGCCGAGGTGTTCGACGTCACCGTCGCCAGCCTGCCCGGCAGTCGCGTGATGGTGCCGATCGGTCGCATCGTCCGCTGACCGTCGGCCCTGAGGCATCGACGCAAGGGGCGTGCGCGATTATGCGCTGACGCGTGACTGCTCCCCTCCGCCTCCGCCTCGACCCCGCCGCCCTCGCCGACAATTGGCGCACGCTCGACCGGATGAGCGGCCGCGCAGCCTGCGGCGCGGCGCTCAAGGCGAACGGCTATGGCCTGGGTGCGACCGAGGTCGCATCGCACCTCCGCGAGGCAGGATGCCGCGACTTCTTCGTCGCCACCTGGGCGGAGGCCGAACGGCTGGCGCCGCTGCGGCTCCCGCTGTCGGTGCTGCACGGCGTGCGTGACGAGGACATGGCGATCGCGCTGACCGGCATTGCCCGGCCCGTGCTCAACACCGACGCGCAGGTTGCGCGTTGGCGGGCGGCGGGTGGTGGTGCGTGCGACGTGATGGTCGACACCGGCATGAACCGCCTCGGCGTGTCACCGCAAGCGGTGCGGACCGGCCTGCTTGACGGCCTCGCCATCGACACGCTGATGAGCCACCTCGCCTGCGCCGATGAGGACAGCGCGATGAACGCCCGCCAGCTCGCTGCCTTCGCCGCGCTGCGCGGGGTGACGGACGCGCGGCGGATGAGCCTCGCCAATTCCGCCGGCATCGCGCTCGGCGCCGATTATGCCTTCGACCTGACCCGCCCCGGCATAGCGCTCTACGGCGGCATCCCGCGGTCCGACTTTGCCGGCCTGATCCGCCAGGTCGTCCAGCCCGAAGCGCAGATCCTCCAGCGCCGCACCGTCGCCGCCGGCGGCACCGTCGGCTACAATGCCACCTGGACCGCCCCTCGCGAGACCGAGGTTGCCATCCTCAACCTCGGCTACGCCGATGGCTACCTCCGCGCCTTTTCCGACCGCGGCAGCGCACGCGGCGGCACGCTGCCCGTCATCGGCCGCGTCTCGATGGACTTGCTGGCAGTGGACGTGACGGCCGCGCCGCACGTGGCGGAGGGCGACTGGCTGGCGATCGACTTCGCGCTGCCGGATGCGGCGGCGCAGAGCGGCCTGTCGCAGTACGAGCTGCTGACGGGGCTGGGCGCGCGATATGGGCGGGTGTGGGGGTGATATAAAAAGGGCCGCTTCCGAAGAAGCGGCCCAACTTTTTTCCATTTCTAAATGATCAGAAGTTCGCCTTGAACCCCGAATAGAAGAAACGGCCGATGTTATCGTAGGGGTCGCCGCTGGCAACGCCCAGCAGGTCATACGGGGGCTTCTTGTCGGTGATGTTGTCGACGCCGACATAGAAGCGGAAACGCTCGGTTGCGTTGAAGCCCACCTGGATCGAGTGGTAGAACGCTTCCGGGTAGAAAACGACCGGGTAAGCATCCGGATTGCGTGCCGGACGTCCGTCATACGCGTGCTGCGTTTCCCATTCGCCGATCGTCGACTTGCCTTCGTACCGGACGCGATACTGGATATCGAACGTCTTGAAGTCGAGGTTCCCGACGAACTGGCCACGCCATGCGGCATAGCCGAGCTCACCCTTCTGGCGGTCGCGGTAGGTCGGATCGGTGACGTCGGTGTAGGCGTTGTTCTGCGCTACATAGCTGGCGAGCAGGCGTAGCGACAGCGTGCCGGTGTCGCTGATCCGGGTCCGGTACGACATGTCGAGGTCGAACCCGGACGTTTCCAGCTTCGCGTAGTTGAAGCCCTGCGAGAAGAACGCCGGACCCGTGATCGGGAACGACACCGTCGAACCACCGTGAACGACGTTCTGCTGACCTTGGAACGTGCCGTTGGGGTTGCGGAAGACCGCCGCGCAGAACGGATTGTTGATGCCGCTCGGGTTGTCGTAGCACTGGTTCACGATCGTCTGTGCTGCCAGCGAGAAGATCGCGTCCTTGATCGTGATATTGTAGTAATCGAGCGTCAGCGAGAAGCCGCGGAGCGCCTGCGGCTGCAGGATCACGCCAGCGGTGAAGCTGCGGCTCTTTTCGGCGTTCAGATTCGGGTTGCCCCGGTTGAAGCCCGAGATGCCCGAAGCGGCGTTATTCGTGAACGGCTCGGTCGTGCCATTAAACGTCTGAGTGGTCGGAACGCCGGCCGCCGCGCAATTCTTTACGCGATTGGGATTGTTGTTGATGTTCGCCTGGCTGCACGGATCGGCAAGACCATTGGCGAAGGTCTGCGAATTGGAATTGTACAGTTCGATCAGCGACGGCGCACGCACCGACCGGGCGTAGCTGCCGCGGAAGGTGATGTCGCGGATCGGTGCCCAGACCGCGTTGAGGTTGTACGTCCACGGCGTACCGGCATTGCCGATATTGTAGTGCGACACGCGCGCCGCACCGCTCAGCGTCAGTTCGTGGAAGAATGGTCGGTCGGCCAAGAGCGGAATGCTGAGTTCGCCGAACGCTTCCTTGATGTCATAAGCTGGCGGTGCGAACGTCGGGATCGAGTTAAGGAACGTCGCGCCGCTGGCGGTCAGGTCGTCATACTTCGAGAATGCCGTCTCTCGGCGGTATTCACCACCGATCGAGAAGGTCACGTCACCGCCCGGCAGCTTGAACAATTTGCCGTTGACGAAACCGACGAGGTCGAACTCTTCGGCCTTCTGCTTACGCGTCGAGGTGACCGAAAAATAATTCAACGCCGCTTGGCTCACCTGTCCCTGGCCGAACAGGTTGACGGGCACGCAGCTCGGATCGTCGTTTGTGGTGATCGCGTCTGCATTGATTCCGCAGACGATTTGGCCCGCCGCATTGCGCACAGCATTGATCGAATTCGCGTACTTCTGCGTAACGTAGTTGCCGTTCGTCTTGTAGAAGGTGTCAAGACGGCCGTAGTTCGCCGACACTTCGTAATGCCAGCCTTGACCAAAGTCTCCTTCGACGCCGCCAACGATCCGGAACGTCTCACGGCGATGAACCTCACCGCGGCCGCCAAAATCGACGTTGAAGCGCTGAGCGGTGAACGTGGTCGCCCCCGGTGCCAGTGCCGACACTAGCGTCGCGCGGGCCTGATCGGTGAGGTACGGGTTGTTGATGCTGAACGTGTTGTTGGCGAAGGTCGGCTGACCTTCCTGCAACGCATCGATACGGACGTACTTTGCTTCCACGAACGGCTTGAAAGCGTCTGAGAAGTCGTAATGGGCCAGGATATTGGCCGAGTAGCGTTCCAGCTTGGGCTGAAGCATGCCGGTGAGTCGCAGCGTCGAACCCTGTCCGCCGACGCAATTCCCCGAACCGAAAGGACGTAGATCCGTGATACAATTATTCGCAGTCAGTGAACCATCCGGGTTGAACACGAAGGTGCGGCCGTACTGGCTGAGGGTGTTCGTGCTGCCCACGTTGGCGAGTCCCGAACAGGCTACGCCACGCCGTGCCGCGAAGGCGGCAGCGGATTCACCGGTGGCAGCCACGGTCGGGCAGGTAGCTGTGAACAGACCGCCTTCCGAAATCGTGTTGTTGCGCACGTTACGCAGGAAGCTGGTGTCAGGAATGCCATCACCCAAGGAGGATTCCGGCCCGGTGCGGATGGCGCCGCCATTGGGGTTGAGCTGCGGTCCAGTGTTCTGCGTCGCATTGAACTGACTGCGGCCCGAATAGGCGCCGGTGATGTCGTCGCGGTCGGTGTAATAGACCACGTTGGAGCGCGAATATTCGGCAGCCGCAGCAATGTTGCCGCGGCCGTCGGCGAAGTTCTTGCCGACGGTCAGCGCGCCGAAATAGGATCCGCGCGTGCCGTGCGACGAAATGCCGCCTTGCCCGGTAGCGCGAATGCCTTCGAAGTCGCGCTTCATCACAAAGTTCACCACGCCGGCCATCGCGTCCGAACCGTAGACGGCCGAGCTACCGCCGGTCTGAACATCGACGCGCTCGAGCAGGTCGGTCGGGATCGTGTTGGTGTCGACGACGAAGCTGCCCGGCTGCGACGTCACGTGGCGGCGGCCGTTGACCAGCACCAGCGTGCGCTGCGTCCCGAGACCACGCAAATCGAGCAGGTTGAGACCGGCCGTGCCGATGAAACGCGTCGAATTGGCTTGGCTGTACGTCGTGCGCAATGCCGGAAGCTGGTTGAGTGCGTCACCGATCGACAGGTTGCCGGTCGAGGTGAGCAACTCGGACGTGACCGAGGTGACGGGCGCAGGCGAATCGAGATTGGGTCGAGCGAGACGCGAACCGGTTACGACGATCTCGCCGTCCCGAGACGTTTCGGTCTGTTCACTCGTCGGGTCGGTCGCCGCATTGGCTTGCGCATCGGCGCCGGACTGAACGGGGGTATCGGTCTTACCAGCCTGCGCGGCTGCTACGGAAGGATAGGCTGCCAAAGTGCCGGCGAGCGCCGACGCCGCCAGCAAGGTACGGATATTCATGCATGGTCCCCTGTTGAAGAGCACGTGTTCGTGCTTATCCCAGGGGCCCATTGTGAACATCAGATGACGGCGATCGCAACGATCGATCGCCCATCGGCAACAAAAAACTACATTTTCACGTCATGATGTGACTGGCACGCAACATTGGTGCAGCTATGCTGCCGTATGGTGACAATGCTCTCGATCACCGCTCCACACACATCGCGATCCCCATGCCGCCGCCGATGCACAGCGTCGCCAGACCCTTCTTCGCGTCGCGCTTCTGCATTTCGTACAGCAGGGTAGTCAGCACGCGGGCGCCGCTGGCGCCGATCGGGTGGCCGATGGCGATGGCGCCGCCGTTGACGTTGGTCTTGTCGGGGTCGAGGCCCAGTTCCTTGCACACCGACAGCGCCTGCGCCGCAAACGCCTCGTTCGCTTCGATCAGGTCGAGGTCGGCGACGGTCCAGCCCGCCTTTTCCAGCGCCTTCTTTGACGCGGGCACCGGGCCGATGCCCATCACAGACGGATCGACGCCCGCGCTCGCCCAGCTCCTGATCGTCGCGAGCACGGGGGTGCCGCGCTTCTCGGCTTCCTCGCGGCTCATCAGCACCAGCGCGGCGGCGCCGTCGTTGAGGCCGCTGGCGTTGGCGGCGGTGACGGTGCCGTCCTTCTTGAACGCCGGGCGCACGCCGCTGACGCTGTCGAGCGTCGCGCCGGCGCGGATATATTCATCGTCCGCGACGATCGTGTCGCCCTTGCGGCCCTTGATCGTGACCGGCGCGATCTCGTCCTTGAACCGGCCAGACCCACGCGCCGCCTCCGCCTTGTTCTGGCTGGCGACCGAAAAGCTGTCCTGTTCGCCGCGCGTAACCTGATATTGCTCGGCGAGATTTTCCGCCGTGATGCCCATGTGATAGCCGTTGAACACGTCGGTCAGGCCATCGTTCACCATCGTGTCGACCAGGCTGACGTTGCCCATCTTGGTGCCGCCGCGCATCGTCTGTGCGTGCGGGCTAAGCGACATGCTCTCCTGCCCGCCGGCGACGACGATCGACGCATCGCCGGTCTGGATGGCCTGGCACGCGAGCGCCACCGCGCGCAGGCCCGATCCGCAGACCTGGTTGACGCCCCACGCCGGCACTTCCTTGGGGATGCCGGCGGCCATCGACGCCTGGCGCGCCGGGTTCTGCCCTTGCGCCGCGGTGAGCACCTGGCCCAGGATCACCTCCGACACCTCTTCACCCTTGACGCCCGCCTGTTCCAGCGCGGCCTCGATCGCGACGCGGCCCAGCTCGTGTGCCGGGGTGGCGGCGAACGCGCCCAGGAAGCTGCCGACGGGGGTACGCTTGGCGGCGGTGATGACGATCTCGGTCATGATGATCTCCTTGTGCGCCGCCTATCTAGCGGCGGGCAGGGCCGCGATCCAGTCGGCAAGCGGCTGCCATAGCGATGCGCGGGCGCGCCCGCCGACGATCATGCCGACATGGCCCAGCGCCAGCTCGCGGTGATCGGCGAGTCCTGCGGCGGTGGCGGCGGGGACGATCCGGTCGGTGGTGGAGACGAACTCGACCGTCGGACAGGCGAGCGCGTGCGGCGCCACCGTCCGCCCACGGATCGTCCATTGCCCTTGTCCCGGCGCATCGGCGGTGATGAAGCGATCGAACAGGTCGCGCGCACAGGCGAGCGGCAGCGGCTCGCCGGCATTCGCCCAATCCTCCAGCCGGACGAAGGCGCGCGCCGCCTCGCTGTCGGGCGCCATCCGCCCGAACGCCTCATATTTCACGATCGTGCGCGCCGGGTCGAGCCGCCAGAATCCCGCCTGCAGCACCTCCATTGGCAGCACGCCCAGCGCCTCCGCGGTCGGCAGCGCCGCCTGCCACAGGTCGCGCATCCCGCGACGCGCCGCGCCATAGCCATCGAAGCGCCACGGCGCCGCGATCGTCGCGAGGCCCGCCACGCTCGTACCCGCCGCCGCCGCGGTCGCCATCGTGCCGCCCAGGCAATAGCCGACCAGCACCGGCGGCGCATCGAGCTGCTCGATCAGCGGCAGCAGCAGCGATTCGACATGGCCGGTCATGTCCATGTCCCGGTCCGCCGGCGTCGGCGCGCCCCAGTCGACCAGCGCGACGCGAAAGCCCTGTGCCGCCAGCCAGCGCACCAGCGATACTTCGCCCAGATCGAGGATCGCTGGCGGATTGATCAGCGACGGCACGCACACCACCATCCGCCCGCGCCCGCCATAATAACGCAACGCCGCCCGTCCCGCCGTCGCCAGCGCCGGCATCGGCGGCGGGGCAGGGGGGCGGGGCGCCTGCTGATAGGCGGTCAGCCCGGCGAGCGCGGCCGCCATCCGCTCCGGATATGCTGCGGTTTCGCTGCGCAGCATGTCGAGGAACAGGGGTAGCGGCCGCGGACCGTGTTGCGGTGCGGAAAATTGAGGCGTAGCATGCGGTTCGATCACGGGCATAACACCGGAACGGGCAGGGGACGCGTATGAAGAAGCAACAGCCGGGCGACGGCGTCGTCATCATCAAGAAATACGCCAACCGGCGGCTCTATAACACCGAGACCTCGTCCTACATCACGCTCGATCATCTCGCGACGATGACCCGCGAAGGCCGCGACTTCAAGGTCGTCGATGCCAAGACCGACGACGACATCACGCACAACGTGCTGACGCAGATCATCATGGAAGAGGAAAGCCGCGGGCAGACGATGCTACCCGTCAGCTTCCTGCGCCAGCTGATCGCCATGTACGGCGATTCGATGCAGTCGATGGTGCCGGGCTATCTGGAGGCGTCGATGGACAGCTTCCGCCGCAACCAGGAACAGTTCAAATCGGCGGTTGAGGGCGCGTTTGCCCATTCGCCATTCGCCGAAATCGCCAAGCGCAACATGCAGATGTTCGAGGCTGCGACGCAGGCGTTCGGCGTCGCGCCCGCGATGGCGCCCGCCGCTACGGCTGCGCCCGCCGCGCCCGCCAGCAAGGATGACGAGATCGCCGCGCTGAAGGCGGAGCTGACGCGGTTGCAGGACAAGGTCGAAAAGCTCGGCTGACGGCGCGCGGCCGTGCCGGTGATGTTCTGGAGCGCGGGCGCCAGCCTGTGCGTCGCCCTCGTCGCGGCGTTCGCCGATCGGCGGCGGCGCCTGCGCCACGATCCCGATCGCGTCGGCTTCGTCGACTGGCGGACGGTGCAGATGGCGGCGCTGCTCGCGACGATCCTGCTGGTCAGCGTCGGGCTGCATACCCGCTGAGGGGCGCAGCGACCAGCCAGTCTGTCGCGCCATCCCCCCGTTCGCCCTGAGCCTGTCGAAGGGCAGGCGTCCACCGCCGCGCCGCGCGTGTGGCGACCCGTCCTTCGACAGGCTCAGGACGAACGGCCAAAGGGGTGAAGCGCACCTCCGCAAAATCCCGTTGCGTCCTGCCTTCAATGGCTTACGCTTGCGGCCATCGCGGGCCTATCTCCCCGCCGTCTTCCGGGGAACGACATCCGTGCGCCATCTGCTGATCCCGACCGCCGCGGCGGCCGTCCTGTTCGCCGCGCCCGCCCACGCCGACGAGCTGCAATCGCGATTGCTCGCGGGCATGCAGGCGGCGCGCGCCACCGCCTTCGCCTTCCAGCAGACGATCGTCGTCGAGACGACCGGGCAGGCGCGGCGCACGATCGTCGAACGCTACGACCCCCGCCGCCCCGCCGCCGAGCGCTGGACACTGGTCAGCGTCGACGGCAAGGCCCCCACCGCCAAGGACATCGCCAAGGCGCGCGAAGGCAAGAAGAAACCCGGCTCCTACGGCGATCTTGCCGACTGGTTCGGCACGCCGGCGCGCCGGGTCGAGGCGCCTGCGGGCTATGCCGCTTATCACTTCGATCGCTTGCCCGCCGGCGAGCTGAAGATCGGCAACCACGACGCCTCCGCCGACACCGCGGCCGACGTATTGGTCAACACCAAGGGGGCGACCCCCTTCGTCGAGCGGGTGCGGTTCACCTCGACCAAGGGGTTCCGCATGATGCTGGTCGCCTCGGTCAAGCGGATCGACAGCAGCAGCCGCTATGTCGCCGCGCCGGGCATCGGCATCGTCCCCGAATCCTTCGCGATGGCGATGACGGGATCGATGATGGGCAAGTCGGGCGAACTGAAAACCAACGTGACGTTCAGCGGCTACCAGCCGGTGAAGTGAGGCAAAGGGGACTGGTCCTCCGCAGCCGCCAGACCGGAGCGTCGGCGCACACTCGTCGCGTCGTGCTATGGTCAGCGGGTGGCGTTGCCCGGAAAGGACAATCGCCCGAGCAGTGCTGCGACACCCCGCTCGATCCCAAGCCCGATCTGGCCTGCCTTGAACGCCGGAATCATGACCTGGTCCATGACGCGCTGGCACACAGCGTCGGGCAGCTGCCGGGTCAGTCCTGAACCGACTGATATCCTCGCCCGTCTGTCGTGGGGCGATACCAGTACGACGATGCCGTCGTTGATCCCCCTGCGGCCGACACCCCACTGGTTCCCCAACCGGTCGGTAAAGCGTGCCACATCGTCGCCGTTCAAGCTGTTCACCGTCACGACGACCATTTGGTGCGCGGTTTCCCGCTGAAACCGGCTCAGCTGTTGCGTCAACCGCTGCCGCTGCTGCGCAGTCAGCACCCCTGCCTGGTCGACGACATACCCCGTGAACCGCAACGGAGCGGCCGCCACGGCTGCCGGACGATCGACGCTGCTCAACGCTGCATCAGTGCCGCCGATCGCGGTCAGCAGCATGAGGATCGGTGCGAGCGCCCCGCTCAATAGAAGCGCTTCAGCGTCAGCGACCGGACGGTGCCGTCGCACAGGCCCAGTCGCACGATCGTGCCCGGCGTACCGATCGACCATTTGGCGAGCGCGCTCGTCGGATAGTCCGCGCCGATCGGCTGGCCGTCGATCCGGCAGATCAGGTCGCCGACCTGCCACCCCGCCGTCGCCGCCGGGCCGCCGCGCATGACGTGCAGCACCTTCAGCCGGTCGCGCTCCAGCCCGACGAGCAGCCCGCTGGTCGATCGCAGCGGCGGCCGGTTCGCATCGGGGCCGGGCTTCAGCACCATGCGCCCCGCGGCGGGATCGAGCAGCACGCGGTAATTCTGCAGCAGCCCCGATCCGATCCGGCCGGCGACGCCGATCGTCTCCGAAAAGCCGTTCGCGGGCTCGATCCGCGTCTCGACGCTGCGGATCGCCTGTTCGCCGATCGTGATCGTCGGCACGATCGTCAGCGTGCTCACCGTCTCCCCGGCGAGACCGAACGAGACGGTGGTCGTGTTCGGCAGCCGCGTCACGCCCGCGCGCTTCGCCGCGCTCTCCGACAGCGTCAGCGCCGATCCATCGCCGGTATCGACGATCACCGGCGACAGCGTGCGGCGCCCGATCCTGACCTGGCTTTCGTAGACATGGCGCGCGGGCGAGATCGTCAGCGGCGCCAGCGCGCCGACGAACGGCAGCCGGCCGGAGGGGAGCAGGCGAAACCGGTGGTTTGCATAGTCGATGTCGAGCGCCTGCCCGCCGATCGCGTCGCGCCCGATCAGCATGTCGACGGCTTTGGCGCTGCCCGTCGCCAGCGCCGGCAGGTCGGCGACGGTGACGCCGCCGCCGGTACGCGTCAGCCCGCCGATCGTCAGCGTCCGCGTCGGCTGCCACCCGACGGCGACCGCGCCGCTGCCGGCCCCGCCGATCGCGGTCGCCTGCCCGTCGCTCTGCACCCGCGCCGGGTCGGCGGCGGCACGCGCGAGCACCGAATAGCTCACCCCCGTGTCGAGGATCGCGGTCAACGGCGCGCCGTCGAGCGTCAGCGTGAAGCGGATCTGGTTGCCCGGCGTCAGGTCGAACGGCACCCAGCGCGCGTCGGTATCCGCCGAAAGCGTCGCGACGCCCTCGCGTCCCGCAGGCGGGGGTGCCGCGGCGAGCAGCAACAGGGCGAACGGTAGGAGGACGCGCATTGGGCACACCCTAGCGCGCCCGAACCGACCTATAAACCCGCCGGCCTATAAACCCGTGCGGGCCATCGCGCGGTTGATGAGGAAGGGAGATTCGCTTGCCCCCGTACAGCCGCCGCTGCGCGCCAGCACGCACATCCGGATGTTCCAGCTTTGCTCGCAATGGTCGACGCGCCATCCGGCGGGAACGCGCAGCGTGCCCTGGGTCGCGGTGACGATGCGGTTGAACCCCGCCTGATGCGCCAGCGCATTCGCCATGGGGCGGTCGGCGGGATCGGCGGAATCGCCCGTCCAGAACATGCTGATCGGCGTGCCCCGGCGCAGCGCGACCGCACCTGGCAGCACGGCGAAGCTGGCGGGCTTGACCAGCGCGACGCCGCACACGGCCGGATCGGCGCGCAGATAAGCGAAGGTCCGCCAGCCGTCCGCGTTGGGCGCCAGCTGATTGGGCGCGAGCTTGCCCTGCGCCAGGCCGATCGAGGCAAGCGCGAAAGCCGCGAAGACGCCGACCGTCACCGCGCGTGCCTGCCCCTGCGACAGCCGCGCACGGGCCAGTGCGATGATCTCGCCCCAGCCCAGCGCGGCCAGGATCACCAGCACGGTGAAGGCGAGGAAGATGAACCGATATTCCTTGTGCGGGATCAGGCTGTGGATCACCAGCGTCACCGCCGCCGCGGCGAGTAGCCCGGGCGCCTGCCGCCAGCCGTACAGGATGCCGACCACCGCCGGCACCATCCACCACGACCACACTTCCATGAACCACGCGACATAGGCCAGCGCCGGGAAGGTGCCGTAGCGCGCGGAAACGTTGTGGACGATATTCTGTTCGAAATTGCCCAGGATCCAGGCGAACGGCACCAGCCCGCGCGCGCCGTCGACGATCGCGCTGGCTGCGGCGACCGCGAGCGCTCCCGCGAGCAACACCGCCCAGCGCTTGCCGTCGAACAGGTCGCGCCGCCATTCCACCAGCACCAGCACCGCCGCAGCGGGCGCGTAATGCGGCCGGGCGAGCGCGGCGAAGGCGAACAAGGCGCCCGCCGCGGCGATGCGGCGCGGCCCGGTATGCCTTGCGGTCAGCAGCGCGGCGGCGGGCAGGAAGGCCGCGACCGCGATCGGCTCCGCCAGCGTTTCGGCGGCGAAGAAGACGATCTCGAACCAGGTCGCCGCGACGACGCCGGCGAGCACCCCGGTGGTCGCGCTGTGCCGTCGCCCGATGTCCCACGCCGCCCAGATGATGCCGAGCGACGCCGCCGCGGTGGCAAAGCGGGGCAGGATCATCGGCAACAGGCCGTTGGGATCGATCGCCTCGCCGATTCCCAGCGGGATGGCTAGCAAGGCGGGCAGCATCCAGCTGCGGATGCCCGTGCGCCATTCCCAGGTGATGACGCCCTCGCCGGTCAGCAGGCGATGCGCGGGCTCCAGATATTGATAGATCGCGTCGGGGTGATGGAAACCGGGGGTCAGCACTGCCCAGACGCGCAACATTGCGCCGATCAGCATCAGCCAGGCGAGCGGCCGCGCCATGACGACGCGCTTGACCGCGTCGTACAGGCCTGGTCCGCGCAGCGCCGCATCCCGCGTCGCCGCCATGTCACGCGCGTGAATCGCCGCGGTCATCCGCCCGGCCCCCGCCTTACAGACAGGCTTCGAGGAACGCCTGGTCGAAGCCGAACTGCTTCGCCTTGTCGAGCGTATAGGGGCGCAGGCCCATCGAGCGATACTCGCCGATGATCTTGCCGTCCGCGCTTTCGTCCAGATATTCGAACTTGAACAATTCCTGCGTCACGATCACCGGGCCTTCCATGCCGATGACTTCGGTGACGTTGGTGACGCGGCGGCTGCCGTCGCGCAGGCGCTTGACCTGGATGATCATGTCGACGCTGTCGGCGATCTGGCGGCTGATCGCTTCCTTGGGCACCTTGATGTCCGACATCATCACCATGTTCTCCATACGCGCCAGTGCTTCGCGAGGGGAGTTGGAGTGGAGCGTACACATCGACCCATCGTGGCCGGTGTTCATCGCGGCGAGCATGTCGAAACACTCGGACCCGCGGATTTCGCCCAGGATAATGCGATCCGGGCGCATGCGTAGCGCGTTCTTGACGAGGTCGCGGATGCTGATCTCGCCCTGGCCCTCCAGGTTGGCGGGCCGCGTTTCGAGCGGGAGCCAGTGGGGCTGCTGCAGCCGCAATTCGGCGGCATCCTCGATCGTCAGCACGCGCTCGCCCGGGTCGATCATCTTCGACAGCGCGTTGAGCATCGTCGTCTTGCCCGAACCCGTACCGCCCGAAATGACGACGTTGAACCGGCTGGCGCCCGCGATCTTCAGCGCGGTCGCCATCTTGGGGCTCATGCTGCCGAACCCCGCCATCATGTCGAGCGTGATCGGCTTGGCGGAGAATTTACGGATCGAGATCGCGGTGCCGCGCAACGACAGCGGCGGCACGATCACGTTGACGCGGCTGCCATCCTTCAGGCGCGCGTCGGCGAGCGGCGTGGTCTGGTCGACGCGGCGGCCGACCGAATTGACGATGCGCTGCGCGATCTGGAACAGATGTTCCTCGTCGCGGAACTGGATCTGCGCCAGCTCCAGCTTGCCCTTGCGCTCGACATAGGTCTGGTCGGGGCCGTTGACCATGATGTCGGTGACGGCGGCATCGGCGAGCAGCTCCTCGAGCGGCCCCAGCCCGAGCAGCTCGTCGACCAGCACCTTTTCCAGCGCGAACTGTTCGCGGCGGTTCAGCGTCAGCTTCAGCTCGGCGAGCACTTCGCCGATGATCGGGCGGAATTCCTCAGCGAGCTCGTCCTTGCTCAGCGTCGCCGCGGCTTCCGGGTCGACGCGTTCCAGCAGGCGCGGCAGCACCTGTTCCTTGATCTTGTGGATCGAGGCTTCGAAGCCCTCGTTGCGGCTGCTGCCCGCATCGCCGCTGGCATTCTGTCGCTCGGTCAGCCGCGCCATCGCGTCGACGGTGCCGGCGGGCGGCGCGGGGGCGAGCGGGTCCTCGGGCGCCAGCAAAGCCGATTCGATCGGCGGGAACTGGCTGCCCGGCGGCGTGTCTTCCGCCGGCCGTGGCGCCACGCCGCTGCTCTGCATCGGGCGCGCGACGCCGAACGCCGGCCTCGCCGGCTGTCCGCCACCCATTCCGTTCCGACGCCCGAACGCGCTCATACCCAATTCCAATATGGTCCTGGCGAGAGGGGTAGGGGGCAAGGTTTGACATTTTCCTAACCACGATGCGCCGCGGGCCGGCGTGCCGGGAAGACATCGCAAAGGCTGGCGCAGGCTGTGGTCGCGCAGATGCGCTGAGGACGCAGAGGCGACTGTCGCGCGGCCACGCGCGCCTCCTTTTGCGCGTGTTCGGGCCGGGCCGCGCGTGCAGCGGGCGTGACACCTCTGCGGTCTCCGCGCCTCTGCGCGAACACAGCCCTCATCCCGCCCGATCCATCCCGTCCGCCCGTACAAGGCTTGACACGCGCGCCGGCCTCGCCTTCGAGACCGGGGCATGCGCCGCCTGCTCCTCACCCTGCTGCTGCTGCTCTGCTGGACCCAGCCGGCGCGCGCCGACGATATCGGCGCCACAGCGCGCGGCGTGGTGCGCGTCGTCACCATCGCGGTCGTCGATGGGCAGGTGGTGGGCTTCGGCCATGGCAGCGGCGTCGCGGTGGCGCCCAATCGCGTCGTCACCAACGCGCATGTCGTCGACCTCGCCGAACGCTACCCCGACAATGTCGTCGTCGGCGTCGTGCCGTCCGAAGGCGACAAGAGCTACCAGGGCCGCGTCATCGCCTATGACGCGCGCGCCGACCTCGCGCTGATCGAATTCACCGGCGCCAGCCTGCCGCCGGCGACGCTCTACACCGGGCCGATCGGCGAAGGCGATGCGGTGGTCGCTCTGGGCTATCCAGGCAACGTCGACCTCGCGACCGCGAAATCCGCCGCCGACTATATCCGCCCCACGTCGCCGGTGCGGTCGGAGGGTGTGTTCTCCGGTCGGCGCAATCTCACCGGCACCGAAGTGCTGCTTCACACCGCCAGCATCGCGCGCGGCAATTCGGGTGGGCCGCTGCTCGATCGCTGCGGCCGGGTGATCGGCATCAACTCGGCGATCACCCGCGGCGAAGAGGGCGACAGCTCGTTCGGCTTCGCCATCGCCGACACCGAACTCGCCGCCTTCCTGCGCACTGCCAAACAGCCCTTCGCCACCACCGGCGCGCCTTGCACCTCGATCGAGGAGCGGCTGCGGCAGGATAGCGAGGCCGACGCCCGCGCCCGCGCCGACGCGCTCACCAGCGCCCGCGAAGCAGCGACCCGTGCCGCGATGGGCCGCGAGGAAGCGCTGGCCACCGCGCGCGAGGCCGCGCAGGCGCGGCGCGAGAATGTCATGGGCATCGCCGGCCTGTTGCTGGTCTTCGGCGCGATGGGGCTGGGCGGCGCCGGCCTGCTCGACGCGAAGGGCCGCCGCCGCGCCGCGCTCTGGGCCGCGGGGATCGGGGCTGCGACGATGGCGGCGGGCATCGCGACCTTCGTCCTGCGCCCCTCGGCGCGCGCCGATCTGCCGCGCGTCCCCCTTGTCGCGCGCCAGGCGGTGCCCAACGCACCGCTCGGCAAGCTCGTCTGCACGTTGCAGGCCGACGCCAGCCGCGTCACCGTCTCGTCGACCGACGACGTGACGCTCGACTGGGGCAAGAGCGGCTGCGCCGACGGTCGCACCCAATATCTCGCCACCGGCGACGCGTGGCAGCGCCTCACCGTCCCCGACGACGAACAGACCGTGTCGTCGCGCGTCTTCGATCCCGTCACCCGCCGCCTGACGGTCACGCGCTACATGCTCGGCGCGCAGGCGATGCAGGCGCTGCGCAGCCTGAGTGCGAAGACCGTCGGCCAGCGCTGCACCGTCGATCCGGTCGCCACCGAACGCCTGGTCCAGCAGCAATCCGCGCAGCGCGCCGCGCTGCCCCCGCTCCCCAACGAAAAGCTCGTCTACGCCTGCCGCCGCGCGGGCTGAGGGTTGCGGCGTCTGGCGGGCAAAACCGTCGCGCCGCAAACAAATCACCGCTGGCACCTCGCACGGGCCGCGTTACGCTGCCCATATCGGATCGAAGGGGGGCGGGGATGCGATTCGCGATACGGGGCATGATGGCGGCGGCGATCGGAGCGGCCACGCTCGCTGCGCCCGCGCAGGCCGAATGGTATGAAGCGACCGGTCGCCATGTCGTCGTCTACGCCAACGACAGCGCCGATGCCGTGCGCAAGCAGGCCGAGCAGCTGGAACGGTTCGATGCGGCGATCCGCCTGGTGCGTGGCTTGCCCGACACCGACCTCGATACCTCGAACAAGCTGACCGTCTACGTCGTCGCCAACGATTCGGCGGTCCAGCGGCTGTTCGGCGCCGGCGGCAAAAACATTGCGGGCTTTTACGATGGTCGCGCCAGCGGATCGGTCGCCTTCACCCCCGGTCGTAGCGATCGCTCGGAGGGCGGGCTCGATCCGCAGATCGTCCTGTTCCACGAATATGCGCATCACGCGCTGCTCGGGCATTCCGAGCTTGCGGTGCCGCGCTGGTATTCGGAAGGGTTCGCGGAGTTCATGTCGACGACGCGGTTCGACAAGGACGTCTTCTGGATCGGCGCGCCGGCGCAGCATCGGGCCTACACGCTGCTGGAAGGGCAGGGCATGTCGGCGGAAAAGCTGTTCGCCACCGATCGCCGCAAATTGTCGGATTCGGAGACGAGCGAGCTGTATGCGCGCGGCTGGCTGCTCACGCACGTCCTCGCGCTCGACCGGACGCGTGCGGCGCAATTTGCCACCTACCTCACGCTCTTCAACCAGGGCGTGCCGAGCATCGAGGCGGCGACCAAGGCCTTCGGCGACCTCAAGGCGCTGAACAAGGAGATGAACAAGCGCCTCAGCGGTTCGAGCTTCCCCGCGTACAAATTGTCCAACGATCGACTGCCCAAGCCCGAGGTGAGCCTCAGGCCGCTACGGCCGGGCGAAAAGGCGATGATCGCGCTGCGCATGCGGTCCGATCGGGGCGTCAATCGCGAAACGGCGCAGCCGATCCTCGCCGAAGCCACGCCGATCGCGGCGAAATATGCCGACGATCCCGTGGTCCAGGGCTGGTTTGCGGAAATGGCGCTGGATGCGGGGCGCAACGACGTTGCCGAGGCGGCGGCGGATCGGGCGCTCGCACTCGATCCGAAATCGTCGCAGGCTTTGGTCTACAAGGCGCAGGTCCACCTCCGCCGCGCCAGCGCCGCGCACGCCAAGGACCCGGCCGTGTGGAAAGAGGCGCGCTCGTGGCTGCTCAAAGCCAACAAGCTCGACAACAACGACGCTTATGCCCTCATGCTCTATTATTCCAGCTTCGGCATGGCGCACGACGTGCCGACCGCGAACGCCAAGGCCGCGCTGGCACAGGCGCATATGCTGGTGCCGCAAGACGAGGCGTTGACCTTCGCCTACGGCGTCCAGTCGCTGCTCGACGGCAAGACCGACGACGCGCGCCTCGCGCTCCGAACGCTCGCCTATTCCCCGCATGCGCCGGTCGACAATCCCGCCGCCCGCCTGCTCGCCCAGATCGATGCCGGCAAGACCGGCCCCGCCGCGCTCGCCGCAGCCGGTAGCAAGAAGGACGACGTAACGCTGGACTAAAGCGCCGGACCCCGAGCCGACCCCAAGTCCTCCCCCGCCAGGGGGAGGTGGCATGCCGCAGGCATGACGGAGGGGGAGGTCAGGGGAACGCGTCGGGACCGGAGACAGTCCCATCCACCGCCCTCGACGGCGTCACCCGATCAGCCCGAAACCGCACACCGCGCTCGCATGCACCACCCAAACGGCATCACGCGCCGCTACCCCCGCTCGCGCGCCAGCAGCACACGCTTGCGCTCCACGCCCCAGGCATAGCCGCCCATCGCGCCGTCAACGCGCGTCACCCGGTGGCACGGCACCAGCACCGCCAGCGGGTTGCGCCCGCAGGCCGTCCCCGCCGCGCGCGTGGCCCCCGGCCGTCCGGCCGCCGCCGCCAGCTCGGCATAGCTGCGCGTTTCGCCCGCCGGGATGGTGCGTAGCGCCTGCCACACCGCCTCCTGGAACGCCGTGCCCTGCACATCCACCGGCAGGCCCGCGTCGCGTCCCGGCGCCTCGACCAGCGCCACCACCTCCGCCGCCAGCGTCGCCAGCGCGGCATCGCCCGGCACGATCGTCGGCTGCGGGAAATGCGCCGTCAGCGCGCATGCATCCTCGTCGAACGCGATCCGGCACAGGCCCGTGTCGGTCGCCGCGACCAGCAACGGCCCCAGGCTGGTCACCACCACGGTCCATCGGATCGTCAGCCCCGCCGCGCCCTTCGCCCGCGCGCGCGGCGCCATGCCCAGCCGCGCGGCGCCGTCGGCATAGAAGCGGCTCGCCGCGCCATAGCCCGCGGCATGGATCGCCTCGGTCACGCCCGCGCCCGCATCCAGCGACGCCGCCGCCCGCCCGGCGCGCACCGCTCGGCCATAGGCCGCCGGGCTCACCCCCGTCGCCCGCGTGAAAACCCGCTGGAAATGATGCGGCGCATAGCCGACGGCGCCGGCCAGCTCCGCCAAAGTTACCGGCCCCTCCGCCGCCGCGATCGCCGCGCAGGCGTCAGCCACCGCCTGCGTGTCGCGCGCCACACCATCGGGCAGGCAGCGCCGGCACGCGCGATAGCCCGCCGCCCGCGCCGCCGCGCCATCCGCCAGAAAGAGCACGTTCGCCCGCGCCGGACGCCGCGCCGGGCAACTCGGCCGGCAATAGATGCCCGTGCTGGTGACCGCGACGACGAACGCGCCGTCCTGACTCCGGTCCCGCGCGACAAAGGCGGCCCACGCCGCATCCTGATCGATCTCGCTCATGCCCTCGTCATAGCGCGCGGGCGCGCGCCGCTCATCCCGCGGCTTGCGATCAAAACCCGGTGCCGCGCACCGGCGGCCGTGCGCGCATGATCGCGACATCGTCGCGCCCGGCGGCCAGGCTCGCCACGCGCTCCAGCCCCTTGCTCACCGCGCTGCCCGCGTCCGGCGCGAACAGCCGCGCCCGCGTATAGCGGTCCGCCGCTTCGGCATAGCGCCCCGCGGCTTCGGCGCACAAAGCCAGGTTGAACGTCGTCGATCCCTGATCGGGCACCGCCTTGTCGATCGCGGCAAAGGCGTCGCACGCCGCGTGTTCGTCGCTCTTGGTCAGATGGACCGCGGTCTTGAACTGTTTCGCGATGTCGGGCGGCAGGCCGTCACGCTCCTCGCGGACGCGCACCTTATAGTCTTCGGCATGCGGGGCGAGGTCCAGCCGCACCTCCTGCGCGATCGAATCGGCCATGCTGCCGACGGTGAAGCCGACATCGGTCGCGATGCCGCTGTCCTCGCACCAGCTCGAAAAGTCATGCCGCGTCTTGGTGGTGTCGTACGGCTTCTCGCCGCTCCGCGCCTCGCGCATCACCAGGTCCGCGCGGAAATCGACCGTGCGGCTGGTGCAGCGGACGACATAGCGCTGCCGGGCGACGCATTTACCATCCTTGTTCTTCTCGACGCAGCGCTCGCGGCTTTCGGTATAATCGTTACTCGCCACCTCGACGCCGGTATGGCCGGACAGCAGTCCGTCGGGGCGCAGGCCCGCGGGCACCAGCACCGCATGCGGCACGCCGTCCGCGCCCAGCTTGCTCAGCCGCCGCTCGATCGCATCGGCCAGCGTGCCGCCATAGGCGCCGTCGAACGGCCCGATCCCGATCGTCGGCAGCAGGCTCGCCGCGCGCGCATTGGCGCCGAACACGCCGGCCACGTGCAGCACCTCGGCCCGCGCCGTGCCCGTGATCGCCAGTCCCGCCAATACGATCGCCGCCCACCGCATCATCCGCCTCCCGTTTTGCCCTGTTGCCATCGTTACGGGCCCGTTCCTGAACAGAAGCTGCGCGTCTACTTGCGCTTGTTCGCCCCCCATGCTAGCCGCCCGCCACCCATAAGTGGTGCGCGAACTCGCGCGCCCTCTTCCCCATGGGCCAACATTTCGGCACGAGGACTTCGATTCCGTGGAGACATCCAGCGGTAATTTGGGCGGCGGTATCCAGGCGAGCCTGGGCGGACGCTATGCGATCGCGCTGTTCGAACTCGCCCGCGATTCGAAGAGCATCGACACCGTCGAGGCGAGCCTCGTGGCGGTGCGCGACGCGCTGCGCGACAGCGACGACTTCGCCAAGCTCACGACCAGCCCGCTGGTCGCCCGCGGCGCCGCGGTGAAGGCGGTGCTTGCCGCCGCCGACGCGATGGGCCTCGACGCGACGACCAAGAACTTCCTCGGCGTCCTCGCCGAAAATCGCCGCCTCGCCGCGCTGCCGCAGATCATCCGCGCCTTCCGCGCGCTCGCCAGCCGCCATCGCGGCGAAGTGTCGGCCGAGGTCACCAGCGCGCATCCGCTGACCGAGGAACAGGTCGGCGAACTCAAGCAGCAGCTGCGCACCCGCGTCGGCCGCGACGTTTCCGTCGACCTGTCGGTCGACCCCGAACTGCTCGGCGGCCTGGTCGTCCGTATCGGTTCCCAGATGATCGATTCGTCGATCCGCACCCGTCTCAACACTCTCGCGCACGCGATGAAGGGCTAACGCAAATGGATATCCGCGCCGCAGAAATCTCGAAGGTCATCAAGGACCAGATCAGCAACTTCGGTGACCAGGCCCAGGTCAGCGAGACCGGCCAGGTGCTCAGCGTCGGCGACGGCATCGCGCGCATCTACGGCCTCGACAACGTCCAGGCGGGCGAGATGGTCGAATTCGCCAATGGCGTGCAGGGCATGGCGCTGAACCTCGAAGCCGACAATGTCGGCGTCGTGATCTTCGGTTCGGACGCCGAAATCCGCGAAGGCGACACCGTCAAGCGTACCGGCACCATCGTCGACGTGCCGGTCGGCAAGGGCCTGCTCGGCCGCGTGGTCGATGGCCTCGGCAACCCGATCGACGGCAAGGGCCCGATCGTCGCCGACCAGCGCAGCCGCGTCGAGGTGAAGGCGCCGGGCATCATCCCGCGCCAGTCGGTCAGCGAGCCGATGCAGTCGGGCCTGAAGGCGATCGACGCGCTCGTTCCCGTCGGCCGCGGCCAGCGCGAGCTGATCATCGGCGACCGTCAGACCGGCAAGTCCGCCGTCGCGATCGATGCCTTCATCAACCAGAAGGGCGTCAACGCCGGCACCGACGAAAAGAAGAAGCTGTACTGCGTCTATGTCGCGGTTGGCCAGAAGCGGTCGACGGTCGCGCAGCTCGTCAAGACGCTCGAAGAGAATGGCGCGATGGAATATTCCATCGTCGTCGCCGCGACCGCGTCGGAGCCGGCGCCGATGCAGTTCCTCGCGCCCTACACCGGCGCCGCGATGGGCGAATATTTCCGCGACAACGGCATGCACGCGCTGATCGTGTTCGACGATCTGTCGAAGCAGGCGGTCGCCTATCGCCAGATGTCGCTGCTGCTGCGCCGGCCGCCGGGTCGTGAAGCCTATCCGGGTGACGTGTTCTACCTGCACAGCCGCCTGCTCGAGCGCGCCGCCAAGATGTCGGACGCCAACGGTGGCGGCTCGCTCACCGCGCTGCCGATCATCGAAACGCAGGCGGGCGACGTGTCGGCCTACATCCCGACCAACGTGATCTCGATCACCGACGGCCAGATCTTCCTCGAAACCGACCTGTTCTTCGCCGGCATCCGCCCCGCGATCAACGTCGGCCTGTCGGTCAGCCGCGTCGGCTCGGCCGCGCAGACCAAGGCGATGAAGAAGGTGTCGGGTTCGATCAAGCTCGAGCTCGCGCAGTATCGCGAAATGGCTGCCTTCGCGCAGTTCGGCTCGGACCTCGACGCCTCGACGCAGAAGCTGCTCAACCGCGGCGCGCGCCTCACCGAACTGCTCAAGCAGAAGCAGTTCAGCCCGATGCCGTTCGAGGAGCAGACCGCGTCGATCTTCGCTGGCACCAACGGCTATATCGACACCGTGCCGGTCGCGGACGTGACCCGCTACGAAGCCGCGATGCTCGCCGACCTGCGCGCCAATCACGCCGACGTGCTCACCAAGATCCGCGACACCCGCGATCTCGGCGACGAGGCGAAGGCGGGCCTCAAGGCCGCGCTCGACCAGTTCGCGAAGACCTTCGCGTAACGTTCAATGTGCTCCCGCGCAGGCGGGAGCCCAGTACTGGGTCCCCGCCGTCGCGGGGACACATGAAGGACAACAATGGCGTCGTTGAAGGCCCTCAAGATCCGGATCAACTCGGTCAAGTCGACCCAGAAGATCACCAAGGCGATGAAGATGGTCGCCGCCGCCAAGCTGCGCCGCGCGCAGGAAGCGGCGCAGGCCGGTCGTCCCTATGCCGAGCGGCTGGAGGCGGTCGTCGCCAGCCTGTCGCGCCAGCTGGCGGGCGGCGCGGGCGTCTCGCCGCTGCTCTCGGGTACCGGCAAGGACCAGGTTCACCTGCTCGTCGTCGCGACGTCGGAACGCGGCCTCGCCGGCGCGTTCAACAGCAACATCGTCCGCGCCGCCCGCCGCAAGGCGGAGGAGCTGGAGGCGCAGGGCAAGACCGTGCGCTTCTACCTCGCCGGCAAGAAGGGCCGCGTGCTGCGTCGCTTCTACCCGAACGCGATCCTCGCCGACCATGAGCTGGGCCAGCACAAGGTGCTCGGCTTCCAGCAGGCGCGCGAAGTAGCCGACGACCTGCTCGCGCGCTACGCGGCGGGCGAATTCGACGTCGCGCACCTGTTCTACGCCAAGTTCGTCTCGGCGCTCGTGCAGCTGCCCGTAGGCCGCCAAATCATCCCGGTTGCGGTGGACGTTCTAGACAAGGACGTACCCTCCACTTCGTCCACTTCCAGCAACACTTCCGCCCCCGCCGCGGTCGTCGAATACGAGCCCGACGAAGAGTCGATCCTCGCCGACCTGCTGCCGCGCAACGTCGCGATCCAGATCTTCCGCGCGATGCTGGAAAACGCCGCGTCGGAACAGGGCAGCCGCATGAACGCGATGGACAATGCGACGCGCAACGCGGGCGACATGATCAACCGCCTGTCCATCCAGTACAACCGCACGCGCCAGGCCGCGATCACGACCGAACTGGTCGAGATCATCTCCGGCGCCGAAGCGCTCTAACGAATCCGAAGCAGGAAGAACCGCCATGGCAACCGCCGCAGACGACATCCGCCCGACCCAGTCGACGGGCAGCAGCAACACCACCGGCACGATCGCGCAGGTCATCGGCGCCGTCGTCGACGTCCACTTCCCCGAAACGCTGCCGGCGATCCTGTCGGCGCTGGAAACGGACAACAACGGCACTAAGCTGGTGCTCGAGGTCGCGCAGCATCTGGGCGAGAACACCGTCCGCACGATCGCGATGGACGCGACCGAGGGCCTGACCCGCGGCCAGACCGTTCGCGACACCGGTTCGCAGATCAGCGTTCCCGTCGGCCCGGCGACGCTCGGCCGCATCATGAACGTCGTCGGCGAGCCGATCGACGAGCGTGGCCCGGTCGCCACCGACCTGCGCGCGCCGATCCACGCCAAGGCGCCGGAATTCGTCGACCAGTCGACCGACAGCGCGATCCTCGTCACCGGCATCAAGGTCATCGACCTGCTCGCGCCGTACGCGAAGGGCGGCAAGATCGGCCTGTTCGGCGGTGCCGGCGTCGGCAAGACCGTGCTCATCCAGGAACTGATCAACAACATCGCCAAGGGCCACGGCGGCACCTCGGTGTTCGCGGGCGTCGGTGAGCGCACCCGCGAGGGCAACGACCTCTATCACGAATTCCTCGACGCGGGCGTCATCGCCAAGGATGCCGACGGCAATCCGATCAGCGAAGGGTCGAAGGTCGCGCTGGTGTTCGGCCAGATGAACGAGCCGCCGGGCGCCCGCGCCCGTGTCGCGCTGTCGGGCCTGACCATCGCGGAATATTTCCGCGATCAGGAAGGGCAGGACGTGCTGTTCTTCGTCGACAACATCTTCCGCTTCACGCAGGCGGGCGCGGAAGTGTCGGCGCTGCTCGGCCGCATTCCGTCGGCGGTGGGCTATCAGCCGACGCTGTCGACCGACATGGGCGCGCTGCAGGAGCGCATCACCTCGACCAACAAGGGCTCGATCACCTCGGTGCAGGCCGTCTACGTCCCCGCGGACGACTTGACCGACCCGGCGCCGGCGACCTCGTTCGCCCACCTGGACGCGACGACCGTGCTCAACCGCGCGATCTCGGAACTCGGCATCTATCCGGCGGTCGATCCGCTCGATTCGACCAGCCGCGTTCTCGAACCGCGCATCGTCGGCCAGGAGCATTACGACACGGCGCGCGCCGTCCAGTCGCTGCTTCAGCGCTACAAGTCGCTGCAGGACATCATCGCCATCCTCGGCATGGACGAACTGTCCGAAGAGGATAAGCTGACCGTCACGCGTGCGCGCAAAATCCAGCGCTTCCTCAGCCAGCCGTTCCACGTCGCCGAAGTCTTCACCGGCATCAGCGGCAAGTTCGTGCAGATCGAAGACACGATCCGTTCGTTCAAGGCGGTCGTCGACGGCGAATATGATCACCTGCCGGAAGCGGCCTTCTACATGGTCGGCGGCATCGACGAAGTCGTCGCCAAGGCCGAAAAGATGGCCGCCGAGGCCTAATGCCTGCGCTGCGCCGCGAGGACGCCGTCAACGCCATCTGTCCCTGGTCGGGTAAGCCGATCAGCGACGATGCCTTGACGGTCTATCGCGGCGCGGTGGTCGGTTTCTGCAATCCCGGCTGCCGGGACAAATTCGACGCGGCCATCACCGCGTTCGATCGCGTGATTGAAACGAGACTCTGACATGCTGCACTTCGAACTCGTCACGCCCGAAAAGCTCGTCCGCTCCGAGGACGTGTACATGGTCGTCGTGCCCGGCACCGAAGGCGACTTTGGCGTGCTGGAGGGCCATGCGCCCTTGATGTCCACCGTCCGCGACGGCGCGCTCTCGGTCTACCGCACCGAAGGTGGCCAGCCCGAAACCATCGCGATCCAGGGCGGCTTTGCGGAAGTGAACGCCCAGGGCCTCACCGTCCTCGCCGAACACGCGGCGTAATCGATCCGGGGCCGGCGGCGATGCAGACTGTTGGATCGCCCTCCCGCTAAGTCCCTGCGCGAGGGCGCACAATCAGCACCGGCTGTCCTACAGCCCGTTACCCCGATACAGCAGCCGGCAAACCCCGGCTCTTTCTCACCGCCGCTCACCCCATTCCCGTCACCCCGGCCCTGAGCCGGGGTCCCGCTTCTTCTGCTCGGGCGGGCAAAAAGCGGGACCCCGGATCAAGTCCGGGGTGACGACACCCAAATTTCCGCCAAGGTCTCCATCGTCGCTCACGCAGCGAACAGCGACCGCCCCTTGCGCATCACGGTCCGCCCCGCCGCATCGGTCACCGCATAGGTAAAGCCCGGCAACAGGCAGAACGCTCCCACCTCGCCCTGCGGCGACAGCGCCAGAAAGCCTACCTGCACGCCCTTGATCGCATCGCCACGCAGCTTGGCGATATGCTTCACCACCTCCTCGCACGCCGCCTGCGGCGACAGCCCCGCGCGCATCGACGCGACGACGCGGGCGGTGCCGGCGATCCGCGTCACCTCCTCGCCCAGCCCGGTGGAGGTCGCGCCACCGACGCCCGCCTCGACGTACAATCCGCTACCGACCTGCGGCGAATCGCCCACCCGCCCGCGCATCTTGAACGCCATGCCCGACGTGGTGCAGGCCCCCGCCATCCGCCCCGAGGCGTCGCGCGCCAGCAACCCGATCGTGTCGTGATCCAGCGCACCACCCAAAGGCGCGCGGCGGTTCTCGATATTGGCGACCGGCTTGTACTGCGAGGTCTTCAGCCACTCGCGCCACGCCTTCTCCGCCGGCGGCGTCAGCAGATCGACCTTGGGAAACCCCTGGTCGCGCGCGAACCGCGTCGCGCCCTCGCCGACGAGGAACGTGTGCGGCGTCTTCTCCATCACCCGCCGCGCGACCGAGATGGCGTGGACGGTATCCTCCAGCGCCGCGACCGCGCCGACGCCGCCGGCATCGTCCATAATCACCGCATCGAGCGTCACATGCCCGTCGCGATCGGGATAGCCGCCATAGCCGACCGAATGGTTCTCCGGGTCCGCCTCCGGCACCATCGCCCCCGCCTCGACCGCGTCGAGCAACGTGCCCCCCGCCTTCATCCGCGCAAACGCCGCATCGTTCGCCGCCGCACCGAAATCCCAGGTGGAGACGATCAGCGCGCGATCAGGCGCCGCTGCGACCGCGGGTAGCGCCGCCGCTCCGCTTGCCGCCGCCATGCCACCCAGAAACCCGCGCCGCGTCGTCATGCCGTCATCCTTTGGACCGGTATTGGTCCTTACAGGAAGTTATACGGATCGACGTCCACCGTCACGCGCGCTTTCGCCGGCCAGTCGAGCCCGCCCAGCCAGTCGCGGATCACGTCCTGCACGTCGAGCGCGCGCCGGGCATGCACCAGTAATCGATAGCGATGCCGCCCGCGCAGCATAGCGAGCGGGGCAGGGGCGGGGCCATAGACCGCCATGCCGTCGACGCGCGGCGCACTCTGCGCCACCGCCCGCGCCACCTCATGCGCACACGCCTGCTCCTCCGACGACACGACGATCGCGGCATAGCGGCCAAAGGGCGGGGCGCCGGCATCGCGCCGCGCTTCGGTCTCCGCTTCGTAGAAGGCCTCGGCATCGCCGGTGATCAGCGCCTGCATCACCTGCGCCGACGGACTGTGCGTCTGGATGAACACATGCCCCGGCTTGGCTCCCCGCCCCGCACGCCCCGACACCTGCCGAATCTGCTGGAACGTCCGCTCCGCCGCCCGCAGGTCGCCACCCTCCAGCCCCAGATCGGCATCGATTACGCCGACCAATGTCAGATTGGGAAAGTGATAGCCCTTGGTCACGAGCTGCGTGCCGACGACGATGTCGATGTCGCCCGCCTCCATCCGCCCCACGAATTCGGCGGCCTTGGCCGGCGACCAGATCGTGTCGCTGGTGACGACTGCGGTCTTCGCCTCGGGGAACAAAGTCGCCACCTCGTCCGCGATCCGCTCGACGCCGGGACCGCAGGCGACCAGGCTGTCCTCCGCCTTGCACTCCGGGCAGGCCCGCGGCGTCGGCATCACATGGCCGCAATGGTGGCAGGCCAGCCGGCGGGTGAGGCGATGCTCGACCATCCAGGCGGTGCAATTGGGGCATTGGAAGCGATGCCCGCAATTGCGGCACAGCGTCAGCGGCGCATAGCCGCGGCGGTTGAGGAACAGCAGCGACTGCTCGCCCTTTTCGAACGTCTCGCGCAGCGCCGTCACCAGCTTTGGCGCGATCCACGTGCCGCGTTCGGGTGGGTGCTGGATCAGATCGATCGCCTCGATCGTCGGCATTTCGGCGGGGCCGTAGCGTCCCGGCAGCTTCAGTTCGGCATAGCGGCCCAGTGCCACCTGCTGGCGCGTCTCGATCGCCGGGGTGGCGCTGGCCAGGATCACCGGGCAGCCTTCGAACTTGCCGCGCATCACCGCGACGTCGCGGGCATGGTAATGGACGCCCTCTTTCTGCTTGAAGCTCGTCTCATGCGCCTCGTCGACGACGATCAGGCCGAGGTTGCGATAGGGCAGGAACAAAGCGGACCGCGCGCCCACCGTCACCAGCGCCTCGCCGCTCGCGATCGCGCGCCACGCCCGCCGCCGCTGGGTGGAGCGCAGCCCCGAATGCCACGCCACCGGCTCGCAGCCGAAGCGGTCGTGGAAGCGCTTCAGGAACGGTTCGGTCAGCGCGATCTCGGGCAGCAGCACCAATGTCTGCCGCCCCTGCCGGATCGCTTCGGCCACCGCTTCGAAATACACCTCGGTCTTGCCCGATCCGGTGACGCCGTCCAGCAGCGTCGGGCGGAAGTCATGCGCCGCAACCCCGGCGACCAGCTCGTCCGCGGCGACCTGCTGCGCCTCGGCCAGCGTCGGCGGACCGAAGGCCGGGTCGGGGCGCGGATAGGGGCTGTCGATATCGACGCTCACCGCCTCCAGCGCGCCCGCCTTCACCAGCCCGCGGACCACCGCGTCGGACACGTCGGCGAGGGTTGCGAGCTCGCGGATCAGTCCCTGCCGGTCACCGATTCGCTCCAGCGCCTGTTCGCGCTGTGGGGTGAGGCGCGGCGGCACGGTGCCGGTGGCGCGGTACTCGGTGACGGTCCGCGCCCCCTCGAGCGCCGAGGTGGAGGCAAGCGCCATCCGCACCACGGCGGCCGGCGGCGCGAGGTAATAGTCGGCGGTCCACTCGATCAGCCGGCGCAACGGCGCGGCGAGCGGCGGCACGTCGACCACGCCGAGCAGCGGCCGCAGCCGGTTGTCGCCGACCTCGGCGTCCGACGGCATGCGCTCGGGCTCCCACACCACGCCGAGCAACTGGCGCGGCCCCAGCGGCGCTATGACCACCGATCCCGGCTCGACATGCGAGCCCGCCGGCACGCGATAGTCGAGCGGGCCGAGCGCGGAATTGAGGACGAGAACGCGGGCGCGCGACGACATGGCGTCCATATGGGGGCTGATCGACTCGACGGGAAGCGCCGGATTGCGTCGCTCCGACGGCTAGGCGACGTCGTCGGCGCTCGCCGCGATCGTTTCCTGCCGCTGGCGCACCCGCTCGCGCCACACGATGATCAGGCCGCTCGCGATGATCACCGGGGCACCGATCCAGGTCGCGCTGGCTGGCAAGGTGTCGAAGATCAGCCACCCGAGCGCGGTCGCCCACAACAGGCTAGAATAGTCCATCGGCACCACCACCGACACGGGGCCGAGCTTCAACGAATTGGTCATCGCGATCTGCGCGCATCCGCCCAGAACGCCGACCGCGGCCAGGCACGCCCAGCCGAACGCGCTATGCCCTTGCGCGACGGGCACGTAGAACAGCGTCAGCGGCACCAGCGACAGCGTCGAAAACCAGAAGACGGTGGTCAGCGCCGCCTCGGTCCGCCCGATCTGGCGCAGTAAGATGGTGACGCACGCCGTCCCGAACGCCCCGCCCAGCGCAAAGGCCGCGCCGCCCAGCGGCAGATGCCCGTCGTTGGCGGCAAGGCCCGGCGCCGCGACGATCAGCACGCCGGCGAACCCCGCCACCACCGCGCCCCAGCGCCAAACCCCGGTCGGCTCGCGCAGCACCAGCGCGCCGAGGATCGTCGTGATCAGCGGCACGGTGAAGCCGATCGTCGTCGCCTCGGCGAGCGGCAGCAGCACGATGCCGTGGAAGGTCAACGCCATCGCGCTCAGTCCCACCACCGCCCTCGCAACATGCGCCGGCAGCCGCTGTGTCGCGACGCTCGTCATGCCGGGGCCACTCGCGATGACGGCCGACACCAGCAGCGCCGCGCCGAACTGGCGAAAGAACAGGATCTCGACGACGCTCGCACCGGCATGTTCGGCCAGCTTGATGCTTGCGTTCATCGCGGCAAAGAACACGACCGACAGCAGGCGCAGGCCGATCGCGGGCAGGATGCGGTCGTTCATGCCGCGGGCTGTAGCGGGATTGGGAGCGAGGGCGCGACCTAAATTCCTCCCCCGCCAGGGGGAGGGGGACCGTTCGGCGCCAGCCGAATGGTGGAGGGGGAGGTAAACGGCGCACCGCCCTGTCACGCGTGCCGCTTACCTCCCCCTCCGTCACCGCTGCGCGGTGCCACCTCCCCCTGGCGGGGGAGGACTTGCGGGGTGACGGAAACGTCCGTCGGAGATAAGAGCCACCACCATGAAGCACGCTCTCCCCGTCACCCGCGACGCCGATTTCGCCGCCTGGTATCAATCCGTCATCACCGAGGCCGACCTCGCCGAGGAATCGGGCGTGCGCGGCTGCATGGTCATCCGGCCGTGGGGCTATGGAATCTGGGAACGCATCCAGCGCCTGCTCGACGATCGGATCAAGGCGACGGGGCATGAGAATTGCTACTTCCCGCTTTTCATCCCGCTGTCCTATTTCGAAAAAGAGGCCGAGCATGTCGAGGGCTTCGCCAAGGAAATGGCGGTCGTCACGCACCATCGCCTGATCCCCGACGGTCACGGCGGCCTGAAGCCCGATCCCGCCGCCAAGCTGGAAGAGCCGCTGGTCGTGCGCCCGACGTCGGAGACGGTGATCGGCACGGCCTTCGCCCGCTGGGTACAGTCGTGGCGCGACCTGCCGGTGCTCATCAACCAATGGGCCAATGTCGTGCGCTGGGAGATGCGGACGCGCATGTTCCTGCGCACCAGCGAATTCCTGTGGCAGGAGGGGCATACCGCCCACGCGACCGCCGACGAGGCGCGCGAAGAGACGCGCAAGATGCTCGAAGTCTATCGCGATTTCGCCGAAACCTGCCTGGCGCTGCCGGTCGTCGCGGGTGAGAAGCCGGAGAACGAGCGCTTCCCCGGCGCGGTCGCGACCTACAGCATCGAAGCGATGATGCAGGATGGCAAGGCGCTGCAGGCGGGAACCAGCCACTTCCTCGGCACCAATTTCGCGCACGCCCAGAACATCCGCTTCCAGAATGCCAGCGGCGAGCTGGAGCTGGCGAACACGACCAGCTGGGGTGTCAGCACCCGCATGATCGGCGGCGTCATCATGGTGCATGGCGACGACGACGGCCTGCGCGTGCCGCCGCGCATCGCGCCGTGGCAGATCGTGATCGTGCCGATGCTGCGCGACCAGCCCGAGGACGAGGCGCTGATCGCCTACGCCAAGGATATCCAGTCGAACCTCGCCGGCCTGACCGCGCTGGGCGAGCCGGTGCGCGCTTTGCTCGACCTCAAGCCCGCCAAGGCCGCGACGAAGCGCTGGGGCTGGGTGAAGAAGGGCGCGCCGATCGTGATCGAGATCGGCGGCCGCGACATGGCGGGCGGCAACGTCTCGGTGATCCGCCGCGACCGGCTGTATCGCGAGGACGGCAAGCTCGACGCGGCAGTGATGCCGCGCGGCGATTTCGAGGCGGATGCGCCCGCCTTGCTCGCCGCGATCCAGCAGGCGCTGCACGAGCAGGCGACCGCGCGGATGCAGGCTGCGATCGTGCCGGCGGCGGACTTCGCCGCGGTCGAGGCGCATTTCGCCGAAGGGCAGAAGAACCCTGGCTGGGTCGAGGTGCAATGGTCGCGCCCCACCGGCGCGGCGCTCGATCAGGTGGTCGAGCGGCTGAAGGCGCTGAAGCTGACGATCCGCAACGCGCCGGGCGATCAGGCCCCGGCGGACGGCGCCTGCGTCTTCACCGGCGCGCCGGCCGTCGAACGCGTGCTGCTTGCCCGGGCGTATTGATCGACAGGCGCGCCCCGGAAACGTCGCCCCAGCGAAGGCTGGGGCCTCGAACGGCTTTTGCTGGGTGCGACAACAGGGAGAGCGCTGCGTTCGCTGGGACGACGTCGCGTAGGGGGGGAGCCTGTACGTCGCTCCCGCCTTACGTCACCAGCCGCCGCAGCGTTTCGACCCGATCCGCCTCCGCTGCGGGCTTGTCGGTGCGGATGCGTGCGATGCGAGGGAAGCGCATCGCGACGCCCGACTTGTGCCGCGTGGACGTGTGAATCGAATCGAACGCGATCTCCAGCACCAGCGTTTTCTCCACTTCGCGCACCGGGCCGAAGCGCTTCACCGTATGGCGGCGGACGAAGCTGTCGAGCATGCGCAATTCCTCGTCGGTGATCCCTGAATAGGCCTTGCCGACCGGCAGCAGCTCGCCCTCTTCGGTCCAGCAGCCGAAGGTATAGTCGCTGTAATAGGACGATCGGCGCCCGTTGCCGCGCTGCGCGTACATCATCACGCAATCGGCGGTCAGCGGATCGCGCTTCCATTTGTACCACAGGCCGGCGCGCCGCCCGCCGACATAGGGGCTGTCGCGGCGTTTCAGCATCACGCCCTCGATCGCCGCATCGCGCGCGCCGACGCGGATCGCCTCCAATTCGGTAAAGCTGTCGGCCGCGATCACCTGGCTGAGATCGAAGCGATCGGGATCGAGCCGCGGCACGAACGCCTCCAGCCGGTCGCGCCGCTCCGTCCAAGGTAGCGCCCGCAAATCCTCGGGCCCGTCGAACAGGATGTCGTAGAGGCGGACGAACGCGGGATAGTCGGCCAGCATCTTCGCCGACACCTGCTTGCGTCCCAGCCGCTGTTGCAGCGCGTTGAAGCTCGCTGCCCCACCACCGTCGTCCAGCGCACCGCCCTGGAATTCGCCCTTCACCAGCAGCTCGCCATCGACCGTGCCGGGGGTGGTAAAGGCCGCGGCGACGTCGGGAAAGCTGCCGGTCACGTCGTCGCCGGTGCGGCTGTACAGGCGCGTCTGGCCCGCGACATGGACGATCTGGACGCGAATGCCGTCCCATTTCCACTCGGCGGCATAATCGGCGAGGTCGACCTGCGCATCTTCCAGCCCGTGTGCGAGCATGAAGGGGCGGAAGACCGGCACGTCCGCCGGGGTGGGTTGCGCGCCCTTTCCCTCCGCCCAGGCGAACAGGCTGGCGTAGGGCGGCGACAGGCCGTGCCACACCTCCTCCACCGCATCGACATCCAGCCCGAACGCCTGCGCCAGCGCGGTCTTGGCGAGCCGCGCCGACACGCCGATACGCAGCCCCCCGGTCGCCATCTTGAGCAGCGCGAACCGCTCCTCCGCATCCAGCCGGTCGAGCATGCCGGCCAGCACCGCGGGCGCATCGGAGCGCGACAGGTGGCGCAGCGCGTCGACCGCAGCGGTGATCGACAGCGGACCGGTATCGGGCGGCGGCACCACCGGCGCCGGCCATAGCAGCGCGACCGTCTCCGCCGTGTCACCGACATAGTCGCGGCTCATCCGGAACAGCACGGGATCGACCCGCGCCTCGATCAGCGCCCGGATCTGCGCGGGCTTCACGCCGGGCAGGTCGAGGTCGCCGGTCAGCGCCGCCATCGCCCACCCGCGATCGGGATCGGGCGTCGCGTGCAGATAATCGACGATCAGCTTGAGCTTCGCGTTGCGCCCCCGCGTGTAGATCAGCGAATCGAGAAGCGCGGCAAAGGCTTGCATGCACACACGAACGCATGGCGCCGCCGAAGCGCTCCCGCTAGGAGCCGCATCGTGAAACGTCCGCTTCTCACTGCCGCGCTGATCGTCGCCCTTATCGCCGGCGCCGTCTTCCTCATCGGCTATCTCAATGCTCGCGCCGATCCGGTCGTTCGCCGCGTGACGATGGCGCTGCCCGACTGGCCGGTCGGCAAGCCCCCGATCACCATCGCGCTGATGAGCGATATCCACATGGAAAGCATGGCGATGGACGAGGGGCGGCTTGCCCGCATCGTCGGGCAAGTGAATGCGCTCCACCCCGATCTGGTCGTGCTGGCCGGCGATTTCATCGAGGGGCGCGGCGCCGGCGAGGCGGAGCGGGCGATCCCGCTTCTGGCGCGCCCGCTGTCGCAATTGAAGGCCCCGCTGGGGGTCGTCGCGGTGCTCGGCAATCACGATCACTGGACAGATCCCGCACCGATCGCGGCGATGCTGCGGCGGATCGGCGTGGTCGTGCTGGTCAATCAGGGCGAGGGGCTCGGGCCACTCGCTCTGGGCGGCCTCGACGATCCGGCGACGCATCACGATCGCATCGCCTCGACCCAGGCGGCGCTGGCGACCCTGGCGGGCGCCGGCGTGATGGTCGCGCATTCGCCCGATGTCGCGGTGAAGCTGTCGCGGCGCACGACATTGCTGCTCGCCGGCCACACGCATTGCGGGCAGGTCGTGCTGCCGCTGTTCGGCGCGCCGGTCGAGGTGACCAATCCGCGCTATCGCTGCGGCATCGTGCGCGATCCGCATCGGCTGACGGTGGTGACGGCGGGGCTGGGCACCAGCAACCTGCCGATCCGCTTCGGTGCACCGCCCGACCTGTGGCTGGTGCGCGTCGGCCCGATCCCCTCCCGCTGACGGCCGGTCGCAGCCGTCGAACCGTCACCCCGGATCGGGTCCGGGGCGACGGACAAACCGGGTCAGCCCTTGCGGCTGGCTTCGAACAGGAACCAGGCGCGCTCTTCGGCTTGGTCGGTCCAATCGTCGACGATGCCGCTGGTCGCATTGTCCTTGGCCGCTTCGGCCGCGTCCTTCACCGCGCGGAAGCTTTCGACCAGCTTCAGATTGTCCTCGCGCAGTTCGGCCAGCATCGCGCCGGCTTCGACGAAGTCCTTGTCATTGTCGGCGATCGTCTGGCGACGGCTGATGTCGCCGATCGAGCGCAGCGTCACGTTGCCGGTCTTGCGCACGCGTTCGGCGATCGCGTCGGTCACGCCGAGAATCTGCGCGGCCTGATCGTCGAGCAGCAGGTGATAGTCCCGGAAATGCGGGCCGCTGACGTGCCAGTGGAAGTTCTTGGTCTTCAGATACAGCGCATAGCAATCGGCGAGCGAGGCATTGAGGGCGTCGGCGACCGAGCGCGTGTTCGACAGATCGGTGGGCGTGTTGAGCGCCGGATTGACGTCGGCCATGGGGAAGCTCCTGACAGAAATGGGTTCGTTGCGGAAACGATCCGATAGCGCAAACGCTCCCGGTCGGACCGGGATTTTGCATCAGGAATCATGGTCAGATTGATCGGGCGGCTAGATCAGACGCAGCGCCCCCACACCCAGCCAGAGCCCCGCGATCAGGAACAGGATGCCGATCCCGATCCGCAGCGACCGCAGCGGCAGCGCACGCCATCCCGCTTCGCCAAGCAGCGCCGCCGGCGCGATCACGGCAAGCGATCCCAGCGTCGCGCCCAGTGGCGCGAGCCACACCAGCTCCGCCCGAGCGCTCAGGGTCAGGACGATGAACTGCACGCCGTCGCCGAAGGCGAGGATGAACAGCCCGAGCATGCTGGTCGCCGCAGCGCCGAGCCGCCAGCGTTCGAGCCGGTCGGGGGCCTTGGCCGGGAACAGCGCGCCGGCGCCCTGCAGCACCAGCGCCAGCGCCAGGAACAGCTGCTTCGCCTCGGGCGTCAGCTGCGGGGCGATCAGGCCCCCCGCCGCGCCCGCCAATCCCGCGGACGCGGCAAGCGCGATGGCCGCCATCGCGATGACGAGGCCCGGTGCGCGGTAGCGATCGGCCAGGATCGCGGCGAGCCAGGCGGGGCGGTCGCCCACCTGTGCCAGCGCGGCGGCGACCAGCGCCGCCATCAGTGCATCCATGCCGTCCCGTCCCGTCGTCGGTGTTCAGCTTGCGAGGCGCACCGAACAGGCCGCCGCAAACGTGTCGCACGCCCGTACATCCTGCCGGTCGCAGGCGACCGCGTCACCCAGCATCGACAGCCAGCCATGCACCAGAGCGCCATGTTCGCCACGCGACAGTGCCGAATCGACGAAATGCGCGACCGTCACCGCGGGGTTCAGGCCATGACGATGCGCGATCAGGCGGATCTGGTTGATATCGGGCTTCAGGTCGCGTGCGCAGGTATAAGGCGCCTTCACGTCGATCGCGGCGATTCGCGCCGCCAGATCGGCGCGCACTGCGTCCAGCGCCATGTCGTTGATATGCCCCTGATGCCCCATGTCCTGCTCCCGTCATGTCATGTGGCATTCATGCGCCCGCACCGGTAACGTGGTGGTTAACGATGGGGTGGGGGCATCCGCGGTTGACTTTCCTCGCCGTCTGGCCCATGCGCCGCGACTGATCGAGCGGCGGCGTTGGTGCTGCCGCTCTCCTTGTTTTCAGGATTAGGGCTCATGGCCAAGCCGACTACCGTCAAGATCAAGCTCGTCAGCACCGCCGACACCGGCTTCTTCTACGTCACGAAGAAGAACCCGCGCACCAAGACCGAGAAGCTGAGCTTCAGCAAGTACGATCCCGTCGTGCGCAAGCACGTCGAGTTCAAGGAAGCCAAGATCAAGTAAGCCGCTGCCGGGGCGCCGCCGCCCCGCGTTGCTTGCCGAATCGAATCGCGAAGAGCCGCCGGTGCCCCGCGCATCGGCGGCTCTTCGCGTGCGTGCCTGCGTAGGGAAAGCGACGTGCGGGCAACCTATGCGTTTTCGTGACGAAGCCATGGTGGGGGCTAGGTTCGGCCACATTGCGTTCATGTTCGGTCGGCATAGCGGACCGTGGTGGCCGGACGATCCGGCCGCCCTGTATCGCGTCACTACGGGCTAAGGGCGGTCCTCTCGAATCGAGGGGGCCGCCCTTGGTTTATGCGGGGTGCTGGCGGCCTGACGGTCGTGTCCCCACATGTCGGTCATGTCGAAGCGCGCCGTCCTCTACCGCATGGTCATGCCGACCCACATCTGTCCCTATGGCCTGAAGGCACGCGATCTGCTGCGTCGCAAAGGCTATGCGGTCGACGATCGGCACCTGACGACTCGTGCCGAAACCGATGCGTTCAAGGCCGAACATGACGTGAAGACCACGCCGCAGACGTTCATCGATGGCGCGCGGATCGGCGGCTACGACGACCTGCGCCGCTATTTCGGACTGTCGGTGCCGGACCCCAAGGCGGTCAGCTATCGTCCGGTTCTGGCCGTATTCGCGATGACCGCGCTGATGGCGATGGCCGCCAGTCTCGCCGCCTTCGGATCGCCGGTCACGGTCCGCGCGGGCGAATGGTTCATCGCCTTCAGCATGGTCGTGCTGGCGATCCTCAAGCTCCAGAACGTCGATCGATTCGCGACGATGTTCCTGGGCTATGACCTGCTCGCGCAACGCTGGGTGCCCTATGCCACGCTCTACCCGTATCTGGAGGGGTCGGCGGGCGTGTTGATGATCGCCGGTGTGGCGACATGGCTGTCGGTGCCCGTCGCGCTCGTTATCGGCGGTGTCGGCGCGGTGTCGGTCTACAAGGCGGTGTATGTCGATCGGCGCGAACTCACATGCGCCTGCGTCGGCGGTGACAGCAACGTGCCGCTGGGTTTCGTGTCGCTGACCGAAAACCTGATGATGGTCGCGATGGCCGTGTGGATGATGCTGGCGGGATGACGCTGGGAACCGCGTTGAGAAATCATCGTTTTATCCACAGCTCGCAGCTCCCGCGCCCTTTTCGGGGGGTAAGGGCGCTGAGAGCGCGCGGCACCCTGTCGCGGCCCGATCGCCGCGGCAGGGTGCCTTTTTCGTGTCGCGTCGCTCCGGTCAGACCAGCGCGTTCACCGCATCCATGAATCGCGCGAGACTGATCGGCTTCGAGACATAGGATCGCGCGCCTGCCGCCCGGATCCGCTCCTCGTCGTCACGTCCCGCATAGGCGGTGACCGCCATCACCGGGATATCGCGCAGCTGTTCGTCCGCCATCAGCTCCAGGATCAGTTCATATCCCGTCACATGCGGCATCTGGATATCCATGATGATCAGGTCCGGCATCACCTCGCGCGCGCGGGCCACGGCCTCGCGTCCGTCGCGCACCGGTTCGGCGACGAACTCGTGCGCCCGCAGCAGGTCGCAGAACAGCTTCAGATTGAGTTCGTTGTCCTCGACAACGAGCACCCGTTTCGCCACGTGGGTCACCGATCCTTTCCAGTCAGCGGACGATAGGCAATGCGCGGTCGCGATACAAACACCCCCGATGCGGAATTGCTGGGGCTTCAGGCACTGGCCTGGACGCTCGGCGAACAGGCGCGTGCCGATCGCCTGATCGCGACGACCGGCCTCTACCCCGACGATCTGCGCGCCCGTGCCGGCGAACCCGCCGTGCTCGCCGCGGTGCTGGCCTATCTCGAGGCGTATGAACCCGATCTCATCGCCTGCGCCGATGCGCTGGGCGTCACCCCGTCGGCGCTGGTCGCCGCACACCAGATGCTGGAGGCTCGCTGATGACCCAGACACCCCGATTCTTGCTGATCACCGATTGCGACGAAGTGCTGCTGCATATGGTCAAGCATTTCGGCACATGGGTGCGCGAGACGCACGATATCGACTTCACGCCCGATGGCGCCGATTTCGCCAATTCGATGCGCCGCCGCTCGACGGGCGAAACGCCGACCCAGGCCGAGATGTGGTCGATGCTCGGCGGCTTCTTCCCCTCCGAAATGCACCGCCAGACCCTGGTCCCCCACGCGGCCGAGGCGCTCGCGCAATTGAGCGAGGTGGCCGACATCGTCGTCCTCACCAATCTGCTCGACAGCTGCCGCACCGCGCGCATCGACCAGCTCGCCGCCTTCGGCATTCATCACCGCGTCGAATGCAACCAGGGCGGGAAGGGCGATCCCGTATCGCGGCTGGTCGAGGAGCATGGCAATCCGGTGACGGTGTTTGTCGACGATCTGGCCGTCCACCACGAATCGGTGTCGCGCCATGCGCCGCAGGTCCACCGGCTGCACATGGTCTCCGAACCCAGCCTCGCGCCCAGCGTCGCTCCCGCGCCGCATGCCCATGCGCGCATCGATGACTGGCGCGAGGCGGCGGACTGGATCGCCGCGCGCTTCGCCGCGGGGCAACCCGCCGCCTGACGGTTTACCGCCCGCTGCGCCATCGGCTAGACGCGCGGGCAACGCATCATCGAAGGATACTGCCATGACCACGCACGTCGATCGCAAGCTCGAGGAACTCGGCCTCTCCCTGCCTGAGGCGGCGGCGCCGGTCGCGGCCTATGTCCCAGTGGTCGAGGCGGGCGGCATGCTCCACCTGTCGGGCCAGCTGCCCTTCAAGGACGGCCAGCTCGTCACCGGCCGTCTGGGCGACGGCGTGTCGCTGGAACAGGGGCAGGAGGCCGCGCGCCTATGCGGCCTTATGATCGTCGCGCAGGTCAAGAAGCACCTCGGCGGCGACCTGTCGCGCATCAAGCGCGTCGTGAAGCTGGGCGTGTTCGTCAACAGCCACGGCGACTTCACCGATCAGCCCAAGGTCGCGAACGGCGCCTCCGAGCTGATGGTCGCGCTGTTCGGCGACGCCGGCAAGCACGCCCGCAGTGCCGTCGGCGTCCCCGTCCTGCCGCTGGGCGCGGCGGTCGAGGTCGATGCGATCATCGAACTGGCGTAACGCGGCGCGGCGTCACCCCCGCCGCGCCACCGCGCTCAGCGTGGTGCCGGCGGTGATGACCTCGATATCGGTGCGGATATGCAACAGGCGCACCCCGCGTTGCGCCTGTGCCCGCGCGAGGGCCGGCGCGAAATCCTCGGTCCGCGTCACCGTCTCCGCCCAGCAGCCATAGGCCCGGCCGAGCGCGGCGAAATCGGGATTGGCCAGCGCCGTGCCCGAGACGCGACCCGGAAATTCGCGCTCCTGGTGCATGCGGATCGTGCCATATCCGCCATTGTCGATCACCAGCACCAGCAGCTGCACGTCATATTGCACCGCGGTCGCCAGTTCCTGCCCGTTCATCAGGAAACAGCCGTCGCCGGCGAGCGCCACCACCTGCCGCCCCGGATGACGTAGCGCCGCAGCAACGGCGGCGGGCAGGCCATAGCCCATCGCCCCCGCCGTCGGCGCCAGCTGCGTGCCCGGCGCGGCATAGGGCCAATAGCGGTGCCACCAGCCGCTGTAATTGCCCGCGCCGTTGCAGATGATCGTATCCGCGGGCAGCGCCTCACGCATCGCCGCGACGCAGGGCCCCAGGTCCATCGCCACGCCGTCGCGCGCCGCGGGCGTAGACCACGCCTGCCAATCGGCATGTGCCGCGGCACCACCGGCGTTCGGCGGTCCGTCGATCGCGTTCAAGCCTTCCGCAAACTCCGCCATGCCCGCGCAGATCGCGAGGTCGGTGCGGTACGTCATGCCCAGCTCGTCGGCGTCCGGGTGGACGTGGATCAGGCGCTGGCCCGGATGCTCCGGGGTGATCAGCGCATAGCCATCGGTCGTCGCCTCTCCCAGTCGCGGGCCCACGACCAGCAGCAGATCGGCGGCCTTGATCCGCGCGACGAGCTTCGGGTTCGGGCCATAGCCCAGGTTCCCGGCATAGGCCGGGCAGGCGTTGGGGATGGCATCCTGCCGGCGAAAGGCGGCGGCGACGGGCACCCCGGTGCGATCCGCCCAGGCGGCGAAATCCTGCGCCGCGATCCCATCCCATCCCGCACCGCCGACGATCGCGACGGGGCGTTCGGCGGTGGCGAGCAGATCGGCAAGCTGCGCCATCGCGCCCTCGTCGCACCCCTGCGCCGCGCGCTCGACACGCGGCCGGTCGACCGCCTCGACTGCATCGAGCAGCATGTCTTCGGGCAGCGCCAGCACCACCGGCCCCGGCCGCCCGTTCATCGCCACCGCATAGGCGCGCGCGACATATTCGGGGATGCGGGCCGCATCGTCGATCCGCGCCGCCCATTTGGCGAGCGGCCCGAACATCGCGACGAAATCGACCTCCTGAAACGCTTCGCGGTCGCGGGTGCCGCGGTCGACGTCGCCGATGAACAGGATCATCGGCTGCGAATCCTGCCGCGCGACATGCACGCCGATCGAGGCGTTGGTCGCGCCCGGCCCGCGCGTCACGAAGGCGATGCCCGGCCGGTGCGTCAGCGTGCCGTCGGCGCACGCCATAAAGGCCGCGCCGCCTTCCTGCCGGCACACCACCGTTTCAATCTGCGGCGTATCGTGCAGCGCATCGAGCACCGCGAGGAAGCTTTCGCCCGGCACGGTGAAGATGCGTTCGCAGCCTTGCGCGAGCAATTGGTCGACGAGGATGCGGCCGCCGGTTCGGGTCTGTCTCTCCATGCGCGCGACTGTGCCCCGCGGCGGCGACGATGTCGAGGAAGGGACTTGCCAGCGCCACCGCCCCTGGCGATGCTGCGGCAGCATCGACGACGTGGGAGAGGCGCGCGGATGACGTGGCGGACGGTGGCGCGGGGCCTGCGCTTTCCCGAAGGACCGGTGGCGATGCCCGACGGCAGCGTCATCCTGGTCGAGATCGCGGCCGGGCGGATCACCCGCATCGATGCGGAGGGCCGGATCGACGTGGTCGCAGAGCCGGGCGGCGGACCCAATGGCCTGGCGATGGGTCCCGACGGCAAGCTGTATTGCTGCAACAACGGCGGGTTCAACTGGCATGAGGCGGGCGGCTTTCTGGCGCCGCACGGGCAGGCCGACGATTATAGCGGCGGGCGCATCGAACGCATCGACCCGCTGCGGGGGACGGTCGAGGTGCTGTACGCCGATGGCGATTTCGGCTGTTCGCTGCGTGGCCCCAACGACATCGTGTTCGACGCGCATGGCGGCTTCTGGTTCACCGACCACGGCAAGACGCGCCCCCGGGAGCGCGACGTCACCGGCATCTTCTACGCCAAGGCGGACGGCAGCTTCCTGGAAGAGGTGGTGTTCCCGTCGGAAAACCCGAACGGCATCGGCCTGTCACCCGACGGCAGCCGCCTCTACGCGGCAGAGACCTACACATGTCGGCTGATGGCATTCGACGTGACCGCACCCGGCAAGGTCGCGCCCGGCGGCGGCCCGGGCGGGCCCGGCATCCCGGTCTATCGACCGGCGGGGTATAAATTCTTCGATTCGCTGGGTGTCGAGGCCAGCGGGAACATCTGCGTCGCGACCATCGGCGAAAGCGGGATCAGCGTCGTGTCCCCGACGGGCGACCTCGTCGAATTCGTCGCGACCGACGACGTGTTCACGACCAACATCTGCTGGGGCGGGGACGATCTGCACGACGCGTATGTCACGCTGTCGGGCAGCGGCCGGCTGGTGACGATGCGCTGGCCGCGGCCCGGATTGCGCCTGGCCTATTGATCGAAAGGCGCGCCCGGCGATCGGTCCGCCGACGCACACGCGCCTTATCGTCCGCTTACACTCGCGAACGCGGACCGAAGTCGAACCAGCCCGGACGCTGGCCTGCCGGATAGGCCGGACGGGCAGCGGTCTGACGGCGGCCGGTCAGGCGTTCGCCGATCGTCGGCGCCGTGGTGGTGACCGGCGCCGCGACCGGGCGGGTCTGCGCCGCTTCGGTCAGCCGCGCATTCTCGCGCTCCAGTTCGGCGACGCGCGCATTCGCGGCAGCCAGGCTGGTGTCGCCCTGTTTGCGATAGGTGCCATGCGCCTCGCGCTCTGCGGCATAGCGCGCCTTCCACTTCTTGCCGCCGCTGCTGCTCGCCAATCCGAAGAACCAGCCTGCGATCAGGCATAGCGCCAGCGCGGCGAATTGCGTGGTGGTGGTGAACAGCATCCGTCGAGCCTCCTGTTACGGCAGCATAACGACGATGCCGGGGGTTGGTTCATCCGACAGGCGCCGCGCTTCCTTCGACCCTCACCCTATCGACGGCTTCGCCGTCTCTTCCCTCTCCCATCGGGAGAGGGAGGGAGGCGCGCCAGCGCCGGAAGGGTGAGGGCGGGTGCGCGCCGCGCTCAATCCTCAAACCGCCGCCCGACATGCGCCTCGCCGCGCGCCTCCGCCAGCTGCGCCTGCCGATGCCGCTCCGCATAACGCGCCCGATCCGCCGCATCGCGCGCGTCATGGCAGCGCGGGCAGCTCACGCCCTCCTCATACAGCGGCGACGCGCGATCCGCTTCCGACACCGGCATCCGGCACGCCCGGCACAGGCCATGGCTACCCGGCGCCAGGCCGTGCCCCACCGCAACCCGTTCGTCGAACACGAAACATTCGCCCCGCCACGCGCTCTGCTCGGCGGGCACCTCTTCCAGATATTTGAGGATGCCGCCCTTCAGGTGGAACACGTCCGGCACGCCCTCCGCCTTCAGGAACGCCGTCGCTTTTTCGCAGCGGATGCCGCCGGTGCAGAACATCGCGACCCGCTTCGTACCGGCGAGCAATTCGTCGCGATGCGCCCGAAACCAGCCCGGAAATTCGCGGAACGACCGCGTCTCGGGATCGACCGCGCCATCGAACGTGCCGACCGCCACCTCGTAATCGTTGCGCGTATCGATCAGCACCGTGTCCGGATCGGCGATCAGCGCATTCCAGTCGGCGGGATCGACATAGGTGCCGGGATCGGTCGGGTCGACCAGCGGCTCGCCCATCGTCACGATCTCGCGCTTCAGCCGCACCTTGGTACGGTGGAAGGGCATCGTGTCCGCCGCGGAAAACTTCACCTCCAGCCCCGCACAGCCCGGCAGGCCACGAATATGCGCCAGCACCGCGTCGATCCCTGTGGCCGGTCCGGCGATCGTGCCGTTGATGCCTTCCCCCGCCAGCAGCAGCGTGCCGCGCACGCCCTGCGCCTCGCATAAGGCGAGCAGCGGGCCCTGCAGCACGGCAGGATCGGCGAAACGGGTGAAGTGATACAGTGCGGCGACGGTGACGGACATGGGTAGGCCTTTAGTCGGTTCACGCAAAGACGCGAAGCCGCGAAGAACGCAGGATGGCCTCGCTCATCCGCAACCTCTTCGCGTCTTAGCGTCTTCGCGTGAACAAACATGCGGTGACGAACCCGCCCGCGCGCCCTATCTCCGCTAAGTGGCAAAGAAACCCAGACCCGGCCTGCCGACGCAGGCGCAGATCCTCGACTTCATCACGCAATCGGAGGTTCCCGCCGGCAAACGCGAGATCGCCAAGGCGTTCGGCCTGACCGCGCAGGAAAAGATCGCGCTGAAGGCGATGCTGAAGGACATGGCCGACGAAGGCCTGATCGACAGCGCCCCCGGCCGCGCCTTCCACAAGATGGGTGGCCTGCCCAAGGTGACCGTGCTGCGCATCGCCGACGTCGACGATGGCGGCAATGTCTGGGCGGTGCCCGATCGCTGGGAGGCGGACGGCCCCGTACCGCGGCTGCGCGTCCGCGAACGCAAGCGTGGCGCGCTCGCCATCGGCGAGCGCATCCTCGCGCGCACCGAAGAGGCGGGCAACGGCTGGATCGCGCATCCGATGAAGGTGCTCGCCCGTGCCTCCGAACAGATCCTCGGCGTGCTGCGGCAAGAGGGCGAGCGCTTCTGGCTGACCGGCGTCGAGAAGAAGGAACGGCGCGAATTTCCCGTCTCCGACACCTGCGGCGCGGCGGCCGGCGACCTCGTCATGGCGGAAATGGGCGGGCGACCGCCGCGCATCACCGTCCGTGTCGTCCAGCGCCTGGGCGATCCGTTCGCACCGCGCAGCTTCTCGCTGATCGCGATCCACAAGCTCGGCATTCCGGACGTCTTTTCGGGCGATACGCTGGACGAGGCAAAGCGCGTGTCGGAACTGCCGCTCGGCGAAGACCGCGAAGACCTCACGCACCTGCCGATCGTGGCGATCGACCCGGTGGATGCGCGCGATCATGACGATGCCGTATGGGCTGCGCCACATGAGGACGGCGGCTGGCAGGCGGTCGTCGCGATCGCCGACGTCAGTTTCTACGTCCGCCCCGGCTCGGAGCTCGACCGCGAGGCGCGGCGGCGCGGCAATTCGGTCTATTTCCCCGATCGCGTCGTGCCGATGCTGCCCGAAATCCTGTCGGCGGAGGTGTGTTCGCTGAAGGAAGGCGAGGACCGCGCAGCCTTGGTCTGCCACCTCCACATCTCGAAATCGGGCAAGCTGGACAGCTGGCGCTTCGCTCGCGCCCGCGTCCGCATCGCGGCGAACCTCGCTTATGAAGAGGCACAGGCGACGATCGACGCCGATGCCGGTGCGATGATCGACGTGCTGCGTCCGCTCTGGGCCTGCTGGCGCGCGCTGGCGAAGGCGCGCGATGCGCGCGAGCCGCTCGACCTCGACCTGCCCGAACGCCGCGTCGTGCTCGACGAGCAGGGCCGGATCATGTCGGTCGCCCCGCGCGAGCGGCTCGATGCGCACCGGCTGATCGAGGATTATATGATCGCCGCCAACGTCGCCGCCGCCAAGGCGCTGGAAGCGAAGAAGGCGCCGGTGATGTACCGCGTTCACGAACCGCCCAGCCGCGAAAAGCTCGTCGCGCTGAAGGACTATCTCGAAACCTTCGACGTGCCCTTCGCGCTCGGCCAGGTGATCCGCCCGGCGACGTTCAACCACATCCTCGACCGGATCGGCGACGCGGATTTCCGCCCGCAGGTGATGGAGCAGGTGCTGCGGACGCAGACCCAGGCCTATTACGCGCCCGCCAACCAGGGGCATTTCGGCCTGTCATTGGGTAGCTACGCGCACTTCACCTCGCCGATCCGCCGCTATGCCGACCTCGTCGTCCACCGTGCATTGGTCGCGGCCTATGGTCTGGGCGAGGGCGGGCTCACCAAGGCGGATGCCGAGGCGATGGAGCAGATCGGCACGACGATCAGCGCGCTCGAACGCCGCGCGATGGAGGCGGAGCGCGACACGATCGACCGCTACGTCGCCGCCTTCCTCGCCGAGCGCGTCGGCGAGACGGTGTCGGCGCGGATCACCGGCGTGCAGAATTACGGCTTCTTCGCCACCGTCGAGGGGATCGGCGGCGACGGCCTGATGTCGGTTCGCGACCTGGGCGGCGAATATTTCCGCTTCGACGAGGCGGCACGCACGCTGACCGGCGAGGACAGCGGCGAGGAATATGCGCTGGGGCAACGGCTGGAACTCCGCCTCGCGGAGGCCAATCCGGTGTCGGGCGCGCTGCGCTTCGAACTGCCGGGCGGCAAGGGTGCCGCGCCGGGGCCGCGGCATCTCGGCAAGGGCATCAAGGGTGGCCGCAAGGATCGCGTCGTCACGCGTCGTGGTCGGCCCGGCAACATCCGCCACAACGGCAAGCGGCGGTGAGCGGCCGGCTGACGCACGTCGCGACATCCGGCCCGCGCGGCACGGTGCGCGACCGCTACCTCGTCCACGGCACGATCGTCCCGCGCTTCGTCGCCGCGCATGCGGTGATTGCCGACGACGCGATGCCCTTCACCCCCGCCGACGCGCGCGAGGCGAAGGCCTTCGCCGCGATGATCGCCGACGGATCGATCCGCGCCGTGGGGCAGGGCCGCTTCTGGTTCGACATGCATGCCTACGAAACCGCCGCCGCGGCGCGCCGGGCGAAGCGCGTGCCGGTGCTGCTGATGGTCGCGCTGCTGATCGCCGCGGTCGCGGTGGCTTTCTACCGCATCTAGTCCCACTCGTCATTCCGGCGGACGCCGGAATCCATGGACACGCGGGGTCCGTGGCGGTCACACCATCAGCGGCATCGCGACCATGGATCCCGGCGTCCGCCGGAATGACGAAGCGAGTAATCCCTTAACGCCGCATCAACCCGAACCCCCTACACCCGCCGCCTGGACAAGGAGCGCTCGCACGCGATGATCGACAATCTGTCGCTGGCGCTGACGCACGGCCTGATGCTGCTCGCCGCCTGGCGCCTGCTGCGCCGCCCCGATCTCGATTCCGAAGCGCCGCCGCCGCGCCACTGGCGCGCCCGCCGCAGCGCGCCGCCGGAGCCGCCCGCCGGTGCGTGATCTCGTCTTCGTCGCCTTCCTCGCCGCGCTCTTCGGAATGGGCCTCCGCCGTCCGTTCCTGCTGGTGTGCGCCTATGTCTATATCGACATCGTCTCGCCGCAGCGGCTGACGTACATCCTGCTCAACGCCGTGCCAATTTCGCTGATCGCGGTGGTGCTGGCGGTCGGCGGCTGGCTGCTGATGGACGACAAGAGCGACAGCCGCTTCGCGCCGCGGCAGGGCCTCATCATCCTGCTGCTGCTCTATTGCGGGATCACGACGATGGGCGCGGACTTTCCCGTCGACGCGCGCGACAAATGGGACTGGGTATGGAAGTGTCTGGCCTTCGCCGCCTTCCTGCCGCTGACGCTGCGCACGCGCCTGCGCATCGAATCGCTGCTATTGTTCATGATCCTGTCGGCGGCGACGATCATCATCGTCGGCGGCATCAAGACCGCGGCGGGCGGCGGCGGCTATGGCCAGCTCGACCTGATGGTGACCAACAATTCGGGCCTGTACGAAGGGTCGACCATCTCCACCGTCGCGATCGCGATCGTGCCGCTGATCGCCTGGTTCATGCGCTGGGGCACGATCTTCCCGCCCGACTGGAAGGTGAAGGGCTTCTGCCTGTGCCTGATCTTCGCCTGCCTGCTGATCCCGATCGGCACCTCGACGCGCACCGGCACGCTCTGCACCATCCTCGTCGCGCTGCTCTCGCTGCGCAACACCAAGCGCAAGTTCACCTATCTCGCCATGATCGGCGCGGCGGGGCTGCTCGCGGTGCCGTTCCTGCCCGCGAGCTTCACCGAGCGGATGAGCACGATCAAGAGCCATGATGCCGACGAATCCGCCTCCACCCGCATCGCCGTGTGGCAGTGGACGATCGACTATGCCAAGGCGCACCCCTTCGGCGGCGGGTTCGAGGCGTTCCGCGGCAACCACATCCGCTACGAGATCAAGAAGACGACCGCGGCGCAGGGCGATGCCGCCGCGACCGTCGCCGATCAGGCGGTGACCGACAAGGCGCGCGGCTATCACAGCGCCTATTTCGAAATGCTGGGCGAACAGGGCTATCCCGGCCTGGCCCTGTGGCTGGCGATCAGCCTGATCGGCCTCGTCCGCATGGAAGTGCTGCGCCGCCGCTATCGCGATCCCGCCGGCCCCTTCGGCTGGGCGGGCCCGCTCGCCGCCGCGCTTCAGACCGCGCACCTCGTCTATCTGCTCGGCGCGGCGTTCATCGCCATCGCCTTCCAGCCATTCATCTACATGCTATTGGGCGCGCAGATCGGCCTCGACACCTATCTCGCCCGCCGCCGCAGCGAAGAGGGCCAGGCGCCGCTGCGCAAGCCACGGGGCGACGCCATTCCAGCATGAGCGAACTGCGCGCCCTCACCTCGGCCCGCGGCATCGCCGCGTGGCTGGTCGTCCTCTACCATATCCGCGCCAGCATCGCGGGCCTGCCGCACGGCGTCGAGGCGGTGCTCGCCAAGGGCTATCTCGCCGTCGACTTCTTCTTCCTCCTGTCTGGTTTCGTCATCTGGCTGACCTGGCACGGCCGGCTGCGCGGGCAGGGCGCCGCCGGCATCGCCCGCTTCCTGCAAAAGCGCGTCGCGCGCATCTGGCCGCTGCATGCGGTCATGCTGGCCTTCGCGGTCGCCCTGGCGCTCGCGTTGCGGGCGACCGGGCGCAGCGACCCGGCCTTTCCGTTCGCCGAACTGCCGCTGCATGTGCTGCTGGTGCAGAATTGGGGCGTCACCGATGCGCTGCACTGGAACGATCCGGCCTGGTCGATCAGCTGCGAACTCGCCGCCTATCTGCTGTTCCCGCTGCTGATCCTGACGATCGACTGGCGCCGTCTGCCCGGCATCGCGCTGGTGGCCATAGCGGCGGCGATCCTCGTCGCGCTGCACATCGCGATGCAGGGCGCGCCGACGCTGGGCTGGGACATCCCGCGCTACGGCCTCATTCGCTGTCTCGCCGAATTTGCCACCGGCACGATTCTCGCCGCGCTGTTCCTGCGCCGCCCGTCGCTCGCCTGGCCGCTCGGCGTCGCCGCGATCGGCGCGGCGGCCTGGGCACTGGGCTGCCCCGAGACGCTCGCCGCGCCCGTCACGTTCGCCGCACTGCTGCTCGCGCTGGCGCTCAGCGCCGGCACGCCGCACCATCCGCTCGAGGGGCGCTGGCTCCACGCGCTCGGCGACATCAGCTACGCGACCTATCTGTCGCATTTCCTGTTGTGGAAGGCCTTCAAGCTCGTCGCCGTCCGCGATGCCGCGTCGGTGCCCTCGCCCGTCATCGCGCTCTATCTAGCGCTGGTCCTCGCCGCGTCTGTTGTCCTCTACCGCTGGGTCGAACGGCCCGCGCAACGCTGGGTCAACGCGCTCGGGCGGCCGCGCGCCGCGGGGTAGCGCTCGGAACCGCCTGCGTGGCCTGGGCATTTCCTACTAGGAAGGGAGTGCCCAATTGGCCGCACGCATAGTCTATTGCGATGATTCCAAGCCCGGCATCACGCGCCGCAAGGTTCGCAATGGCTGGGCCTATTATGCGCCCGACGGCGACCGGATCACCGATCGTGACGAGATCGACCGGCTGAACGCGGTCGGCCTGCCCCCCGCCTATCGCGACGCCTGGTTTTGCCCCAAGCCCAACGGCCATATCCAGGCGGTCGGCTGGGACGAAAAGGGGCGCAAGCAATATCGCTATCACACCGGCTTCCGCGAGGCGCAGGAGGCGGCGAAATACGAAAAATGCGCCGATTTCGGCCATTGCCTGCCCAAGCTGCGCGCCCGCGTCGAGGCGGATCTGTCCGCACGCGGACTGCCGCGCGATCGCGCCATCGCCGCGGTCGTGCGCCTGCTCGACATCGGTCACCTGCGCGTCGGCAACGAAGCCTATGCCGAAACGAACAAGAGCTACGGCGCCACGACACTGCGCAAGCGCCACGGCACCGTCCGCGGCAACACGCTGAAGCTGCGCTACAAGGGCAAATCCGGCAAGGAACGCGACGTCGCGATCACCGACAAGCGGCTCGCCGCGACGGTGCGCAAGATGCAGGATCTCGACGAACAGCATTTGTTCGCCTGGGTGGACGACGATGGAGAGGCGCACCCCGTCACCTCGTCCGACGTAAACGACTATATCAAGCGCGCGACCGGCGGCGATTTCACCGCCAAGCATTTCCGCACCTGGGGCGCCAGCGTCGCCGCGTTCGAGGCGCTGGCCCGCGCCGAGGCGGACCTCAGCCTGAAGGCGCTGCTCGAACCCGTCGTCGCCCGCCTGGGCAATACGCCCGCCATCGCGCGCAAGAGCTACGTCCACCCGTCCCTCATCGCCTTGGTGAAGACGGGGCAGGGCGCCTTCCGCCGCGCGTTGCGCCTGCCGCGCTCCGCCCGTCATCTCAGCCGCGAAGAACGGGGGCTCATCGCCTTCCTCGAAGCCGGCACGCCCAGCACGGCGCCGCTGAAAGCCGCGGCCTGATCTCCTTATGTCCAAAACCACGACCACTACCGCTTCGCCGATCTTCGACAGCAACGGCGTCCAGGACCAATTGACCGGCCTGTACACCGCCAGCGAAGTCTGGCTGCACACGCACTGGCTGCAAATCCTCATCGCGCTTGCCGTCGGCGTGGTGATCGTCGTCGCCCTGCACGGCCTGCGCCGGCTGGGCGAGCGCCTGTGCCGACGCAGGGATGTTGGCGGCGTCGCCGAGACGCTCGTCCGCCGCGGCTGGGGCGCGATCGTCGGCCGGGCGATCGCGCGCACCAACAACTTCTTCATCGTCATGCTCGCCGCCAAACTGGTCGCGGGCTATGCCGGCGCGCCGAGCCAGGTATCGACGACGATCAACTTCCTGTGGACCGTCGCCTCGGTATTCCAGGCGGCGATCTGGGCGCGCGAGCTGATCCTCGGCGCGATCGAGCACCGCACCAGCAGCGAGCATTATTCGGGCGAAGCGCTGCTCAGCGCGATGGGCCTCATCCGCCTGCTCGTCACCGTCGCGCTGTTCGCTGTCGCGCTGGTCGTCGTGCTCGACAATCTCGGCGTCAACGTCACCGGACTGATCGCCGGCCTGGGCGTCGGCGGTATCGCCATCGGCCTCGCCGCACAGGGCATTTTCGGCGACCTCTTCGCCGCGCTCGCGATCATCTTCGACCGTCCGTTCCGCCGCGGTGACAAGATCAGCTACGGCACGACCAACGGCGTCATTGAATCAATCGGCCTGAAGAGCACGCGCATCCGCGCCTTCACCGGCGAATTGCGCGTGATCAGCAACAAGCAACTGCTCGACAAGGAAATCCAGAACATCAGCGTGCGCGACCATATCCGGCTCGCCTTCACGATCGGCGTCACCTACGAAACGCCGCCCGACACGCTCGCCCGCGTGCCGCAGATCATGCGCGAGATCGTCGAGGGCGAGGGCGGCAAGGTCGCGCGGTCCAGCTTCGAAACCTTCGGCGCCTCCAGCCTCGATTTCGTGCTGCAATTCGACATCCCCGGTGACGATTGGGCGACCGCGCACCCGATGCGCGACCGCATCATGGTGTCGTTGATCCGCCGCTTTGCCGCGGAAGGGATCGGCATCGCCTATCCGACGCAGACGACCTACACCGCCGGCCCGGACGGCAAGCTCGTGATGCCCTACGCCCCCACGCCCTAGGCGTTTTCGAACATCGGGTCCGCCGCGTTTGGCGCGGTTCGTCGTGTATGGCTGCCGGGGTTCAAGCTTTCGGTCGGGAGAGGGGCTTGCGGAACGCCCCCGGCTCCGCCTACAGGATGGCGCGACGCGGAACGCCATCCGCGCGCCGCAATCGGGAGGGCGATTCTTCGTGACGACGATCACCGCGCAGGCGATGAAGGACAGGGTCGGCACCGAAACCGTGTCCGACTGGGTCGAGGTGACGCAGGCGATGATCGATCGCTTCGCCGAAGCGACCGGCGACCATCAGTTCATCCATATCGATCCCGTCGCGGCGGCGCAGACACCCTTTGGTGGCACGATCGCGCATGGCTTTCTCACGCTGTCGCTGATGCCGCTGCTCAGTAGCAAGGTGCCCGACGCGCCGCAGATCGAAGGCGCGCGGATGGGCGTCAACTATGGCGGCAACAAGGTCCGCTTCCTCACCCCTGTCCGTTCGGGATCGCGCGTGCGCGGCCGCTTCACCCTGCTCGCCTTCGATGAAAAGCGGCCGGGCCAGTTCCAGCAGACCACCAATTTCGTCGTCGAGATCGAAGGGCAGGACAAGCCTGCCCTGATCGCCGAATGGATCAGCCAGATTTTCGTCTGACGCCAACCCTATAGTCACCGAACCCGCGCGCCGCGTCGCGCCCCATCAAGGAAGCCAGCCCATGCGCTCCGCCGTCATCGTCTCCACCGCCCGCACGCCGATCGGCCGCGCCTATCGCGGCGCCTTCAACAACACGACGCCGCAGGCGCTGGCCGGCCATGCGATCGAACATGCCGTCAAGCGCGCCGGCATCGACGGCGCCGAAGTGGAGGACGTGGTGTTCGGCGCCGCGCTCCAGCAGGGGCATCAAGCAGGCAATATCGCGCGCCAGGCGGCGTTGCGCGCCGGCCTGCCGATCACCGTGTCGGGCATGTCGCTCGATCGCCAGTGTGCCAGCGGCCTGATGGCGATCGCCACGGCGGCCAAGCAGATCGTGATCGACGGCATGGACGTCGCGATCGGCGGCGGCGTCGAAAGCATCAGCATGGTCCAGACCCCGCAGATGCGCGTCGCCCCCGACAAGCAGCTGCTCGCGATGCACAACGACATCTACATGCCGATGCTGCAGACCGCCGAAACGGTGGCCAAGCGCTACGGCATCGGCCGCGAGGCGCAGGACGCCTACGGCCTCCAGTCGCAGCAGCGCACCGCCGCGGCGCAGGCGGCGGGCAAGTTCGATGACGAGATCGTGCCGATGGCGGCGACGATGAACGTCGTCGACAAGGTGACCAAAGAGGTCAGCACCAAGGACGTCACGCTGTCGAAGGACGAGGGCAATCGCGCCGACACGACGCTGGAAGGCTTGCAGGCGTTGCAGCCGGTCGTCGGGCCGGACGGCGTCATTACCGCGGGCAATGCCAGCCAGCTGTCGGACGGCGCCTCGGCATCGGTGCTGATGGAGGAAAAGGTCGCGGCCGCGAAGGGGCTGACCCCGCTCGGCCGCTACGTCGGCATGGCGGTGGCGGGCACCAAGCCCGACGAAATGGGCATCGGCCCGGTCTTCGCGATCCCCAAGCTGCTCGAAAAGAACGGCCTGACGATGAAGGACATCGGCCTGTGGGAACTGAACGAGGCGTTCGCCGTCCAGGTCCTCTACTGCCGCGACACGCTCGGCATTCCCGACGAATTGCTCAATGTGAACGGCGGCGCCATCTCGATTGGACATCCCTACGGCATGTCCGGCGCCCGCATGACCGGTCACGCGCTGATCGAGGGCAAGCGCCGCGGTGCGAAGTATGTCGTCGTCACGATGTGCGTCGGTGGCGGCATGGGCGCGGCAGGGTTGTTCGAGGTTCTGTAAGTTGAAAGTTAGGCCCGGAAAGGGTATGTAGCGACTCGGACATTGTCATTGGTGTCCTCCTTGTGTGGGCCTCGACCGCTGCTACGGTCGAGGCCCAAAACGTTTGGGGCTCGAGCTGCTACCCGAGCCCCGCCCGTGTGCTTTACCTGTTACGACTATCGACGATCTTCACGGCCAAGGCCGCAAAGGCGATGATGACGCCCAGGATCTGGCACAAGTCGGCCACCGTCATTGCAGTGTCTCCTTGTGGTGACGTCAGGATTGCCGCCGCCGGCGATCGTGGCCGATGCGGTCTTTCCGCGCAACCAACCCCCGATGCGCTCGTTCTTCCGGCCGAACCCCCGGTACAGGAGACGATGCATGGCCGATCAAGACAGCCCGCAGGAAGTGGCCGCCAAGTTCCTTGACAAGCTGAAGTCTAGCCCGTTCGTGATGATCGGCCTGATGGACGGCGAGCATTCCGAGCCGATGACCGCGCAGATCGACGACGATCAGCCCAATACACTGTTTTTCTTCGCCGGCCGCGACAACCGCATTGCCAAGGGCGGCGACGCCATGGCGCAGTTCGTCGGCAAGGGGCATGACTTCTTCGCGTGCCTAGCGGGCACCGTCAGCCGTGACGAGGATCGCACGCAGATCGACAAGCTCTGGAATAACCAAGTCGAAGCGTGGTTCCCGGGCGGGAAGGAAGACCCCAATCTCACGCTGCTGCGTTTCGACATCGACAGCGCCGAGCTGTGGGAAACCGATATCTCGATCGGCGGCCGGCTGAAAATGCTGTTCGGCGGCACGATCCGCAGCGACGAATCGAGCAGCCACGCCGTGGTCGGTTCGGTCGCCTGAGGCGTCTGGCCTTATAAACGACGAGAGGGGCGGTTCCGACGGGAGCCGCCCCTTCGCATATCAGGCATGTGCCGCCATCCATTCCTCGACGATCGGTGCGACCTTGTTGCGCCAGCGCGAGCCATTGAAGATGCCGTAATGGCCGGCACCCTCGGCCATGTAATAGCGCTTCTGCTCGGCCGGCAGGTTGGTAGCGAGCGTCAGCGCCGCCTTGGTCTGACCCAACCCCGAAATGTCGTCGCGCTCGCCCTCGATCGCCAGCACCGCGACGTCGGTGATCGCACCCGGATCGACGCGGCGCCCGCGATGCAGCATCTCGCCACGCGGCAGGGCATGCGTCTGGAAGACCAGATCGACCGTCTGCAAGTAGAATTCCGCGGTCATGTCGCAGACCGCGCGATATTCCTCATAGAAGTTCTTGGTGGCCTGCGCGCTTTCGCCGTCGCCCTGGACCAGATGCTTGAACATCTCCCAATGGCTCATCATGTGATTGCCGAGGTTCATCGACATGAAGCCGGCGAGCTGCAAGAAGCCGGGATACACCTTCCGCCCCGCGCCCGGATACATCATCGGCACGGTCACGACGACATTCTGTTCGAACCAGGCGTGCGGGCGTTCGGTGGCCAGCGTGTTGACCGCGGTCGGCGCCTCGCGCGTGTCGATCGGCCCGCCCATCATCGTCAGCGTCTTGGGCCGGCAGGGGTGCTTGTCCGCGCTCATCAGCGCGACCGCGGCATAGCAGGGCACCGACGGCTGGCAGACCGCGAGCATATGCGTGCCGCCCTGGCCCTCGTTCGGCCCGATCGCTTCCAGGAAGGCGATCAGATAGTCGATATAATCGTCGAGGTCGAAATGGCCGTCCTTCAACGGCACCAGCTTCGCATCGCGCCAGTCGGTGATGTAGACGTCGGCGCTCGGCAGCATTCGCTCGACCGTGCCGCGCAGCAGCGTGGCGTAATGGCCCGACATCGGCGCAACGATCAGCAGCTTCGGCCCGCCCTCCACGCCATCGCGGCGGAAGCGCTTGAGCTGGCCGAACGGCTTCTGCAGCACGATCTCCTCATGCACCGCGACCTCTTGGCCGTCGATGACGGTGTGATCGAGGCCGAAGGCCGGCTTGCCGCGCGTCGCGGAGGCATGGGCGAACACCTCCAGCGCGGAGCTGACCAGTTGGCCGCCGCCGACATAGGACCAGGGGTTGGCCGGATTGCGCATCCAGTCCGCGCCGAAGGTTGCCATGGCGCTGGCCCCGGCTAGCATCGAGCGCTGCATTTCATAGGCGTCGTAGAGCATGATCGTGTCGTAGCCTGTATTGGTTGCCGTATACGTAACGGCATTCGCGCTTGCCGCAATCGTCTGAACGCCCGAGACGCGCGATAAGCGCCAGACCGAGTACGCGCCGCCGGCGTTGAGCCGTGTCCCCCCGGCTGCTAGGCGCGACCGATGGCGCGTTCCCCCGTTTCCCCCACTCCCGCCGCCGGCAAGGGCCGGCTCGGCGACCTTCGCCTCGTGTGGGAGATCGCGCTGCGCTATCCCCGCCACATCGCCATCGCGCTGACCGCGCTCGCCACCACCTCGGCGGCGACGATCGGCATCCCCTATGGCTTCAAGCGGGTGATCGACCGCGGCTTCGTCACAGGCGGGCAGGGGACGGTGGATGCCTCTTTCCACTATCTGCTGATGATCGTCGCGGTACTCGCGGTGGCGACCGCGATTCGCTTCTACCATGTGTCGTGGCTGGGCGAGCGCGTCGTCGCGGACCTGCGGCTGAAGGTGCAGGCGCATTTGCTGGCGCTGACGCCGCGCTTTTTCGAGGAAAACCGCCCGTCGGAAATTGCCTCGCGCCTCACGTCCGATACGACGCTCATCGAGACGGTCGTCGGCACCACCGTGTCGATCGCGCTGCGCAACACCGCGACGGGCATCGGCGGCATGGTCTATCTGTTCGTGCTGTCGCCCAAGCTTGCGGGCATGCTGCTGCTCGGCATCCCGCTGGTCGTGCTGCCCGTCACCATCTTCGGTCGCCGCATCCGCGCGCATTCGCGCACCTCGCAGGACCGGATCGCCGATGTCGGCGCGTTGGTGACCGAGACGCTGGGCGCGATGAAGATCGTGCAGGCGTTCGGTCAGGAATCGCGCGAGGCGGCGCGCTTCGGTGCGGCGGTCGACGCGACCTTCGCCGCCGCGAAGCGCCGCATCGCGTTGCGCGCCGTGATGACCGCAATCATGATCGGCCTCGTCTTCGGGTCGATCGTGCTGGTGGTGTGGGAAGGCGTTGCCGACGTCACCGCCGGGCGCCTGTCGGGCGGCGGCATGTTCGCCTTCGTCGTCACGGGCGGCATCGTCGCAGGCGCATTCGGCGCGCTGACCGAGGTGTATGGCGACCTGCTGCGCGGTGCGGGCGCGGCAAGCCGCATCGCCGAACTGCTGCGCGAAACGCCCGAGATCGCCCGGCCCGCCGCACCGATCCCCTTGCCCGTGCCGGTGGCGGGCGCACTCGCGTTCGAAGGTGTGCGCTTCCATTATCCCACCCGCCCCGATGCGGCGGCGATTGACGACCTGACGCTCACCATCCGCCCCGGCGAAACGGTCGCGGTGGTCGGCCCCTCGGGCGCGGGCAAGTCGACGCTGTTCCAGCTCGCCGAACGCTTCTACGATCCCGCCGTGGGCCGCGTGCTGCTCGACGGCGTCGACCTGCGCGAAGCCGATCCCGCCGCGGTGCGCGCGCAGATGGCGATGGTGCCGCAGGATGCGGTGATCTTCGGCGCCAGCGCGCGCGACAATCTGCGCTACGGCCGGTGGGAGGCGAGCGACGACGATCTGTGGGCCGCGGCAGAGGCGGCCAATGCCGCCGAATTCCTGCGCACGCTGCCGCAGGGGCTCGATACGCATCTGGGCGAGGGCGGCGCGCGCCTGTCGGGCGGCCAGCGCCAGCGTGTGACGATCGCCCGTGCGCTGCTGCGCGATGCGCCGATCCTGCTGCTCGACGAGGCGACCAGCGCGCTCGACGCCGCCAGCGAGCGGCTGGTGCAGCAGGCGCTCGAACGGCTGATGCAGAACCGCACGACGCTGGTCATCGCCCACCGGCTGGCGACGGTCCGCGCCGCGCAGCGGATCGTGGTGATGGACCAGGGCCGGATCGTCGAGGACGGCACCCACGCCAGCCTGATCGAACGCGGCGGCCTGTACGCGCGACTCGCCCGGTTGCAGTTCAACGAAGCGGCGTAAGGGCCACCCGTTACCCCAGTTACGCCGTCATTCCCGCGAAGGCGGGAATCCAGACGCGCAGGTCCCGCTTGAGCCGCACCGGTAGCGGTTCTGGATTCCCGCCTCCGCGGGAATGACGGGAGGGGGGCAGTCACCACCCTTATTCGTCATCCCGGCGTGCGCCGGCATGACGGGGAAAAGGCAGGCCTTGCCCCCACCGCCCCCAAAGCGCATGACGTTTGCGTAAAGCAAACGGGAGAGGGCAATGCGCGACTTCGACATCATCGTCTACGGCGCCACCGGCTTCACCGGGCGTCTCGTCGCCGAATATCTCAGTCAACAGGGCGTCACCCGCTGGGCGATGGCGGGCCGCAGCCGCGCCAAGCTGGAGGAGGTGCGCGACCTCATTGGCGCGCCGGCCGATACGCCGCTGGTCGTTGCCGATGCCGACGATCCCGCCTCGTTGAAGGCGATGGCCGAATCGACGCAGGTCGTGCTGACCACCGTCGGCCCGTACCAGCTCTACGGCGCACCGTTGATCGCCGCCTGTGTCGCCGCGGGCACCGCTTACGTCGACCTGTGCGGCGAGCCGGCGTGGATGCGCCACATGATCGACGCGCACCATGCCGAGGCGCAGCGCACCGGCGCGCGCATCGTCTTTTCCTGCGGCTTCGATTCGATCCCCTTCGACCTCGGCGTGTTGACGCTGCAGGAATGCGCACGTGCCAAATACGGCATGCCCGCGCCGCGGGTGAAGGGCCGGGTGCGTGCGATGAAGGGCGGCTTTTCGGGTGGCACCGCCGCCAGCCTGAAGGCGACGCTCGCTGCGGCGGCACGCGACCCCTCGATCGTCGGGCTGCTCGCCAGCCCGTTCGCGCTGACCCCCGGCTTCAACGGCCCGCATCAGCCGACCGGCATGCTCCCCGAATTCGACGCGACGCTCAACACCTGGGTCGCGCCGTTCATCATGGCGGCGATCAACACCAAGAACGTCCACCGCACCAACTATCTGCTCGGCCACCGCTACGGCACCGACTTCGTCTATGACGAGATGATGGTTGCCGGGCTGGGCGACATGGGCAAGGCCGCCGCCGAGGCGATCGCCAAGCTCAATCCGCTCGCCGGTGACAAGGGCCCCAAGCCCGGCGAAGGCCCCAGCAAGGAGGAGCGCGACAGCGGCCATTACGACCTGCTGTTCGTCGGCCTGATGCCCGATGGCGCGCGCTTCGACGCGGTGGTGACCGGCGACCGCGACCCCGGTTACGGTTCGACCAGCAAGATGATCGCCGAAACCGCGCGCTGCCTGATCGAGACGGAGGGGGCGGGCGGCATCTGGACGCCGGGCGCGTTGCTCGGCACGGGATTGCGCGATCGCTTGCAGGACAAGGCGGGGCTGACCTTTACCGCGGGCTAGGCTGCGGTTGACGCGGCATTAAGCACTGCGGGTGCAAGGGCTTGGGCCATGCGGATTCTCCATGTCCTCGACCACGGACTGCCCCTGCAAAGCGGCTACACCTTCCGCACGCGCGCGATCCTGAAGGCGCAGGAGGCGCGCGGCTGGCAGGTCGCTGCCGTCACCGGCCCGCGCCACGGCGTTGCGCCGGACGCGGTCGAATCGGTCGATGGCCTGACCTTTTATCGCACCCAGGCGACGCGAAAGGGTGGCGTGCTGGGCGAGGTCGGTGGTCTCGCCGCCTTTGCCCGGCGGATCGACGCGGCGGTCGACGCCTTTCGCCCCGACATCCTCCACGCCCATTCGCCCGTGCTCGATGCGATCGCGGCGCTGCGTGTCGCGCGCGCACGGCGCCTGCCGCTGGTCTACGAAATCCGCGCCTTCTGGGAGGATGCGGCGGTCGGCAACGGCACGGGCACCGAAGGGTCGGCCAAATATCGCGTCACCCGGGCGATGGAGAGCTGGGCGGTGCAGCGCACCGATGCGGTGGCGGTGATCTGCGAGGGCTTGCGCGGCGACCTGATCGCGCGCGGCGTGGCGGCGGACAAGATCGTCGTGTCGCCCAATGGCGTCGACCTGACGCTGTTCGGCGAACCGGTCGCGCACGATCCCGCGCTTGCCGCATCCTTGGGGCTGGACGATGCCGAGACGATCGGCTTCATCGGCAGCTTCTACGATTACGAGGGGCTGGACGATCTGATCGCCGCCATGCCCGCACTCGTCACGGCCCGGCCCAAGGCGCGGCTGCTACTGGTCGGCGGCGGCCCGATGGAGGCGGCGTTGCGCGCGCAGGCGGCGGCGTCACCGGCGGCGGACGCGATCCGCTTCGTCGGCCGCGTGCCGCATACCGAGGTCGAGCGTTATTACGCGCTGGTCGATGTGCTCGCCTATCCGCGCAAGCGCATGCGTCTCACCGATCTCGTCACCCCGCTGAAGCCATTGGAGGCGATGGCGCAGGGCAAATTGGTCGCCGCCTCCGACGTCGGCGGCCATCGCGAACTGATCCGCGACGGCGACACCGGCACGCTCTTCGCCCCCGACGATCCCGCCGCCATCGCGATGGCGCTCGCCGGCCTGCTCGCCGACCGCAGCGGCTGGGACGCGCGACGCGCCCGTGCGCGCGCGTTCGTCGAGGCGGAGCGTAACTGGTCGTCAAACATTCGTCGTTACGATCCCGTTTACCAGCGGCTCACGTCGGCCGCGCTGATGGACACAGCATGCCAGCATTCCCCGGCCAGCCTATGACCCAGACCATGCCGTCGCGCGCCGCGATGATGCGCTGGATCGCCCCGGTGGGTGGCGCGGTGGCGGCGCTGGCCGTCGTCCTGCTGTTCGTCGTCTTGCCCGCCACCGTGCTGGAGGATTGGGTATGGCGCAGCGGCCTGCCGTCGCTGATCGGCGCGGCGGAACCGCCGTTGGGCACGACCGCGCGCGCCGTGCTGGCGCTGGCCGGTGGGGCGCTGGCCGGTGCGGTCACCTGGTCGGCGCTGTTCCTGCTGTTCGGCCCGGGTGGCCTGCTCGCCCCCCGCGCCGCCTCCAGCGATGGCGTCCCCGTCCTGCGCCGCGCCGATGCGCACCCTGACGCGCCTGCGCGTCGTCCGCTGTCGGCTGCGGATCTGGAGGATGACGACGACACGATGTTTGCGCGCCCCGTCACCGGCGCGTCACCCCCACCGCCGCCGGTCGAACAGCCCATTCCGGCGGACCTCGACCTGCCGCTCGCCGCCTTCCACCCCGGTGCGCTGCCCCCCGTACCGCTGACCCCGGTGCGCCCCGTGCCGCCGCTGCGCGTGCCCGCCAAGCCGGCCGCTGAGGAGCCCGCCGCCCCGCCAACGATCGAATCGCTGATCGATCGGCTGGAGCGTGTCACGCGTCGTCGTCCGAAGCGGTGAAGCGTACGCCGCCAAACACACTTTAGAATATCGGGTATCGCTTTTGGGGTTATCGGGCCCCGGAACCTCTGTTAGCCTTCGAAAAAATCGAAGGAGAGGTCGATGGCTGGTCCCACCGCGTCCGGGGGCGTGGCGGCGCAGGCGCCCGCGCCGCGCTATGCCTGGTATGTGCTGGGCATCCTGTTCGTCGTCTACGTTCTCAACTTCGTCGACCGGCAGGTGATCTCGATCCTGGCCGAAGACATCAAGCGCGACTTGAACCTGAAGGACGAAGACCTCGGCTTCCTCTACGGCACCGCCTTCGGTGTGTTCTACGCGCTGTTCGGCATCCCGCTCGGCCGCCTCGCGGACAGCTGGCATCGCGTGCGATTGATGACCGTCGGCCTCGCGCTCTGGTCGACGATGACCGCATTGTCCGGCTTTTCGCGCACCGGTGGACAGCTCGCTGCGGCGCGCATCGGCGTCGGCATCGGCGAGGCGACCGCGAGTCCCGCCGCTTATTCGCTGATCTCCGATTATTTCCCCAAGCGGCTGCGCGCGACGGCCTTGTCGATCTATTCGGCGGGCCTGTACGTCGGCGGTGGCGTGTCGCTGTTCATCGGCGGGTTGATCGTCCAGGGTTGGAACCGCGCCTATCCCGACGGCGGGCCTTTCGGTCTCGTCGGGTGGCAGGCGGCGTTCCTCGCGGTCGGCATCCCCGGCCTCATCGTCGCGCTATGGGTCGCGACGATCCGCGAACCGATCCGCGGGTTGGTCGAGGGGCTGCCCGAACCGGACAAGCATCCCGCGCCCTTCCGCGCCTTCTTCGAGGAACTGCTGACGATCATCCCCCCGCTGACGCTGATCGGTGCGGCGCGCGGCGGTACGCGGGCATTGCTCATCAACCTTACCGGCCTTGCCGCGGTGGTCGCGGTCGTCGCCTTCCTGATCGGCATCGGCGAACCCAAGCCGCAATGGCTGGCGATCGGCATCGGCGTCTATGCGGTCTTCTCCTGGGCCTGTGCGCTCAAGCGCCGCGATCCCGCCACCTTCGCGCTGATTGTCGGCACGCCGGCCTTCCTCTGCACCGTCGTCGCCTACGGCCTCAACTCGTTCCTCAGCTACGCCGCCAGCTTCTGGGCCGCGCCTTATGTGTTGCGTACATTGGGCGAGACGCCGGCGCGCGCCGGCCTGTTGCTGGGCAGCAGCGGCGCGCTCGCCGGGTTCCTGGGGCTGACGATCGGCGGCATCGTCGCCGACCGTCTGCGCCGCACCGACCCCGCCGGGCGGCTGATCGTCGTGATCTTCGGCGCGACGGTGCCGATCCCGTTCCTGATCGGTGCCTTCACGGCCTCCAGCGTCTGGGTCTTCTACCCCTGCCTGTTCCTGTCCGGCCTCACCGCCAGCGGCGCGCTGGGGTCGGCGGCGGCGACGACGCAGGACCTGGTGCTGCCCCGCATGCGTGGCACCGCGACCGCGACCTTCTTCATCGGCACGACGCTGATGGGCCTCGCGATGGGGCCGTATCTGGCGGGCCGCATCTCGACGCTGTCGGGCAGTCTGTCGGTCGGCATGCTGTCGCTGCTCGCGATCATGCCGGTGACGCTGACCTGCGCGATCGCCGCCTATCGCCTCGTCCCCGCCGCCGAAGCGTCACGCGAAGCGCGCGCGCGGGCGGCGGGGGAGCCGATCTGATCGCCTAGCGCGACCGCTCCTCGCGCAACCGCGTCGCGACCTTCACCGCCGACGCGCGCGCATAGGCCCGGCACGCGCCGGGCGCCGTGCGGAAGCGATCGGTCGCATCGTCCTGATCGGCATGCGCAGTGATCAGCAGGTCGCACGGCAGCGCCTCCATCGCCGCCTGACCCCGGCGAAAGGCCGCGAGCACCGGGCGCGCGGCGGGCGCGCTGAACCGATAGCCGGGCGCGGATACGGGGTTGAGGCTGCTTGCGAAGACGATCGCCTTGCACGTCCGCCCCTCGCACGCGCGCCAGCTCCAGCTCATGCTGCCCATCGTGTGCCCGGGCGTCGCCCGCGCGGTGACGACCGTATCGCCCAGCCGCAGCGTCTCGCCATCGCGGATCGTGCGCACCGCCCGCACCGCGGGAAAGCGACTGTCATAGCCGCGCTGCGGATCGTCGGCGGCCAGCCGCCCCGAGCGCAGCCCCTCCGCCCCGCGTACGCTGGCGACCACCGTCGCGCCGGTATCGCGCGCCAGTGCGGCGAGGCCACCGGCATGGTCGAAATGCGGTTCGGTGCTGAGGATGTAGCGGATGCGCCGCGGGTCGAACCCCAGTTTGCGGATGTTGGCGAGGATCGCCGGCTCGGCCTGCGGCAATGCCCCGTCGATCAGGATCAGGCCGTCGCCGGTATCGATCAGCGCGACGCTGAGCCCGCCGAAGCCCACAAGATAGGTCTTGCCGAACACCTTCATCGGCGGGGCGGGGCGCAGCCAGTCCTTCGCCTGTTCGACCGCGATCGGACGGGTCAGCGGATCGTCTGCGGTCGGGGAAACGGCGGCAAGCATGGTTGCAAACAGGGTAACGAGCATCGGCGGATCTCCTTCGCTGCGCAGAATGCCTCGATGCAGATACCGCCGACAAAGCATCTTCTCTCGACACAGGCATGAACTCCCCTCATGCCTGGGCGCATGGATCGCGCCCAATTGCCCCTCAATGCGCTACGTGCCTTCGAAGCGGCTGCGCGGCATCTCAACTTCACCCGCGCAGCGATCGAACTGTGCGTCAGCCAGGGCGCGGTCAGCCATCAGGTTGCGCAGCTCGAACGCCGGCTCGGCACGCGGCTGTTCCACCGGTTGCCGCGCGGGCTCGCGCTGACCGACGACGGCCATGCCTTGGTGCCGGTACTCGCCGAAACGTTCGACCGGATCGGTGCGACGCTGGACGGCTATGCCGACGGCCGCTTCCGTCACCCACTGCACGTCGGCGTCGTCGGCACCTTCGCGACGGGCTGGCTGATCGAGCGGATCGACGATTTCGACGCGACGCATCCGCACATCGACCTGCGCCTCGCGATCAATAACAATCGCGTCGATCTGGCAGGTGAGGGGCTGGATTACGCGATCCGCTTCGGTGACGGCGCATGGCACGGTACGGCGGCGGAGGCGGTTCTCGACGCGCCGCTGACCCCGCTGTGCGCGCCCGCGGTCGCGGCGCGACTGACCGCCCCGGCCGATCTGGCGCGCGAACGGCTGCTGCGCTCCTACCGCCCCAGCGAATGGAGCCTGTGGTTCGCCGCCGCCGGGGCTGACGCACCACCCTTGCGCGGGCCGATGTTCGACAGTTCGGCGCTGATGGCGGGCGCGGCGGCGGCGGGCCAGGGCGTCGCGCTCGCCCCGCGCGCGATGTGCCTGCGCGATCTCGCCAGCGAACGACTGGTCCAGCCCTTCGCCATCGAGGTCGACGCCGGCCGCTACTGGCTGACCCGCCTGCTGTCGCGCAAGGAAAGCCCGGCGATGCAGGCGTTCCGCCGCTGGCTGCTCGATCAGTCCGCCGCCTTCAGGTCGTCGTCGGACGGTTCGTAGCCCAGGATGTCGCCCGGCTCGCACTCCAGATAGCGGCAGATCGCGGCGAGCGTGCCGAAGCGCACACCCTTCACCCGACCCGATTTCAGCAGCGACAGGTTCGATTCGGTGATGCCGATCGCCTCGGCAAGCTCCTTCGACCGCACCTTGCGGCGCGCGAGCATGACGTCGAGGTTGACGATGACCGGCATCAGACGAAATCGTCCAGATCGCGCTGCGCCTGCAACCCCGATTCGAGCGCCCAGACCGCGGCGTAGGCGGCAAGGCCGAGCAGCAGTGGCATCGCCATCGCGTTGAAATCGAGGGCGATCAGCCAATGCGGTCCCCAGGAGGTGCCGCGATAGAGCAGCATCTGGCGCAGGCTGTCCGACAGCGGCTGCGCGATCGCCCAGAGGATCGCGGCGATCGTCGCGCGCCGCAGCCACGGCAACGCCTGCGCGAAGGCATCGCGGGGCGGCCCTCCTAGTCGGCGCAGCGCGATTCCGACCGCGACGAGCAGGACGACCAGCGGCCCGACGTCGATCGCTTCGATCCCGGCAAGGGCGAGGCGGACCAGCGGCCGCTGCACATAGACCTTGAGGCGCTGGATATCGGCGGGCGCGGCGCGCAGCTTTTCGGCATCCTGCTCGTCGAACAGCGTGACGGGGTCGGAGGACCAGGTGCAGCCCTGATCGCCGCAATGCGATCGGGGCGCTGGCCACAGGCCGGCGAGCGGGACCGTCGCCGCGACGAGCGCCGCGATCAGCAGGAACAGCAGGCCGGCGATACGGCAGCGGCGCGCTTTGCGCGCGATTCGAGTACGGGGGGCGAGCGGCGGGCGCATCAGACGAAATCGTCCAGATCGCGTTGTGCGCGCAACCCCGCTTCGATTGCCCAGATTGCGCAATAGGCGGCGATGGCGAGCAGCAAGCCGGTCGCGATGTCGGCGAGGTAAATGTTCGTGTACAGGGTCGGTCCGGCCGGCGTGCCCGGCGACAGCCACGATTCGAGCGCGGTCTGATACACCGCATGGGCGAGCGTCCAGACGATCGCGGCGATCGAGGCGCGGCGCAGCCACGGCAATGCCCGCTGCAACGGATCGGCACCGCGTCCACCGAGGCGGCGGAGGGCCACGCCGACGCTGAACAGCAACGCGGCAAAGGGCAAAGCGTTGATCGCCTCGATCCCCGCAAGGCCCAAGCGCACCCGGCCCTGCGCGGCAAAGGCGTTCAACGCCTTCAGCGCGGCGGGCGACGCCTCCACGCGCAGTCGCTCGTCGCTGTCGATCAGCGTGACCGGCCGCGCCTCCCACACGCAGCCGTAGCCGCCGCCGCATCCCGGCGACGCGCCCGGGGTTAGCCCGGCAAAGACGATCACCGGCAGCATCACCGCGGCGCCGATCAGAAACACCAGCCCTGCAAGCCGACACAGCCACGCCTTGCGCGGCGGCAGCCAATATCCGTCCTTCATCATATTCTTTCTGTTTGACAGAAATTCCTTGTCTTCATACACCAAAGACGTCGGCTGGTCGACAGCCGTGGAAGGGGATACACGTCATGAAGACCGGGTTGATGCGCCTGTTGGGCGCCACGATGCTGCTTGGCCCGACGCCGGCGATGGCGCAGGATTTGGTGACGCATGCGCCCGAAGTGGCGGTGGGCGTGCTGCGGCACGGCGCGAACTTCCACCCGTTGGGCAGCCAACTGACCTTCCCGACACTGCCGCCGGGGCAGGTGTATGAGGGCATGGAAGAGGACGGCACCACCGACGTCCAGCTCGTCTATCGTACCAAGATGCTGCCGATCCGCTGGGCGCTGAAACCGCGGCTGACCGCGAAGGTGCAGGTCAGCACCGCGGGCAAGACGAGCTTCGCCAGCTTCGGCGCGGAATGGCGGCAGCATGCCTTCAAGGGCCGCGTTTATGCGCAGGTCGGCATCGGCGTGACGATCCACGACGGCTATCGCTATTTGCCGAACCCCTTCCTGCCCGGCTTGGACAGTGCCGAGGCCTGGCGCCGGTACGAAATCTACCAGACCCGCACCGGCTTCGGATCGCGCGTGCTGTTCAACCCCAATGCCGCGATCGGCGTGCGGATCGATCGCCGCTGGGCGGTCGAGGCAACCTGGGAGCATTTCAGCCACCGCCAGCTGTTCTCGGACGTCAATCCGGGCATCGACAACGTCGGCATCCGGCTGGTGCGGGCGCTGGGCCGGTGATCGCCCTGGCGCTGCTGCTGGCGGTGTAGGCGGTGACGCCTGTCGCGGAGCTGTCGGCGGAGGACATCGTCGTGACGGCGCGACGACGCGCGGCGCGGCGCCTGCGGATCGTGACCAAGACCGATCGCCGCACCGGCGACATACGCTGCGTCTTCAAACGGCGCAGCGGCGATGCCGCACTAGATGCGGGATGTGCGCAGGCCTGCTCGCCTGCGCGCCGGTGGCGCGGACCAGCGCCCAGGTGACGGCGTGCATGACGCCGGTATGGAAGCGGCTGATCGATGGCGAGGCGGCGCCTGCGGGGTGATGCGCAGGCCTGTCGTTCTGCCCCCCGTCACCCCGGACTCGGTCCGGGGTGACGGGGGGACGGCAAGAGCCTCTGACCATCCCCCTCGCCGCAGAGTGGACCCCGGACCAAGTCCGGGGTGACGGCGTGGGTGAGGCCATGGTCGCCTTCCGCCTCTCATCGTCATTCCCGCGAAGGCGGGAATCCAGACGCGCTACCGTCACGCCTCGGGCCGGAACGTCAGAGGGTATGGATTCCCGCCTTCTCGGGCATGACGAACCGGAGGGTGGCAAGACTCCCCGCGCGCGGTCCGATCGCGCGCCTCAACGAACCGACGGTTACGCCTCGAACCCGGGTTCTCTCCCCCCCGTCTTTCGGCTACGCGCCCCTCCATGGGCACGACGATCCGTTGCGACCTGGCGATCGTCGGGGGTGGGCTGGCCGGTGGCCTGATCGCGCTGGCGGTCAAGGCGCGCGCGCCCTCTTGCGACGTGCGCATTGTCGAGAGCGGCACGACGCTGGGCGGCGAGCACGTCTGGTCGTTCTTCGGCAGCGATGTCGCCCAGGCCCATCGCGGGCTGGTGCAGGACATGGTGGTGCATGGCTGGCGCGGCTATGACGTCGTCTTCCCCAACCTGACGCGCGATGTCGACGCGACCTATTATTCGATCACCAGCGAACGGTTCGACGCCGTGCTCCGCGCCAAGCTGCCGCCCGAGGCGATCATGACCGGCCGGCGCGTGCTGGCGCTGTCGGCGACCGCGGTGGTGCTGGGCGACGGCGACCGGATCGAGGCGGGCGGCGTCATCGACTGTCGCGGCCCCGGCGACCTCGATACGCTGGAGCTTGGTTGGCAGAAGTTCGTCGGCCACGAACTGGCGTTGCCGACGCCGCACGGCATCGAGCGGCCGCGGGTGATGGACGCGACCGTCGACCAGATCGACGGCTATCGCTTCGTTTATTGCCTGCCCTTCGCGCCCGACCGGATGTTCGTCGAGGACACCTATTACAGCGACACGCCCGGCCTCGACGTGCCGGCGATCCGCGCGCGCATCGCTGATTATGCGCAGGCGCGGGGCTGGGCGGGCGCACAGGTCGTGCGGCGCGAGGCGGGGTCGCTGCCGATCACCTTGGGTGGCGATTTCGACGCCTATTGGCGCTCGACCGGCAAGGGCATCGCTAAGGCCGGCATGCGCGCAGGCCTGTTCCAGCCGGCGACCGGCTATTCGCTGCCCGACGCGGTGCGCTTCGCCATCGCGCTGGCGGACAGCGGCGACTGGTCCGGCGCAAGCCTCGCCACCTTCGCCTATGATCACGCGCGCGAGCACTGGCGACGCGGCGCATTCTACCGCATGCTCAACACGATGATGTTCCGCGCGGGCGATCCGGCGGAACGCTGGCGCATCATCGAACGCTTCTACCGTCTGGACCCGGCGCTCATCACCCGTTTCTATGCGGGGCGGTCGAGCATCGGGGACAAGGCTCGCATCGTAACAGGGAAACCGCCGGTGCCGGTCGGTCGCGCGCTGCATGCGCTGCGGACGACGGCATGGCGGTAGGACAGGGATAGAAGACATGAAGTCGGCGATCGTCATCGGATCGGGATTCGGCGGGCTGGCGCTGGCGATCCGGCTGCAATCGGCGGGCGTCGCGACGACGATCGTCGAAGCGCGCGACCGGCCGGGCGGCCGGGCCTATTATTGGGAAAAGGACGGCTTCACCTTCGACGCCGGGCCGACCGTCATTACCGATCCGGCGTGCCTGCAGGAATTGTGGGCGCTGACCGGGGCCGACATGGCGCGCGACGTCACGCTGGAGCCGGTGACGCCCTTCTACCGCCTCAATTGGCCCGACGGCACGAACTTCGATTACACGAACGATGAAGCGGCGTTGCAGCGTGAGATCGGCAAGCTCGATCCCGCCGACATCGCCGGCTACCACCGCTTCCTCGAATATGCCGAGGGCGTGTACCGCGAAGGCTATGAAAAGCTCGGCCATGTCGCCTTCCTCGACTTTGCGTCGATGGTGAAGGCGGCGCCGGCGCTGGCGAAATACCAGGCGTGGCGCTCGGTCTATTCGATCGTGTCGAAGTTCGTGAAGAACGAGAAACTGCGCGAGGCGCTGTCGTTCCACACCTTGCTGGTCGGCGGCAATCCGATGACGACCAGCGCCATCTACGCGCTGATCCACAAATTGGAGCGCGACGGCGGCGTCTGGTTCGCGCGCGGCGGCACCAACCGTCTCGTCGCCGGCATGGTCGCGCATTTCGAACGGATCGGCGGCACGTTGCGCCTCGGCGATCCCGTCACCGCGATCGAGACCTTGGGCGACCGCGTGACGGGCGTCACCTGCCAGAGCGGCTGGACGATGCAGGCCGATGCCGTCGCCGCGAACAGCGACATCATGCACACCTATCGCGACCTGCTGAAGACCTCGCGCAGCGGCCAGCGCACCAAGGCGAGCCTCGAAAAGAAGCGCTATTCGCCGTCGCTCTTCGTCGTCCACTTCGGCATCAAGGGCGCATGGCCCGGCATCCCGCACCACATGATCCTGTTCGGCCCGCGCTATAAGGGGCTGCTCGAGGACATTTACGACCACGGCGTGCTCGCCCAGGATTTCTCGCTCTACCTCCACCACCCGACCGTCACGGACCCGAGCCTCGCGCCGGGGGGGCACTCGACCTTCTACGCGCTCGCCCCCGTGCCGCACATGGGCAAGTTCCCGGTGGACTGGAACGAGATCGGCCCGATCCTCGAAAAGCGCATCCTCGACGAGGTCGGCCGCCGCCTGATTCCCGATATCCACGATCGGATCGTGACCAAGTTCAGCTACGCGCCGAGCGACTTCGCCGCCGATCTCAACGCGCATCTGGGCAGCGCCTTCAGCCTCGAACCGATCCTGACGCAGAGCGCCTATTTCCGCGTTCACAACCGCGACGACCATATCCCGAACCTGTATTTCGTCGGCGCCGGCACGCACCCGGGCGCGGGCATCCCCGGCGTGGTCGGCAGCGCCAAGGCCACCGCGGCGCTGATGCTGTCGGGGCGGTGAGCCTTCCTTCGTCATCCCGGCGCACGCCGGGATCCATGGATAGGGGCGACAAGCGGATTCGCGCGATACGCCTTTCGCCGGGCCCATGGATCCCGGCGTGCGCCGGGATGACGAAAGGAGACACGAGAGGGCCTCTGCCCCAATTCGTCCATCATCGTCATTCCCGCGGAGGCGGGAATCCAGACGCGCGACGGGTAGCGATTGCGCCGAAGCGGCAGAGGTTCTGGATTCCCGCCTGCGCGGGAATGACGAAATGGATGGGGTGGACGTCCACACTGCTCCTCGCCCTTTCTCTCACCGCGTGCGGTGGCCGGGCGGTCACCGACGTGCCGGTCAAGATTGGCCGCCCCTACACCGTCCGCGGCGTTACCTACGTTCCCGCCCCCGCGCCCGGATATGACGCGCTCGGCTATGCCGGCTGGTACGGCGGCGAATCGGGCAACGTCACCGCGCGCGGCGAGCGGTTCCGCGCGAAGGCGATCAGCGGCGCGCACACCACCCTGCCGCTCCCGAGCTATGTCGAGGTGACCGCGCTCGACACCGGCCGCACCATCCTGCTGCGCATCAACGATCGCGGCCCCTTCGTGCGCGGGCGGATCATCGACCTGTCGCGCGGCGCGGCCGATCTGCTCGGCATCCGGGCGAACGGCACCGCGGCGGTGCGCGTCCGGCTGGTCGACCCGCCCGAACGCGACCGCGCCCGGCTGCGCGCGGGCAAGCCCGCCAGCCCGCGCCCCGATGCGTCGCCCGATACGCTCGCCGCACTCCGCCAGCGCTGGATGGAGACGCGCTGAGCTTGCCGCTGGGCCCGCATCGGCGTAGCGGCAGCGCCATGAAACGTCTCGCTATCTACTGCGGCTCGGCGACGCCCGCCGATCCCGTCTATATCGAATCCGCCCGTACGATCGGGCGGACGCTCGCCGAGCGCGGCATCGGCGTCGTCTATGGCGGCGGCCGGCTGGGGCTGATGGGCGCGATCGCCGACAGCGCGCTCAGCGCGGGCGGCGAGGTGATCGGCGTGATCCCGCAGGCGCTGGTCGACGCCGAGGTCGCGCATCGCGGCCTCACCGAACTGCACGTCGTCAGCGGCATGCACGCGCGCAAGGCGGCCTTCACCGACCTTGCCGACGGTTTCGTCACCATCCCCGGCGGCACCGGCACGATGGACGAATTGTGGGAAGCGCTGAGCTGGGCGCAGCTGGGCTATCACGCCGATCCGGTCGGCCTGCTCAACGTCGCGGGCTATTACGATCACCTGATCGCCTTCTGGGAGAAGTCCGCCGAAGTCGGCTTCCTGCGCCCGCAGCACCGCGACCTGCTGATCGTCGACACGACGCTGGACGGCCTGCTCGACAAGATGGCGGCGCACGTGCCGACGCAGCCGATCGTACGGATGAAGACGTCTGACCTCTGAGGCGCAGCCCAGCCGCGACGCCATCGTCGCGACCGCGCACGAATCGATCGCGAAGGGGTCGAAGAGCTTCGCGGCGGCGAGCCTGCTGTTCGATCCGGCGACGCGCGAACGGGCGTGGCTGCTCTATGCCTGGTGCCGCGCGTGCGACGATATCGCCGACGGCCAGGACCACGGCCACGACCTGCGCCCGGTCGAGGATGCGCCGCGCCGCATCGCCGAGATGGCGGCGCTCACTGACGCCGCGCTCGCTGGCGAGGTGGTGGGGGTGCCAGCCTTCGACGCGCTGCGCATCGTCGCCGCCGAAACGCGCCTGCCGCGCCGCTTCGCGCATGATCTGATCCAGGGGTTCCGCCTCGACGGCGACGGCTGGCGCCCGCGGACCGAGGACGATTTGCTCACCTATTGCTATCATGTCGCCGGCGTCGTCGGGTGCATGATGGCGGTCATCATGGGCGTCGATCCGGGCGACGATGCGGTGCTGGACCGCGCCTGCGACCTGGGCCTCGCCTTCCAGCTTGCCAATATCGCCCGCGACATCGACGAAGATGCGCGCGGGGGACGCTGCTATCTGCCGTCCGACTGGCTGGCGGAGAAGGGGATCGCCCCCGACGCCATCCTCGCCCCCGAACACCGCCCGGCGCTGGCGGACCTCGCCCGAAGGCTGACCGACCGCGCCGCGGCGTTCGAAGCGAGCGCCCGCGTTGGCACGCGCGCGCTGTCGTTCCGCTCGGCCTGGGCGGTACTGGCGGCGGCGCGCATCTACGGCACGATCGGCCGCAAGGTCGCCGCGCTTGGCTCGGCGGCGTGGGATGCGCGCGTGACGACGTCGAAGGGCGAAAAGATCGCCTTCATCATCCAGTCGGCGATCGAGGCGCGCGGCCGGCACGATATCCCCGATACGCCCCGCACCGGGCTATGGACGCGCCCGCGCTAGACGCGGCAATGGTCGTCATCCCAGTCTGCGCTGGGGAGACGGTTGCGTCAGGTCACGCCAGATACGGAACGTGTGCCCCCATATCGACCGGCAGCAGCCCCAGTCGCCGCGGGTCGGGAAAGGTCTCGATCGTCCGCTTGACCGCCACGAACCCCTGCTTCCGGTAGAAGCCCAGCGCCGCCGGGTGATCGAGCGTGCAGGTATGCACCCACACCCGCGTCACCCCCGGCCGCCAGCAGCGCGCCATCGCCTCCGCCATCAGCCAACCGCCATGGCCGCGCCCCGCCAGCTCCGGCACCAGACCGAAATAGGACAGCTCGCATGCCCCCGCATGGCGCAGGTCGAGTTCGAGCAACCCCACCTCGATCCCCGCGCGATCGGTGACGGCATAGACCTCCACACCCGAATCGTGGACGATCGCGGTCAGCGCGGCATCGTCAATCGCCAGCCGCGAATACCATAGCCACGGTCCCCCGACGCGGCGGAACAGCATCCGGTATTTTTCCGGCTCAGGCGTCGCCCAGCGCACCAGCCGCAGCGGCGAGGCGGGCAGGGGCCGCAACGGTGGCCGGCGCGTCATCTCCAGCGTGGTGACGATCGTCGCCAGATCGCCGTCGTCGACCGGGATCAGCGCCATCGCGTCAGGCCCAGTTCGCGCGCGGCGGCAGGCTCATCAGGATCGCATCGATATTGCCGCCGGTCTTCAGGCCGAACAACGTGCCGCGGTCATAGACCAGGTTGAACTCGGCATAGCGCCCGCGCCATTCCAGCATCTGCGCCTCGTCCGCCGCGTCGAAGGCATCGTGCATCCGTCGCCGCACGATGCGCGGATAGACGTCGAGGAACGCCTCGCCCACGGCGCGCGTGAAGGCGAAGTCGGCGTCGAAATCGCCCTCCAGATGATCGTAGAAGATACCGCCGACGCCGCGATGCACTTTCCGGTGCGGGATATAGAAATAGTCGTCCGCCCAAGCCTTGAAGCGCTCGTAATAGTCGGCCCCGTGCGCATCGCACGCCGCCTGCAACGTCGCGTGAAACTCCGCTGTGTCGCCCTCGACCGGCAGCGGCGGGTTGAGATCGGCACCGCCGCCGAACCACTGCTTGGTCGTGCGCAGGAAGCGCGTGTTCATATGCACCGCGGGGACGTGCGGGTTGGCCATGTGCGCGACCAGGCTGATGCCGGTCGCGAAGAAGCGCGGATCCTCGCCAGCGCCGTGGATCGTCTTGCCGAACTCGCCTTCGAACGTGCCGCCGACGGTCGAGACGTTGACGCCGACCTTCTCGAACACCTTCCCCTTCATCACGCCCCGCACGCCGCCACCGCCCGGCTCGCCCGACGGATCGACGCGGTCCCACGGCGTATAGTCGAAGGCCGCATCCGACCCCGCCTCGCGCTCGATCGCCTCGAACGCCGCGCAGATGCGGTCCCGCAGCGATTCGAACCAGTGGCGGGCGGCGGTCTGTTGGTCGTCGAGCGTCAGCATGGGCAACGGCTTAGCGGCGCGGGGGAGGGGGTGTCGATGGGGCGGATTGTCTCAGGCGGATGAGATTGCAGGTGTAATCGGATCGTATACCCTGCCTGAATGGATGATAGCCGTTACAAAGGGGTTGGTACCCGCGGCGGTAGATGGGGCTGCGGCCTAGCTGCCTTGTGCGGTACTCCAGTGGCTCTGTTCGCCACCCTTATCGCGACCTTGGGCGACTGTATGCCGGACGAGCAATGTCATCCGGGATTTCTGCCCGCGGTGGTCGCTCCTACGCTTCTCATCGCAGTACCTATTGGATTGGGCGTGCGATGGTTGGTGAATCGGTACTTTCCGGGCCGAGATTGATCACCAAGTTGACCCTACGCGCCCGGCCACCCGCCCGTCTGCCGCAGCGCTTCCGCCGCGACGATCGCCGCGGACACCGACAGGTTCATCGACCTGAGCCCCGGCGCCATCGGGATCACCACCCGCGCGTCCGCCCGCGCATGCACCTCCTCCGGCACGCCCGCGCTTTCGCGGCCGAACAGCAGCACATCGTCCGCCCGGAACGCAAAGTCATGCAGCGGCGTCGCGCCGCGCGTCGTCAGCAGCACCAGCCGGCCGGTCGCCTGCCCCTGGAACGTCTCCCAGTCCGCATGCCGCGTCAACGACACATGGTCGATATAGTCCATTGCCGCCCGCGCGACGCGCTTGTCGTCCCACTGGAATCCCATTGGCTCGATCAGGTCGAGCGCCACGCCCAGGCACGCGGCTGTGCGCATCACCGCGCCGACATTGCCGGCGATATCGGGCTGGTAGAGGGCGATGCGCAGGGGGCTGGTCATGGCTCGCGTCCTTAGCGGCGGGCTGGCAAAGCGCAAAATGCTGTTGGCAAAGCGCGCGGCCGCCGTCTATCAGGCCATAAGCCCGCCGTGGGGACGGCAGGGTTCGGTGGGGCTGCACTCCGGCACTTCCGCAAGAACATAGACGCAAGGGCAGAGACGAATGGCGATTGACGACAACGTACCTCCCGGTGAATCGCCGGCGCCGTTCCACGAGGAAGTCCACGATCCCCGCCGTCGCGATTTCATCAATATCGCCGCCGTGTCGTTCGCCGGCGTCGGTGCGCTCGCGATCGTGCTGCCGCTGATCAACCAGATGAACCCGTCGGCGGACGTGCTGGCGCTGTCGACCACCGAGGTCGATCTGTCGAAGATCCAGCCGGGCCAGGCGATCAAGGCGCAGTTCCGCAAGCAGCCGCTCTTCGTGCGCAACCTGACGCCGAAGGAAATCGCCGAGGCGAATGCGGTCGACATCAAGACGCTGCGCGATCCCCAGACGCTCGCCGAACGCACCAAGCCGGGCAAGGAAAACTGGCTGATCACGCTTGGCGTCTGTACGCACCTCGGCTGTGTGCCGCTCGGCGCGGGCGAGGGCGAGAACAAGGGGCCGTTCGGCGGCTATTTCTGCCCGTGCCACGGCTCGGCCTACGATACCGCGGCGCGCATCCGCCAGGGGCCGGCGCCGAAGAATCTGCACGTGCCCGATTATGCGTTCAACTCCGACACCGTCGTGACGGTCGGTTAAGGGAAAGGTAGACCACATGAGCTTTCCCTGGGCCAAGCATTACGAACCCAAGCAGCCGCTGATGCGCTGGCTGGACGAGAAGCTGCCGCTGCCGCGCCTCGTCTACAATGCCGTCGGCGCGGGCTATCCGGTGCCGCGTAATCTCAACTATTTCTGGAACTTCGGCGTCCTCGCCGGCGCCGCGCTCGCGATCCAGATCATCACCGGCGTCGTGCTGGCGATGCATTATGCCGCCAATGCCGGCGTCGCCTTCGGCTCGGTCGAAAGCATCATGCGCGACGTCAATGCCGGCTGGTTCCTGCGCTATGCGCACGCCAACGGCGCGTCGATGTTCCTCGCCGTCGTCTACATCCACATCGGCCGCGGCCTCTATTATGGCTCGTACAAGGCGCCGCGCGAGATGGTGTGGCTGCTCGGCGTCGTCATCTTCCTGCTGATGATGGCGACCGCGTTCATGGGCTATGTGCTCCCCTGGGGGCAGATGAGCTTCTGGGGCGCGCAGGTCATCACCGGCTTCTTCTCGGCAATTCCGCTGGTGGGCGAGACGATCCGCGTCTGGCTGCTCGGCGGCTATGCGCCGGATAACGCCACGCTCAACCGCTTCTTCTCGCTCCACTATCTGCTGCCGTTCGTGATTGCGGGCGTCATCATCCTGCACATCTGGGCGCTGCACATTCCGGGGTCGAACAACCCGACCGGCGTCGAGGTGAAGGGTGAACAGGACACGGTGCCGTTCCACCCCTATTACACGGCGAAGGACGGCGTCGGCGTCGGCGTGTTCATGCTGATCTTCGCGCTGCTGATCTTCTTCAGCCCGAACCTGCTCGGCCACCCGGACAATTATATCGAGGCGAACCCGCTCTCGACGCCGGCGCACATCGTGCCCGAATGGTACTTCCTGCCCTTCTACGCGATCCTGAAGAGCTTCACCGCCAACTTTATCCTCGATGCGAAGCTGTGGGGCGTGCTGGCGATGTTCGGCTCGATCCTGCTGCTGTTCTTCCTGCCCTGGCTCGACACGTCGCCGGTGCGCTCGGCGAACTATCGTCCGAAGTACCGCATTTTCCTCGGCATCTTGCTGCTCGACGTGCTGGTGCTCGGCTATGTCGGCGGGGCGGAAGCGAATGCGCGCAACGTGATCCTGGGGCAGATCGCCTCGGCCTATTATTTCGCGCACTTCCTCATCATCCTGCCCTGGGTCGCCCGGTCGGAGCGTCCGCGCCCGCTGCCCAATTCGATCACCGAAGCGGTGCTGGCAAAGCACGGTGGCACCAGCCTCGCGCACAGCGCGGCGCAAGCCTGAACCGACTGGGGGACAATCAGAACCATGCCTCGCATCATCGCCTCCCTGGTCGGCGCCGCCTTCATCTTCGTCCTCGGACTCGCGCTCTTCGGCACCGCCAAGACTGCGATCGAGGATCCGGCGAAGGAAACCGTCGAACAGCTCTTCCACATGCACCCCGAGAATATCGGGCTGTCGTCGAACGGCTTCTTCGGCAAATATGACAATCAGCAGCTGCAGCGCGGCTTCCAAGTCTACAAGGAAGTCTGCTCGGCCTGCCACAGCCTGAAGTACGTCGCCTTCCGCGACCTGCAGAAGATCGGCTATACCGAGGCCGAGGTGAAGGCGATCGCCAACCAGTGGGTGATCGAACAGCCGACCGTGAACCCGGAAACGGGCGAAGCCTCGACGCGCAAGAACGTCGCCAGCGATCGTTTCCCGTCGCCCTTCGCCAACGAAGTCGCCGCACGCGCCGCGAACAACAATGCGTTGCCGCCCGACCTGTCGCTGATGACCAAGGCGCGCCATGACGGTTCGAACTACGTCCACGCGCTGCTGATGGGCTATCGCAACCAGGCCGGGTATAAGAACGAGAAGGGCGAAGAGCTCCTCAAGATGTTCCCGGATGCGAAGACGCCGCAGGGCCTGCACTTCAATCCGTGGTTCGCGAACCTGAACATCGCGATGCCGCCGCCCCTGACGCAGGACGGTCAGGTCACCTATTCGGACGGCACCAAGGCGACCAAGGACCAGATGGCGCGCGACATCGCCGCCTTCTTGACCTGGACCGCCGAACCCAACCTCGACACCCGCCATGGTGCGGGCCTCGCGGCGGCGCTGTTCCTGCTGGTGTTCTGCTTCCTCGCCTGGGGCGCCTATCAGAACGTCTGGCGCGACATTAAGCACTGATCCCGATCGCCTGACCGGCGGTTCGGAGCGAAGGGGCGGGCGGTGCGACACGGCACCGCCCGCCCTTTTCGTGTGCAGGGGGGCAGAGGAAAGACCGCGCCCCACTCTCCCCGTCATTCCCGCGAAGGCGGGAATCCAGACGCGCTACCGTCGCGCTTCCTGCCGGGACGTCAGAGGGTATGGATTCCCGCCTTCGCGGGAATGACGGTGGTGTGCAGGCACGGGGGGCATATCTCCCTTCGTCATCCCGGCGCACGCCGGGATCCATGGACGCGATGAGGCAGCATTGGCGCGGCGCGCGGGCCGCCCGCAACCATGGATCCCGGCGTCCGCCACGATGACGACGGGAGTCCTCCACCATTGACCCCGCATGCGTCCCAAGCGACACACGCCCCCATGAACGACGACCTGAAAGCGCTGATCCGCACGATCCCGGACTTCCCCAAGCCCGGCATCCAGTTCCGCGACATCACCACGCTGCTGCTCGATCCCGCCGGCCTCGCCGCGACGATCGACCGCATGGTCGCCGCCACCACCGGTCCCGTCGATCTGATCGCCGGGATCGAAGCCCGCGGCTTCCTGTTCGCGGCCGCGCTCGCCGTGCCCCTGAAGGCGGGCGTGCTGCTGATCCGCAAGGACGGCAAACTCCCCGGCGCGACGATCGCCGAGGATTATGCGCTCGAATACGGGCAGGACCGGATCGCGATGCACGAAGATGCGCTGGTGCCCGGCCAGCGCGTGCTGCTGGTCGACGATCTGATCGCCACCGGTGGCACCGCGCGCGCTGCGGTGCGGCTGCTGCGCAAGGCGGGCGCCATCGTCGAGCAGGCGCAGTTCGTGATCGACCTGCCCGACCTCGGCGGCGCGGACGCGTTGCGCGCCGATGGCGTGCAGGCCGATGCCCTCTTCGCGTTCGAGGGGCATTGAGGCGCCGGAACGGCGCCAGCCCGACCGTCGCGGCCGCTCCAATCCCCCAACCGTCACCAATACCGTTGGTCCTGAGCCTGTCGAAGGGCAGGGCGCCTCAAGCGGTCGGTTTGCGTGCGGAACGCTGTGCTTCGACAGGCTCAGCGCGAGCGGAGGACGCGTAGGCGCCGCACGATGGCACCACGCGGGTCTTGCCCCCATTGCCCGCTCATCACCCATTCAGCCGGAACCCGCGACGATCCGCCCTCGTTGAACGACAATAGGTTGCGTCCCCGATTCGCCAATCCGACTCGCCGGCGCCCTTCGATGATGGGAGAGCATCCATGATCTTCAAGCGTTTGGCATTGGTCGGCCTGTTGTTCGGCACCGGTGTCGCGACCAGCGCCTGCACCGACGGCTATGGCTATAGCGGCGTGTCCGTCGGCTACGGCACCGGCGGCTATGGCTATTACGACGACGGTTTCGCCGATCCCTATTACGGCGGCTACGGCTATGGCGGCTATCCCAGCTACTTCGGCTGGTATGGCGACTATTATTATCCGGGCACTGGCATCTACGTCTACGATCAGTACCGCCGGCCCTATCGGTGGAACGACGGCCAGCGCCGCTATTGGGAGCAGCGCCGCAACCAATGGCGCGGCGACCGCAACTTCCGCAACGACTGGAACGGGTTTGACCGTCGCCCCGGCTGGCGCGGCGATCGGCCGGGTGGCCCCGGCGGCCCGGGGGTGGGCAATCCCGGCCGCCCGGACTGGGGCAATCGCGGCAATTGGCGCGGCAACCGCCAGAATTTCTCGGGCCAACCCGCGCCTGCGCCCCAGCCGCCGGCCGGCGCGGCCCCCGCGCCCAATCCGCAGCCCAATTGGCAGGGCCAGCGCAACTGGAACGGCAACCGCAATTGGGGCGGCAACCGCAACTGGAACGGCAATCGGAGCTGGGGCGGTAATCGCGGCGGCGGCCCGCGCGGCGACCGCGGTCGCCGCTGATCGACAGGGGCGCCGCGCTGCCGGCGCCCCTATCGCTCGCGGGTGGCGATCAGCCCATTGGACAAGAAGGTCATCACCGGTATGTCATGCTGGTTGAACACCGTCATCCGACTCTTGAATATGCCCATTTCCGGCCGGCTCGCCGACCGACGCTTGTCCAACACCTCGCTTTCGCAGCGTAGCCGATCGCCCGGATAGACCGGCGTCAGCCAGCGCAATTCGTCGATCCCGGGCGATCCCAGCCCCGCCTGGTCGTTCGCCTTCAGATGCTCGACCAGCATCGCCATCGTCATCGCGCACGTATGCCAGCCGCTCGCCGACAGCCGCCCGAAATGCGTCCGCGCCGCCGCTGCGTCGGACAGGTGAAAGGGCTGGGGGTCGTATTTCTCGGCAAAGGCGATCACCTCGTCCCGCGTCACGGCATAATCGCCGAACCGTGCCGTGCTGCCGACCTCGATGTCCTCGAAATACTGCACCCGTCGCTCTCCTATCGTTTGAGCACCTGCCTAAACGGTGCGTCGTTTCCGTCCAGCCCCTGGCCCGCGGGCAGGTTCAGCAGATCGCGCAGCAAGGGATTGATGTCGGTATTGTCGAAGCTGGCCAGGCGCTTGCCGCCGACGAAGGCCGGGCCGTTGGCGATGAACAGCGCCGCCATGTCGGGCGCCTGATTGTCGTAACCATGCGCGCCGCCGCTGAACGCGGTTTTCACCGCCGTCTTGGTGATCATCCACCCCGGCTCGGCCAGGCAGATATAGGGCGGCACTCGCGGATTGGTGCCGTAACGCAGCCGCGCCGGGATCTCCCCCTTGCGCCAGCATTGCATGTGCGCGTGGGGTTTCAGCAGCGCCGCCTCCAGCGCCTGCTGCCGCCCCGGCATCGGATACAGACCCATATAAGGCCCGCTGTTGAGCGTGCGATACGTGCGCGGGTCCGCGATCCGGTCGATCGCGATCGTGCGCGTGCTGCTGGTCGCGGACATGCCGTGGTCGGCGACGATGACCAGATTCGCCGGCAGGTTGAGGTCGCGCAGACCCGCGACCAGCCGCCCGATCTGGCTGTCGACCTTCGCGGCCGCCTGCGTCACCTCGGGCGATTGCGGTCCATACGCATGGCCGGCGGTGTCGACGATGTCGAAATACAGCGTCACGAAGCGCGGCCGTGTGGCCGCCGGGCGGCGCAACCAGTCGATCACCGAATCGACCCGCTGTTCGCCCGTCACCGCCTGGTTGAACTGCTGCCAGTCCTCGGGCCGGGTGGCATGCGCGACCGTGCCATGGCTGTCGGGCAGCAACGTGCCGCCCCAGCCGACATTGGCGCCCGGCCAGAACATCGTCGCGGTGCGGACGCCCGCCTTTTCCGCGGTGACCCAGATCGGTTCGGCCTGGTTCCACCAGAAGGGATCGTCGTTGGCCATGGTGAAGGTCTCACCGGGGCGTGCGGCGTCTTCCATCGAGTTGCCGACGATGCCGTGGTGGTCGGGCACCTTGCCCGTCACCAGCGTCCAGTGGTTGGGGAAGGTCACCGACGGGAAGGACGGCCGCATCGACGCGGACACCCCGCCCGCGGCCAGCGCGTTGAGGTTGGGCGTAACGCCACGGTCGAGATAATCGGGCCGGAAGCCGTCGATCGACACGAGGATCGTCACGGGCGGCGTCACCGTGCGCGGCAGCGGGGCGGGGGGCGCGTCCGGCTCGGCAGGCAAGGCCGCCGTTTGCAACGGCGCGGGCTGCGTCACCGGCGACAGCGCCGGCGGCGTGGCGGGCAGCGCGCAGGCGCCGAGCGCGAGCGTGGCGAGAAAAGCGGTCGGACGAAGGTTCACGCGGCGATCACCCCGATCATGGCAGGCATGCTTGCCTTTAGCCGCGAGCGGGGAGGGGCGACAAGGGCAGAGCAGGCGGCGCCTCCGGCTGCCCATCGCACGTCCTTCCCGCGAAGGCGCGAACGATGAAGAGGGGGCAAGGCGAGCCCGGCAGGCCGCCTCAGCCCCGCCCGCTTACACGTTGAAGCGGAACAGCATCACGTCGCCGTCGTGGACGACATATTCCTTGCCTTCCTGCCGCAGCTTGCCCGCTTCGCGCGCGCCCGCTTCGCCCTTGCAGGCGACGTAATCGTCGTACGCGATGGTTTCGGCGCGAATGAAACCGCGTTCGAAGTCGGTGTGGATCTCGCCCGCGGCATTGGGGGCCTTGGCGCCGGCATGGACCGTCCAGGCGCGCGCTTCCTTGGGGCCGACGGTGAAGAAGGTCAGCAGCTTCAGCAGCTTGTACCCGGCGGTGATAACGCGGGCGAGGCCGGTTTCCTCCAGCCCCAGCTCGCTCAGGAACTCGCCGCGATCCTCGGGCGCCATCGTCGCGATTTCCGCTTCGATCGCCGCGGAAACGACGACCGCCTCGGCGCCTTCCGCCTTCGCCTTTTCGAACACCTTGGCCGACAGCGCATTGCCGTTCGCCGCATCGGCTTCGTCGACGTTGCAGACGTAGAGGACGGGCTTCGCCGTGATCAGCTGCGCCTGCGCGAAGACGCGCGCCTCTTCGGCATCCTTGGGCTGCGTCAGGCGCGCGGGCTTGCCGTCGCGCAGCAGCTCCAGCGCCTGACCCAGCACGGCCGCGCCGATCTTGGCCTCCTTGTCGCCCTGCTGCCCCTTCTTGATGAGATTGGGGACGCGCTTTTCCAGGCTTTCGAGGTCGGACAGCATCAGCTCGGTCTCGACCGTCTCGGCATCGGCGATCGGATCGACCTTGCCCTCGACGTGCGTCACGTCGCCATCGGTGAAGCAGCGCAACACATGGACGATCGCGTCCACCTCGCGGATATTGCCCAGGAACTGATTGCCCAGCCCTTCGCCCTTCGACGCACCGCGGACCAGGCCGGCGATGTCGACGAAAGCGAGCTGCGTCTCGATGATCTTCGCCGAGCCCGCAATCTCGGCAAGCTTGTACAGCCGCGGGTCAGGCACCGCGACGTTACCGACGTTGGGTTCGATCGTGCAGAACGGATAATTGGCCGCCTGCGCCGCTGCCGTTTCGGTCAGTGCGTTGAAAAGCGTGGACTTGCCGACGTTGGGCAGGCCAACGATGCCGCAGCGGAAACCCATGGGTCGTGCTCTGTTTTCTGCAAAGGGAATGGAGGCCGCGGCCTTAGCCATATGGCGCGCGATTGACCAGCCGTTCCGCGGTTTTCGCATCTCGGCGATGGAATCCACCGGCTCGTCGCAGCGGCACGCTGCCGCAATTGTGCCTTGATTGATACCGCGTCGTCTATGTCGTGCAGCGGATACGTCGCGGGAACGACGGCAGACAGATACGCACGCTGCAACGGGGGCTTATGCGTCGGTCGGGGTGGATGATGGCAGGGCTGGCCGCGGCGACGGCCGCGGGGGCACAGGCGCAGGTCGCGCCGCTTGCGATCCTGACCGCGCCCGCGCCGATGGCGGCGCAGCGAACGCCGCTGCTCGCGCCGATTGCGCTCGGCGGTACGCTCGACCGTTCGACGCCGCTCACCGCACGGCTGCGGCTGCGGGTCGCGACGATGACGACCAGCGCGGGCCCCAATGAGCGCGTGCATCAGCGTCTCGCGAGTTCGATGGTCGAATATTATCCCTTCGCGGACAGCGGCTTCCACCTGTCCGCTGGGGGCCGTCTGTACGACGTGCGGGCCGGCGAGCAGGTCGGCAACCGTCCGCTGATGCTGTCGCAGCGTCCGACGCTGGGCGCCGGTGGCGGCCGCATCGGCCTGCGCCGCACCCCGGCGCTGACCTTCGGCTACACCGGCACGATGCTGGCCGACACCACGATCGGGCTGGAGGTCGGCGCGATGAAGGGCCGCGCCTATGAAATCGGTGGTCGCCTGACCCGCCCGACCGCAGGCGAGCGCGGCGGCGTGGGCAATGGCCCGATCAACCCCGTGGTCAACGTCTCGTTCGGCCGGCGCTTCTGATCCGATCCTGCTATCGCGGCACGCGACCCGTTCAATCGCGCCGCCGCTTCGCCTAGGGTCGCCGACGATGCTGCCGCCCTTGCCCCATGGCGAATTGTCCGCCGACCTGATCCTGCCCGCCTTCGCACCCTGGTTCGATGTCGCGGGCCTCGCCGTGTTCGCCGCCTCGGGCGCGCTTGCCGCGGCGAAGCGCGGGCAGACCGCGGTGACGCTGGCCTTCTTCGCGCTGATCACCGGCGTCGGCGGGGGGACGGTGCGCGACCTGTTGATCGGTGCGCCGGTCTTCTGGGTCCACGATCCGCGCGCGGCGACCGTATGCCTCGCGATGGCCGCGGCGATCTGGGTGACGCCCGAACGCTGGTGGCGGGACGAGGCGCTCGCCTGGTTCGACGCGATCGGCCTTGCGGCCTATGCCGTCTATGGTGCGGCCAAGGCACTGGGCTATGGCATCCCGCCGCTGCCCGCCGCGCTGATGGGCGTGGTGACCGCCTGTGTCGGTGGCATCATCCGCGACGTGCTGGCGGGCGAACCGTCGATCCTGATGCGCCCCGAACTCTACGTCACCGCCGCGGCGCTCGCGTCGGGCCTCTACGTCGCGCTCGGGCTGGTCGGCCTCGCCGGCGCCCCCGCCGCGATCATCGCCGCCGCCGCCGGCTTCACGCTGCGCGCTTTCGCGATCCGCTACCACCTCGCGCTCCCCGCCTATCGCGGGCGGGGGTAAGGGCGGCCCGCCGTCGATCCGACACGAATCCGCCACCAACCGCGCGCATCCTGACGCCACCCGCATACGGCGGCTGGAGACGGTCATGCGCACGACGATCGGTACTTTTCTCGCCCTACTCACGCTCGCGGCATCTCCGGCGACCGGCCAGACGCCGCGAGATCCGGTCGGCGACCTTTGCGCCGCGCGCGCCGATATCACCGTGCCTGCCACGCAGGTCTACCATCGCCGCAACGGCGCAACGATCGTCTTCGTCGCGGTCGCGCATGAGCATGACGCGCAATCGCCCTCCGCGCAGGCGATCAAAGCGGCATTCGATCGCGCCCACCCGACGATCGTGCTGGTCGAGGGCGCCTCGGCGGACAAGAGCGCCGACTCCGCCTATCGCGCCTTCCTGTCGCAGCGCGCCGCCGACCAGTTTGCGCACGGCCATATCCAGGAGAATCTCTACGCGGTGAAGCTCGCGACCGACGCGAAGACGGCGTTTTCCGGCTGGGATATGAGCCCCCGCGACGAATATCGTGCCGATATCGACGCCGGCTACGACATGCGCGACGCCCTCGGCGCACATCTGCTGCGCGCGCACGTCGATCCCTTCGGCCCGGTCCCCGCCAACCGCATCGCCGACGAAATGCGGTCGATCCCGCATCTGCGCCAACCCAAGGACTTCGACTTCGCCGCCTGGTATCGCGGCGCGTATGGTGCGCGTCTCGACCTGATGGCCGGCACGCCCTGCGGCACCGGTCCGGCGAGCGCGATCGTCAAATTCGAAAGCATCGCGCGCACCCGCAATCTCGCCCGCCTGATCGATGCGAATGCCACCTCCGGCGCGGTGGTGCTGGTGGAAGCGGGCGCCAACCATTGGCTGGCGCTGCGTGACTATTTGGACCGCACATCCTGACGGATGGTCAGGCGGCGGGGCGCCAGCAGGGTTCCAACTGCTTCATGCTGGCCTCGGCCCAGTGCGCCAGCGCGCCGTCGTTACTGAACACGGTGATGCTCGCACTCGACCCGTCGGGTTGTTCGCTGGATAAGAGCTTTAGGGTATACCCCGTCCCGTCTGTCCAGACGACCGGCGGCCATAGTGGATGGGCAGGAGCGGTGGCCGGAATCACCGAAAGGGCGGTGGGTACGTCGTTCAAATTTCTCAGCACGCCGATCAACGCCGGACAGGCGGCGGAGTCGGTCACCGTCACGGTCAGGCGACCTAGCGGGTCCATCACCTTGCGCCGTGCCCGCCACACACCTGATGCGGCGTACCCGCTCCGCCACATGTCGATGATCTCCCATCCTCGGCACAGCGAATGGCCCGCCATCAACTGCACATCGGTGGCATGCCTGGGTTCGGGAACGCCTTCCTCACGGGACGTCATGGCGGCCCGCTCGATCTGCCCGCAATCGAGCAACGGCTGCGGCGCGGCCGCTTGCGCCGCACCCAGCAACATGGCCAGGATCATTGCCCCGCCCCCGCGCACGCTGTTCCGACCGTGGCGGCGGGGCCGGTCACGCCCGGCGGCAGCGGCGTCGCGCCGCCCGGTCCGATATGCAGCGTCGCATTGGCGACCTGCCACGGCGTGCCGGCGGGAAAGCGCACGCCGTCCAGCGTCACGTCCAACGGGTGCCGCGCGTCATAGCCGCGCGCGATCAGCTGCCCGCCGTCGCCCTGCACATTCGCCAGCACGATGTCGCGATAGACGGGGATCGATCCGCCCTGCGCCTTGGGATCGTAGCGCGTGTCGAAATCGATCGGCCGCGCCACGCCGCGCAGGCAGATGTCCTGATAGCGTATGCGCTGCACCAGCCCGCCGCGGCTGGGGTCGCTCTTGATCCGCAGGCCCGATGTCGTGCCGTCGAACGTCAGCCCGCGCACCAGCACGTCGGACACGCCGCTCACCGTCTCGCTGCCGATCGACACGCCGTGCCCGGCATGGACGTGGCTGTCGAGGATCGAGACGTAGCGCACGCCGCCGCCGTTGCCGGCCTTGATCGCGATATCGTCGTCGCCGGTGCTGAAGCGGCTGTGCGCGATCGTCACGTCCTCGCTCGCGCCCGGATCGATCCCGTCGGTGTTGCGCGCATCGGCAGGCGCATCGATCGTCACGCCCCAGGCGGTGAAACCACGCACGTGATTGACCGCGACGTGGAAATTCGCCGCATTGGCGAAGCGCGTGGCGTACAGCACCAGATTGCGTCCGCCATCCACCGTCACCAGCCGCGGCACGTTCTGCTTGCCGCCTTCGCGTTGCGCGCGGCGTGCGAGCTGCCACCACGTCTCGGTGCCGCCCGCCATCGTCGCGCCGCCCGCGCCGTCGATCGTGCCCGCCCCAATGATCGCCGCATCGGTGGCATCGGAGAAGTGGATCAGCGGGCGACAGCCATGGCCCTTGGTATCGATCGTCCCGCACAATCCCTGTCCGGCATCGAACCGCCGCGGATCGGGGATCGCGCGCAGCGTCGCAGCGGGGTCCAGCCACAGGGTCACGCGCGACGGCATTTCGATCGGCCCGCTCTCATACAGACCGGGGCCGAGCCGCACCGCGGCTCCGCGACACCGCCGCAACGCCGCCTCGATCTCGCGGCGCCGATCGCCGGACGTGGGGGACAGCGTGGCGCAGGCGGCGGTGGGCAGCTGCGGCTCCACCACGGTTCGCCGATCCTGTGCCGCGGCCGGTGCCGCCGCCACGCCCAACGCAAGCACGACCGCAGCACACCGACGCATTGGCTCAGACCCTTACGACACCCACATCCGCGAAGCGCTTCGGCTCGGCAGGCGGGCTGGCGGGGTCGGCCAGCTCGCATTGCCAATAGCCCACGTCGATCCACTGGCCCTGTTTGTAGCCGATCTCGCGGAACACGCCAGCGCGGCGGAAGCCGACCGTCTCGTGCAGCTTGATCGACTGGTTGTTGGGCAATGCGATCCGCCCGATCGCCTGGGTAAAGCCCTGCGCGCGCAGCGTGTCGATCAGCGCTTCGTACAGCAGCCGCCCGACGCCCTGCCGTTGCGCGACATCGGCGACGTAGATCGTCGTCTCCACCGCCCAGCGATAGGCGTCGCGCTCCGAAAAGCGGGTGGCATAGGCATAGCCGAGCACGCCGCCCGTCTCCGCGCCGTTGGTCGCGACCATCCAGGGGTAGAGCCCCTGCGACGACGCCATCCGCGTCCGCATCGCACGCGCGTCCGGCGCCTCCGTCTCGAACGACACCGTCCCGGCGAGCACGTGCGGCGCATAGATGGCGGCGATCGCGCCGGCATCCTCCGGCGTCGCGGCGCGCACCCCGATCATGCGCCGAAGCCCAGCTTCGCCAGCACCAGGTCGAACAGCCTGGCGTCGCTGTCGGCGGTCGCGCTCGGCCCGATGCCGCCGCATTCCAGGCAGCGCGCCTGCACCGATCCGCTGCGCGCGAGGCGGCTGACGTCGCCCACCGCCTGCGCGACGAGGCCGCGGCGCTCGGCCGCGATGCGCCCGAACACGTCCGCCGACGGGCTCGCCGCATCGTCGTCGTCCTTGCGGCTGGCCAGCGCGGCGGCGAACTGCGCGGCGGCGCTCGGTTCCTTCTCCAGATATTCGGCGTGGACCTTGGCGGGGTCGAGCTTCGCGCGCTTGGCGGCTTCCGCCACCGCATCGTCCAGCCCGCCGAAGCGATCGACCAGCTTGATCTGCCGCGCGGTGCCGCCGTCCCACACGCGTCCCTGCGCGATCGCATTGACCTGATCGACGGTCATGTGGCGCGACTGTGCGACGCGGGTCAGGAACTGGCGATAGCCGTTCTCGATCCCCGCCTGCAGGATCGTGTCGAGCTCGGGCGTGGTGCCGGCAAACACGTCGGGCTGGCCCGACAGCGGCGTCGTCTTCACGCCATCCGTCGTGATGCCGATCTTGGCCAGCGTCTTCTCGAACGTCGGGATGATGCCGAAGATGCCGATCGAGCCGGTGATCGTCGACGGTTCGGCGAAGATCACGTCGCCCGGCGTCGACACCCAATAGCCGCCCGATGCGGCCAGCCCGCCCATCGACACGACGATCGGCAGCCCCTTCTGCTTCGCCTGCAGGATCGCGAGTCGGATGCGTTCCGACGCCATCACCGATCCGCCCGGCGAATCGACGCGCACCACGAGCGCCTTCAGGTCCTTCTTGGCGAGGCCGTTCAGGATCAGCTTGGCGATCGTGTCGCCATGCGCGCTGCCCGGGCCGCCTTCGCCGTCGACGATATCGCCCGCGATCGTGATGACGCCGATCGCGTCGCCGGTCTTGGGCAGCGGATGCGCCGCGACCCAGCTGTCATAGCTGATGCGGTTGTAGAAGCCCGCCGCCTTCTTCGCATCGCCGCCGACGATGGCCGCGACGCGCGCACCGAAGGCGGTGCGATCACCCAGCGTATCGACGATGCCTGCCGCCTTGTTGGCTTGCGCGATGTCACCGCCCGCCGCGACGATCAATGCGTCCGGGCTGGCGAGGAACTGCGCCACCTGCGCCTTCGGCCGGGCCTTGGCGATCGCCTCCTTCCACTGGCTGAAGATCGACCCCAGCAGCGCCTGGCTCGCCTCGCGCGCCTCCGGGCTCTGGTCGGTGCGGGTATAGGGTTCGACGAAGCTCTTGAACTTGCCGACGCGATAGACGTGCGTGGTGACGCCCAGCTTGTCGATCAGCCCCTTGTAATACAGCTGGTTGCCGCCCGGCCCCATGAAGATCGTGCCGCCCAGCGGATTGACCCAGATCTCGCTGGCGTTGGCGGCGAGGCGATAGCCCGCATCGGTATAGGCGGTGGCATAGGCCAGCACCGGCTTCTTCGTGTCGCGGAACTTGCGGATCGCGTCGGCCACCTCGTTCAGCGTCGCCGGATAGCCGCCGCCGAAGCGATCGAGGTCGAGCACCAGCGCCTTCACCCGGTCGTCGGTCCGCGCCTCATCGATCGCGCGCAACACGTCGCGCGCGCGATACTGGCGCGGCCCCTGCTGGCCCGACAGCATCGCGAACGGCGCCTGTTCCTCGGGCTGTTCGACGATCGTGCCGTTGAGGTCCAGCACCAGCGCCCCCGGGCTGATCGCCTTCATCCCCGGTCGCGCGCTCAGCGCCGCGAACAGCAGACCGAAGAACAACAGCATCGCGATCAGGACCAACCCGTCCTTGATCGCCACCAGCAGCTTCCATGCGCCCCGAACCAGCTTCACGCGATGCTCCTTATCGTTGCCTCTAGCGCTAGAGCAGCCGAGGGCGCCGCGCAACGGGGCGTGTTGGGCCGGTAATACGGATGTATGATCCGGTTCGTCAGTTCGGATTGATCCAGCTCGTCTTCTGATAAAAGTAGCGGACTTTCCTGTCCGATGGCGAAAACCGGCCACGGGTCATCATGGCGGTGCATGTCGCTGTGTCCAACGACGGCACACCAGAGCTTCTTGCGACCTTGCAGGCGGTCGGCCTGCCGTTCGCATCGACCGTCACCAGAATGCGCACAATGCCCTGCTGACCGCTACGGAAGGCGTCTGCCGGGTAATCGGCAACCTGTATCCAGTCGCGGTTCAGCTGACCTCCCGTGTCGATCATGGCATCGGGATCGGCCCCCCAGGACTTGAGCAGGTCGCGGCCGCACGCCTTCGCGGCAGCGAAGGCTTTGTCGATACCCCCGATCGGCACGGACACCGGAAAAATTGCTGCAGCGTCGATCGACAGCTGCTTGGCCGTCCTGATCTGCTGCCATTTTTCAGGCTCCAGCAACAGGCGCAGCGCATAGCCGCCCTGCTGCGTCGGCGCAGCGATCCACGACGCTCGCAGCGACGGTCCCGTCGGCGCAAGCGTGATGGTAGCGACGCCGGACTTACCCCGAGACACGGGCGTCGCCGTCAACAGGACGAGGTCACCGCCGCCGTACACGGGATCGACGTCGATCGCCAGAATTGCAGGCTTCGGCCCATCCCCGAACGCGCGGTTGATGATGCACTGGTTCGGTGCATATTCGACGCCCCATTTCGTCGCCGATCGGTCGACATGCGCCGCCGGAGTCGCGGCTTGCAGGGCGAGGGCGATGATCGCGCCCGCGATCATTGTGACACCCTCCATGCGACGGGATCAAATACGTAGCGGGTCTCTTTTGACGAGGGTTCGAACGTGGCGCGCTTCATCATGATCCGGCACGTCGTCGCATCGAGCGACGGCGAACGCGAGCTGACGACCACTTTGCAGTCGCGTGGTCGTCCCTTGGGATCGATCGTCAGCAGGATCCTCACCGTGCCCGATTCGCCATTGCGCAGCGCTTCAGGCGGATAGTCCAAATTGGTTATCCAGTCTCCGGGACTCTTCGAACCGGAGGTGTCGATCATCGCATCGGGGTCCGCGCCCCAGGATGTCAGCAGCGTCCGGCCGCACGTCTTGGCAGCGGCGATCGCCTTGTCGATCCCCTTGACCGGTACGGATACGGGCGATGCGAACGGCCCCTGGATCGTCAGCGTGTCGCCCGCCGTAATCGCGGCCCAGCCGTCCTGGCCGACCCAGATCTCGATCGCCGCCCGCGCGTCCTTCGATCTGCGGGCGAACCATATCGGCCGCAGCGTCGCGCCGCCCGGGGCGACGGTCATCGTGGCAGTGCCGAAAGTCCCCTTCGTCGCAACGCCGGGAATGAGCAGGACGATATAACCGGTGCCGGTCATCGGATCTGCATCGACGGCAAGGAACGACTTGACCGGGCCGGACCCGAACTGCCGGTTGATGATGCACTGTCCGGGGCTGTAGTCCACGCCCCACTTGCCTGCCGCATCTATACTGCCGCCCGAAGGTGCGGCGGCCTGCAACGCCAGCGCGACCAGTCCGATCATCATGCTTATCCCCCGATATTTTTTGCGAGCCTAGCATTGCTGCGCGCCGCTGCAACGGGATGCCACTGGCAGAACGATCGCGTCTCGCCTAACCTGCCGCCGCGCACCGCGAAACCGGCGTCGGGCGCAAGTATTGGGGGGAAGATGTATGCGTATCGTGCTGGGCGGCGTGGCGGTGTTGGCGTTGGCGATCGGCGGGGCGGGCGCCTCGCGCGCGCAGATCGGGGCCGGTGCTGTCGATGCACGCGCGTTCGGTGCGCGTGAGGACGTCCGGCAGGTCAGCATTTCCCCCGACGGCAAGCGGCTCGCGATGGTTCGCGCCGCGGCGGGGGCGGGCACCGCGCTCTACGTCGCCGATCTCACCGGCGACGCAACGCCCCGACCGATCCTCACCTCGAGTGGCCGGCCCGATCAGCTGACGGGGTGCAGCTGGTCGACCGCGACGCGGCTCGTCTGCAATATCTCGACGCTGATGACGACCAACGGCATGCGGCTGGGCTACAGCCGCGTGCTGACGCTCAACGCCGACGGCAGCGACATGAAGCCCCTGTCGGGCGAGACGCGCGACCGCATCGATGGCTTCGGCCAGTTCGGCGGCGGCATCATCGATTTCCTCGCCGATGATGCGGCGGGCGGTGATGCGAAGGGCGGCTCGGTGCTGATGACGCGCGATTACGGTGCGCAGATGACCACCGGCTCGATCACCGCGTCCACCGCGTCGGGCCTAGGCGTCGAGCGCGTCGATACGACGACGCTGCGCCGCCAGCAGGTCGAACGGCCCAGCGGCCGCGCCAGCGAATATATCACCGACGGCCACGGCACCGTCCGCATCATGGGCATCACTGCCGCCAGCGACAGCGGCATGCTGCGCGGCCGCACGACCTATATGTACCGCAAGGCGGGCGATCGCAGCTGGCAGCCGCTGTCCGTGGTCAACGACGATGGCGGGGTATCGCACGGCTTCGATCCCTATGCCGTCGATCGCGACGCCAATGTCGCTTATGGCTTCGACGATCACGGCGGACGCCAGGCGCTGTACCGCGTCGCGCTCGACGGCAGCCTGAAGCGCGAACTGGTGCTCGATCGCCCCGACGTCGACGTTGATTCGCTGATCCGCATCGGCCGCCAGCAGCGCGTCGTCGGCGCCAGCTTCGCGACCGACCGGCGCGAACGCGTGATCTTCGATCCCGCGCTGAAGGCGCTCGCCGCCTCGCTCGGCCGCGCCTTGCCGAAACAGCCGATCGTCAGCATCGTCGATGCCAGCGCCGACGAACAGAAACTGGTGCTGTTCGCCGGCAGCGACGTCGATCCCGGCAGCTTCTACCTGTTCGATCGCACCGCGAAGAAGCTGTCGCCGATCCTGTCGGTGCGCCCGCCGCTTGGCGGTCGCACGCTCGCCAGCGTCAAGCCGATCAGCTTCAAGGCGGCGGACGGCACGATGATCCCCGCCTATCTCACGCTGCCCGCCGGCAGCAGCGGCAAGGGGCTGCCCGCGATCGTCCTGCCGCACGGCGGCCCCGGCGATCGCGACGAATGGGGCTTCGACTGGTTGCCGCAATTCTTCGCGGCGCGCGGCTATGCGGTGCTCCAGCCCAATTTCCGCGGCTCGACCGGCTATGGCGCGGCGTGGTTCCAGAAGAACGGCTTCCAGTCGTGGCGCACCGCGATCGGCGACGTCAACGATGCCGGCCGCTATCTGGTGTCGCAGGGCATCGCCGCGCCCGACAAGCTCGCGATCGTCGGCTGGTCGTACGGCGGCTATGCGGCGCTGCAATCGGCGGTGCTCGACCCGGCATTGTTCAAGGCGATCGTCGCGATCGCGCCGGTCACCGACCTCGAAACGCTACGCGGCGAACATCGCAACTTCACCAATTTCGAACTGGTCGACGGCTTCATCGGCCATGGCGCCCATATCCGCGACGGCTCGCCCGCGCAGAATGTCGACCGCATCGCCGCGCCGGTGCTGCTGTTCCACGGCGACCTCGACCAGAATGTCGGCATCGGTGAATCGCGCCTGATGGCCAGCAAGTTGCGCGGGGCGGGCAAGCCCGTGACCTTCGTCGAATATAAAGGCCTCACCCACCAGCTCGACGATAGCGACGTGCGCACCGACATGCTCGGCAAGAGCGACGCCTTCCTGCGCACCGCGTTGCATATCGAAGGGTAAGGGCGTTGGGAGCCAGCCCCTGTGGCCGGCTCCCCCTTTTGCCTTTAGTTGGTCGCGATGCGCAGCGTCGCCATCAGGCGGCGGCCCGGCATCACCACCAGGTCCTTGTTCAGCGCGGTGCTCAGCCGCTGCGTGTCGTTGGTCAGGTTCTGGCCGACCAGCGCGATCTCCATATTGGGATGCGAGGCGAACGGGCGCACCGCCAGCTGGCCGTCGAGCGCCACGTAACCCGGCGTCGGCGTATCGAACACGCCCGCTTTGTCCTGTTTGCCGGCGTAGATCAGGTTGAACCCGGCATCCAACCGGTCGCCGGTCCAGTTCAGTCCGCCGCCGATGCGATAGGGCGGGATGCGCGGGACGTTGTTGCCGTCGTCCAGCGTCGCACGCGTATAGTCGGCGAGCACGTTGAACCGGTATACGCCGTGCGACGTGTGGACGAGGTCGTAGCTCGCTTCGCCCTCGAACCCGCGGAAATGCGCGCCCTGCTGGCGGTAGTTCAGCTCGCGCAGGTCGTGGTCGTCGTCCTGAGTCGCCTGGCACGCGCCGTCGTCGGTGCAGTACAGGCCGGTCAGGTCACCATAGATGTAATTCTTGAACCACGAACTGTAGACGCTGCCGTCGAAGCGGAACTTGCCCGACCGGATGCGCAGCGTGCCCTCCAGCGAATTGGCACGCTCGATCTTCAGCCGCGGATCGCCCGTCTCGAACGTGTTAGGTCCGTCATGCCCGCCGCGCGCGAACAATTCGGTCAGCGCCGGCGCGCGGCCGGTGCTGGAGAAGGTGACGCCCAGCTTCACCGCGGGGCTGACCGTATACAGCGCCCCGATCGCACCGCTCAGCGGCGTGTAGCGCGGCGTGGCGGCGACGTTCGATGCGGGCGTGCCGGTCAGATGCACCTGCTCGATCCGGCCCGACGCCTCGACGTGCAGCGGCCCGGCGATCTTCGTGTCGGTGAAGACGTATCCTGCGATGCTCTCCATCGTCGCGGGGAACAGGTACGAGCTGTCGTCGCCCACCGCCGAGAAGTTGCGGTGCTGATATTCGACGCCCAGCGCGGTGTTGTCGATGAAGCCGATCCGGTTGGTCAGCAGCTCGGCGCGCGCATTATATTCCTTGTTGCGGAACGTCGTGTCGATCGTGCCGTCCGGTTCCTTTTCGTCATGGCTGTAATTGGCGTAGCTGCCATCCAGGCTCAGCGACTTGAGCAGACCCGATCCCAGCGCGAACGACGATCGCGTCATCACCTTGGTCTGGCGCATGTCGATATAGGTGGTGTCGCTGGGGATGCCGTATTGCGCGTCATATTGCGTGATCGCCGCGCCGACATGGCTGTCCTTGTTGCTCCCGAAGAAATACGACCCGCCGACCGATCCGCCGAAGCCCTTGAAGAAGCTGTTCTGCTGGACGCCGAGCGGGGTGTCGTAATTGCCCTCGTGCCGGCCGAAGCCATCGGCGTGCAGCGCCAGGTCGCCGACCGTCGCATCGACCAGCGCGGCGCCCTGATACAGGTTGGACACGGTGCCATAGGTGCCGTTGACCTCACCCGAGAACGGCCGGTCGGACAGGTGCATCGGCACGCGATCGTTCAGCACGTTGACGACGCCGCCGATCGCCTGGCTGCCGTAGCGCAGCGTGCCCGCGCCGCGCACCACCTCGATGCTGCGCGCGGCGAGCGGATCGATCGGCATGCCATGGTCGGGCCCGATGTCGGACACGTCGGAGGAACTGAGGCCGTCTTCCAGGATGCGCACGCGTGTCGCGTCCATGCCGCGGATGATCGGGCGGCTGGCGCCGGTCGCGAATCCGGTCGCGGCGATGCCGGGCACCTTGGCCAGCGCATCGGAAATGCTCGCGCCGCCGGCCTTCAGGATGTCCTCGGCATCCACCTTGGCAGAGATGGCGGGCGTGTCGTCACGATCGTGCTGGATCGGGCTGGCGGTCACGATGATGTCACGGCCGGTGTCGGCCGTCTGGGAGGCGGGGGCGGCGGTCTGGGCGAGCGCGCAGGCGGGGAACAGCGCGGCGCTGGCCGCACCGAGGAACAGGAAAGAACGCATCGACGTCTCCGGGAAATCGGGCACAGGCGCGCATCGGCCGCAATCGGCGACGCGCGAGGGGGGAGGGATCAGAGCGGAGAGTCGATCGGCGGCGCGCGACTGCGCCAGCCATGGCCGCGCGGTGCGGGCAGGGGATAAGCGGCGACGGCGTGGACGGGCCGGATTGCCGCCGCGGGCACTGGGGCCACCGTCGCCGGCGCCGCATCGGGCATCAGCGGTTCGAACGCCGCGCGCGCATAGCAGAGCGTGCAATCCGCGTCCGCCGTCACCAGCGTCGTCGACCGGTCCGTGCCGTCGCGGGCGGTGAGATGCAGCGGATGCACGTGCGCCTGTGCGATGCCCCCGCCGCCCAGCAGCGCGCACAGCGCCAGCAGCGCAAGCATCAGCATGCCCGGCTGCGGCCGGCGCTGGCAGGGTCGCGTGTGTCTCATCCCGCCCCGTCCCGACACGAGCGAACCTGTCTAAAAGCTGAATGAGAGACAACATATCATCCTTGTCATGTTGCCCCACACGCAAGTTGCTGAAATCGCTCGCCCACGCGGATTGCGGCCGGATTGTTGCCGCCTGTCATCATCCCGTCGCACGCCGCGCGCAGACTGCACCGCCATCGGATTCGGATCGTTCCGGACGGCGCACATTCCTGTTACGATCGCGTAGAACCGCAAGGGGGACCCAAGGCCATGATCCGCGCCCGCTGCCATGCTGTCCTGCTCGCCTGTACGATGGCGACCCCCGCCACGGCCCAGCAGGCGACGACCGCGCCCCCGCCCGTGGCCCAGGCTGGCAACAAGGCTCCCGGCCCGGATATCGTCGTGCGAGGGCTGAAAGACCGCAAGCGCGGCACCTGGCGCCGGGCCGATGGCGCGCACATCATCGTCTATAGCAAGGGAAGCGCCGACGAACTGGTCCGGGTCACCCGCAACATCGAACGGCTGCATCAGTTGCTGACCCGTCTGTACCGACGGGGCGGCGGCGCCGACGACATGGTCCGGCCGCAGATCACGCTGCTCGATCCCGACACCGATCTGTCGAGCCTCGGTCTGCAGAATGCGCGCTGGCAGCAGGGGCCGTTCATGGCGCCCTTCGCGGGCACCGTCTATTACGACCCGCGCGAGGACGGCGAGGTGATGGCCGTGTCGCGTCGCGATACGTCCATCAAGCTCAATACCGTGCGTGCCTTCAACGAGGATTGCGACGACGTCGTGCAGTATGCCGGGACCGACGCGGTCGGACTGTGTTCGAAGATGGCACCGCATCGTAATCCGCTGGGCGTGGCGTGGGAACGCTCGCTCTACGCCGCCTACGCCGAACGCTTCATCCTCACCTATGCGCCGGCCAGCGATCCGCGCTGGTATCTGGATGGTATCGGCGCGCTCTTTTCATCGATCGCGATCCGGCCCGACGGCGCGATCGACTATGCCCGCGTGCCCGATCAGTTCCAACAGGTGCTGACCGCCTATGGGCCGGCTGACGTGGCCGGCGTCCTGACAGGCCGCTACCTGACCGACACCGGCGACGCCGCGCGCTGGTCCCCCTATCACGCGTGGCTAGTCAGCCACTTCTTCCTCTATTCGGCGCTGTCGTCCCAGCGCAGCGACCAGTTCCGCCGCTATATGGCCGCGGTGCGACAGGGCAAACCCCTTGCCGAAGCCGCCACCGTCTTCGGCGACCTTGCCGCCTTGCAGCGCGAGATCGGCCGGTACGCGCGCCGCGACTTCGCCTACGCCCATGGCCAGGCGCCGCAGCCTGATGTGCCGCCGCCCGCCGTCACGCAACTCTCGCCCGCAGACTCCGCACTGGTCGAGGCGCGCCTCGCGCTGGGCGGCCGTGGCGACGGCTGGCTCGACACCATCCGCGCCGCCACCACCGGTGTCGACGATCCCGACGCGCTGCGCGTCGCCGCGACGGCGGAATGCGGCAGCGGACATGCCGACGCCTGCCTCGCTGCCGCCGATCGTGTGCTGGCCAGCCGCCCCGACGATGCCGCGGCGCTCGCGTCGAAGGGGCGCGCGCTGACGCTGAAGGCAATCGCCGCGACCGGCACCGATCGGACGACCGGCCTCGCCGCCGCGCGGCAGCTTCTCGCCCGGGCGATCACGCTCGATCGGGACGCGCCCGCGCCGCGACTCGCCTATGTGCGAAGCTTTCTCGACGCGGGGCAGGCGCCGCCCGACGATGCGGTGCTCTGCCTTGCGCAAGTGATCCGCCGCGTGCCCGCCGCACCCGCGCCGCGCCTGCTGCTCGCCGAATCGTTACTGAAGCAGGGCAAGGCGGATCTCGCTGGCCGTGTCGCCTTCTCGCTGACGCATGGCCCGTTCGATTCCCCAGAACGACGCACCGCGGCGACGCTGTTCGCCTCGACCGGCACCGCTGCACGCGGCAGCTAAGTCGCCGCTTTTCGGGCCAGCGCGACGAGCCGCGCCAAAACGTCGACGACTTTCTTCGGTTCCCGTCCCGCCGATCTCTTGACGGTCCCCGGCCCGCGACACATATCCCGGCCGTTGGCACTCGCGCATCGTGAGTGCCAGATTTTTGTAACACTGACTGAAAAGAGGGACTTCGCAATGAACTTTCGTCCGTTGCATGACCGCGTCCTCGTCCGCCGTGTCGAGGCGGAAGAGAAGACGGCCGGCGGGATCATCATTCCCGACACCGCCAAGGAAAAGCCGCAGGAGGGCGAGGTCGTCGCCGCCGGCACCGGGCTGAAGGCCGAAGACGGCAAGGTCACTCCGCTGGACGTCAAGGCTGGCGACCGCATCCTGTTCGGCAAGTGGTCGGGCACCGAGGTGAAGGTCAACGGCGAAGACCTGCTGATCATGAAGGAAAGCGACATCCTCGGGATCGTCGGCTGATTGTGACGTGCAGGGCTGTTTTTGGCCCTGACGTACTGTCCACTTCCACAACTTCCAATTTTCGAAAGGGTAGCCACCATGGCAGCCAAGGACGTAAAATTCGGCCGCGACGCGCGTGAACGCATTCTGCGCGGCGTCGACATCCTCGCCGACGCGGTGAAGGTCACGCTGGGGCCGAAGGGCCGCAACGTCGTGATCGACAAGAGCTTCGGCGCGCCCCGCATCACCAAGGACGGTGTGTCGGTCGCCAAGGAAATCGAGCTCAAGGACAAGTTCGAGAACATGGGCGCGCAGATGGTGCGCGAAGTGGCCTCGAAGACCAACGACATCGCCGGTGACGGCACCACCACCGCGACCGTGCTCGCCCAGGCGATCGTGCGCGAAGGCATGAAGTCGGTTGCCGCCGGCATGAACCCGATGGACCTGAAGCGCGGCATCGACATCGCCGTCGCCAAGGTGGTCGAGGACGTGAAGTCGCGCTCGAAGCCCGTCTCGGGCTCGTCGGAAGTCGCGCAGGTCGGCATCATCTCGGCCAATGGCGACAAGGAAGTCGGCGAGAAGATCGCGGAAGCGATGGAGAAGGTCGGCAAGGAAGGCGTCATCACCGTCGAAGAGGCCAAGGGCCTCGAATTCGAGCTGGACGTCGTCGAGGGCATGCAGTTCGACCGCGGCTATCTGTCGCCCTACTTCATCACCAACCCGGAAAAGATGACGGTCGAGCTGAACGATCCGTACATCCTGATCCACGAGAAGAAGCTGTCGAACCTCCAGGCGATGCTCCCGATCCTGGAAGCCGTCGTCCAGTCGGGTCGCCCGCTCCTGATCATCGCCGAGGACATCGAGGGTGAGGCTCTGGCCACGCTCGTCGTCAACAAGCTGCGTGGCGGCCTGAAGGTCGCAGCGGTCAAGGCTCCGGGCTTCGGCGATCGTCGCAAGGCGATGCTGGAAGACATCGCGATCCTGACCAAGGGCGAGATGATCTCGGAAGACCTCGGCATCAAGCTCGAGAGCGTCACCGTCGGCATGCTGGGCACCGCCAAGCGCGTCACGATCGACAAGGACAACACCACCATCGTCGACGGTGCGGGTGAAGCCGATGCGATCAAGGGCCGCACCGAGGCGATCCGTGCGCAGATCGAGAACACCACCAGCGACTATGACCGCGAGAAGCTCCAGGAGCGTCTCGCCAAGCTCGCCGGCGGCGTGGCCGTGATCAAGGTCGGTGGTGCGACCGAGGTCGAGGTGAAGGAGCGCAAGGACCGCGTTGACGACGCGCTGCACGCGACCCGCGCGGCCGTCGAAGAAGGCATCGTCCCCGGCGGTGGTACGGCGCTGCTGTACGCGACGAAGGTGCTCGAAGGCGTCACCGGCGCCAACGAAGACCAGACCCGCGGCGTGGACATCGTCCGCAAGTCGCTGACCGCGCTGGTGCGTCAGATCGCGCAGAACGCTGGCCATGACGGCGCCGTCGTCTCGGGCAAGCTGCTCGACCAGACCGACACGTCGTTCGGCTTCAACGCTGCGACCGACCAGTATGAAAACCTGGTCGCCGCCGGCGTGATCGATCCGACCAAGGTCGTCCGCACCGCGCTGCAGAACGCAGCCTCGGTCGCCGGCCTGCTCATCACCACCGAGGCGACCGTCTCGGAACTGCCCGAGGACAAGGCTCCGGCCATGCCCGGCGGCGGCGGCATGGGCGGCATGGGCGGCATGGACTTCTGATTTCGGACCGGGGCAGGCGCTGCCTGCCCCGGACACGACATCAGAACGGCCGGCGGGTCGGCTCCGCCGATCCCGTCCGACGTCACGGCAGCGGCTCCGCCGCTGCCCGCCAAGCAAAACAGGGGCCGGGGGCGCAATCCTCCGGCCCTTTGTTTGACCCCATAGTGGTGGTACGCTCGGGCTATGGAGTACGCATCCTCCTATGATCCGATCACGGCCGGGGCGTTTGCCCAGTTCGGCTTCCCCGAACACCTCAAATGCGAATTGGTCCACGGCATCATCCGCAGACGTAACGACCGCACTCCCGCCCAAGCGAAGATCAGCAGCAACGTCCTGACGTACTTGCACAGCAAGCTTCGTGGGACCGACCGTCGGCCTTACGGTTTCGACACAGGCGTCCGTGTCACGGATACCGACGTCCGCTGCCCGGATGTCAGCGTCTGTTACGACAGCTCCGCTACTCACTGTCGTGAGGTGCCGCGCGTCCTCACTAACCCGATCGTTATAATCGAAGTCTGTTCAGGCTCGACCGGCCGCTTCGACGAAACCGCGAAACTCGGCCAGTATCGCCACCTGCCGTCGCTCGACACAATCGTCTTCGTCGATCCCGAAGCGGAAACGGCCCGCGTCATCCAGCGCCTCGGCCCCCAGTCATGGCGTGACGACCTGTTCGCCCAGCCCCACGACGTCATGCTGCCGGCGCTCGACCTGACCATCCCGCACACAGAAATCTTTGCTCGGGACTGACCCCAGCAACCCCATCGCCGCCCGCTCGTTACGCCGGCCATGAACCACGACGCGACCCGTACCGACATTCCCGCTGACGGTGCCATCCTCGGCTACGGACCGATGCTGCCGCTGGTCGCTGCCGGGATCGGCGCATGGCTGCTGCCGCCGCCCTGGCCATTCTGGGCGACGCATCTCGGGATCATCTGGGGTGCGTTGATCCTCGCCTTCATCGCCGGGGTGCGGCGCGGCTTCGGCTTCGGTAATCCGGGCGCGTCGAAGCCGGTCGAGATCGCGACCTGCATCGCCTATTTCACACTCGCCGGTCTGGCGCTCGTCGTCGAACAGGCGTCGACGGCGCTGCTGCTGCTGCTCGTCGGCTATGTCGCCGCGGGCTTTCTCGATCGCCGCGCTGCGATCGCCGGCAACGCACCCGCTTATTTCGCGGCGCTGCGGCTGCGCCAGCTGTTGATCGGCGCGGCGGGGATCGCCGCGCTGTTTGCCCGGGCCGTCATCACCTGACGGCCCGGCTGGCTCCGCTTACTTCTGCATCGCCTCGATCAGTTTCTTGACGTCCTGGCTGCGACCGCGCGGCACGATCATTACGTCGTTGCCGCACGCCACCACAATCAGGTCGCTGACGCCCACCGCCGAGATGCGGACGCCGTCTGATCGGATCAGGCAATTGTTCGTGTCGATCGCCAGCACCTCGCCGCGATGGTGGTTGCCACGCTCGTCGCAGGGGCTGATCGCAAGCAGCGCGTCCCAGCTGCCGACGTCGCTCCAGCCCATAGCCACCGGCACCACCGCGACGCGATCGGCGCGTTCCATCACCGCATAGTCGATCGAATCCGACGGCGACGCCCCGAATGCGTCCGCATCCGGATAGACCCGCACGCCCTCGCGTCTGGCCTGCCGCATCGCCGTCTGCGCCGCGGTCAGGATCGCCGGGGCATGCGCCGCCAGCGCGCCCAGGAACATGTCTGCGCGGAACAGGAAGATGCCGCCGTTCCACACATGGTCGCCCGCCGCCAGCATCGCCTCGGCACGGTCGCGCGGCGGTTTTTCGACGAATCGCGCGACGCGATGCACCCCTTCGGCCAGTTGGTCGCCGACCTGGATCCAGCCATAGCCGGTTTCCGGCGCATCGGGCGCGATCCCGAACGTCACCAGCCAGCCCTCCGCGACCATCGGCATCGCGGCGTCCACCGCGGCGCGAAACGCCTCGACATCCGCGATGACGTGATCGGACGGCATGACGAGCAGCGCGTCCTCCGCCCCCGCCGCCAGCGCGGCGAGCGCGATCGCCGGCGCGGTGTTGCGGCCGACCGGCTCCAGGATCACCGCCTGCGGTTTGGCGTCGGCGGCGGCGAGCTGTTCGTCGATCGCATCGGCATGCCGCGCATTGGCGACGACGATCGGCGCTGCGAACGCCTCGCCATGCGCCCGTCGCGCGGTCAGCTGCAGCATCGTCTCGTCCGCCGTCAGCGGCAGCAGCTGCTTGGGCATTTCGGGGCGCGACATCGGCCACAGCCGGGTGCCCGATCCTCCCGAAAGGATCACAGGAACGATCGTCATATAGGTCAGGAAACTCCTAGGAAGTCTCTTCCTAAGCCAGAAAAGACCGGAAACGTAACGATAATCCTCGCCGCTTGTTCAAGCTTTCTTCGTATTTTTCTGCGACGCCGCTGACAGCCTGTCGGAAAAGCTTACAGGACGGCGTCGGAGGAGCCGGGCATGATCCGCCTGTTCAAGCATTACGTGCCGCATGTCGTGCTGTTGCTCGGCCTGGTCGACGCGCTGTTGCTGGTGCTGGCCGGCGAACTCGGCTGGGTGCTGCGCGCCTATCAGATCGGCATGCACGTCGATCCGATCACGACGCGCCTGCCGCAATTGCTGTCCTTCGCCTTCGCCTTGCAGGTCGCACTGATTGCGGTCGGCGCCTATGGCGTCGCCTCGCTCCTGTCGCTCCGCTTTGCGGCGGCACGGCTGGCGGTGGCGCTGCTGATCGGCGTATCGTGCCTGTCGATTCTGTTCTTCCTGATCCCGCCGCTCGCGCTGTGGCGGTCGAACCTCGCCTATGCGACGCTGATCGCGGCGGTGTTGCTAGTAATCGTACGCGGCGTCGTCGGGCGTCTCGTGGGGGGAGACCTGCTCAAGCGGCGCATCCTCGTGCTGGGGGCGGGCGCGCAGGCGAACCGGATCCGCGAACTGGCGCAGCAGCCCGGCGCCAACGTCATCGTCGCCGGCTTCATCGCGATGCGCGATGGCGAGACGGTGGTGCCCGACGCAATCCCGCGCGGCGCCATCCCCAATCTCGCCGCGCACGTCCTCGACCACCAGGTCGCCGAGGTGGTGCTGGCGTTGGAGGAACGTCGCAACGCGCTGCCGCTGCAGGACCTGCTGCGCGTCCGCACCACGGGCGTCGCCGTTACCAATATCTCCAGCTTCCTCGAACGCGAGACGGGGCGGATCGATCTCCGCTCGGTCAACCCGTCGTGGTTGATCTTTTCGGACGGTTTCGCCTCGGGCCGCATGGTGTCGAGCGCCTTCAAGCGCGCCTTCGACGTCATTGCCAGTCTGATGTTGCTCGCCTTCACACTTCCGATCATCCTGCTGACCGCGGTGGCGATCCGCCTCGAATCGAAGGGCCCCGCCTTTTACCGCCAGCGCCGCGTCGGCCTGTACAATCAGGGCTTCGACATTCTGAAGCTGCGCTCGATGCGCCAGGATGCCGAGGTGCCGGGGCACGCGGTCTGGGCGGAGAAGGACGATCCCCGCATCACCCGCATCGGCCGCATCATTCGCAAGGTGCGGATCGACGAGCTGCCGCAGGCCTGGTCGGTGCTGAAGGGCGAGATGAGCTTCGTCGGCCCGCGCCCCGAACGTCCGCAATTCGTCGCGCAGCTCGAACAGCAGCTGCCTTATTATGCCGAGCGGCATATGGTGAAGCCCGGCATTACCGGCTGGGCGCAGATCAACTATCCCTATGGCGCTTCGATCGAGGATGCGCGCCACAAGCTCGAATACGACCTCTATTATGCCAAGAATTATTCGCCGTTCCTCGACCTGCTGATCCTGTTGCAGACGTTGCGCGTGATCCTGTGGCCGTCGGGCGCGCGCTAGCATCATGGTGATGCTGATCCTCTGGGGGCATGCGCTTGCCGCGCTCGGTTTTGCGGCATTGACGCTCGCCTGGTCGCGTCGGGCGGCGGCGGTCGGCCTGCACAGTCGCATGCTGGTCGCGGCGCTGGCGGTGACGGCGCTGTGGGCGCTGGCGGTGGCGGGGATCGGCGAAGCGGACCTCGTGACGCGCGTCGTGCAGTCGTTGCGCAACCTCATCTGGCTGGCGGCTATGCTGGTACTGGTCCGGCGGACCGGCGCCGGCGTGGCGGCGGTGTATGCGCTCTACGCGGCGACCGCGACGGTCAGCGCGCTGGCGATCGGGTGCGCATTGCTCGAAACGCTGCCGTTCGCGGCGACGACGCTGGCGACGCTCGCCGACCTGCGGCTGATCGCGCGCATGCTGGCGGCGGTCGGCGGGCTGATCCTCGTCCACCAGCTCGCCTTCGTGGGGCGCGAGCGAGAACGCGGGCGGATCGTGCTGATCGCGGCGGCGATCGCCACCATCTGGGGCCTCGACCTGCTCGTCGCCGCGGCAGACTGGGGCTGGGGCGCGTCGCCCGCGGTGGTCGTGGTCCGCGGCTTTGCCCTGACCGTCGCCACCGTGTTCCTCGCGGTGCCGTTGCAGGCCGACCGGCGCGGCCTGTCGCTGTCGCACGACGTCGCGATGCGGCTGTTCGTCGCGACCGCGATCGCCGCCTATGTCGGCGCGACGTTGCTCGCGACGCAGGTCGCTGGCCGGTACGCGGGCGATGCCGCGCGCGTGGCGCAGACCGCCATCGTGCTCGGCGCGACCACCGCGCTGATGACCTTGCTGTCGACGCCCTGGCTGCGCGCCTGGACCAAGGTGAAGGTCGCCAAGCATTTCTTCGACCACCGCTACGACTATCGCGCCGAATGGCAGCGCTTCACCGCCACTTTGGGATCGCCGGGCGAGGGCGCCGACCCGCTCGACCGCCGCATCGTCCGTGCGATGGCGGAGCTGACCGGATCGCCTGCCGGCCTGCTGCTGATACCCGCCGGCATGGCCCTTGAGGCAGGCGCAGCCTGGCACTGGCCCGAACACCCGCCCGAAGCGGCAGCGGGCGACACCGCGCTTTGCACCTATCTGGCCGCGACCGGCCGCATCGTCGCGCTCGACCAGGTTCGCCGCGGCGACGCGCCGGGGGGCGAGGGCGCGGCGGTCCCGGCATGGATGTGTACGCAGGACGAGGCCTGGGCGCTCGTGCCCCTGTTGCACGGCACCAGCCTGATCGGGGCGATCCTGCTGGCCCGCCCGGCGGTGGACCGCGCGCTCGACTGGGAGGACCTCGATCTGCTCCGCGTCGCCGGGCGGCAGGCGGCGAGCTACCTTGCCGAGGATCGCGCGCATGCCGCGCTCGCCGATGCCGCGCGCTTCGACGAATTCAATCGACGCTTCGCCTTCATCCTCCACGATATCAAGAACATGGTCAGCGGGCTCAGTCTCGTCGCGCGCAATGCGGAGCGGCATGCCGACAATCCCGCCTTCCGCGCCGACATGGTCGAAACCCTCAAGGATTCCGCCGCCCGCATGAACGCGCTGCTCGCCCGCCTGTCGCAGCATCATCGCAGTCTGCCCGAACCGCTACAGCCGGTCGACGTCGCCGTGCTCGCCGCACGCCTGGCTGGCGCCCGCCGCGCGCAGCATGTCATCGAAGTCGCAGGGCAGGGGACGGCGCTCGCGCAGCCCGGGCGGCTCGAACAATTGCTCGGGCACCTGCTCCAGAACGCCGTCGAGGCCTCGCCCGCCGACGCCCCGATCGCGATCGCGATCACGACGGAGGGCGCGCGTGTCGAGATCGACGTGGTCGATCAGGGCTGCGGGATGAGCGCTGCCTTCATCCGCGACCAATTGTTCCGCGCCTTCGCCTCGTCCAAGCCCGATGGCTTCGGCCTCGGCGCCTATGAGGCGCGCGAACTGGCGAGCGCGATGGGCGGCACGCTGACCGTTACCAGCCGCGAAGGCGCCGGCACCCGCTTCCGCGTCACGCTGCCGGCCGCGACGGCGCTGGAGGCAGCGGCATGACCGAGGTGCGGCCCGTCCTGCTCGTCGTCGAGGACGACCTCGCGCTGCAACGCCAGTTGCGCTGGGCCTATGAAGGCTATGAGATCGTCACCGCCGCCACCCGGGCCGAGGCGATCGATGCGCTGCGCCTGCACGAACCCGCCGTCGTCACGCTCGACCTCGGCCTGCCGCCCGATCCCGACGGCACCAGCGAAGGCTTCGCGACGCTAGCGGAGATGCTGGCGCTCAAGCCCGACACCAAGATCATCGTCGCCTCCGGCCATGGCGCGCGCGCGAGCGCGCTGGACGCCATCGCGCTGGGGGCCTGGGACTTTTACGCCAAGCCGATCGACATCGACGCGCTGGGCCTGATCGTCGCGCGCGCCTTCCACGTCCATGGGCTCGAGGCGGAAAACCGTCGCCTCGCCGCGCGGGATACCGGTCACGCCGGATTCGGCGGCCTGATCTACGCCTCGGATGCGATGGCGAAGGTGGTGCGCACCGTCGAACGCGTCGCGCCGGCTGACGTCTCGGTCATGCTGCTCGGCGCCAGCGGCACCGGCAAGGAACTGCTGGCGCGTGGGCTGCATCAGGCCTCGCCGCGGCGCGCCGGTGCCTTCGTCGCGATCAACTGCGCCGCCATCCCCGAAACTCTGCTCGAAAGCGAATTGTTCGGCCACGAAAAGGGTGCGTTCACCGGCGCGGTGAAGACGACGCCCGGCAAGATCGAACAGGCCGCCGGCGGCACCCTGTTCCTCGACGAAATCGGCGACGTACCGCTGCCGCTCCAGGTCAAATTGCTGCGCTTCCTGCAAGAGCGTGTCATCGAACGCATCGGCGGGCGCAAACCGATCCCCGTCGACACGCGCATCGTCTGCGCCACGCACCGCGATGTCGATGCGATGGTCGCCGACGGCAGCTTCCGCGACGACCTCTATTACCGCCTCGCCGAAATCGTGGTGCGCATTCCCGCGCTCGCCGAACGGCCGGGCGATGCCGCACTGCTCGCCCGCGCGCTCGTCCACCGCCATGCCGCGGTGATGAAGCTGCCGGTCACCGGCCTCGCCCCCGATGCACTCGCCGCGATCGAGGCATGGGGCTGGCCCGGCAACGTCCGCGAGCTCGAAAACCGCATCAAGCGCGCCGTCATCATGGCGGACGGCAAGCTGGTCACTGCCGCCGACCTCGATCTCGTCGCCGCGTCCGATGATGGCCTGCCGCTCAACCTGCGCACCGCACGCGAGGCGGCCGATCGGCAGGCGATCCGCCAGGCGCTGGCGCAGGCGGGCGGCAACATCTCCGGTGCGTCGCGGTTGCTCGGGATCAGTCGCCCGACGCTGTACGACCTCCTGAAGAGCTACGACCTGCATGGCTGATCCGCGCTATCCGATGCTGCGCCGTCGCCGGCGGCGGCGCGGGATGCGGCTCCGGCTGCCGGCGTTCACCCGCGCCCGCGCGGTTGCGCTCGGGGTGCTCCTCCTCGTGCTGATCGCCGCGGCCGCACTGGCGCTGCGTCCGCATGCCCGCCCCGCACCGGCCGAGGCACTCGCCGATGCACGCACCGCCTTCGGCCTCGGCAATTTCAGCGCCGCACGCAATCACGCGCTCGCCGCGCTGGCCGGCGACTCCGTGTCACGTCCCGCGATGCTGCTGCTCGCGCGCAGCTATCTGCGGCTGGGCGAGGGCGCCGCGGCGGAGGGCACATTGGCGCGCGCCGGCAAGCTCGGCGAACCGGCGGCGGCGCTCGCCGGCCTGCAAGCGCAGGCGCGGCTGTTGCAGGGCGATCCGCAGGGTGCGCTCGACCGCGCCGACCAGGCCGTGGCGAACGATGGCGACGCGGTCCGCGCGCGGGCGCGCGCCACCGCGCTCGGCGGCGATGCCGGTGAAGGCGCGCGACTGCTGACCGACTGGATCGCCGCGCACCCCGATGACGTGCTGGCGGTGATGGACTTCGGCCGCATCCGCCTCGATGCCGGCGAACTCACCGGCGCCACGCAGGCGGCGGCGCGCGCGGTGCGGCTCGCCCCCGGCGATCCCGGCCCGCTGACCTTGCAGGCGGAGGTGGTGCGCACCCGCTACGGCCTCACCGCCGCATTGCCCTGGTTCGAAGCGGCGTTGCAGCGCGATGCTTATTATACGCCCGCGCTGATCGGCTATGCCGCGACGCTGGGCGAGCTGGGGCACAACGCCGACCTGCTCGATGCCGCCCGCGCGGCGCTCGCCGCCCGGCCGGGCCATCCGCAGGCGCTGTATCTGCAAGCCGTGCTCGCCGCACGCGCGGGCAAACCGGGCCTCGCCCGCGCGATGCTCTACCATGCCGGCGGCGCGCTCGCCGCCACGCCGGGGGCGATGCTGCTCGACGGTGGCGCCGATCTCCAGGCCGGCCGGTACGAGGGCGCGACCGGCACTTGGCGCCGGCTCGCCGAGGCGCAGCCTGCCAATCTGGTCGTCCGCCGCCTGCTCGGCGGCGCGATGCTGCGCGCGGGCGATCCCGCTGGCGCGCTTGACTGGCTGGGCCCGGCAATTCAGCGCCGCGACGCCGACGCCTATACGCTGACGCTCGCCGCCCGCGCCTATGAAGCGCGCAGCGATCGCCTGACCGCCGGGCAATTGCTCGACCGCGCGGCCCGCGGCGCCACCGACAGCGCGGGCGGCTTCGCCAGCGACGACACCGTTGGCACGCTGCGCGCCGCAGCTGCGGGCGATCCCGGCGAGCCGCATGCGCTGATCGAGGTGATCCGCGGCCAGCTCTCCGCCGGCGACACCGCGGGCGCCATCGCCCAGGCGCGCGTGCTGGTCGCGCAAAGCCCCGGCGCGCCGCCCGCCCAGCTCGCGCTCGGCGATACGCTCGCCGCCGCGGGCCGCTATGCCGAGGCCGCGCCCGTTTATGCCCGCGCCGCCAGCCTGTCGTTCGACGAGGCGACGATGCTGCGGCTGGTCGACGCCTGGGGTCGCGCGGGCCGCCCCGAACAGGCGGCGGCGGCGCTGTCGCTGTTCCTCGAACAGAATCCTCAGAACCTGACCGCGCAAGGCCTGCGCGGCCGCCTTCAGATCGAGACTGGCGAAGCCGATGCCGGTATCGAGACGCTGGAAGCGGTGCGCCGCATCGCCGGCAACCGCGACGCCGCGCTGCTCGCCGATCTCGCGCGCGGCTATGCCGCCACCGACGACGGCGCCGTCGCCCGCCGCTACGCCCGCGCGGCCTATGCGCTGTCGCCGATGAACCCCGGCGTGTGCGACGCCTATGCGCTCGCCCTTGCCGCGGACGGCGACCTTGCCGGCGCGCGCCAGCTCGCGGCCAAGGCGCTGGCGCTCGCCCCCGGCGACCCGCGCCTCGCCGCACATGCCCGAGCGCTCGCCCGCTGATCGCTTGCGCGCGGCGGCCGGCCACGCCATGACGCACGCCATGGCCGATCCCGCCACCGACCCGCTGCTGCGTATCGCCGCGGCCCTCGACCGCCTGTCGCCCCCGCCGCCGCCGGGCGCCGACCCCGCCGCGCACCCCGCGTATGTCTGGCGAGGCGACGTGCTGGTCGCCGCCCGCGCTTTCGCGCCGCTGCCGCCCGAATTGCTGGTCGGTATCGACAAGCAGAAGTCCGCGCTGATCGAGAATTTACGCCGCCTCGCGGCCGGCGCCGCGGCGCAGGACGTGCTGCTGTGGGGCGCGCGCGGCACCGGCAAGTCGGCGTTGGTGAAGGCCGCGGTCGGCGCGGTGCAGGCCGAGGGCGGCGGCATCGCGCTGGTCGAGGTCGCGGCGCTCGACACGCTGCCGCAACTCTTCGCCCGCCTCGCCAGCGTCCCCCGCGCCTTCGCGCTGTTCCTCGACGACCTCGGCGTCGAAGCGCCTGCGGAAGGCCGCATCCTGCGCTCGCTGCTCGAAGGCGGCGCAGAGGCGCGCCCGGCCAACGTCCGCCTGCTGGTGACCGCCAACCGCCGCCACCTGATGCCGCGTGACATCGAGGAGCAGAGCAGCGCGATCAACCCGCGCGACAGCATCGACGACCAGCTCGCGCTCGCCGACCGCTTCGGCCTCAGCCTCGGCTTCCACGCGCTCGACCAGGACGGCTATTGCGCGATCGTCGCCGGCTACGCCGCCCGTTACGACCTGCCCTTCGACGCGGCCGAGGCGATCAACTGGGCCACCCGCCGCGGCAGCCGCTCGGGCCGCGTGGCATGGCAATATGTCACCGAAGTCGCCGGCCGCCTGGGGCGGAGCCTGCCTTAATCCGAAGACCGACGCCCCTGCCCTTCGTCATCCCGGCGAACGCCGGGATCCACGGACACGGTGACGCAGGCGAGGGCACGCGACCCACAAGCCGCCCGCACCCATGGATCCCGGCCTCCGCCGGGATGACGAAAGAGGAGAGGCCGCCTTTCATAAAAACCGTCATTCCCGCGAAGGCGGGAATCCAGAACCGCTACCGCTGCGGCTCCTGCAACTGCGTCGGCGCGTCTGGGGCGCAGCCTGTATCGCCCTCTCCCTCTGGGAGAGGGAAGGGGCCCGCCGCGTTAGCGGTGGGAAGGGTGAGGGTGGGTGCGGAACGGTCACCGACTGCCACCAGCCGTCCCGCACCTACCCTCACCTGTCGCCGGCAGCGCGCTCACCCCATCCCCTCGACCTGCTCCGCCAGTTCCAGCCAGCGCATCTCCGCCGTGTCCTTCTCGGCCCGCGCCGCCTCGATCGCCGCGCTCAGTGCAGCGAAGCGCTTGGGATCGCGCGTGTAGAGCGCCGGGTCCGCCATCGCCGCCTCGTCGCGTGCGATCGCCGCATCCAGCGCCTCGATCCGCGCGGGGAGCTGGTCGTAATCGCGCTGGTCCTTGTAGCTGAGCTTCGTCTTCGCCTGCACCGGCGCGGCCGCGACCGGCTTGGGCGCGGCCTTCTTCGCCGCCGCCACCGGCGTCTTCCGCTGCCGCTCCCAATCCTCATATCCACCCGCGACCACGTCGACCGTCCCCGATCCGTCGAGCCCCAGCGTCACCGTCACTGTGCGGTCCAGGAAGTCGCGATCGTGGCTGACGATCAGCACCGTCCCCGCATAATCGGCGATCACCTCCTGCAACAGGTCGAGCGTTTCGAGGTCGAGGTCGTTGGTCGGCTCGTCGAGCACCAACAGGTTCGATTCACGCGCAAACTCGCGCGCCAGCAGCAGGCGCGACCGCTCGCCGCCCGACAGCGTCCCGACCTTTGCCTCCGCCAGCGACGGATCGAACAGGAACTCCTTCAGATAGCCGTGGATGTGCTTGCGCACGCCCAGCACGTCGATCCAGTCGCCACCGTCGGCCAGCACCTCGCGCACCGTCTTGGTCGGCGCCATCAGGCTGCGCTGCTGGTCGATGACGATGCCGTCCAGCGTCTTGGCAAGCTTCACCTCGCCCTCGTCTGGCGCCATCTCGCCGGTCAGCAGCTTCAGGAGCGTCGTCTTGCCCGCCCCATTGCGCCCGACGATGCCGATCCGGTCGCCGCGCGTGACTCGCAGGGTGAGGTCCTTGATGATCGCACGCTCACCGAAGCTTTTCGACGCATGCTTCACGTCGATCACGACCTTGGTCTTGCTGTCGTCCGCCGCCGTCGCGAGGTTCGCCGCCCCCTGCGGCCCGATCATCGCCGCGCGTTCGGCGCGCATCTCCTTCAGCTTCGCAAGCCGCCCCTGGTTGCGCCGCCGCCGCCCGGTGACGCCGCGCTGCAGCCAATGCTCCTCGATCTTCAGCTTGGCATCGAGCCGCTGCGCGTTGCGCTCTTCCTCGGCATAGACCTGCTCGGTCCATGCCTCGAACCCGCCGAAGCCGATTTCGGCGCGGCGGATCGACCCGCGATCCATCCACAAGGTCTGCCTGGTCAGGCGCGTCAGGAAGGTGCGGTCGTGGCTGATGACGACGAACGCGCCCTTGAACCGGCCCAGCCAGTCCTCCAGCCAGTCGATCGCGGCGATATCGAGGTGGTTGGTCGGCTCGTCGAGCAGCAGCACGTCGGGGTCCTGCGCCAGCGCGCGCACGATCGCCGCGCGCCGCCGCTCGCCACCCGACGCGGACGCCGCCTCTCGGCCAAGGTCGATACCCAATTGGTCGGCGATCGCCTCCGCCTCATGGGGCAGGGGCGCATCGTCCCCGCGAAGCACGTAGTCGGCCAGGGTGGCGCAGCCCGCCAGGCTCGGCTCCTGCTCCAGCAGCACCACGCGCGTGCCCGGTACGATCACGCGCCGCCCCTCGTCGGCGTCGATCGCGCCGGCGATCAGCTTCAGCAGCGTCGTCTTGCCCGCGCCGTTGCGCCCGATCAGCGCCAGCCGGTCGCGTGCGCCGATATGGATGTCGAGGTGGCGGAACAGCCAGCCGTGGCCCTGGATAACGCCAAGGTCTTCGTAAGCGAGAATGGGGGCAGCCATGATGCGCCCGCAGGTAGGCGGCGGCGCGTGTCCCGGCAAGCGTGGCGAGTGGCTGTGCCTGAATGGTATGCAACCGTGTCATTCACAGGGTGTTCAATGCCTCCCGCTTATGCAAGGCGTCATGAAGATGGTTCTGCCCGTGTTGCTCCTTGCCCTGGCCGCGCCGGTGCCCGCGTTCGCGCAGGCGCCTGACCAGCGTCGCAGCGACCAGGAACGCGCCTATGACGCCCGCCGCAAGGGCGAGATGCTGTCGCCGCGCGCGATCGAGGCGCGGGTGATCCCGACGATGAAGGGCTATGAATATCTGGGCTTCGACCTCGATTTCGGCAGCTCGGTTTACACGCTCAAGTTCATGCGCGATGGCGTCGTGGTATGGGTCGATGTCGATGGCCGCTCGGGCCAGATCATCGGCCGGACCGGAAGATAAAGAGGGACTGACATGCGCGTTCTGATCGTCGAGGACGAGCCGAATCTCGGGACACAGCTCAAGAACACGCTCGAAGGCGCGGGCTATGCCATCGATCTCGCCACCGATGGCGAAGAGGGGCATTTCCTCGGCTCCACCGAGAATTACGACGCGATCGTCCTCGACCTCGGCCTGCCCGAGATCGACGGCCTGACCGTGCTCGACCGCTGGCGCAAGGAAGGCAAGACGATGCCCGTTCTCGTCCTCACCGCGCGCGACAGCTGGTCGGACAAGGTGGCGGGGCTCGACGCCGGCGCCGACGATTACGTCGCCAAGCCGTTCCAGACCGAGGAACTGATCGCCCGCCTGCGCGCGCTGATCCGCCGCGCGTCGGGCAATGCGTCGAGCGAACTCACCGCCGGCGACGTCCGCCTCGACACCCGTTCGGGCAAGGTGACCAAGGCCGGCGAGCCGGTGAAGCTGACCGCGCAGGAATATAAGCTGCTCAGCTACCTGCTCCATCACAAGGGCAAGGTGGTCAGCCGCACCGAGCTGATCGAACATATCTACGATCAGGATTTCGACCGCGATTCGAACACGATCGAAGTGTTCGTGACGCGCATCCGCAAGAAGCTGGGCCAGGACGTCATCACCACGATCCGCGGTCTCGGCTACAGCCTCGAAGACCCCGACGCCTGACCGGCGCCGCTTACACCCCGTTCGTGCTGAGCCTGTCGAAGCACGGTGAGTCTCACTGCCCTTCGACAGGCTCAGGGCGAACGGTTTCGTGAAGACGTCTATGGACACCCCCCCGCTCGCCGAATCGCCGCCCAGCAAGCGGGCGAAGACCACCGGATCGCTGTCGCGCCGCATGATCCTGATCGCGGCCGCGTGGATCGGGCTGCTGCTCGTCGGCGGCGGCTTTGCGCTCGACCGCGTGCTGGTTTCCGCCGTCACGCGCAACTTCGACGACCAGCTGCAATATGTGCTGCGCTCGCTGCTCGCCTCGTCGGAGATCGGACCCGATGGCGAGGTGCTGTTCGGCCGCGACGCCGCGACCGATCCGCGATTTGTCGAGCCCTATTCAGGCCTGTACTGGCAGGTGTCTGCGCCAGGGGCGCGGGGCAGCAGCGACACGGTCTTCCCCTCGCGCTCGCTGTGGGATCGCCGACTGCAATTTGGCGCCACCCATGATGACCGCAACGTCCATATCTACGACAGCCGTCAGTTCCGTGATGAAAAGCTGCGGATCGTCGAGCGCGACGCGCAGCTGCCCGGCTCTCCGATCCATTGGCGCTTCCAGGTCGCACAAAGCCGTGCGGCGCTCGATGCGCAGATCACCGTGCTGCGGCGGACGTTGGTACGCAGCTTCGCGCTGCTCGGGCTGGGCCTCGTCGTGCTGGCGTGGCTCCAGACCTCCTACGGGCTGTGGCCGCTGCGCCGCGTGCGCGAAGAGATCGCGCGCATGCGTGCCGGCCAGTCGAACCGCATCGACACCGCCATGCCCGACGAGGTCGCGCCGATGGTCGAGGAGCTGAACGCGCTCATCGAACATAACGAACGCCAGGCCGAGGAGGCACGCCGCCACGCCGGCAACCTCGCCCATGCGCTGAAAACGCCGCTGACCGTCATCATGAACGCCGCGACCGCCCAGTCGGAAGACCTCGCCGACACGGTGATCCGCGAAGCACGGACGATGCGGCGCCAGGTCGACCACCATCTCGCCCGCGCCCGGGCGGTCGGCCGCCGCGGCTCCGCGCACAGCCGTGCCGACGTCTGGCCCAGCCTCGAATCGGTCGAGCGCGCGGTGGCACGGCTGTACCGCCACGTCCGCATCGACATCACCGGGCCCAAGGATCTGCAGGTCCATGTCGAACGGCAGGACCTCGACGAAATGCTCGGCAATTTGGTGGAGAATGCGGCGAAGTACGGCGGCGGCAGCGTCTTCGTGACGGTGACGGGGCAGGCGGGCTTCGTCGAACTGATGATCGAGGACGACGGCGTCGGCATCCCCGAGGAAGACCGCATCCGCATCTTCGACCGCGGCGTCCGCCTAGATACGGGCAAGCCCGGCACTGGGCTGGGCCTCGCGATCGTCCGCGACGTCGCCGAAATCTACGGCGGCACCGTCGCGCTGGAGGAAAGCGAGGACCTCGGCGGGTTGCTCGTACGGTTGCGCCTACCCGCCGCCAACTGAGGCACGGCACCGCCGCCCCAATCCCCCCGTCACCCCGGACTCGTTCCGGGGTCCACTCTGCGGCGAGGGGGGCGCTCGAGCCTCTTGCCTCCCCCCAGCGGCCCAGTGGACCTCGGAACAAGTCCGGGGTGACGGACAGAAGGGGAAAGGATTGCCGCCGCCACACCTCCACCGCTAACGCGCGCCATGCCCGCTTTCCGCCCGATCCTTGCCGGCGCCCAGTTCGGTGACCGCCTCCGCGCCGGCCTTGGCGCCGCCTGCGGCATCCTGTTCACCGGCCTGATCGCCGCGCTCGCCACCCACGCGGGCATTTCGCCCCTGCTCGTCGCCCCGATCGGCGCGAGCGCGGTGCTCGTGTTCGCAGTTCCCGCCAGCCCCCTCGCGCAGCCCTGGTCGGTGATCGGCGGCAACAGCGTTTCGGGCCTATGGGCGCTGCTGGTGGTCGCGCTCGTACCGCACGCGGCGCTCGCGGCCGCAATCGCGGTCGGCGGCGCGATCGTCGTCATGTCGCTGGCGCGCTGCCTGCATCCGCCCGGCGGCGCGGTGGCCTTAAGCGTCGTGCTGCTGACCGCCGCCCACACGCCGGCCAGCCTGTGGTTTCCGCTATCGCCGGTCGCGCTCGATTCGGCGCTGCTTGTCCTCGCGGGCCTCGCCTTCCACCGCATATCCGGCCACGCCTATCCGCACCGGGTCGCGCCGGTGCCAGCGTCCCCCTTCACCGATGGCGACATCGACGCGGCACTCGCCGAGATGCACGAGACGTTCGACATCGCGCGCGAAGACCTCGACGCGCTGCTCGCCCGCGCCGCGCATCATGCGCGCGTCAGGCAGGCACCGCCAGCCCGCTCAACACCTCGGCGGTGATCGCGAGGCTCCGCTTGCGCGCCTCGTGGTCGTAGATCGCGCTCGCCACCATCACCTCGTCGACACCGGTCCGCTCAAGGAACGCCGCGGTCTGGCGCGCCACCGTCTCGGGCGATCCCACCGCCGAACATTGCAGCACATGGTCGAGGATCCCCGATCCCTGCGGCCCCAGTGAGGCGCGATAGCCCGCGACCGGCGGCGGCAGCTGGCGCGGATTGCCGGTGCGCAACGCGACGAACGACTGTTGCTGCGAACTCGCCAGCAGTTCGGCCTCTTCGTCGGTGTCGGCCGCGAAGACGTTGAACCCCGCCATCGCATACGGCCGATCGAGCTGCGCCGACGGGCGGAAATCGCGCCGATAGATCGCCAGCGCCGCATCCAGCGCGTCGGGCGCGAAGTGCGAGGCGAAGGCATAGGGCAGCCCCAACGCCGCCGCGAGCTGTGCCCCGAAGGTGCTCGACCCCAAAATCCACAACGGCACGTTCGCGCCCGCGCCGGGTGTCGCCGCGATTCCCGTGCGCCCGTCGTCCGCAAAATAGCTCTGCAATTCCATCACGTCGCGCGGGAAGGCATTGGGGTCGCTGTCCAGCGTCCGCCGCATCGCCTGCGCGACGCGCTGGTCCGATCCCGGCGCGCGGCCGAGACCCAGGTCGATTCGCCCCGGGAACAGCGCGTCGAGCGTCCCGAACTGTTCGGCGATGATCAGCGGCGCATGGTTGGGCAGCATGATCCCACCCGCACCGACGCGGATCGTCTTCGTCGCGGCGGCGACATGGCCGATCACCACCGCGGTCGCCGCGCTGGCGATGCCGCGCATGCCATGATGCTCCGCCACCCAATAGCGCTGGAAGCCCAGCGTCTCGGCGTGGCGCGCCAGGTCGGCGGCACGGCTGAGCGATTGCGAGACGGTGCCGCCTTCGACGACGGGCACCAGATCGAGCAGGGAAAAGCGTGTCATGCCACGAATATGGTTATGCGAGTGATCGCTCGCAATCATAGAGTGGCTTGTCCCGCCCCAAGCCAAAGCACGCCGCCCTTGCTTGTGCAGGGCCGCCGCCCCGCCTAGACGCGCGGCGATGCTGCCCGCGCTCGCCCATATCGACACCTGGATCTTCGATCTGGACAACACGCTCTATCCGGCGCGCGCGAACCTGTTCGCGCAGATCGACCAGCGGATGACCGATTATGTCGCGCGCCTGCTCGAGCTGCCGTGGGACGAGGCGCGCCGGCTCCAGAAGGACTATTTCCACCGCCACGGCACGACGCTGACCGGGCTGATGGCGGAACACCACGTCGATCCGCACGACTTCCTCGCCGACGTTCATGCGATCGAGATGGACGTGCTGGAGGCCGACGCCCCGCTCGCCGCCGCGATCGCGCAACTGCCGGGCCGCAAGCTCGTCTTCACCAACGGCGACAAGCCCTATGCGCTGCGCGTCCTCGACCGCCTGGGCCTCGGCGACGCGTTCGAGGCGGTGCACGACATTCACGCGATGGACCTCGTGCCCAAGCCGCACGCCTCGGCCTATGCCGGCCTCTGCGCCGCCTTCGCGATCGATCCCACCCGCGCGATCTTCTTCGAAGACATGGCGCGCAACCTCACGCCCGCCAAGGCGATCGGCATGACCACGGTCTGGATCGACAACGGCTCCGAACAGGGGCCGGAGGACGCGCGCGACCATATCGATTTCACCGTCCACGACCTCGCGCCGTGGCTGCAACATGTCATGGAGGCATCATGAGCCAGGATCTTCAGCCCATCATCGATTCCGCGTGGGAGGCCCGCGCCGATCTGGGCTTCGGCACGATGGGCGAGGTCCGCAATGCGGTCGACAGCGCCCTCGCACTGCTCGACGCGGGCAAAGCGCGCGTCGCCGAACCGGACGGCAATGGCGGCTGGCGCGTCAATCAGTGGCTCAAGAAGGCGGTGCTGCTCTCGTTCCGCCTCAACGACAACAGCTTGATCGATAACGGCCCCGGCGCCGGCCATTGGTTCGACAAGGTGCCGAGCAAGTTCTCGGGCTGGAGCGAGGCGGAATTCCGCGCCGCCGGCTTCCGGGCCGTCCCCGGCAGCGTCGTGCGCCGCGGCGCCTATGTCGCCCCCGGTGCGATCCTGATGCCGAGCTTCGTCAACATCGGCGCCTATGTCGGCGAAGGCACGATGGTCGACACCTGGGCGACCGTCGGCAGCTGCGCGCAGATCGGCAAGAACGTCCACCTGTCGGGTGGCGCCGGCATCGGCGGCGTGCTCGAACCGCTTCAGGCCGACCCCGTCATCATCGGCGACGGCGCCTTCATCGGCGCCCGCGCCGAAGTTGCCGAGGGCGTCCGCGTCGGCGAAGGCGCGGTACTGTCGATGGGCGTCTATCTCGGCGCCTCGACCAAGATCGTCGACCGCGAGACGGGCGAAGTCTTCAAGGGCGAAGTGCCGCCCTATGCGGTCGTCGTCCCCGGCTCGATGGGCGGCGGTGACGGGAAACCGTCCCTCTACTGCGCCGTCATCGTCAAGCGCGTCGACGCCCAGACGCGCAGCAAGACCAGCATCAACGACCTGTTGCGCGACTGAGTTTCCACCCAACCCCCATCGTCACCCCGGCTCAAGGCCGGGGTGACGATGGTTCCGAGTGCCGCGGTTCCGAATGACCGGGCGCACCGCCACCCCCCGGTCGAATCAGCGTTGTACCCCGCCCCGCCAGCGTCTATCAGGCCCGTTATACACGTTAAACGGAAGGCTCCCATGTCCGACGCCAGCACGCTCCTCGACCGGGTTCTCGTCCTCGAAATGGTGCGTGTCACCGAAGCGGCGGCCATCGCCGCCTCGACGCTGACCGGGCGCGGCGACGAAAAGGCGGCGGATGCCGCGGCGGTCGAGGCGATGCGCGCCGCGCTCAACGAACTCGACATCGACGGCACCGTCGTGATCGGCGAGGGCGAGCGTGACGAGGCGCCGATGCTGTTCATCGGGGAAAAGGTCGGCAGCGGCAACGGCCCGGCGATCGATATCGCGCTCGATCCGCTGGAAGGCACGACGATCTGCGCCAAAGCCGGTCCGAACAGTCTCGCGGTGCTCGCCATCGCCGAAGCGGGCGGCCTGCTCAACGCGCCCGACGTGTACATGGATAAGATCGCAGTCGGCCCGGGCCTGCCCGCCGGCGTCATCGACCTCGACAAGACGCCGACCGAGAATATCAAGGCGATCGCCGCGGCCAAGGGCGTCGCCCCCAATGAGATCATCGCCTGCGTCCTCGACCGCCCGCGCCACGAAGCGCTGATCGCCGAGCTGCGGTCCTTGGGCGTCGGCGTGATGCTGATCGGCGACGGCGACGTCGCGGGCGTCATCGCCACCGCCGATCCCGACACGACCATCGACGTCTACATGGGCTCGGGCGGCGCGCCGGAAGGCGTCCTCGCCTGCGCCGCGCTGCGCTGCGTCGGGGGCCAATTCAAGGGCCGGCTGCTGTTCCGCAACGACGACGAACGCGCCCGCGCCCGCAAATGGGGCATCGCCGACCTCGACAAGCAGTACGACCTCGAGGAACTGGCCAAGGGCGACTGCATCTTCGCCGCGACCGGCGTCACCGACGGTTCGCTGCTCGAAGGCGTCAAGCGCCGCAAGGGCAAGATGACCACCGAAAGCGTCGTCATGCGCGCCTCCACCGGCACCGTCCGCTGGGTCAAGGGCGAGCACCGCACGGCATAAAAGGGCAGGGGGGAGGGACCCGTCTCCCTCCTCCGTTCGCCCTGAGCCTGTCGAAGGGCCGATCGCCCCGCGCACCGCCCATGCGTGTGGACAGCCGCCCTTCGACAGGCTCAGGGCGAACGGCGCGCCTGGGGACGGCTCCCCGCGCAGAGGCGCAGAGGACGCAGAGCCGATATCGCGCGACAGCGCGCCCGCACCCTCCAAGACAATAGCGAGCAACGCCGCCGCACCCGCGCCCCCTCCGCGTCCTCCGCGCCTCTGCGCGCACCCCTCTTCTTCTTCGCGTCTTCGCGGCTTCGCGTGAGCCGAACCCCCGCTCACCCCCCGTTCACCCGCCCGCCGCTAACCACCCGTCGCATGCTCGCCAGCGTCCGTCGTTTGCCCGTGACCCCGCCGCCCGGCCCGCCTATGATCGCTCGCGTGCCTGCCCTGAAGCGCCTCGTCATCGCCGCCGCCGCCAGCGTGCTGCTGGCCGCCCAGCCGGCCTATGCCCAGTCGATCCTGCGCGATGCCGAGACGGAGGCGATGTTCGCCGACATGTCCACGCCGCTGGTCAAGGCGGCGGGCCTGTCGCCGCGCGACGTCAAGGTCGTCCTGATCAACGACGATTCGATCAACGCCTTCGTCGCGGGCGGCCAGACCGTCTACGTCCATTCGGGCCTGCTCCAGGCGGCGACCAGCGCCAATCAGGTGCAGGGCGTCATCGCGCACGAACTCGGGCATATCGCCGACGGGCACGTCGTCCTCGCCGATGCCGGCATCAAGCCCGCGATGCACATCACGCTTCTGTCGATGGTCCTCGGCCTCGCCGCCGTCGCGGCTGGCGCGGGCGAGGCGGGGGCGGGGCTGATGGCGCTCGGCCAGCAGGCCGGCATGGGCAAGTACCTCTCGTTCAGCCGGACGCAGGAATCCTCCGCCGACGCCGCCGGCGCGCGCTTCCTCAACACCGCCGGGATCACGGGGAAGGGGATGCTCACCTTCTTCAAGACGTTGCAGCAGCAGGAATATCGGTACGGCGTCGAGAATATCGATCCGTTCATGCAGACCCACCCGCTGTCGGGCGAGCGCATCGCCAATCTGACCGCCGTGCTCACTGCCGCGCCGTCGTGGAACACGCCGTCCGATCCGGCGCTCGAGGAACGCTTCCGCCGCGTCAAGGCGAAGCTCGAAGGCTATGTCATGCCGCCCGAGCGGACGCTGCGCGACTTCCCCGACACCGACACCAGCATCTATGCGCATTACGCGCGCGCCTATGCCTATCATAAGGCCGGCTATCCCGACAAAGCCGACGCGGAATCGCTGGCGCTGATCAAGGCCAAGCCCGACGACCCTTATTTCCAGGAAATCCGCGGCCAGATCCTGCTCGAAGCCGGCAAGCCCGCCGACGCCATCGCGCCCCTGCGCGCCGCGACCGAAGGGTCACGCAACAACCCGCTGATCGCCACCACCTTCGGCCACGCGCTGATCGCGACGGAAGACAAGACGCATTATCCCGAGGCGATCCGCGTGCTGCGCGTCGCCACGGGCCGCGACGATCAGAACCCCTTCGCCTGGTATCAGCTCGGCACCGCCTACGAACTGACCGGCGACACCGCGCGCGCCGCGCTCGCCACCGCGGAGCGCGCCAGCATGGACGGCGACATGCGCACCGCCGCGCAAAGCGCGCGTTACGCGCTCGCCAATATTCCGAAGAACACGCCCGACTGGATTCGGGCGCAGGACATCGCCATGGCCGCGCAGAACGACATGGACGACAACCCCAAGAAATATAAGAAGAGATGACCCGATACACTTTCCCGCTGATCGCGGCTCTTGGTGCCGTGATCGGCGCCGGCGCCGTCTGGAGCTACGATCGCTTCGCCTCGCCGGGCGGCCCCGACCAGGCGCGGATCGAGCGCGTCGTCCACGATTACGTGCTCAGCCATCCCGAGATTATCCCGCAGGCGATGCAGAAGCTGCAGGACCAGCAATCGGGCCAGGCCGTTGCCGCCAACCGCCGCGACATCGAAACCCCGTTCGGCAGCGCCTGGGCGGGCAATCCCAAGGGCGACGTCACGCTGGTCGAATATTTCGACTATAATTGCGGCTATTGCCGCGCCTCGCTGCCGATGATCGCCGACCTCATCAAGCGCGACCCCAAGCTGCGTGTCGTCTATCGCGACCTGCCCATCCTGTCCGACGAAAGCCGCGTCGCCGCCCGCGCCAGCCTGCTCGCCGCGCAGCAGGGCAAGTTCCAGGCCTTCCACGACGCGCTCTACGCCGGCGGGCCGGTCAGCGACGCCTCGATCCAAGCGGCAGCGACGAAGGCGGGCGTCAGCCTGTCGGGCCTGCAAAGCCCCGTCATCACCGCCGAAATCGCCAAGAACATGCAGACCGCGGTCAAGCTCGGCATGAACGGCACCCCCAGCTGGGTGGTCGGCGACCGCATCCTGTCCGGCGCCCTGCCGATCGAGGAAATCGAAAAGGCGATCCAGGCGGCACGGGCGCGGTAGGCGGACCGGCCGTCGCATTAGCACTTTGTCAAAGTCCGGAATGCTAGTCCTGTCGAAAGGACATTTCATGACGGTCTTCAAGCGTTTGCATTTCGACCGGTCGCTATCCCGGCGGTTCTCGGCACCGCGAACGATCCTGCTGGCGACGCTCGCGATCGTTCTCGCGCAGCTGACCGCCTACGCCCTGATCCACGCCAGCCGCGAACAGCGGACCCGGTTCGACACGCATGCCGCGGCGCTCGCCGATCTGTCGCGTGCTTTGTCCAACGCCGAGGATGCGCTCCACAACGTCGCGGGCGTCCGCCACGACGGCAAGGCGATCGCGCAATTCTACACCTCGCTGCGCGACGTCGAAACGATCGTGCCGCGCCTGCGCATCGATCAGCGCAGCTATGCGCTCGATCCGGGCATCCACGGCGAAATCCAGACGCTGGTGCAGGGGTGGCGCCGCACCGTCGCCGCCTATGAAACGCACGATGACGCGCGCGCCGTCGGCATCCTCACGCTGCCCGCCGCCGAACGGGCGATGGAGGAAGTGCAGGCATCGGTCGGGCGGGCGATCGATCGCAGCCGGGCGGATGCCGCGGCCGCATCGCAGCGCATCTGGATGATCTTCAACCTGTTGTTCTGGTTCCAGATCGCGTCGGTGATCCTGCTCGCGCTGGCGATCGGCCGGTCCTACCGCCGCGTGATCGCCGAATCGCGCGGCCGCCTGGATGCGATGACCAGCGAAGCGGCAACCCGGCGTCGGCTGGAGCTGCTGTTCGGCATGCACGACATGCTGCAGGCGGCGGAGGATCATCGCGACGCGAACCTGATCCTGTCGGCGACCGCGTCGCAGCTCGCGCCGAGCGTGCTAGGCGCGCTGTACGTCTTCAACAATTCGGGCGACCGGCTGCATTTGTCCACCCAATGGGGCGATGCGCGCGCCGACCAGCTGTTGCCGATGACGATCACGCCCAACGAATGCTGGGCGCTGAAGCGGGGAAAGCCGCACGTCAACGGCGATGGCGACCAGTCGCTGCGCTGCATGCATGCGCACCACGGCGCGTCGGCCTCGATCGAAGTGCCGATGATCGCGCGCGGCAACATCCTCGGCATGCTGGTGATGGTCGCCCCGGAAGGCGAATCCGCCGACACCGGCGAACTGCGCCTCGTCGCCACCGCGCTCGCCGATGGCATGTCGCTCGCGCTGTCGAACATCGCGCTGCGCGAACGCCTGCGTACCCAGGCGCTGCGCGACGGGCTGACCGGCCTCTACAATCGCCGCTACATGGAGGACGCGCTCGAACGGCTGTTCGACGGAAACGGCCCCGCCGCGCCCGCTTCGTCGATCATCATGATCGATCTCGATCACTTCAAGAGCATCAACGACGAACACGGGCACGCCGTCGGCGACAATATCTTGCGCGACGTCGGCCCGCTGCTGCTGGTCGGGCTGCGCAAGACCGACGTCGCCTGTCGCTATGGCGGCGAGGAACTCGTCGTCGTCCTGCCCAATTGCGATCACGACCACGCCGTCGCCCGTGCCGAGGTGATCCGCAGCCGCATCGCCGAGCTGTCGAGCGCCTATAATTTCCCGATTTCGGCATCGCTCGGCGTCGCCACGTCGGAACGGCACGGCCGCACGATCCCGGCGCTCATGGCCGCCGCCGACGCCGCGCTCTACGATGCCAAATCCGCGGGTCGCAACCGGGTGATGAGCGCCGACCGCGCCCGCGACGCGATGGCGGACATCCCCCTCGCAGCGGAATGACGAACGGGCGCCGATCGCAGACGGATCGGTGCCCCCCTTTTTCCAGCCGCTTGAGCACCCTATCTCCCGCCCCGCAAAGGGGGCGCAACGATGCCGGAACCGATCCTCGCCGTGTCCGGCGTGTCCAAGACCTATAAGGGCGGCTTCACCGCACTCCACAGCGTCGACCTGACGATCAACAAGGGCGAAATCTTCGCGCTGCTCGGCCCCAACGGCGCCGGCAAGACGACGCTGATCAGCATCATCTGCGGCATCGTCACGCCGTCGACCGGCACGATCCACGTCGCCGGGCATGACGCCATTGCCGACTACAAGGCCGCGCGCCGCCGCATCGGTCTCGTGCCGCAGGAACTGTCGGTCGACATGTTCGAAACCGTGCTCGCCACCGTCACCTTCTCGCGGCGGCTGTTCGGCCGGTCGGGCCACAGCGCTTATATCGAACAGATTCTCCGCGACCTGTCGCTGTGGGACAAGCGCGATGCCAAGATCATGGAGCTATCGGGCGGCATGAAGCGCCGCGTGCTGATCGCCAAGGCGCTGGCGCACGAACCCGAAATCCTGTTCCTCGACGAACCCACCGCCGGCGTCGACGTCGCGCTGCGCCGCGACATGTGGAAGCTGGTGCACGGCCTGCGCGAACGCGGCGTCACCATCATCCTGACGACGCATTACATCGAAGAGGCCGAGGAAATGGCCGACCGCGTCGGCGTCATCAACAAGGGGCAGCTGCTGCTGGTCGACGAGAAATCGGCGCTGATGAAGAAGCTCGGCAAGCGCGAACTCGACCTCGCTCTGGTCGAACCGCTGTCGGCGGTGCCCGACGGCCTCGACCGCTGGCACCTCAGCCTCGAAAACGACGGCAAGACGCTGCGTTACGTCTTCGACGCGACCGAGGAACATACCGGCATCCCCTCGCTGCTGCGCGAACTCTCCGCACGCGACATCGCGTTCAAGGACCTCGAAACCTCGAAATCGAGCCTCGAGGACATCTTCGTCGACCTGGTGGGCGAGCGGGCATGAGCGCGCAAAACACCGTCGTCGGCGCGACTTTTGTGACTTTCCGAAAGGCGGGCCGCGCATGAATCTCCACGGCGTCTGGGCGATCTATCGCTTCGAAATGGCCCGCGCATTGCGTACGCTCTGGCAGAGCCTCGTCGCGCCGGTGCTCACCACCAGCCTCTATTTCATCGTCTTCGGCGGCGCGATCGGCAGCCGGATGCAGACGGTGGACGGCGTCGGCTACGGCAGCTTCATCGTGCCGGGGCTCATCATGCTCAGCCTGCTCACGCAGAGCGTCGGCAATGCCTCGATCGGCATCTATTTCCCCAAATTCACCGGCACGATCTTCGAACTGCTCTCCGCCCCCGTCTCGGCGATGGAGATGGTGCTGGGCTATGTCGGCGCGGCGGCGACCAAATCGGTGGTGCTGGGCGTCATCATCCTCGTCACCTCGGCCTTCTTCGTGCCGATCCGCGTCGATCATCCCGCCGCGGTGGTGGCGTTCCTATTGCTCACCGCGATCGCGTTCAGCCTGTTCGGCTTCATCCTCGGCATCTGGGCGAAGAGCTTCGAACAACTGAACTTCGTGCCAATGCTGCTGATCACCCCGCTGACCTTCCTCGGCGGCAGCTTCTATTCGATCGACATGCTACCCCAGCCCTGGCGGACGGTCAGCCTGTTCAACCCGGTCGTCTATCTGGTCAGCGGCTTCCGCTGGAGCTTCTTCGGCAAGGGCGACGTCGACATCGGGCTCAGCCTCGGTGTCACATTGGGCTTCCTGATCGCCTGCCTCGCCATCATCGCCTGGATCTTCAAAAGCGGCTGGCGCCTGAAGAACTGACCCCGTCATCCCGGGCTTGACCCGGGGTCCCGCTTCTTCCGCGGCGTCGGGATCAGCGGGACCCCGGCTCGTCGGCCGGGGTGACGGAGTGGGACGTCAATCCGCCGCCCGCACCCGCGACGCCACCCACGGCCGCAGCACCAGCGCGTTGAGGTCGACCAGCGCATGCACCGCGATCGCCACCCACAGGCTGCCGGTCCCCAGGTACAGCGCCGCGAGCAGCGCGCCGCCAATCAGGTTCGCCGCCATCCCCGCCCAGCCCTGATAGCGGTGCATGGCGGCAAAGGCGGCGGTGCCCACGCCCATCCCGACCGCGCCCGACCCGCAGGCCAGCGTCACGATCAGCGGCAACCACAGGCGGAAGAACAGCTCCTCCGTCACCCCCGCCGATATCGCCAGCACCGCCGCCGGCCACAGATCGCCGTCGCGCCGCGGCAGCAGCGCGCTGGCATCGCCGATCGTCCAGGGTCCGCGCCCGCGCCGCGCCCGCCACCACGTCAGCGCCAGCCCCAGCGCGCTACCGCCCGCCAGCCCCAGCGCGATCGTCGTCGCCGAAATAGCCCCCGGCGGCAGGCCGAGAGTCTGCGCCAGCGGCAGGAAGGCAAGCGGCATGCCGCCGATCGCCCCCAATCCCCCGATCGCCGCCAGCCCCAGCAATGCCGGCAGGCCGTACCCCAGCCACAGCCCCGACGCCCAGCGCAGGTGCCGCGCGGCAAAGCCGATCCGCCACCCCGCCATCAGCTGCCCGCGCCACAGGATCAGCGCCTGATAGCCCAATGTCAGGACGAGGAGGATCGCGACCAGCATTGCCGCCGCCTATCGGTTCGTGCCCCTTCGCACCAGTCCGCCCGCCCACAGGCTGGCAAGCGCGGCCAAAGCCGTGTAGATGCGCGCTCCAGTCTATGGCGTCCGATCCCCCCCGCACCAGCCGATTCACCGCCTCCCGCGACGCCGGCGGCGTGCGTGGCCTCGTCAGCCGCGCCTGGGGCCGCTGGTGGGTGAAGGGGCTTGCCATCCTCGCCGTGCTGGCGGTCGCCGGATACGGTGTGCTGTGGGTGACGGTGCTGCGGCAATTGCCCTCGGTCGACCAGCTGCGCAGCTACGAACCGCCATTGCCCACCAACGTCCGCGGCGCCGACGGCGCGCCGATCCAGTCCTACGCCCGCGAACGCCGCGTCGAGCTGAGCTACGCCGAATATCCGCCGCTGCTCGTCCGCGCCTTCCTGGCGGCAGAGGACAAGACCTTCTTCGAACATCACGGCGTCGACTATCCGGGGCTCGGCGGCGCGGTGATCGATTACGTGCGCAAGTTCGGCACCGGCCGCCGCGCCAAGGGCGGATCGACCATCACCCAACAGGTCGCCAAGAATCTGCTGATCGGCAACGAATATTCGCCTACCCGCAAGTTCAAGGAAGCGATCCTCGCCTATAAGATCGAGGACACGCTCACCAAGCCGCAGATCCTGGAACTGTACCTCAACCAGATCGCGCTCGGCCGGAACGCCTTCGGCGTCGAGGCGGCGAGCCACGCCTATTTCGACAAGGAGCTGAACGAGCTCGACCTCGCGCAGCTCGCCTATCTCGCCATCCTGCCCAAGGGCCCGTCGAACTACGATCCTGTCCGCCACGCCGATCGTGCGCTCGCGCGCCGCAATTACGTGCTGGGCGAGATGCTGAAGAACGGCTTCATCACGCAGGCCCAGCACGACCAGGCGGTATCCGAACCACTCGGCACCATCCTGCGCCGCACGCCGAAATACGAACGCGTCGGCGGCTATTTCGTCGAAGAGGTCCGCCGCCAGCTGATCGACAAGTTCGGCGAGACCGAGCGCGACGGACCGTTCAGCGTCTATGCCGGCGGCCTGTGGGTGCGCACCAGCCTCGATACGCGCTTGCAGGACCTGGCCGCGCAGGCGCTGCGCGACGGCCTGCTCCGCTACGATTCGGGGCGCGGCTGGTCCGGCCCGCTGCGCCATGTCGACCTCGACGATGCGGACGGCTGGCTGCAGCCTTTGCTCAACACCAACATCGGCCTCGACTATAAGGACTGGCGCGCCGCGATCGTGATCGCGCGCGACGGTGACGCGTGGCAGATCGGCTTCGCCGACGGCAAGACCGGCACGCTGTCGCGCAGCGCGGCGCAGATGCCCGTCCGGGGCAAGGGCGGCACCGCCTTCGCCGCGCTGAAGGCCGGCGACATCATCGCCGTCGCGCCGCAAGGTAGCGGCTACGCCATCCGCTCGGTGCCGAAGATCAGCGGCGGCTTCGTCGTCGAAGAACCGCAGACCGGCCGCGTGCTCGCGATGCAGGGCGGGTTCGACAGCCGCTTGCAGGCGTTCAACCGCGCGACGCAGGCGATGCGCCAGCCCGGATCGACCATCAAGCCGATCGTCTATTCCGCCGCGCTCGAAAACGGCATGACGCCCGCCAGCATCATCGTCGACGGCCCGTTCTGCGTCTACCAGGGCGCGCGGCTGGGCCAGAAGTGCTTCCGCAACTTCGGCAATTCGCGCGGGGCGGGGCCGCACACGATGCGCTGGGGCATCGAACAGTCGCGCAACCTGATGACCGTCCGCGCCGCCGCGACCACCGGCATGCCGCGCGTCGTCGACGTGATGAAGCGGATGGGCGTCGGCGATTACCAGCCCTATCTCGCCAATGCGCTGGGCGCGGGCGTCACCACCGTCAGCCGCATGGTCAACGCCTATGCGACGCTCATCAACCAGGGCCGCGCGCATGCGCCGACGCTGATCGACTTCGTGCAGGATCGCCACGGCAAGGTCATCTGGCCGGAGAATTGGCGCGGCTGCGACGGCTGCAACGCGCCCGACTACAATGGCAAGCCGATGCCGCGCCCCGGCGACCGCACGCGCCAGGCGATCGACCCGCTCACCGCCTATCAGATGGTCCACATCACCGAAGGCGTCATCCAGCGCGGCACCGCCGTCGTGCTGCGCGATCTCGACCGGCCGATGATGGGCAAGACCGGCACGACGACCGGGCCGACCGACGTCTGGTTCGTTGGCGGCACGCCGCAGTTCATCGGCGGTCTCTACGTCGGCTACGACACGCCCTCGAACCTCGGCGGCTATGCGCAGGGTGGCACCTTCGCCGCGCCGATCTTCAAGGAATTCGCGGTCAAGGCCTATGAGGGGCTCGACAAGATCCCCTTCCGCGCCCCCGCCGGCATCCGCATGGTCCGCATCGATCGCGCCACCGGCCGCCCGGTCTACGGCACCTTCCCGACCGACACCGATCCCAAGGCGGCGGTGATCTGGGAAGCGTTCAAGCCGCAGAGCGAGCCGCGCCGCGCGATCCATCGCGGGCCCACCCCCGCCGCCACCGCCACCGCCGCCGCCCCGCAACGCGCCACCAACACGCAGCGCGACAGCGATTTCTTGCAAAGGGAAGGCGGAATCTACTAGCGAACATTCTGTTCGTCATCCCGGCGCAGGCTGGGATCTTCCTCGTGGGGCACCATCTTTGCCGCATGAGATGCCAGCCTTCGCTGGCATGACGTTTGGTTTTGGAGAAGTTTCATGCGCGCCGAAGCGCAGTCCCACGTCGACCGTATCAATGACGCGCTGGCGCTGCTGCGCCGGTTCCTCGATTGGGACCGCGCGCTGCGCCGCCTCGACGAGCTGAACGCGCGCGTCGAGGACCAGGCGCTGTGGAACGACCCCAAGGCCGCGCAGGAGGTTATGCGCGAACGCCGCCGCCTGGACGAGGCGATCACCGCCACCCGCGCCATCCAGTCCGAGATGGACGACACCGTCGAACTCATCGAAATGGCCGAGGCCGAGGGCGACACCGCGATGGAGGCGGAGGGCGTCGAGGCGCTCGCGGCGCTGGCGGAACGCGCCGACCACGACAAGATCCAGGCGCTGCTCGCGGGCGAGGCCGACGCCAACGACACCTATATCGAAATCAACTCGGGCGCCGGCGGCACCGAGAGCCAGGACTGGGCGGGCATGCTCCAGCGCATGTACACGCGCTGGGCCGAACGCCGCGGCATGAAGGTCGAGCTGATCGACTATCACGCCGGCGAACAGGCGGGTATCAAGTCCGCGACTTTGCTCGTGAAGGGCGAGAACGCTTATGGCTATGCCAAGACCGAAAGCGGCGTCCACCGCCTCGTCCGCATCAGCCCGTATGACAGCGCCGCGCGCCGCCACACCAGCTTCTCCAGCGTCTGGGTCTATCCGGTGATCGACGACAATATCGTCGTCGATTACAACGAAAGCGACCTTCGCATCGACACGTACCGCGCGTCGGGCGCCGGTGGCCAGCACATCAACACCACCGATTCGGCGGTGCGCATCACGCACATCCCGACCGGCATCGTCGTGCAGTGCCAGAACCAGCGTTCGCAGCACAAGAACAAGGCAGAGGCGTACAACCAGCTGCGCGCGCGCCTGTACGAACTGGAACTGCAGAAGCGCGAACAGGCCGCCAACGCCGAAAACGCCACCAAGACCGACATCGGCTGGGGCCACCAGATCCGCAGTTACGTGCTCCAGCCGTATCAGCTGGTGAAGGACCTGCGCACCGGCGCCACCTCCACCGCGCCGGGCGACGTGCTCGACGGTGCGCTCGATCCGTTCATGGCCGCCGCGTTGTCGCAGCGCGTGACGGGCGAGAAGGTCGACGTGGAGGACGTGGATTGATCCGGCCCCGGGCCCGCGCCATCGCCGTCGCCACGGGGCTGTGCCTCGTCGCGTCCGCATGCGACGGGTCCAAGCCGCTGCTGAAGCGCGACGACGCGCCCAGCCAGTTCCCGGTCGCCGACCGCCCCGTCGCGCATATCGTCTCGGCCCGCTGGTCGAACGAAGAGGCGCGCGATCGCCTCAACGAAGCGTCGGAGGTGATGAACAAGGCCGGCATCGCCAAGGGCATGACCGTCGCCGACATCGGGGCGGGCGAGGGCTATTACACCATCCGCCTCGCGCAGCGCGTCGGCGAACACGGCCGCGTACTGGCCGAGGATATCGTCGCCAGCGTCCGCGATGCTTTGGCCGAACGCGTCGCCCGCGAAGACCTCGAAAACGTCGCCGTCCGCCTCGGCACCCCCGCCGACCCCAAGCTGCCGCCAGCCAGCTTCGATCGCGTCCTCATGGTCCACATGTACCACGAGATCGAACAACCCTACGAATTCCTCTGGCGCCTGCGACCCTCGCTCAAGCCCGAAGGCCTGGTCGTCGTCGTCGACGCCAACCGCCAGACCAAGAACCACGGCACGCCGCCCGCGCTCTTGAAGTGCGAGTTCGAGGCGGTCGGCTACCGCCAGGTCGCGATGACCGACATGCCGTCCGCGGGCGGCTACATGGCGACGTTCAAGGCGGTGGGGCCACGCCCGGAGCCGGAAGCGATCAAGCCGTGCGTGATGCGGGATTGATTGGGGGCGCTGGTCGCGTTTGACTGGTTGGTGACGAAACTAGCCGAAAGTAGACGTCAGTCGAAGGCGCTAATCGGCAGAAGCCTAATTCCGGATATAATTACGGCGCTCCCCTGTCCGTCACGCCAAATTGCTTAGACGCTCACAATAAAATTGCAGGTCGGGTGCCCTCCCGCACTGGGTTATGTGTTGACACCACAAACCTTTGGATACGACTTGCGCGCAATCATATAGCTGCATACCCTTGCGGTAATCGAGGGAGGGCGATCATGCATTACATTGATGTGCTTTCGAGTAACACGGAGATGGTAGAGCGACTGGGTATTGACGGTGCTCATTTAGCTTGGGTCATGGCTCAGTACCTTGAGGAAGGCGATCCGGAAGCGCTCGCGGCAATTGCTCTCACTGATGGCCCGGACGATAAAAAAATTGACTTTATATTTTTGGACCACGACAGCAAGAGGCTTGTTTTTGCTCAGGGATTTTATGCGGTAAAGCCTAGGGACTCAGCGCCAGCTAATAAAGCGTCGGATCTAAACACAGCTGCTGCGTGGCTAATCTCTGGCGATACCAGCCAGGTTCCAAAGAACCTTAAGGATATGTTTGAAAATGCTAGGGCTGCTTTGGCGGCTGATGAGATAGACACCGTTGAACTAATATACGTTCATAACTTGCCTGAGTCAGTCAACACGGCGAGAGAACTGCAAACTGCGGAAGAGCATATGCGTAAGGCGCTTGGCTCAGCGTCTATTGTGGTGCGGGCTGTGGAACTTGGTTCGTCCCAAATTCAACATCTTCATGACGCGCAAGACTCGCACATCGACGTCAAAGACGATGTCCATTTTCCTTCACCTTTCCTTTTGGAGGAAAAAGGTCCGACTTGGAACGCTTACGTAGCGTCCGTTCCGGGAATGTGGCTTCACAATGTTTATGCAAAGTATTCAGACCGCTTATTCTCGGCCAATTATCGTGGGTTCCTTGGGGGTGGTCGACGCAAGCGCGTGAACGCAGGAATCATTTCGTCTGCCGAGAGTCGGCCTGAAGATTTTTGGGCTTATAATAATGGTATAACTATTTTGACAATGGCGGTCAAAAATAGAAAAGACGGTCAAGCAACCCTTGCGGGCCTTTCGATTATCAATGGAGCACAGACAACAGGCTCAGTTGCGTCAGTCGATATATTGAAAAAGAGATTTGGTAATTTGCGCGTTCTCTGTAGGGTAATTGAAAGCTCGGACGCTGCCACAATCGCAGATATTGTAAGATTCAATAATACGCAGAACGCAATTACCAATTGGGATCAGTACAGCAATGATCCTGATCAGAAGCGCATTGCTTCCGAATTTGCGGAATTGGGTTTCAAGTACAATATCAAGCGCGGCTTCCTTGGTCAGGGTGAGCAGATTGGTGTCGACGAGGTAATTCAGCCCCTGCTGGCGTTCCATGGGCGGCCTCAGGACGCCGTGCGGGGTAAGGGGCAAATATTCGATCGCAAGCCGCTTTATCAAAACGCCTTTGACGGTAAAAAGGCACGTCATGTGCTTTTCGTCTATACATTGTCGAAAGCGATCGACAATTGGCGACTGGTGCTTAAGGCCAAGTCGAATGCTGGAAGCCTAATAGGTATTGAAAGCGATCAGCTTGATTTGATGCGGAACCTCCGTTTCAAATCCTTCTTTCTTGCCTTGATGGCAAGCACCGTAGAAACAGCATTGGGTAAGCGGTGCGATCCTCAGACGGTTGGTTTTCAGCCCGATTTTGCTAAAAGGCACACAATCGTCGAATTGACCGCGCGATGGTCGCCGTTGGTGGAAACTTTGCTCGCCCTTGTTACGGCAAGTGCAGAGGCAAGAAATTTTGCCAGTCGAATGTCTGATGAGAAATTTATGGCGGAACTTACTAAGCAGATGAACGCCTTGCTGTATGCTATGGGCGCTGCTGGTAAGCATGCGACGTTCGCTGAGCACGTCACCGGCGTTTAGCCCTCATATAGTGTGCTCAACATGATTCCGGTGGCGTCACGAACCGTCACCGGTCCTTCCAATTTCACCCCACCCACCCCACATCCGCCGTCATGCCGCGAGCGCTCTGCCCCGCTGCCCCCTTCCAGTCTCCGGTTCGAAAATGCGGGTTAGCGGCTCCGCATGTGACGTATCGTCCACATCGTCCACTTTGGAACCCGCGGTACGGCCCCGCCGCGTCTGAATCCGCGCCCGACTCACACCATCCCGAGCGCGCGCAGGCTGGTGATGCGGTCGCCCGCCAGGATCAGATGGTCGAGCAACTCCACCTCCACCGCCGCGCACACACGGGCCAGCGCGCGGGTGTAGGCGAGGTCGGCGGGGCTGGGGGTGGCGTCGCCGCTCGGATGGCCGTGGCCCAGGATCAGCGCGGCGGCGTCATGCGCCAGTGCGCCCGCAATCACCATGCGCAGCGACAGCGCGACCGACGCCCGCCCGCCGCCGACATCGATGCGGCCCAGAAGCCTCCGTTTCGGATCGAGATACAGCACCGCCGCGCGCTCCACCGCGCCCTCCGCCAGCCCGGCGAACAGCCGCGCCGCCGCTGCGGCGCCGGTCACCACGGGGGCGGGGGGCGAAGCGGGCACGGGGGCCATGACCGGGAAGGGGGGCGTCGTCGTCACGCTTATGTCCTGTCACGCCGCGCCGTGCCGTGCAGCGTCCCGCGCATCCGTTTCGGAGCAAGTCCCGCCGGGGTGGCGACTCGCACCCGCCTCCGCTACCCAGCGGGGATGCGCCAATATCTCGACCTCATGGACCGCGTGCTCACCAGCGGTGCCGAGCAGATGGACCGGACCGGCACCGGCACGCTCTCCGTCTTCGGCGCGCAGATGCGCTTCGATCTCGCCCAGGGCTTCCCCGTGCTCACCACCAAGAAGCTGCACCTGCGCTCGATCATCATCGAACTGCTCTGGTTTCTGCGTGGGCAGACCAACGTGCGCTGGTTGCAGGAGCAGCGGGTAAGCATCTGGGACGAATGGGCCGACGAGGCGGGCGAGCTTGGCCCCGTCTACGGCAAGCAATGGCGCGACTGGGATGCAGGCGACGGCCGCCACATCGACCAGATCGCCGAGCTGATCCAGCAGATCAAAACGCAGCCCGCCTCGCGCCGCCAGATCGTCTCGGCGTGGAATCCGGGCGAGCTGCACGCCATGGCGCTCGCGCCGTGCCATTGCCTGTTCCAGACGCGTGTCGCCAACGGCCGGCTGTCGCTGCAACTCTATCAGCGCTCCGCCGATATCTTCCTGGGCGTGCCGTTCAACATCGCCAGCTATGCGCTGCTCACCCACATGCTCGCGCAGCAATGCGGGCTGGAGGTCGGCGAGTTCATCTGGACCGGCGGCGATTGCCACCTTTACACCAACCATCTCGACCAAGCACGCCTGCAGCTGACCCGCCAGCCCGGCCCGCTGCCCCGCCTCGAAATCTTGCGCACGCCCCCGGGGATCGACCAGTACGAATACGAAGACTTCATCCTGCACGATTACGAGGCGCAACCGCACATCAAGGCGGCCGTCTCCGTATGATGACCTTCCACCTCGCGCGCGCCGACAATGGGGTCATCGGCCGCGACGGGCAGCTCCCCTGGCGGCTACCCGCGGATCTGAAGCGCTTCAAGGCGCAGACGATGGGCCGCGCGATGGTGATGGGGCGCAAGACGTTCGAAAGCTTCCCGTCGCCCTTGCCGGGCCGCCGCCACATCGTCCTGACCCGCGACTCCGCCTGGGCCGCCGAGGGCGCCGAGGTGGCCCACACCCCCGCCGCCGCGCTGGCGCTGGCGGGCGAGGACGTCGCGGTGATCGGCGGCGCGGAGGTGTTCGCGCTATTCCTCCCCCAGGCCGACCGCATCGAACTCACCGAAGTCCACGGCGACTATACCGGCGACGCCACCGTCCCTCCGTTCGACGGCTGGCGTGAGGTGGCCCGCGAGGATCACCCCGCCGAGGGCGACCGCCCCGCCTACAGCTTCGTGACGCTCGTCCGCCCCGACGCGGCGCACTGAAGGCACCGCCATCGCTTGACGCGGCGGCGATCCGTTTCCACTGGTAGCCGGTGGGTCATTCACGCGCTTCGTGCGTTGGGGGTGGCTGCCTCTTGCCTCGCTTCGAAAACGGTGCCCCGACCCGATGACCGATATTCCCAACACCCAGCCTGACAGCCGCGAAACCACGATCCTCGACGCCCCCGACAAGATGGTCGGCGTCCGCGACCTGTTCGGCATCGACAGCGACATGGAAGTGCCGGCGTTCAGCGAGGCGGACGAACGCGTCCCCGATCTCGACCCCGCCTATGTCTTCGATCCCGACACGACGCTGGCGGTACTGGCGGGCTTCGCCCACAACCGCCGTGTGATGGTGCAGGGCTATCACGGCACCGGCAAATCGAGCCACATCGAACAGGTTGCGGCGCGCCTCAACTGGCCGTGTATCCGCATCAACCTCGACGCGCATATCAGCCGCATCGACCTGATCGGGCGCGACGCGATCGTGCTGAAGGACGGCCAGCAGATCACCGAATTCCGCGAGGGCCTGCTCCCCTGGGCGCTGCAGACGCCGACCGCATTGGTCTTCGACGAATATGACGCGGGCCGCCCCGACGTGATGTTCGTCATCCAGCGCGTCCTGGAAACCGAAGGCAAGCTGACGCTGCTCGACCAGAATCGCGTCATCCGCCCGAACAAATGGTTCCGCCTGTTCGCGACCGCCAACACCGTCGGCCTTGGCGACACGAGCGGCCTCTATCACGGCACGCAGCAGATCAACCAGGGCCAGATGGACCGCTGGAACATCGTCGTCACGCTCAACTATCTGCCCGCCGCGACCGAGGCGCAGATCGTGCTCGCCAAGTCGGGCGAATACGACAAGCCCGAAGGCAAGAAGCAGGTGGATAACATGGTCCGCGTCGCCGACATGACGCGCAAGGGCTTCATCAACGGCGACATTTCGACCGTCATGAGCCCGCGCACCGTCATCACCTGGGCGCAGAACACGCTGATCTTCGGCGACGTCGGCTTCGCGTTCCGCCTGTCGTTCCTCAACAAGTGTGACGAGAACGAACGGCCGCTGGTGGCGGAATATTACCAGCGCGTCTTCGGCAAGGACCTGCCGGAGAGCGTGGTGGGGAAGGCTTGATCGGCCGGGTGGGCTAACCTACTTGGTCCACCCACTGGAGATACACGATGGCAGAGGCCGACCCGCAGAAGACGTTCAACGTCCACGAGGCGAAGACGCAGTTTTCGAAGCTGGTCGACCGCGCCCATGCTGGCGAGGAGATCATCGTCGCCAAGGCCGGCGTTCCTTACGCGAAATTGGTGCCGATCGAACCCGTTGCGAAGCGCAGGCGGCAACCGGGGCGGTGGAAAGACCTGAAGCTTTCGTATGACGACATCATGGCGCCGTGTTTTACGCCGGCGGAACTCGACGAGATCGAGAACGCCAGTGTCTTCCCGCCCCTCACCTGATGCGGCTGCTCCTCGATACCCACGCCCTGCTTTGGTGGTGGCTCGCCGATCCGGCTCTGCCGCCGCGTGCCGCGGCCGCAATCGAGGATGGGGATAACCTCGTCTTCGTCAGCGCCGCAACCGCTTGGGAGATTGCGACCAAGGTACGGAAAGGACAGCTGGCGGCGATGCGTGATCGGCTTGAGCGTTTCGAAGAAGACGTCGTTGCGGATGGATTTCACACCTTGCCCGTCACGATGATCCACGGGCTGAAGGGTGGGGTGCTGCATGGCGCACATAAGGATCCTTTCGATCGCATATTGGCGGCGCAAGCGTTGTTGGAGAATATGGTGCTGGTGACGTGCGATCGCGAGATGGCGGCGTTCGGATGCGAGACCCTGTGGTAATGGCCAACGAAACCCCTCTCGACCAGTTCAAGGCGGTCCTGTCCGGCACGGCGCGGGCGATTGCGGAGGAGCCGGAGGTGGAGCTCGCCTTCACAGCCGATGCGCCGTCACAATCGGGCAAACATATCAAGATTCCGATGCCCGCGCGCGCGCTGCCGGCGGAGCAGGTGGCGGAGGCGCGTGGCTTCGCCGATGGGTTCGCGCTGCGGCTGAAGCACCACGACAGCGCAATGCACCTGCGCCACGCCCCCGCCGAGGCGGTGGCGCGCGCGGTGTTCGACGCGGTCGAGGGTGCGCGCGTCGAGGCGCTGGGCAGCCGCGGCTATGCGGGCATCGCCGACAATCTGGGCCATGCGCTCGACGTGCGGCTGCGCGCCGATCCGATCACCCGCGCCCGCACGCGCGAAGAGGTGCCGCTGTCGACCGCGCTGTCGCTGATGGTGCGCGAGGCGCTGACCGGCCAGCAGGCGCCCGCCGCCGCGGCGCCCGGCCTGGCGCTGGTGCGCGACTGGATCGAGCAGCGCACCGATCTGTCCGGCCTCGCGCTCGCGCTTGATGACCAGCGCGCCTTCCAGTCCCTCGCGATGAAGATGCTCGCCGAGCTGGAGCTGATCGAGGGCGAGGTGAAACCCGAGGAAGCGGACGACGGCGGGTCGGAGGACGAGGGCACCGACGACCAGCAGCAGGACGAGGGTGAGGACAGCGAGGACGAAGACGCCGGCCAGGGCGAAGGCCAGGTCGACGCGCGCGGCGAACAGCAGCAGTCGGACAGCGACGATAGCGAGGGCGAAGAGTTCGGCGAGGACTCGATGGACGACCTCGACGGCGAGGCGGGCGAGGATGGCGACGACGGCACGCAGCCCGTCCGCCCCAACCGGCCGAGCGGCGATTACATGCCGCAGTTCGACTACAAGCCGTGGACGACGCAGTTCGACGAGGTGATCGCGGCGACCGATTTGTGCGACGCCGACGAACTGGCGCGGCTGCGCGGTTACCTCGATCAGCAACTGGCGCACCTGCAATCGGCGGTGTCGAAGCTCGCCAACCGGTTGCAGCGCCGGTTGATGGCGCAGCAGTCGCGCAGCTGGGACTTCGATCAGGACGAGGGCATGCTGGACGCCGCGCGGCTCGCCCGCGTCGTCGTCAACCCGACGCAATCGCTGAGCTACAAGATCGAGCGCGAGACCGATTTCCGCGACACGGTCGTCACGCTGCTGATCGACAATTCGGGCTCGATGCGCGGCCGCCCGATCGGCATCGCTGCGATCAGTGCGGACATCCTTGCCCGCACGCTGGAGCGCTGCGGCGTGAAGACCGAGATCTTGGGCTTCACCACCCGCGCCTGGAAGGGCGGGCAGAGCCGCGAGACGTGGCTTGCCGCCGGGCGCCCGCCGCAGCCGGGCCGCCTCAACGACATCCGCCACATCGTCTACAAGAAGGCCGACGAGCCGTGGCGGCGCGCGCGCAACAACCTCGGCCTGATGATGCGCGAGGGGCTGCTGAAGGAAAATATCGACGGCGAGGCGCTGCTGTGGGCGCACAACCGCCTGATCGCGCGGCCCGAGGATCGCCGCATCCTGATGGTCATCAGCGACGGCGCGCCGGTCGACGATTCGACGCTCTCGGTCAATTCGGGCAGCTACCTCGAACGGCACCTCCGCCAGGTGATCGGCTGGATCGAAGGCAAGAGTCCGGTCGAACTCGTCGCCATCGGCATCGGGCACGACGTCACGCGCTATTACGCACGCGCCGTCACGATCATGGATGCCGAGCAGCTGGGCGGCACGATCATCGAACAGCTCGCGGCGCTCTTCGATACGCCGTGATGGTGGCCGGGGGGACGACATTTCCACGATGGATCGAGCGCGGTGCGGCCGCCGCGCTCGTGATCCTAGCGGGGCTGACGGCGGTGCCGTCGCTGATGCTGGCTTTCGTCGGCCTGTTCGCCTTCGACGCGCCGGACGCGACGGCGCACGTCCTGCCCTATGTGATGGCCATGCTGTGTTTCTCGGCACCGCTGCTCGTCGCGACAGGCGGCATCCTCGCGCTGTCGAGCGTGGTCGTCCCGGACTGGCGGCGAACCGCATCCGGCGTCGCTTGTCTGGCGTTTCCGGTCGGTGTGCTGCTGTGGTCCGGGACGCTGTTTCGACACTAACGGTATGACGGACGGTCAGCCCGGCTGGCGCCAATGGACGGTGTGGCTGTAAACGCCGGCCGTCGGCTGGCCCTGCGCGTCCGTGGCGGGCTGGAAGTGTGCGTGGCGGGACAGGCGCTGGCAGGTGCCGGTGTCGAGGTCGGGGAAGCCGCTGCTCTGGTCGATTCGGCAGCCGGTGACGCGGCCCTGCGCGTCGACGGCGAGCGTTACGGCGACATCGCCTTGCTCGCCCATGCGCATCGCGGCGGGGGGATAGTCCATGGTGCCAAGCCACGATGCCGGGTCTTCCGCCGGCTGTGGTGGGCGGGCGTGGTGGCGGGCAAGGGCCGGTTGGGCGCAGGCGACGGCGATCAGGGCGGCAGGCACTATCCGGTTACGCATGATCGATCCTCGTCTGGCGCGGCGGATGGGGACGCACGCGTACCGCCGACGGCGCCCAAGCCGTAGCCACCCCGGCTTACGATTGGCTGACGGTTTGGAGGATGGGGACGCCATCGGCACGGTGCGATTTCGGGTGGCTCATGCTCCGGCGATTGCCCATAGTCGGCTCCAGGGGGCGGACGATCCCCGCGGGAGACGGCGGCATGCGCAAATGGCTGATCGGCGGCGGTGTGATCCTCGCCCTGGCACTCGCCGGCTTTTTCGGCATCGCGCCGGTATTGATCGACCGGTCGATGAACCGCGTCATACCCGTGCCGATCCGCGTCACACCGCAGGCCCGCGCGCTGCACCGCACGCTCGCCATTGCCGACATGCACGCCGATACCTTGCTGTGGCGCCGCGACCTGCTCGATCGCGCCTCGCGCGGTCAGGTCGATCTGCCGCGGTTGCAGGCGGGCAATGTCGCGCTTCAGGTGTTCTCGTCGGTCACCAAGACGCCCAAGCACCAGAATTACGACGCCAACGGCGCCGACACCGACAATATCGCCCTGCTGGCGATCGCGCAGATGCAGCCGCCGCGCACCTGGGGGTCGCTGCTGCAACGCTCGCTATGGCATGCGGAAAAGCTGGACCGCGCCGCTGCGGCATCGGGGGGACAGCTGCGCTTGGTGCGGACACCCGCCGACGTCGACCGCCTGCTCGCCGATCGCAAGGCGTGGACGCAATGCTATGGCGACCATTGCCTCACCGCCCCGCCGGTCGGGGCGATGCTGTCGATCGAGGGGTTGCAGGACCTCGAAGGGCGGCTCGACAATCTCGATCGCCTGTATGCGGCGGGCTTTCGCATGGCGGGGATGGCGCATTTCTTCGACAATGACGTCGCGGGATCGATGCACGGTATCGCCAAGGGCGGCCTGACGCCGTTCGGCCGACAGGTGATCGCGGCCATGGAAGCGAAGGGCATGATCGTCGACGTCGCGCATGCCAGCCACGCCGCCGTCGCCGACATCCTGCGCGTCGCCAAGCGCCCCGTCGTCTCCAGCCATGGCGGCGTGCAGGCGACCTGCCGCGTCAACCGCAACCTGACCGATGCGGAGATCAAGGGCATCGCCGCGACCGGCGGGGTCGTCGGCATCGGCTATTGGGACGCGGCGGTCTGCGCAACCGATCCCGCCGCCGTCGCCCGCGCCATCGCGCACGTCCGCGACCTCGTCGGCGTCGACCACGTCGGCCTCGGCTCCGATTTCGACGGCGCGGTGACGACCGGGTTCGACACCAGCCAGCTCGTCGGGATCACGCAGGCACTGCTCGATCGCGGCTTCACGCCGGATGATATCGCCAAGGTGATGGGTGGCAACGTGCTGCGGCTCCTGCGAAACGGTCTTGCGCCCGCTCTTGCTCCGGGGGCGCCACGGTCCTAGGGCGCGCATGACATGGAGCGGCTGGACGGCGGCTCGACGGTGCCGCCGCATCTGGCAGGGGGGATCGTCGCGCTCGGCAATTTCGATGGCTTTCACCTCGGGCACCAGGCGGTGGTCGGGCAGGCGGTCGCGCGGGCCCGGGCCGAGGGGCGGCCGGCGCTGGTCGCGACCTTCGATCCGCACCCCGTCCGCCACTTCCGCCCCGACACGCCGCCCTTTCGCCTGACCACGCTCGACCAGCGCGAACGCCTGTTCGCCGCGGCGGGGGTGGATGCGATGGTCGTCTTCGCCTTCGACGCGGCCCTCGCGGCCTTGTCCGCGGAGGCCTTTGCCGAACGGCTGGCGGCGCGGTTGCAGGTGGCGGGCGTCGTCACCGGCGAGGATTTCACCTTCGGCCAGGGTAAGCGTGGCGACGTCGCGATGCTGGCCGCGCTCGGCACGGCGCACGGCTTTACCGCGGAAACGGTCGGTGCCGTGACGCTGGACGGGGAGACGGTGTCGTCCAGCCGCATCCGCGCGTTGCTGCGCGCCGGCGATCCGCGCGGGGCCGCACGCCTGCTCACCCGCCCGTTCGCGATCGAAGGCACCGTGCAGCACGGCGACAAGCTGGGCCGGACGATCGGCTATCCCACCGCCAATCTCGACATGGGCAAATATCTCCGCCCCGCCTACGGCATCTATGCCGTCACCGCGCGATTGCCCGGCGGACGACGGGTGCAGGGCGCCGCCAATCTCGGCATCCGCCCGACCTTCGATCCGCCCAAGGAATTGCTCGAACCCTATTTCTTCGACTTTTCCGGCGACCTGTACGACCAGACCATCGAGGTCGCGCTGATCGACTATATCCGGCCCGAAGCGAAGTTCGACAGCCTCGACGCGCTCACCGCCCAGATGGAGGCGGATTGTGCCGAGGCGCGGGCGCGGCTCTCCGCTGGGGCCCGAGCATTGTGAATGACACGTTCACACCTTGCCGCTAAGCCGTAACGACCTATGAGCGACACGCCCGACACTGCCAAAGATTGGCGCGACACCGTCTTCCTGCCGAAGACCGACTTTCCGATGAAGGCGGGCCTCGCCGCGAAGGAGCCCGCGATCCTGGAGCGCTGGGCGCGGATCGGCGTGTACGATCGCCTGCGCGAACAGCGTAAGGGCCGGGATTTGTTCGTTCTTCACGACGGCCCGCCCTATGCCAACGGCGACATCCACATGGGCCACGCGATGAACAAGGTGCTGAAGGACATCATCGTCCGCAGCCAGTCGCTGATGGGCAAGGATGCCCCCTATGTGCCCGGCTGGGACTGCCACGGCCTGCCGATCGAATGGAAGGTCGAAGAGGCGTATCGCGCCAAGAAGCAGAATAAGGATGAGGTGCCGGTCGCGCAGTTCCGCGCCGAATGCCGCGCCTATGCCGATCGATGGGTGGGTGTGCAGCGCGACCAGTTCCAGCGCCTCGGCGTGATGGGCGACTGGGCCGACCCCTATCTCACGATGAATTACGACGCCGAGGCGACGATCGTCGGCGAGTTGCTGAAATTCGCCGAAAGCGGCCAGCTGTACCGCGGCGCCAAGCCCGTCATGTGGTCGCCGGTCGAAAAGACCGCGCTGGCCGAAGCCGAAGTCGAATATGAGGACATCGTCTCGACGCAGATCGACGTCGGGTTCGAGATCGACCATGCGCCCGAAGCCGACATCCTGGTCGGCGTGACCGCGGTCATCTGGACGACGACGCCGTGGACGATTCCCGTCAACCAGGCGCTCGCCTATAATCCGGCGCTCGATTACATCCTCTTCGGCTGCGGCGGCCGGCGTTTCCTCGTCGAGGAAAACCTGATGGGTGCGTTCATGAAGCGCACCGGCCTGAAGATGGAAGAATTCATCGCGCTGGTGAAGGGCGCGGTGCTGGAAGGCGCGACGGCGAAGCATCCGATGCATGGCCTCGGCGGCTTCTTCGCCAAGCCGCGGCCGTTCCTGGCGGGCGAGTTCGTCACCCGCGACGCCGGCACCGGCCTCGTCCACATGGCGCCCGATCATGGCGAGGACGACTTCCTGCTGTGCAAGGCGCATGGGATCGACCCCGTGTTCGCGGTGGATGGCGCGGGCATGTACCGGCCGGACTGGGCGTGGCTCGGCGGGCAGGGCAGCGTCATCAACAAGAAGTTCACCAGCGCCGAAGGCCCGATCTGTTCGGACCTGCGTGCGGCGGGTGCCCTGCTGTCGGCGAGCGACGATTTCGCGCACAGCTACCCGCATTCGTGGCGGTCGAAGGCGAAGGTGATCTTCCGCGCGACGCCGCAATGGTTCATCCCGATGGACCGCGCGATCCTGAACGATGGCGAAGGCCGCGCCAGCAACGGCGCGACGCTGCGCGAAACCGCGCTGGATGCGATCGAGCATACGCGCTGGGTGCCCGAACGCAGCCGCAACCGCATCCGGTCGATGGTGGAGGGGCGCCCGGACTGGGTGATCAGCCGCCAGCGCGCCTGGGGCGTGCCGATCGCGCTCTACGTCAACCGCGCGACCGGGGAGTATTTGAACGACGCTGCGGTCAACGCGCGCATCGTCGCCGCCTTCCGCGACGGCGGTGCGGATGCGTGGTTCACCGCGGACCACCAGACGCTGCTCGGCGCCGATTATGACCTCGCCGACTTCGAACCGCAGAACGACATCCTCGACGTGTGGTTCGACAGCGGCTCAACCCACGTCTTCACCGTCGAGGCGCGTTACGGCGCCGACGTGCGCGCCAACCTGTACCTCGAAGGCAGCGACCAGCATCGCGGCTGGTTCCAGTCGTCGCTGCTCGAGAGCTGCGGCACGCGCGGCCGTGCGCCCTATGACGCGGTGCTGACCCACGGCTTCGCGCTCGACGGGCAGGGGCGCAAGATGTCGAAGAGCCTCGGCAACGTCGTCGACCCGCTGAAGGTGATTGGCGAAAGCGGCGCGGACATCCTGCGCATGTGGGTCGCTTCGACCGACTATTTCGACGACGTGCGCATCGGCAAGGAAGTGCTGGGCACGGCATCCGACGGCTATCGCAAGCTGCGCAACACCTTCCGCTATTTGCTCGGCGCGCTCGACGGCTTCACCGAAGCGGAGCGCGTGCCGGTCGAGGCGATGCCGGAGCTGGAGCGCTACGTCCTCACGCTGCTCGGCCAGCTCGACATGGACCTGCGCGAGGCGGCGGAGGCGTATGAGCTCAACCGCTACCTGCGCCGCCTGACCGACTTCGCGAACGAGGACCTGTCGGCCTTCTTCTTCGATATCCGCAAGGATTCGCTCTATTGCGATGCGGCGACCGATCCCAAGCGTCGCGCCTATCGCACCGTATTGGACGTGCTGTTCCACGCGCTGGTCCGCTACGCCGCGCCGATCCTGTGCTTTACCGCAGAGGAAGTGTGGCAGGCGCGCTTCCCGAGCGAGGACGGATCGGTGCATTTCCTCGAATGGCCCGAGCTGCCCGCGCTGCCCGGTGACGAGCCGCTCGGCACCGACTGGGCCGACGTCCGCTCCCTGCGTGCGAGCGTCACCGAGGCGATCGAGCCGCTGCGCCGCGAGAAGAAGGTGAAGTCGAGCCTGGAAGCGGAAGTGACCGTGCCCGAGATGCCGCTCGACGCGGCGGCGCTCGCCGAGACGTTCATCGTCGCACGGGTGAGTGAGGGCGACGAGGTGACGGTAACGCGCACCGACTATCACAAATGCGGCCGCTGTTGGCGCCACCTGCCCGACGTCGCGGTGGATGGCGATCTGTGCGCGCGGTGCGAGAGCGTCGTCGGTCATGCGTAACCTGCCCGTCTCCGGCCTGGTCACCGCCGCGCTGCTGTTCGTCGCCGATCAGGCAACGAAGTTCGCGATCACCGACGTGCTGCAGCTCAACGATCTGACCGCCGAACGCTACGTCACGCCGTTCTTCAACCTGCGTTTCGTCGCCAACCACGGCATTTCGCTGGGGCTGCTCCACGCCGATACCAACACGATGCGCTGGGCGCTCGTCGCGATGACCGGCGCAATCGCCATTGCCGTGGCGATCTGGATGACGCGCGAGCCGGCGCGGCCCGACCGCATCGCCTTGGGCGCGATCCTGGGCGGCGCGCTGGGCAATATCGTCGACCGCGTGCGCTTCGGTTACGTCGTCGACTTCGCCGATCTGCACTTCGGCGATTGGCGGCCCTTCCTCGTCTTCAACGTCGCGGATGCCGCGATCACCCTCGGCGTGCTGGTGCTGCTTGTCCGCGCGCTCCTGATGCGCGACAAGCGCGACATTCCCTCGGAGAATCCCCATGCGTAAGTCAGTTCCGATTCTCGCCGGCCTCGCCTGCGTCGTTCTCCTCTCGGGCTGCGGCAAGCGCGGCTACGACCGTGCGCGTCCCGACGAATTCGCCGTCGCGCGCCAGGCGCCGCTGGTGATCCCGCCCGATTTCGCGCTGGTCCCGCCGCAGCCGGGCGCCGCCCGCCCGCAGGACAATCAGGCGACCGCGCAGACGCTCGACGCGCTGTTCGGCGGCAACACGGCCCGCAGCGCCGCGGAGAATGGCGTCGTCAACCAGGCCGGCGGCGACGCGGCGGATGCTGGCATCCGCTCCGAGGTTGGCGATCCGCAGACCAACGTCGTCGACAAGGGCGCGACGACGCGCGACATCGTGGCCGCCCCCGAAGGCGACGGCCAGGACGCGCGCGCGGCGGCGACCAAGAAGTAACGCTTCCCCCGAGTCCGGGACACGCTGCCCGACAGTCGATAGGATCGACGGTCGGGTAAGTCGTTTGAAGGGCGGCCGGAGTCGCCGATGCCGTACTACATCTGATCATTCCGCTATGGAGCGGGACGGCCTTAGATCGGTCCGTCATGGCAAGCCGCAGCGAAGCCATCCAGAGCCGGACCAAGACGCCCTGGATCGCCGCGCTTCGCTCGCGATGACGGCTCAGGTTCGGCTAGGTGCTGCCCCGCTGCGGAGCGGTAGCCATCAGCCATAGGCTCTTTCCCACGATCGCCTTTGGAAACGATGAACCCCGAACGTTTCCGTTAAGGTGTTCATCTTGTCTGTGGTGCCGCCGCGGAGGCAGCAGCGCTCGCCCGGTCAGGCACGCGCTCGAAACGCCGCGAGCCCCCGGTCGAGGTCGGCGATCAGATCGTCCGGGTCTTCCAGACCGATCTGCAGGCGGACCAGCGGCCCGGCATAGTCCCGTGGCGCCGCGGTGCGGATGCGCGCCGGATCCGCGGGGATGGCGAGGCTTTCGAACCCGCCCCAGCTATAGCCGATGCCGAAATGGTCGAGCGCGTCGATCAGTGCGGCCCGCGCCGCCTCGTTGCCGCCGTTGAGCACGAAGGAAAACAGCCCGCTCGATCCCTTGAAGTCGCGCACCCAATATTCGTGGCCGGGGCAGGACGGCAGGGCAGGGTGGAGCACCTGCGCAACCTCTGGCCGGGTCGATAGCCATTGCGCGATGGCCAGCGCGCTCTTCTGATGCTGGGCGAGCCGGACCGCCATGGTGCGCAGGCCGCGGCTGCCGAGCCAGGTATCGTCGGGCGACGTCACCTGCCCCAATTGATAACTGACGTCGCGCAGCGCCGCATAATGGCCGGGCGCGGCGGTTACCGACCCCAGCATCACGTCGCTATGCCCGACGACGTACTTCGTCGCGGCGAGGATAGTGAGGTCGATGCCCTTCTCGATCGCCGGGAAGAACAGCGGCGTCGCCCAGGTGTTGTCGAGCATCGTCGTCAGCCCGTGGCGCTTGGCGACGGCGACGATCGCGGGCAGGTCCTGCACCTCGAAGGTCAGGCTGCCCGGGCTTTCGAGGAAGATCGCCTTGGTGGCGGGGCCGATCAGCTGTTCGATCCCCGCGCCGATCAGCGGATCGTAGAAGCGGGTGGTGACGCCGAACCGCTTCAACAGCTGCATCGCCTGTCCCCGCGTCGGGTCATAGGCGCTGTCGACCAGCAGCAGTTCGTCGCCCGGCGACAGGACGGACAGCAACGCCGCGGCGATCGCCGCGACGCCAGAGGGGTAGAGGAACGTCGCCTCCGCCCCCGGCTCCAGGCTCGTCAGCGCATCGGCGAGGCTCCATTGCGTCGGCGTACCGCGGCGGCCGTAATAGAGGCGGTGGTGCGTGTCGCCGTGCCCGTTGGCGCGCAGATCGGCGATGTTGTCGTAGAGGATGGTCGAGGCCCGCCAGACCGGCGGATTGACGATCCCTGCGGTCCATTCGGGGCGGCGGCCCGCCTGGACGACGCGCGTGGCATCGCCCAGGCGAGCTTCCGGGGAGGTTTCGTCGTCGGAGTTACGCGTCAACGGCTTCCTTGGCTCCCATGGCCTTGGGCGTCGAGCGATCCGCTCCCCATTCCGACCAGCTGCCGTCGTACAGCGCCGAATCCTTGCCCAGCAAGTGCAGACCGAATGCCAGCGTGGATGCGGTGATGCCCGAACCGCAGGTCAGCGTAATGGGTTTGTCCAGGTCGACGCCCGCACCCTCGAACGCGGCCCGCAGCGCGTCACCCTGTTTCCAGGTGCCATCGGCGTTGAAGATGCCGGTGTACGGCAGGTTCTTTGATCCGGGGATATGGCCGGCGTGCGTCGCGGGGCGTGGATCGGGTTCCTCGCCGGTGAACCGCGCCGCCGATCGGGCGTCGAGCACCTGTTCGGCCCGGCTGTCGACGTTCGCCTTCATCTGGTCGAGGTCGCGCACGTTCTTCCTGTCGGCCCAGACGGTGAAGTGGCGGTGGCGCAGCTGTTCCTTGCCGCTCGCCGTCTCACGCCCCTCGGCCTGCCATTTGGCGAGGCCGCCGTCGAGGATCGCGACATCATGGGCGCCGAACGTGCGCAACATCCACCATGCGCGCGCTGCGGTATGCCAGGGGGAATTGTCGTAGAGGACGATGCGGCTGCCATCGCCCAGCCCCAGGCTCTGCATGCGGCTGGCGAACTTTTCGGCGGAGGGCAGCATCATCGGCAGATTGCTGTCGGTATCGCGCAGCTCGCCGAGACTCATGAATACGGCGCCGGGGATGTGCGCTGCTTCATATTCCGCTGCCGCATCGCGACCCAGCGCGGCGTCCACATAAGTGGCATCGACGATCCGCAGGTCGCTTGCGCCCATCTCTGCGGCCAGCCATTCGGTCGTCACCAACGCGTCCATCACACTCTCTCCATTCACGTTTGCACGTTCACGTTCGGGCTACGCTGGGGAGGAGTGCCCGGATGTCTCAATAACCGGATTCGCCTGCAGTGTCGAGGCTCTGTAAGAAAGTTTTAGCGTGGGCGCGTGTTTCATTACGAGATTGCGCGCTTTGCTTCTTCCATGTCGCGTACGGCATGCGCAGCCGCTGGTTGTCGCCAAGCTTGCCTTCGTGCCGCGCGAGGAAGTCCCAGTAGAGGGCGTTATACGGGCAGGCATCCTCGCCCACCCGCTTCTTCACGTCGTAGCGGCACTGCCCGCAATAATCGCTCATCCGGTCGATATACGCGCCGGACGAGATATACGGCTTCGATCCCAGCAGACCACCGTCGCCGAACTGGCTCATGCCGAGCGTGTTGGGCAGCTCGACCCACTCATAGGCGTCGATATAGACTTCCAGATACCAGCGATGCACCTCGGCCGGATCGGCGCCGATCAACAGCGCGAAATTGCCGGTCACCATCAGCCGCTGGATGTGATGCGCGTGCGCGGTCTCCAGCGTCTGCCCGATCGCTTCCTGCAGACAGTGCATGTCGGTGTCGCCGGTCCAATACCAGCCGGGCAGCTTGCGCTTATGGTTCAGGAAATTGCGGGTCACATAGTCGGGCCCCTCGCGCCAATAGATGCCGCGCATATATTCGCGCCAGCCGATGATCTGACGGATATAGCCCTCGACGGAGTTGAGCGGCGCACGGCCGGCGCGATATTCCGCTTCGGCGCGGCGGCACAGGTCGAGCGGATCGAGCAGGCCCGAATTGATGTAGGGCGACAGGATCGAGTGCCACAGATAGCGCTCGCCGGTCAGCATCGCGTCCTCGTAATCGCCGAACTGCGGCAGTGCCTTGGCCATGAAATAGGCAGCCTGTTTCTCGGCATCCTTGGCGGTGACGGCATAGGCGAAGCCGTCGAGCGTGCCGGGGTGGTCGGCAAAGCGCTCCGCCACCAGCGCCAGCACGTCCTTGGTGATCGCGTCGGGTTTGAAGACATGCGGCTGCGGAATGAACAGGTCCGCCTTGGCGGGCTTGCGATTCTCCTTGTCGAAGTTCCAGCGATCGCCGACGGGTTTCTTGCCGTCCATCAGCAGCCGGGTCTTGCGACGCATGTCGCGATAGAAGAACTCCATGGTCAGCTGCTTGCGGTCACTGGCCCAGGCGTCGAATTCGGCATGCGTGGCGACGAAGCGGTCGTCGGGGCGGATATCGACGGGGATGCCGAAGATCGTTTCCCAACTCTCCAGCATCGCCGCGACGCGCCATTCGCCGGCCTCAGTCACGACGATCCGGTCGGGCGCGTGCCGCTCCACCGCGCGCGCGATTTCGCCGGTGAAGCTGCCCGAATTGTCGGGGTCGTCGAGCTTGACGTAATCGACCGTCCATCCGGCCTTTTCGAGCGCCTTGGCATGGTGGCGCATGGCGGACAGGATATAGGCGATCTTCTGCTTGTGATGGCGGACGTAGGTCGTCTCGTCGCCGACCTCCATCATCAGCACGATCGTGTCATCCGGGTCGGCATCGCGGAGCGCGGACAGCGTGGGCGTCAACTGGTCGCCCAATACGGGAACAAGCGTTTTCATCCGGCCTCGCGTCTCCTACATGGGCCGCCATGACCCCGATGCATCTTGGCCAGACCAGCCAGCTGCCCGCTTCTCCCGAAGAAGCGGTGCTCGATTATGTTCCCAATCCGCGTCTTGGTACGACCTATCTCGTCCGGTTTGCGGTGCCCGAATTCACGTCACTGTGCCCGGTGACGGGGCAGCCCGACTTCGCGCACCTCGTCCTGGACTATGTGCCGGGCGACACGATCGTCGAATCGAAGTCACTAAAGCTGTTCCTCGGCAGCTTCCGCAACCATGCGGCCTTTCACGAGGATTGCACCGTCGGCATCGGCCAGCGGCTGTTCGACGAGATGAAGCCGCAGTGGCTGCGGATCGGCGGCTATTGGTATCCCCGTGGCGGCATTCCCATCGACGTTTTCTGGCAGTCGAGCGCGCCGCCGGCCGACCTGTGGCTGCCCGATCAGGGCGTTGCGTCCTATCGCGGGCGAGGTTGATCGAGATCAGCATCATTGCCAGGTTGCACTGCAACATGAGTGCAACCTTTCGGCCGATCGGCTGTTCATCCTTCGGCAAGGTTGCGGCTCTGCCCGTAATGTTGCGCCAGCGAAGGATGAGGTATGGTGACCACGGCAGCACAGGGTGACGCGATCCGGCATCTGGCCTTGATCGGGAACTTCCTGCCGCGCCAATGTGGTCTGGCGACGTTCACGACCGACGTGTGGCAGGCGATGCGTGATCGCTTCCCCGATGTGCAGGTCGACGTTTATGCGATGGACGATCATCCGGGCCGGTACGCCTATCCGCCGGCGGTGACGGGAACGATCCCGCAGCACGATCTGTCCGCCTATCTGTCGACGGCGCGCACGATTGAGGCAAGCGGCGCGCAGGCGATCTGGGTGCAGCACGAATATGGCATCTATGGCGGACCGGCCGGTGAGCATCTGCTCAGCCTACTCGATCGCACGACTTTGCCGGTCATCGTAACCCTGCACACGGTCCTGGAAAAGCCGAACGCCGACGAGCGTCGCGTGCTGGAAGGCCTGTTGCATCGCGCTGCCAAGATCGTGGTGATGGCCGAGCGCGGTCGCGACATCCTGCGCCGCGTCTATGGCGCAAATCCGCGTCAGATCGCGATGATCCCGCACGGCGTGCCCGACCGCGCGTTCGTCGATCCCGAGACGTTGAAGCCGCGCTTCGGCTGGCAGGGACGCGATGTCGTGCTGACCTTCGGCCTGCTCGCGCCCGGCAAGGGCATCGAGACGATCATCGAGGCACTGCCCGCGATCGCGGAGCGGCATCCCAATCTGCTCTATGCGGTGCTGGGCGCCACCCACCCCAATCTCGTTGCGCATGAAGGCGAGGCCTATCGCGATCGGCTGAAGGCGCTTGCCGATAAGCTGGGCGTCGGCGACAATGTCGCGTTCATCGACGGCTTCGTCGAGCATGACGAACTGCTCGACTATCTGCAGGCCGCCGACATCTATGCGACGCCCTATCTCAACCCCGCGCAGATCACGAGCGGGACACTGTCGTACGCGGTCGGCGTGGGCAAGGCGGTCGTTTCGACGCCCTACGTCCATGCGACGGAGATTCTGGCGGATGGCCATGGCGTGCTGGTCGACTTCCGCGACGTCGCCGCCTTCGCGCGCGAGATCGATCGCCTGCTGTCGAGCAAGCGGGACCGGACGCGTCTGGCGCAGCGCGCCTATGATCGCGGCCGCACGATGATCTGGCCCCGGCTCGCCGAATCGGCGCTGCACGAGCTGGAGGTCGCCGTCGCCTCGCGCCCGCGCCGGCTCGCCCAGTCGGCGCCGCATGGCCTGCGCGCGCTCGAGCCCAATTTCGCGGCGGTCGAGCGGATGAGCGATGCGACCGGCATGCTCCAGCATTCGATCTATTCGGTGCCCGATCGCCGCCATGGCTATTGCATCGACGATAACGCCCGCGCGCTGATGCTGATGAGCGCGATGGACGACCTCGATCCCGTCGCGCGGGACAAATGGACGACGATCTACGCCTCGTTCATCCAATACGCCTGGAATCCGGAGGCGCGGCGGTTCCGCAACTTCATGAACTTCGACCGGACGTGGTGCGAGGACGTGGGGTCGGAGGATTCGAACGGCCGCGCGATCTGGGCGCTTGGCGTTACCGCGCGGGACGGCAAGGACGCCAAGCACCGCGACTGGGCGCGGACGATGTTCGATCGCACCGCCAGCCTGGCCCTGGAACTGGGGTCGCTGCGCGCGCAATCGTTCGCGATGCTGGGTGCCGCAGCGATGCTGGAGACGTCGCCGGGGCATGAGCTCGCGCGGTCGATCCTTCAACGCTTCCCGGACGATCACCTTGCCCTGCTGGCGGCAGCACGCCGGCCGGAATGGCGCTGGTTCGAGATCGTGCTGGCCTATGACAACGCGCGGCTGCCGCAGGCGCTGGTCGTTGCCGGTCAGGCACTGGGTCGACAGGACCTGATCGATTGCGGGCTGGAGACGCTCGACTGGATCGTCGCCAAGCAGACGTCGCCGGAGGGGCGCTTTCGCGCGGTGGGCACGGAGAGCTTCCATCGCCCCTATGCCGATCCGTTGCAGTTCGATCAGCAGCCGCTGGAGGCGCAGGCGACGGTGGACGCGTGTCTGGCCGCCTGGCGGGCCACGGGCGACGCGCGCTGGGTTGCCGAGGCGGAGCGGGCGTATGGCTGGTATCTGGGCCACAACGACCTCGACCTGCCATTGGCGACGGCAGCGGACGGCGGCTGTTTCGATGGCCTGATGCCGACCGGGCTCAATCGCAATCAGGGTGCGGAGTCGATCCTGGCGCTGCAGCTGGCAAGTTGTGCGATTTCGGGGCTTTCAAAGGCGACCCAAGGCGTGGCAGGGACATCGCGCGCCGTCGCCTGATACGATCGGGTGACGACGTCATAACGACCGGTCGACGAGGGTTCTGAAGCGCGATGGATCTGTTCAATCACGGGTTGCGGCTGCATGCCGATCCGTCCCGCGTCGTCGTCCGCCCGTTCCACATCGCGTGGGGCGGGAAGGGCGGCGCACCCAACCGGACCGAACGCCTGGTCGGCGAAGTGCTTGCGATGTCGACGGAAGAAGCACGCGATCAGCTCGAGGCCGTGCTGAAGGATTTCGAGGCGCGCCACTGGCAGACCCGGCGTGTCTTCATGACGCGCTACGACGAAATCGAGGAGCTGCTTGGCCTCGACGGCACCGAGATCAGCGACGAAAAGCGCCAGCTGATCGGCGCCTATTTCTGCCACGAATACAGCTATGCCGCCGCGGCGCTGATGAACCCCAGCGCGGTGCCGCATTTCGATCAGTCGGGCATGCCCGAAGGATCGATGCGCATCCTGATGAGCTTGCGCTCGGTCGGCGAGGGGCACATTTCGTCCGTCGCGTTCCGTGAAGGCATCATCTCGAACGGCCACGAACTGGAACTGGCGCCGGAGCCGCCCTTTGCCACCGCCACCGACGTGATCGGCGGCGAGGAAGAAATGCCGGCGGGGCCGGTCACGGTCTGGCGCCATCGCGATTCGACGCTGTCGGGCACGGTAATCTTCCCGATCACACAGGCGCAGTCCAAGGGGTTGGAAGATCTGCGCATCAGCCACTTCCAGCATGACGACGGCAGCTTCGAATGGATCGGCACCTACACCGCCTATAACGGGTCGGTGATCCAGTCGGAGCTGATGCGCACGCGCGATTTCCGCAGCTTCGACCTCGTGCCGATGTCCGGTTCTGCGGCGCGGAACAAGGGCATGGGCCTGTTCCCGCGCAAGGTCGGCGATCAGTATATGATGATCGGCCGGCAGGACGGCGAGAATCTGTTCCTGCTGAAATCGGACAGCTTGGAGCATTGGGACGAGGGCGAGAAGATTCTGACCCCCGTCTTTCCGTGGGAGTTGGTGCAGATCGGCAATTGCGGTCCGCCCATCGAGCTGGACGAAGGCTGGCTGCTGCTGACCCATGGCGTCGGCGCGATGCGCAAATATTCGATCGGCGCGGCGCTGCTGGACAAGAACGATCCGTCGAAGGTGCTGGGCCGCACGCGCGAACCCATCCTCGCCGCGAAGGATCAGGATCGCGAGGGCTATGTCCCGAACGTCGTCTACAGCTGCGGCGCGATCCGCCACGGCGACACGCTGTTCCTGCCCTATGGGATCGCCGACAGTTCGGTGGGCTTTGCGTTCGTGGCGATCAAGGACCTGCTCGCCGCGATGGTGTGAGGGGGGCGAGTTTTGGCACTGTCACCGTCGTCCCGGCCCAGCTTGGATAGAGTCTCTCAGCGTGGCGGCGGTGCGCCGTCATCGCCTTAGAGCCGGATGCCAATGACCTAGAACCGTTCGTGCCGAGCTTGTCGAAGCACAAGTGCCCGCAAGTGCCGACCTCGCTTGTGGCACCCCGCCCTTCGACAGGCTCAGGGCGAACGGAGAAGGGGGATTAACGCCATGTCATCACGCTCTAGCGCGCGTCGCGGGTGTCGCGCGTGGCGGGGATCTGCGACAATTTGGTCAGCAGCAACGGAATGTCATCGGTGATGAACGTGTCGGTCGGAACGGGCATGCTACGACGCAGCGTACGGCCAACGGTGCTGAACCGATCGCGATGCTGCTGTGCTGACGATGTCACGACTGACCCCAAATGACGCATACGGCAAACCCGGCGATCGCCGGCCGGGGGGGGGGATGGCTGGGCGATCACCGGGTTCTGAGGGCATAACGGCGTGCATCGGTAAGGGTTCCCGACGCGACGAACGGTTCGTCGCTTTTTGGGATCAGGGCTGCGTTACCGATCGGCGTGTCAGGCGATAGAGGCCCGCGACCAAGGCCAGGAAGGCGATCGTGCCGCCGATCAGCGCGATCGTGTCGAACCCCGCCGGCGCGACCGCCAGTGGTGCGTCGGACCCGGTGACATAGACGATGACGGCGAAGGCGACGCCCCATAGGCTTTCGCCGACGATCATGCCGGTCGCGGTGAGCACGCCCATGCGCTTGGCGAATTCGACGTCGGGCGTGCGGTCCGCCCAGCGGTCGTACACCGCGCCGATCACCGCGCCGAGCACGACCGGCAGCGTCACCGCCATCGGCAGATAGACACCGAGGCCGACGCCGAGCGGCGGCAGGCGGAGCTTGCCGGTGCGGCCCAGCGTTTCGTCGAGGGCGATCACGCCGACGCCGATGAGGGCACCGTAACCGATCATCGCCCAATTGAGGTTGCCGCCGAGCACGCCCTTCGCCAGCGCGGAGATCAGCGCGGCCTGCGGCGCCGCCAGCGCATTGGGGCCGGCGCCCGGCGCGCCCTGGAACCCCAGCGTCGTGGCGAGCAGTTCGAGCACGGGCGGTACGACGAGGCTGCCGAAGATGACGCCGAAGATCAGCGCGACCTGCTGCTTCCAGGGCGTTGCGCCGACCAGTTGGCCGGTCTTGAGGTCCTGGAGGTTGTCGTTGGAGATGGTCGCGACGCCGAAGACGATGCCGGTGACGATCAGCGCATAGGCGACGAGCGCCTGCGTCGTGTCCGCGCCCGCGCCGCGCCCGAACAGGCTGACCAGCATCAGCGAGGCGGCGAGGACGGAGAGGATGCCGATCCCCGACACCGGGCTGTTCGACGCGCCGATCAGGCCCGCCATATAGCCGCACACCGCCGCGATCACGAGGCCAAGGACGAGTACGAACACCAAGGCGCCGGCGATCAGCACGACCGCCGATCCCGCCAGCGGCCCCCCTGCGATCACCGACCAGAGCAGGCCCGCGATCGGCACCAAAGTCGCAAGGCTGACGATTGCGACGATACCGATCGGCAGATCGCGCTCGCCCAGCGCCAGCGTCGCGCCGCTACGCTTGGCTGCGCTGGCCGCGATCGACGAGCGGATGCCCGCGATCACCGGCCCGATGATCTTGAGCAAGGTCCACATCGCCGCGACGCCGATGACGCCTGCGCCCAGGAAGCGCACGTCGGTGCGGAACACGCCGCCGACCCAAGCCTCCAGGCCGACGCCCGCCGCGGCAGGCGACAGGCCGGTGAGGATCGGCAGGGCGACCCACCAGCCGATGACGACGCCGGCAAACATCGCGAGGCCGACCGACAGGCCGACGAGATGCCCGGCACCGATCAGCGCGAACGACAGGCCGCCCGAGATCGCGGTCGCGCCGCTGCCGACGCGGAAGAACTGCGCCGCCTCTGCAACGACCAGCTTCGTCTGGGTGAGCAGCGCGAATCCGGCCGAGACGATCGCGTTGACGACGATGAGCCTTAGGCCCTTGCCGCTTTCCGCTTCGCCCGCGCGGCTGCCGGCGCCGACCATGAGCACTTCGGCAGCGGCGCGGCCTTCGGGATAGGGCAGGTCGGTATCGACCACGAGCGCGCGGCGCAGCGGCACCGAGAACATGACGCCGAGGATGCCGCCGGTCATCGTGATCCCGGCGGTGAGCAGATAGGGGAACCCCTGCCACCAGCCGATCATGACGAGGCCGGGAAGCACGAAGATGATCGCCGCCAATGTCCCCGCTGCCGACGCGACCGTCTGGACGATGTTGTTTTCGAGGATCGTCGCGCCGGGCAGATAGCGCAGGATCGCCATCGAGATGACCGCAGCGGGGATCGACGTTGCGAAGGTGAGGCCGACCTTCAGCCCGAGGTACACGTTCGCCGCGGTGAACAGCAAGGTGATGAGCCCGCCGAGCAGGATGCCGCGAACGGTGAGTTCGGCGACGGGCGTCGTGCGGTCGGACCGGGAAGAGGGGGCGGTGGCCATGGATCGGGGCGCTCGTCGGCAAAGGGAGGTGTCGCGTGGTTCTGCACCTCGCATGGCGGATCGGCAATGGCGGGTGTCCCTGCGACATAAGCTTGCGCTATCTCGACAGCGGACGCTGCTTTCCGCTAGGCGGCGGCCATGAACACGAACACACCCTTGCGCGTCGCCTTGTCCGGTCTCGGTACGGTCGGCGGCGGCGTCATCCGTCTGCTCGATGCGAACCGTGACCTCATCACCCGCCGCGCGGGCCGCGGGATCGAGGTGGTGGCGGTGTCCGCCCGCGATCGCAGCAAGGACCGTGGGATCGACCTGACCCGCTTCGACTGGGTGGACGACACGCGCGAATTGGCGTCGCACCCGCAGGCGGATGTGGTGGTGGAGCTGGTCGGCGGCTCCGACGGCCCGGCGCTGACGCTCGCCCGCTCGACGCTGGCGGCGGGCAAGGGCTTCGTCACCGCCAACAAGGCGATGCTGGCGCACCACGGCCTGGAACTGGCCAGCGCGGCGGAGGCGGCGGGCGTGCCGCTGAAGTTCGAGGCGGCGGTCGCGGGCGGCATCCCGGTCATCAAGGGCTTGCGCGAAGGGGCCGCTGCTAATGCGATCGGCCGGGTGTACGGCATCCTCAACGGCACCTGCAATTTCATCCTGTCCAAGATGGAAGCCGAGGGTCGCGATTTCGCCGAGGTGCTCGCCGAGGCGCAGGCGCTGGGCTATGCCGAGGCAGACCCGAGCTTCGATATCGACGGCGTCGACGCGGCCCACAAATTGTCGATCCTGGCGAGCATCGCCTTCGGCACGCGGCCGGCGTTCGCGGACGTGGCGGCGACGGGCGTGCGCCACGTCATCGCGGCGGATATCGCGGAGGCGGCGGCGCTGGGGTATAAGGTGCGGCTGGTCGGCGTCGCCGAATCCGGCGCGAACGGCCTGTTCCAGCGCGTCCACCCGCATCTGGTGCCGATCGACCATCCGCTTGCCCATGTCACCGGGTCGCTCAACGCGGTGGTGGCGGAAGGCAATTTCGTCGGCCGGCTGTTCTTCCAGGGCGCCGGTGCGGGCGAGGGGCCGACCGCGAGCGCGGTGGTCGCTGACCTGATCGATATTGCGCGCGGCGAGTTCGGTCCGCCCTATGCGATGCCCGCCGCCTCGCTGACCGCCGAGCCCAAGGCGGATAGCGGCGAACGCCGTGCCCGCGCCTATCTGCGCTTCACCGTCGAGGACAAGGTGGGCGTGCTCGCCGAGATCGCCGCGGCGATGCGCGATGCCGGCGTGTCGATCGAAAGCCTAATCCAGCGCGGCGTCGCCGCCGACGGCAGCGTCATCGTCGCGATCGTGACGCACGAAGGGCCGGAACGCAGCGTCGCGCATGCGCTGGAGAAACTGCGCGGATCGCAGAGCCTTGCCGGCCAGCCGCTATGGATGCCGATCCTGGGGTGACGGAGGGAGGGTTACGGCTTGACCGTCACCGTGCCCGTGGGCGGCGGGTCGTCGAGCGGGATGGCGATGCGGCCGCGTTTGTCGGGCTTCCTGGCGAAGGCGGATTTGAGCGCCTTGGCCGCGGCGATCGCCATCGGCACGATCGGCGGGCCGAAGCCCACTGTGCAACCGCCCTGGCGTGCCGCGCACGGCGTTCCCTGCAACTCCAGCGCGCGGACGCTCGACAGTTCGGGGTTGGCGCCGCGGCCGGGGGCGGGGTCGCGCTCGTCGGGCAGGGGCAGGCGATTGCCGGTGTCGCCATTGCCGCAGACGACGATCGTACCCTTGTCGTCGGGCTGGCCACATTGCTTGGCGAGGATCGAGAAGCGCTGCGGCGTGGCGGCCGGCTGTGAGGCGGTGGCCGGCTGCGTCGCGGCCGCGGCCTGCAGAGCGAAGGCGAGCAGGATCATGGCGCCAGCGGCCGGTCGGTGGTGCCGGTCAGGCCGTTGCGACTGCTCATCGTGACGCCGGCCATGCCGCCGCCGACCTTGAAGGGCGAGAGTTCTTCGACCGGATTGGTGCGGTGGAGCAGGCGGTCGCGTTCGACGATGACCGCTTCGTAGCGCGGATCGCCGGCATCGTGGACGATCAGCGGCACGCGGAAGCGGTCGGCGCGGCGGCGGCCGCAGACGGTGATGTCGGTCGTGTTGGGATCGGCGACGCAGCGTTCGCCGGCGATCACGTCGCGCGATCGCCCGATCAGCCCCTGCGCATCGTCTCCCGCCTGTACGGCCAGCAGCATCATCCAGATCATGCATCCCCCCTCATGCGGGCAGGGCCTATCGTCGCGGGTCGATCGCGTTCGGTCAATCGTCTCCGGTCAATCATCCCCGAGCAATCTTCTCCGGTCAGTCGTCGAAGTCGGTCTTGAAGATCGTGCGGCCGCGGCTGGTGCAGAATTTGTCGCCGACCACCTGACATTTCGTGCCGTCATTGGCGAAGGCGCGGTCCTTCGAATTGCGGGCGAGCGGATCGGGTTCATAGGGAACGCGATAATCCTCCTGCCGTGGCGGTGGCGTACACGCGCCGCTGATGCAACCGAGTGTCGGTTTGGAGGGCGTCAGCTTGAACCCCGCGACGGTGTCGTTGGCGGCGGACGGGATCAGCAACAGCAGCGCGAACATGGGACGGGCACTCCCGAACGGCTTTGGTGGGAACGAATGTTGGCCGAAACGGCGCGACGATCAAGCGCTAACCGGGGCGACCTGCAGGCGCCGAATTTCGATCGCAGGGCAGCGGTCCATCACGACCTGCAATCCGGCGGCCTCGGCACGGGCGGCGGCGGCCTCGTCGATCACGCCCAATTGCATCCACACCGCCTTCGCGCCGATCGCGATCGCCTGATCGACGATTGGGCCGACCGCGTCGGAGCGGCGGAAGATATCGACGATGTCGATCGGGTCGCCCAATTGGTCGAGGTCGCGGAAGACGAATTCGCCGTGCAGGTGCTCGCCGGTGATCTGTGGATTGACCGGGATGACGCGATAGCCGTGGGTCTGGAGCGTCGCCATGACGCGGTACGACGGGCGATCGGGCCGATCGGACGCACCGACCAGCGCGATGGTGCGGGCGGTTTCGAGCAGCGTCTTGATCGCGGCATCGTCGGTGAGGGGCATCGGTGCGTCTCCGGCTGGGTGGGAGCTATACCGTTGCCGGGGGCGGTGGTTCCTTGGGGGCGGGTCGGAGGTGTTGGCGTTCCGTAGCTTTCTTCCCGTCACCCCGGACTTGATCCGGGGTCCCGCTGATCGGCGCGTTTGAAGAAGAAGCGGGACCCCGGCTCAGGGCCGGGGTGACGGATGTGTGGTGGGGTGACGGGGGCGGGGGCGTCAGTGCGTGGCGAGCCACTCCGCGACGCGGGCGGCGATGGGGGCGAAGATCGTGTCGTTTGGGTCCGCGGCGGGCGGGCGGCCGGCGTCGGAGGCGGTGCGGATGTCGATTGCCAGCGGCACGCGGCCGAGAAAGGGCAGGCCGAGCCGCTGGGCGGTGGCTTCGGCGCCGCCCTGGCCGAAGGGATCGGAGATTGCGCCGCAATGCGGGCAGGCATAGCCCGCCATATTCTCGACGAGGCCGATCACCGGCACGCCGGCCTTGTCGAACAGGTCGATCGCGCGGGTGGCGTCGATCAGCGCGAGGTCCTGCGGGGTGGAGACGATCACGGCCCCGGCGGGCTTATGCTTCTGGACCATCGTCAGCTGTACGTCGCCGGTGCCGGGCGGCAGATCGAGCACGAGCGTGTCGGTCGCGCCCCAGTCCGCCTCCACCAGCTGCGTCAGCGCGCCCGCGACCATCGGCCCGCGCCAGGCGAGCGCGCGGCCGTCCTCGACCAATTGCCCCATCGACAGCATCGGCACGCCATAGGGCGTGGGGACGGGATCGAGCACCTTGTCCTTCGCGGTCGGGCGCTGGCCCTCGGCGGCCATCAGCCGCGGCTGCGACGGGCCGTAGATGTCGGCATCGACCAGCCCGACGCGGCGGCCGCTCTGCTTCAGGGCGATGGCGAGGTTGGCGGCGAGCGTCGACTTGCCGACGCCGCCCTTGCCGCTTGCGACCGCGATCAGCCGGCGCGCCACGCGCTCGGCGGTGACGACGAGGCGGACCTCGCCGGCCCAGCTGCGTTCGGCGGCGGCGCTGACCTCCGCCTCCAGCGCCGCGCGCGCGCTCGCCGACAGGCCAGTGGCGTCGAGGACGATGCCGGCGCGGTCGCCTTCGAAGCGCAAGGTGGCGCGGCTGCCGGCGGCGGCGCGGACGGCGGCGATCGTAACGTCTTGTGTCATGGGCGCGCAGATAGGGGCCCGGCTGCGGCTTGGCACTGTTTTTCCGCAAACACCCTCCTATAACAGTGGGCATGACGATCCTGCCGGGCAACACCAATCGCCCTCCCATTCTCGCCGCCGAACCGCCGAAGAGCCCGTGGGGATCGGGCGATGACGATCAGGGCGGTGGCCCGCGCAACCCCTGGGCGCTGCCGCCGGGCGGTCGCAAGCCCGCCAACAAGCCGACGGCGCTCGACGAATTCCTGAAGAAGGCGCGCGGCGGTGGCGGCGGCGGCAATGGCGGCGGCGGCGGCTTCGGCGGCCTGCCCGTGTCGCCCAATCCGCGCGCGCTGTGGCTGATCGGGGCGGGGATCATCCTGCTCGTCTGGATCCTCTACACCTCGATCCACCCGATCGCGCCGCAGGAACGCGGCGTGGTGACGTACCTCGGCCGCTATTCGGGGACGCTCGATCCCGGCATCGCGATGACGATGCCGGCGCCGATCGCGCGCGTGGTGAAGGTGGACGTGCAGAATATCCGCATCGAGAATTTCCCCGAGACCGGCTCGGAAAACCTGATGCTGACGCGCGACCAGAACATCATCGACCTCGCCTATGCGGTGCGCTGGAAGATCGCCAATCCGCAGGATTACGTGTTCCAGATCGACAAGCCGCGCGAGACGGTGCGCGCGACGGCGGAAAGCGTGATGCGCGAAGTGGTCGCCAACCAGACGCTCGACGCGGCGCTCGGGCCGGGCCGCGCGCAGATGGAGAACCAGGCGCAGGAGCGGATGCAGAAGGTGCTGGACGATTACAAGTCGGGCATCGTCGTGGTCGGCGTCGGCATCAAGCAGGCTGATCCGCCCGCGCGCGTCAACGATGCGTTCAAGGACGTGACCGCCGCGCAGCAGGATGCGCAGGGCGTGCGCAACCAGGCGCAATCCTATGCCAAGCAGGTGATCGCGCGCGCCGAGGGCGAGGCGTCGCAGTTCGACAAGGTGTACGAGCAATATAAGCTCGCCCCCGCCGTCACCCGTCGCCGCATGTATTACGAGACCATGGAGGCCGTGCTGGCCAAGTCCGACAAGACGATCGTCGAGCCGTCGAACGTCGTGCCCTATCTGCAGTCGCAGGGCGCGCGCCGCCTGCCCGACAGCGTGCCCGCGGCACCGGCGGCGGTGACGCCGACCCAGCCCGTCACCACGACGGGAGGCGGCCAGTGAAGGGGCTCTGGCGGCACCCGATCGCGCTCGGCATGGCGGCGCTGATCCTCGTCATCCTGCTCGCCGCGACGATCGTGATCGTGCCCGAGACGCAGCAGGTGGTGATCCTGCGCTTCGAGCAGCCGGTGCGCACGGTGAATGCGTGGAAGCCGAACGAACAGTTCGGGCGGACGGGCGCGGGCCCGATCCTGCGCATTCCGTTCGTCGACCGGCTGGTTTGGCTGAACAAGCGCGTGCTGGACGTCGATTACGACAACCAGCAGGTGCTCTCGTCCGACCAGCTGCGGCTCGAGGTGGATGCCTATGCGCGCTTCCGCATCATCAATCCGCTGAAGGCGGTGAACGCGACCGGCAGCACGTCGCAGACCGAAAGTGCGATCACCGACGCGCTGCGGCCGCTGCTCGGCAGCTCGATCCGCAACGAGCTCGGCAACCAGCCGTTCGCGACATTGCTCAGCCCCGAGCGCGACCAGGTGATGGACAATATCCAGGCGCGCCTGCAGCGGCTCGCCAGCCAATATGGCGTGCAGATCGTCGACGTGCGGATCAAGCATGCCGACCTGCCCGATGGCAGCCCGCTCGACCGTGCGCTCGCGCGGATGGCGACGGCGCGCCAGCAGCAGGCGATCACGATCCGCGCACAGGGGCAGAAGGACGCGCAGATCATCCGCGGCGAAGCCGATGCGCAGGCCGCGCGCATCTATGCCGAAAGCTTCACCAAGGACGCCGACTTCTACGACTTCTACCGCGCCATGCAGTCGTATCGCCACACGTTCGGGGCAGACGGCGGCCCGGCGCCCAGCGGGTCGACGAACATCATCCTGTCGCCGAACAACAGCTACTTGCGCGAGTTCGAAGGGCGTGGTCGGTAACGGGGAGGCCAGCGGGGCGTTGATTGTCGGCGCCCCGCTCCCCAGCTGAACAGTCCCAGCTTTCGGGGCCGTGAACATTCAAGCGGCGTTCAGGCGTTCGGAGCCAGTACGGCCCCGCTCCGGGACGCCATTCAAGAAGAGGATTTCCCCCTAGTGCGCTACGCCTACGCCATCACCAGTGCGCTTCTCCTCGGCGGTGCGACCGCCACGCTCGCGCTGCAGCCGAGCGTCGCCCAGCAGGCCCAGAACGAACCGGGTGCCATCCAGGCGAGCGTGCCGCGCTCGGGCGCGCCGATGAGCTTTGCCGACATGGTCGCCAAGCTCCAGCCGGCGGTCGTCAACATCTCGACCAAGCAGACGATCGTGCAGCGCCAGCAGGCGAACCCGTTCTCAGGGACTCCGTTCGGCGACCTGTTCGGCGGCATGGGCATGGGCGGGCAGGGCGCGCCGGTGAAGCGCGAGGGCGCCTCGCTCGGCTCGGGCTTCTTGATCTCGCCCGACGGCTATGTCGTGACCAACAACCACGTCATCGCGCCGGGCGCGCAGGGCGCGACGGTCAATTCGATCACCGTCACGCTGAACAACAACAAGGAATATACCGCCAAGGTCATCGGCAAGGACCAGGATTCGGACCTGGCGCTGCTCAAGATCGACGCGACCAACCTGCCCTATGTGAAGTGGGGCGACAGCAGCAAGGCGCGCGTCGGCGACTGGGTGCTGGCGATCGGCGAGCCCTTCGGCCTGGGTGGCACGGTGACCGCGGGTATCATCTCGGCGATCAACCGCGTGACCGGGCAGGGCGGTGCGTACGACCGCTTCATCCAGACCGACGCCTCGATTAACCAGGGCAATTCGGGCGGCCCGATGTTCGACCTCAACGGCAATGTGATCGGCGTCAATTCGCAGATCTTCAGCCAGTCGGGCGGCAACATCGGCATCGGCTTCGCGATCCCCGCGGCGACCGCCAAGCCGATCATCGAGACGTTCATGAAGGGCGGCAAGATCACGCGCGGCTATATCGGCGTGACGATCGGCGGCGCAGTGGACGACGATGCGGCGGCAGCGCTGGGCATTCCCAAGGGCCAGGGCGAGCTGATCGCCGGGGTCGAGCCGACGGGGCCGTCGGCGAAGGCGGGCCTGCGCTCGGGCGACGTGGTGACGCGGATCAACGGCCAGGACGTCAATCCGAACCAGACGCTGACCTACCTTGTGTCGAACCTGCAGCCGGGCACGACCGCGCGTTTCGATATCCTGCGCGGCGGCAAGCCGATGACGATCAACATCGCCGTCGCGACGCGTCCGTCGAACGAGCAGTTGCAGGCGCGCGCCAACGGCGGCGAGGATTCCGGCGGCTTCGGGCCGAACGGTGGTCAGGGTGACGACGACGGGTCCGATGACGGCACGACGCAAGGAACGACGGCTCCGCTCGGTCTGAACGTCCAGCCTCTGACGCCGGGCATCGCCCGCGCGATTGGCGTAGATCCGACGGTGCAGGGCGTCGTCATCGCGACGGTCGACGCAAGCAGCGACGCCGCCGGCAAGCTGAAGCGTGGCGATGTCATCCAGGGCATCAATGGCAACCCGGTGCGCACCGCGGCGGACGTCGCGCGGATCGTCGCGCAGGCGAAGGCGGCGGGCCGTCCGCAGGTGTTGCTGCTGGTGCAGCGTGGCCGGGGCGCGCCGGGCTTCATCCCGCTCAAGGTGAAGTGATCGCGACCGGTACGACATTACGCCGTCACCCCGGGTCGAGCCTGGGGTGACGGGAAAAAGGGTCGCTGCTCTTTCGGGGCTGCGGCCCTTTTCCTTTGGCCGCCCGCCGCGCTACGTCTGCCGCCGGGAACAAGCAGGAGCGCGAGGCATGGCGGACGGGATCTTCATCGGGGCCGGCGAAGGCGAGGGCGGCAAGCCGCAGATGCTCGACCTCAAGCGTGCCAACCGCCACGGTCTGATCGCGGGGGCGACCGGCACCGGTAAGACGGTGACCGTGCAGGGGATCATCGAAGGCTTCAGCACGATCGGCGTGCCGAGCTTCGTCGCCGACGTGAAGGGCGACCTGTCCGGCCTTGCGATGGCGGGATCGCCGACTGCCAAGACGCACGCCGCCTTCGCCGCGCGTGCCGCGGAGATCGGCGAGAGCGACTGGGCCTATGCCGACACGCCCGTGCAATTCTGGGACCTGTATGGCGAACAGGGCCATCCGATCCGTACCACCGTCAGCGAGATGGGGCCGCTGTTGCTCAGCCGGCTGCTCGACCTCAACGAGGTGCAGGAGGGCGTGATGACGATCGCCTTCCACGTCGCCGACAAGGAAGGGCTGCTGCTGCTCGACCTCGACGATTTGCAGGCGATGCTGGCGCATTGCGCGGAGCGGGCGGACGAGCTGACGACGACCTACGGCAACGTCTCGAAGCAGTCGATCGGCGCGATCCAGCGATCGCTGCTCCAGCTGCGCACGCAGGGGGGCGAGCATTTCTTCGGCGAGCCGGCGCTGGAGATGGACGATTTCCTCCGCACCGACGACAAGGGGCGGGGCATCGTCAACATACTCGCTGCCGACAAATTGATGGCGGCGCCGAAGCTCTACAGCACGTTCCTGTTGTGGCTGATGAGCGAATTGTTCGAGCATCTGCCCGAGGTGGGCGACCCCGATAAGCCCAAGCTCGTCTTCTTCTTCGACGAGGCGCATCTGCTGTTTGACGATGCGCCCAAGGCGCTGCTCGACAAGATCGAGCAGGTCGTGCGGCTGATCCGGTCGAAGGGCGTCGGCATCTATTTTATCACGCAGAATCCGATCGACGTTCCCGATACGGTGGCGGGGCAGCTGGGCAATCGCGTGCAGCATGCGTTGCGCGCCTTCACGCCGCGTGACCAGGCGGCGGTGCGCAGTGCCGCCGAGACGTTCCGCGCCAATCCCGGCGTCGATGTGGCGACCGCAATCACCGCGTTGAAGGTCGGCGAGGCCTTGGTGTCGCTGCTCCAGCCCGATGGGTCGCCGTCGCCGGTCGAACGCACGCTGATCAAGCCGCCCGCCAGCCGCGTCGGCCCGGTGACCCCGCAGGAGCGCGGCGTGATGATTCAGACCGACGCGATCGGCGACAAATACGATACGGCGGTGGATCGCGAATCGGCCGAGGAAATCCTCGCCGCCAAGACGCAGGAGGCGGCGGCGTCCGCAGCGGCGGCACGGGCTGCGGACGACGCGGAAAAGGCGGCGGCGGTGCAGGCCAAGCAGGACGCGCAGGCGGCCAAGGAAGCGGCGCGGGCCGCGGCGGCGCAGGCGAAGGCCGAGGCGCAGGCGCAGCGCGCGGCGGAGCGCGAGGCGGCCAATTCACCTTGGGCGAAGGCGGTGACCTCTGCGACGCGCGCGGCGAGTTCGTCGATCGGGCGGCAGGTGGCCAACGAGATCGGCAAGCAGGTGTTCGGCACGGGATCGCGGCGGTCGTCGTCGTCCGGTGGTCTGGTGGGAACGGTCCTGCGCAGCGTGCTGGGGAATTTGATGCGGCGGTGACGGGGGGCTCCGGTCGCCCCATCCAAGCCGTCACCCCGGACTTGGTCCGGGGTCCACCGGGCCGCGGGGGCGTGGTTTGAACCTCTGAACGTCCCCCTCGCCGCGGAGTGGACCCCGGACCGAGTCCGGGGTGACGCGGTGTTTGTGGGCGGTGGCGGCCCGTTGCGGGCTGTCGGTCTGGTGTGGGCGGTGTTGGGGGAGGTTTGCCCCGCGTCGTCACCTCGGACTTGATCCGGGGTCCCGCTACCTCCGCCGGTTGAAGAAGCGGGACCCCGGCTCAAGGCCGGGGTGACGGTGTGTTTTGGGCGAGCGGTGCTTTGCAAGCCGCCCCGCGACTTCTCCTCTTCGCGCGCCTATATCCCGGCCATGCATCTGCGCGCGCCTGCCATCGTTCTCGCCGTTCGGGCGCATGGCGAGCATGGGGCGGTGGTGCGGGCGTTGACGCGCGACGATGGCGTGCAGCCGGGCTATGTCCGGGGCGGGCGGTCACGGCAGATGCGGCCGATCCTGCAACCGGCCAATGCGATCCAGGGGGAATGGCGGGCGCGGACGGGGGAGCAATTGCCGGCGCTGACCATCGAACCGCTGCATAGTCGCGCCGCTTTGCACGGCGAGCCGCTCGCGGCGGCGGCGCTCGCCTGGGTGACGGCGCTGACCGCGGCGGCCTTGCCCGAGGCGCAGCCCTATCCGCACCTGTACGATGGCTTGGGCGCGGTGCTCGATGCGGTGGAGGCGGCGCCGTCCGCGCGCGGCTGGGCGGGCGTGCTGGTGCGGTACGAGCTGCTGCTGCTCGCCGAGCTGGGGTTCGGGCTGGATCTCGGCCGGTGCGTGGTGACGGGCGGCGACGCGGATCTGGCCTATGTCTCGCCACGCAGCGGGGGGGCGGTGTCGCGCGGTGCGGCCTATGGCTATGAGGAGAAATTGTTCGCATTGCCGGCGTTTCTGCATGCGGGCGGGGCGGCGGAGTGGGCGGATATCTTTGCCGGGCTGGCGATCACCGGCCATTTCCTCAGCCGCGATGTGCTGACCGATCGACACGCCGATCCGCTCGCGGCCCGCGCGCGGCTGGTCGCCATGCTGAAAAGGGCCGTTGCGTGAGCAAGGCCCGCGCGGCTAGGCAGCGGCCATGGCAATGATCGCTCTCCTCGCCGGTGACGGCATCGGTCCCGAAGTCGTCGCACAGGCGCGCCGCGTGCTCGACGCGCTCGATCTCGACCTCACCTATGAAGAGGCGCTGGTCGGCGGCGTCGCCTATCATCAGGCGGGCCATCCGCTGCCGGAGGCGACGCTGGACGTGGCGCGGCGCGCGGACGCGTTGCTGTTCGGTGCGGTCGGCGATCCGACGTGCGACAGCCTCGAACGCGGCCTGCGGCCCGAACAGGCGATCCTGGGCCTGCGCAAGCACCTGGGCCTGTTTTCCAACCTGCGGCCCGCGACGCTGTTCGAAGGGTTGGAGGATGCGAGCGCGCTGAAGCCGGAGGTCGCGAAGGCGATCGACCTGCTGATCGTGCGCGAGCTGAACGGCGACGTCTATTTCGGCGAGAAGGGCCGGCGCGCGGGCATGGATGGCGTGCGCGAAGGCTATGACATCATGTCGTACGACGAGACCGAAGTGCGCCGCATCGCGCATGTCGGCTTCCAGGCGGCGGCGAAGCGGCGTGGGCAATTGTGTTCGGTCGACAAGGCGAACGTCCTCGAAACCTCGCAATTGTGGCGCGACGTGGTGATCGAGGTGTCGGCCGAATACCCCGACGTGCAGCTCACCCACATGTACGTCGACAATGCCGCGATGCAGCTGGTGCGCAATCCGGGGCAGTTCGACGTGATCGTCACCGGCAATCTGTTCGGCGACATCCTGTCGGATCAGGCGTCGATGTGCGCAGGGTCGATCGGCATGCTGCCCTCGGCCAGCCTGGATGACGCGGGCAAGGGGCTGTACGAGCCGATCCACGGCTCGGCGCCCGATATCGCGGGGCAGGGCAAGGCCAATCCGTGCGCAGCGATCCTGTCGGCGGCGATGATGCTGCGCCATTCGCTCAGCGAACCCGCCGCGGCGGACCGGATCGAGGCGGCGGTGGCGCGGGCGATCCGTGACGGCGCGCGTACCGCGGACCTGGGCGGCACGATGAGCACCGCCGCGATGGGCGACGCGGTCCTCGCCGCACTGTAAGCCACGCGCATGAGCACGCTCCTCGAGATCGCGGTCGTCATCCCGACCTTCAACGAGCGCGCCAACGTGCCGACGCTGATCGCGCGGCTGGACCAGGCGCTGGCCGGTCGGCGGTGGGAAGCGATCTTCGTCGACGACGACAGCCCGGACGGCACCGCCGACGTGGCGCGCGAGCTGGCGCGGATCGATTCGCGCGTGCGGGTGATCCACCGTATCGGCCGGCGCGGCCTGTCGTCGGCGTGTATCGAGGGGATGTGCGCGACGGCGGCGCCGGTGGTCGCGGTGATCGACGGCGATTTGCAGCATGACGAAACGCTGCTGCCCAAGATGCTCGACCTGTTGCAGGCGGACGAGGCGCTCGACGTGGTGGTCGGATCGCGCTTCGTCGATGGCGGCGGCACGGGCGACTGGGATCGCGATCGCGTCGCCAAGTCGGCCTTTGCGACCAAGCTGTCGCGCCGGGTGCTGAAGGGCGACCTCAGCGATCCGATGAGCGGGTTCTTCGCGATCCGCACCGCGGTGGTACGCGAACTGGTGCCCGACCTGTCCGCGATCGGTTTCAAGATCCTGCTCGACCTGATGACGACGAGCACGCGGCCGCTCAACTTCGCCGAGCTGCCCTATACGTTCCGGGTGCGGACGGAGGGCGAATCGAAGCTCGATCACGTCGTCGCCATGGAATATCTGATCGCGCTGTACGACCGGATGTTCGGCCGGTTCGTGCCGGTGCGCTTCGCGATGTTTTCGGGCATCGGCGTGCTGGGCGTCGGCGTGCATATGAGCGTGCTCGGCGTCGCCATGCTGGCCGGCGCCGACTTCCTGTTCGCGCAGATCCTGGGCGCGGTGGCGGCGATGACCTTCAACTTCGCGCTTAACAATGCGCTGACCTATCGCGACCGGCGGTTGAAGGGATTCCGCCAGCTGCTCGACGGCTGGGTGTCGTTCTGCGTCGTCTGTTCGGTGGGGCTGGTGGCGAATGTGGGCATCGCCGCCTTCGTCCATGATTTCCGCAACGGCGGCGCGGCGGCGTCGGCGCTGATCGGCATCTTGGTGGGCGCGGTGTGGAATTACGCGCTGTCGTCGAAGTTCGTCTGGGGCCGCTATTAGATCCAGCTCTTCAGCCACATCCAGCCGTGGAACGAGTCCGCCCCCTTGAGCGGCGTCGCAGCGAGGATGGGGTAGAAGTGAACGAATAGCACCGCGGCGGCGGCGAGAAAGGCTTCGTCCCAATAGCGCAGGCGCGCGCGCCAATGGTCGAAGGCGGCGGCGATGGCGACGCACAGCCAGATGCTCGATAGATAATAATAATAGAAGAAGCCCAACGACTTGGGGATCAGCGCCCACATCGCGACGCTGGCGATCCACAGCAGCGCGACGCCGCCGGCACGAACGTTGCCGCGCACCCAGGCGTACAGGCAGGCGAGGCCGGCGATCAGCCCGCCCCACATCACCACGGGATTGCCGAGCAGCAGGATGCCGCGCTGCGCGCCGTCGACGGGTTCGTACAGATACCAGACCGGCCGCCAGTCGAACGCCCAGGTCCACCAGGCGGACTGATAGGGGTGGGGCGGTAACACCTGCGTCTGGCGCGCGTACATGTCGAGCTGGAAGGGAAGCAGCGTCGATAGCGTGAGCGGTTGCGTCCGGTAGAGGAAGGCCGGCCAGAAGGTGAGCGCGTAGGTGAGCGCAGCGACCACGCCGAGCGCGGCGAGGGCTGCGAGCGGGTGGAGGCGCGGTTGCGTGCGGTGCGCAAGCAGGAAGGCGAGGCCTGCAAAGCCGATATAGGGCAGCGCGGTCCATTTCGTGCCCAGTGCGAGGCCTAACAGTACCGCGCCCGCGATCCAGCGCCGCCAGGCCTGCCCTTGCCTCTGTGCCTGCATCGCCCAGAGCAGGGTCGCGACGCCGGTGACGACGAAGGCGGCCATATAGCCGTCAAGCATCGCGGTGCGCGCCTGCACGAAGACGGTGAAATTGAGGATGGCCAGCGTCGCACCGATGCCGGCGGTGCGGACGCGGCCGAACAGCACATACAGGATCGCGAAGACGCCGACGACCACCGCGGTCGCCGCCAGCGTCGAACCTATCCGCCAGCCGAGCGGATCGTCGCCGAACAGCGCCATGCCGGCGGCGATCAGCGTTTTGCCGAGCAGCGGGTGTTCGATGTTCACCGGTCCGCCGAGGTCGCGCAGCATGCGCGCGGCGGGGACGTAATGCACCTCGTCGAACACCAACGTGTGCGGCGTGGTGAGCCGCCAGCTGAACAGCAGTTGCGCGATCAGGCCGAGGCCGAGCGCGGCGGGCAGGGGGCGGTGGAACAGGCGCACGGGGGGCTTGTCGGGGCAAGCGGGCGGGTTGGCAAGCGGGTGCTGTCCGTGTCGACCCGTCTCCCCCGGACGTGTTCCGGGGTCCACTTCGCGGCGAGGGGGACGCTAGGACAGATCGACAGTCATTCACGCCGAGATAAGAAGAAATGAATCGAAGACGGTTCGCGCGGAGGCGCGGAGGACGCAGAGGTGTCGCGTTTGCCGCGCGAGCGGCCTGTCTATCTCGGTCGAGTTCCAGGCGCAGCGTTGCCACGCGCGTGACATCTCTGCGTGCTCCGCGCCTCCGCGCGAACAAAACTCTTTTTCTTCATGTCTGTCCGCTCGTCGGGAAATCCATCACGACGGTGAATGTCGATATGGCCTAGCGGCCCCGGTTGTCCCCTTGTGGCCCGGTGGACCCCGGACTCGTTCCGGCGTGACGGGGTGGGCGGGGCGGCCGTCTCGCGCAACCGTACCCTGCCCTTGCACCCCCCGTCCGTGTCCGGCAAAGCGGGCGGCATGAAGCGCAAGGCAGGTCAGGACCGTTCGATCACCGCCAACTGGCGCCCCGCGACGCTGGCCGTCCGTGGCGGCACGGCCCGCAGCGAATATGGCGAGACGAGCGAGGCGCTGTTCCTCACCTCTGGCTATACGTACGACAAGGCGGGTGACGCCGCGGCGCGGTTCGCGGGCGAGCAGGAGGGGATGACCTATTCCCGTCTGCAGAACCCGACGGTCGAGATGCTGGAACAGCGGATCGCGCTGCTGGAGGGTGCCGAGGCGTGCCGGACGATGGCATCGGGCATGGCGGCGATGACCGCGGTGCTGCTGTGCCAATTGCAGGCGGGCGATCATCTGGTCGGCGGGCGCGCGGCGTTCGGATCGTGCCGCTGGCTGACCGATACGTTGCTGCCCAAGTTCGGCATCCAGACCACCATCGTCGACGCGCGCGATCCGCAGCAATTCCTCGACGCGGTGCGGCCCGAGACGAAGGTGTTCTTCTTCGAAACCCCGGCCAATCCGACGATGGACGTGGTCGACATCCGCGCCGTCTGCGCGATCGCCCGCGAGCGCGGCATCACGACGGTGGTCGACAATGCCTTCGCCACGCCCGCGTTGCAGCGGCCGATGGACATGGGTGCGGACGTCACCGCCTATTCCGCGACCAAGATGATGGACGGGCAGGGCCGCGTGCTCGCCGGCGCGGTGTGCGGGACCGAGGATTTCATCACCAACACGCTGCTGCCCTTCACGCGCAACACCGGCCCGACGCTGTCGGCGTTCAACGCCTGGGTGGTGTTGAAGGGGCTGGAGACGCTGGACCTGCGCATCACGCGCCAGGCAGAGAGCGCGCTGACCGTTGGCCGCTTCCTGGAAGCCCGCGTGCCGAAGATCCTGCACCCGGGCCTGCCGAGCCATCCGCAGCACGCGCTCGCGATGAGCCAGATGCGCGCGACCGGCCCGATTTTCGCGTTCGAGGTCGCCGATCGCACCCAGGCGCACGGGCTGCTCGACGCGCTGGCGCTGATCGACATCTCCAACAACATCGGCGATTCGCGCTCGCTGATGACGCACCCGGCCTCGACCACGCACGCCGGCGTGTCGGCGGAGACGCGTGCCGAGATGGGCGTGACGGAGGGCATGCTGCGGCTGAACGTCGGCCTCGAAGACCCGCAGGACCTGATCGACGACCTCGACCAGGCGTTGCGCGCGGTCGGGCTGTAGGGCGCGCATGAAGCAGTTGTTCCCCCATGCCGCGACCACCGATGGCGTGACCGTGCGCGTCGCGGTCAGCTATCTGCCCGAACAGTCGGAGCCGCAGCGCGGGCGTTGGTTCTGGGCCTATCACATCCGGATCGAGAATGAGTCGGACCGCACGATCCAGCTGCTGACGCGCCACTGGATCATCACCGACGGCCGCGGCGCGCGCCATTCGGTGGAGGGCGAGGGCGTCGTCGGCGAACAGCCGGTGATCGCGCCGGGGGGAAGCTTCGACTACGTGTCGGGTTGCCCGCTGCAAACGCCGAGCGGCGCGATGCAGGGGAGTTACCGGCTGATCGACGAGGCCGGGCAGGCGTTCGACGCGTCGATCCCCAGGTTCGCGCTGCTGGCGCCGGCGGTCGAGACGTGAGGGGTGGAGATCATGACCCTCACCCTTCCGCGCCTTCGGCGCTCCCTCCCGCATCGGGTCGGACATGCCCCCGGCATGTCCTGCGCAGCGCGGGGCGCTGCGCACCCGATGCGCCCGTCGGGAGAGGGAAGGGGCCCGCGACGCGCAGCGGCGTGGGAAGGGTGAGGGCGGCCCGATGAAGCGCACCCACCTTCCCCTCAACGGCCTGCGCGTGCTGGATGCGGCGGCGCGGCACCTGAGCTTCACGCGCGCGGCGGACGAGCTGGCGGTGACGCCGGCTGCCGTCGGCCAGCAGATCCGTGCGCTGGAGGATACGCTGGGCGTCGTGCTGTTCCGCCGCACGACGCGCGGACTGGAGCTAACGCCGGAGGCGGAGGCGGGGCTGCCGGCGCTGCGTGACGGCTTCCTGCAGTTCGAGGAAGCGGTGCGCGCGATGCAGGCGGGGCAATCGTCCAAGTCGCTGACCATCGCCGCGCCGCGCGACCTGACCGAGAAATGGCTGATGCCGCGCCTTGCCGAGGTGGCGCAGGCGGATGCGGAGCTGCGCTTCGTGCTGCTCGCTGCCGACGACACCGGCGATTTCACCGAGGCGAACCTCGACCTGGCGATCCGCTGGGGCGAGGGGCCGGGCGAGCATGAGGGCGAGGCGCTCGAGTCGGAGGGCATGGTGACGGTGGCGGCGCCGGGCGGCGGGGATACGGCGATCGGCTGGCCGGGCGCGCCGGGCGGCGACGGTGCCGCGTTGGTGAAGGTCGCCGATGCAGGGCTGGCGATCGATGCGGCGGTGGCGGGACTGGGGCGTGCGACGGTGCCCGAACTGCTGGCGGCGCGGGCGATCGCGGCGGGGCAATTGGTGACGATCGGCGAGGCGCAACCGTCGCGTATGGGCTATTGGCTGGTCGCACCGCTGCCGCAGTGGCGGCAGGCGAAGGTGAAGGCGCTGGTCGACGCGCTGACGGCGTGACGCCGACGCTGCATAGCGCGCGGCTGACGCTCAGGCCGCGCGTGACGGACGATGCCGAGGCGTTGTTCCCGACCATGGCAGATGCCGAGGCGATGCGCTGGTGGTCCCATCCGCCATTCACGCAGGTCAGGGATTTGCGCGCCCATTTTGCCGAGGCACATCCCGACTGGCGGGCCTGGGCGGTGACGTGGCGCGATGACGATCGGGCGATCGGCTTCGTAGCGGCAGGCCAGCACCGGACTGGCGTGTCGGAGATCGGCTATCTGTTCGACCGCGCCACATGGGGACAGGGTGTCGCGCGCGAGGCAATGACCGCGCTGCTGACGCACCTGTTCGCCGAAGGGCAGCGGCGGGTGTTTGCCGATATCGACCCCGACAATACGCCGTCGATCGGCCTCGTCGAGCGGCTGGGTTTCGCATTGGAGGGGCGCCTGCGTGCCGAGTGGGAGACGCATATCGGCGTGCGCGATACGCTGATCTACGGCCTGCTCAGGGACGAGTGGCGGGCGTAGCGACCAGCGCCAGCGCGCGCGACACCAACGCGACGAAGGCGGCATCGTCGACGCCTGCGTCCGGGCGGTGCCAGTCGCCGACCACCGCATACCAGCGCCCGTCCCGTGCCTGTGCCAGCAGGTTGAGCGTGATCACCCCCGGCTCCGATCCGCCCTTGAACCCGACATAGCGGAAGCGCGCCGCTGTGGCGGGATCGATGCCTGGGTTGATGCGCATGATGGCGCGTACCACCGGCCCCGCATCGCGCAGGTGCGCGAGCAGGCGCGCCATGTCCTTCGGGCTGGCGAACCACTCGACGCTATCGTTGGCGATCGGACCCGAAGAGAACATCAGCGGGTCGATGCGTTGGGTCGCCATCGCGGAGGCCTGCGCGGCGAGGAGGGCGCGGCGGTCGGCGGCGTCGGCGCCCTTCCATGCGGCGATGCGCGTAGGATCGGCCTTGATCGCGAAGGCCTCGCGCGTCGTCAGCACCGGGCCGGTGGCGCCGAAGCGCGCGGCCATGGCGTCGACCTCATTGCGGCCCAGCACGCCGATCAACGTGTCGGCGGCGGTGTTATCACTGATCGAGATCATCAACGTCGCGAGCGTCTGGAGCGTTACCGGCGTCGCCGCAGGCCAGGCTTGCAGGATGCCGGAGGGGAGGGACGGCGCGGCGACCGGCACGACCTCGTCCCAGCGATGCTTGCCCGTCGCAACCTGCCGCGCGGTTTCGGCGAGCACCCACAATTTGAACGCGGAGCCGAGCGGGGCGGGCTGGGCGTCGCGGATCGCCAGCACGGGCGTCGGCGTCGCGCCGTCCAGTGCGTAGATGCCGAGCCGTGTCGTGCCGGGCAGCGCCGACAGGTCCCTTTCGATCGTCGCGGCGCTGTCGTCACTGCGGGCCGTGCCCGTAATGCGCAGCCCCGTGATCGCGTGGGGCGCGGCGGGATCGATCGCGATCAGCATCGTCGCGGTGCCGCGTTCGTAGCCGACCACCAGTTGCGCGGCATAGCGACCTTTCGGGGTCAGCGTCGCGATCCGCTGCGGGGCCCCCAGCGAGTCGCGCAATTGCGCGGTGAGCGCCTGCCACTGGCCCAGTGGTACGGCCTGACGAAAGGCGGGGGCGAACAATGTGTCGTATCCCGGACCGCCGTTCAGCACGGGCAGCAGCGCCTCCGCCTGCGCGCGCACTGCCGGATCGGCATCAGCCGCGACGGGGCGCGCGACGGGGGCCACGGCGGGCGGCGGCGTCTGGGCGCTCGCCGTGATGGGCGCGAGGCAGCCCAGCGCCAGCGCGGCGATCAGTTTTTGAGCTTCCAGCCTTTTCGCAAGAGCACGTAGCATGTCACCCCCAGCACGACGTCCACCGCCAATATCGCGATGCTGCCGACCATGATGGGCGAATCGGCGGTGCCGAGGAAGCCGTATCGGAAGCCCGAAATGATATAGAAGAAGGGGTTGGCATGGCTGAACGCGCGGAACGCGGGGGCCAGGCGATCGACCGAGTAGAAGGTGCCCGACAGCAGCGACAGCGGCGCGATCACGAAATTGGTGACTGCGGCGGCATGATCGAACTTCTCCGCCCAGATCGAGGTCAGCACGCCAAGGAACGACAGGAAGGCCGCGCCGAGGAAGCCGAACCACAGGATGGCGAGCGGGTGCGCCGGCGTCACATGGACGCCCGGATACAGCGCCATCGCGCACCAGCAGATAAAGCCGACGAGGAACGCGCGCGTCATCGCACCGCCGACGAGCGCCGCGAGCAGCTCCGCGGTCGATAGTGGCGGTTGCAAATAATCGACGATCGTCCCCTGGATCTTGCCGACTAGCAGCGAAAAGCTGGCATTGGCGAAGGCGGGGCCCATCATGCCCTGGCTGATGATGAGGCCGGGCGCGATGAAATCGGCGAAGGGGACAATGGTGCCGCCGACCTGGACCGGACTTTTCGCGCCGGTCGCAATGGTAAAGACGATCAGGAACAGCAGGGTCGTGATCGCCGGCGCCCACACCGTCTGGAGCTGCACCTTGAAGAACCGGCGCACCTCCTTCACATAGAGGGTCTTCAGGCCGCCCCAATTCACGTTCCGGATCACCGGCACGCCGGGTGCGGACCGGATCGCCGATTGGATTTCGCCGATTGGGGGCTGGCTGCTCATGAGCGAAGCGGGTAATCGCCTGCGCAGCCGCCCGCAACCCGGCTGTGAGAATATAGGGAAGTACGAATGTCCTGGACCGACGAGCGGATCGACACGCTCAAGACGATGTGGGAAGCGGGCCAGACCGCCAGCCAGATCGCCGAGGCGCTGGGTGGCGTCAGCCGCAACGCCGTGATCGGCAAGGCGCATCGCCTGGGGTTGCAGTCGCGCCCGTCGCCGGTGAAGCCGAACGAGCCCGTTGCGGCCCCTGCACCGGTGGCAGCCGCGCCCGAGCCCGAACCCGTCGTCGCGGCGCCGCCCGCTCCGCCGCCACCCGCGCCGAAGCCGACGCCGGCGCCCGAGCCGGTGGTCGCCGCCGCGGATGTGCGCGACGACGAAGACGAGGATGACGACGACACCGATGCCGTCGTCGCCGCGCCGCGTCGCGAGCCGCAGCCGATCCTTCGGTCGGTCGGCCCCGGCGGCTTCGTGCGCCAGTCGCCCGGCGAGCAGCAGCCCCCTGCCACGCCCGCGCCGCCGCGCCGGCTGGTGCCGGCCAAGCCTTCGCCCGAGATCGCGGGCAAGACGACGCTGCTCGACCTCAACGACCGCATCTGCAAGTGGCCGCTGGGCCATCCGGGCGAACCGGATTTCCACTTCTGCGGCGAGAAGGTGAACCCCGGTTTCCCTTATTGCGTCGAACATTGCGGCCATGCCTATCAGGCGCAGCTGCCGCGCCGTGATCGCCGCCCGCCCCCGCCGATGCCGTTCGGCGGCCCGCGCGTCCGCTGAGGCCAAGCCTCAGCGACGCGGCCAAAGGGCCGCCCGGCCGGCGCGGCCAAAAGCCGCGTCCGACGTCATGGGCTTCGCCCATGACGGGCTCGGTAGAGAAAAGGCCGCTACCCGCTCGGGGATGCGGCCTTTTTCTTTGCCTGCGCGCTTGAGCGTCGGACGAAGCTGCGTTGGATTTGCCGTCTTCCCAGCGAATTGGTATCGTTCGGGAGGTCGTGCGCCAGGAAACGCGAAAGGCCCAGCCTGCGCCGAAGTGACGGCTCTGGACAGGTGGATCAAAGGCCGGAGGGCCGGGGCGGTTCAACCCAATGCGCCCTAGTGGGGAGTACCGCGGCAAAGTCCTCCCTCGCGTCAGCGGGGGAGGGGGACCGCCCGCGCAGCGGGCGGTGGAGGGGGCGTTTCCAAGCACGCCACCCTCGCGGTGGTGAGGCTGCATGCCACCCGTTCAGCCCGCGCCGCGGCGAAGCCGCGTCGTCAGTCGTCTCCGCTGGCGCGGCACGCTGGCTGGGCATGGGCGAGTCTTGAGCCATGCGTGGCATGGCTCAGGCCGCCCTGCGCGTTAGAAGCGGAACGCTGCCGTTGCGCGCAGCGAATGCCAGCGGAACTGCGTGTCCGAGCGGCGAAAGTCCGTCGTTGTCCCGCCCAGCACGAACGGGTTCGTCGTCGGCGCGGCACCTTGCGTCACCCGCACGCGCGCATCGTCGTCGCGATACTGGTGATAGGTGTATTCCATGCCGATCGAGAAGTTCTTGCCGAGCTTCTGTTCGATACCACCGCCGCCGACGATGCCCCACTGGTTGCGCTTGCCGAACTGGCTGAAGGCATTGGCGGTGTTGGTCGTCGTGAATTCGCGATCGATCCGCGCATAGCCCGGTCCGAACGTGCCGTAGAACAGCGTCGTGCCCGGTGCGTAGCCGACGCGGCCGCGAATGCTCGCTTCCCAATCCAGCTTGCGGGTCATGACGTAATTGGCGGGCGTCGTCGAAAAGGCGCTGACGCTGTCGGTGATCTCGCTCTTGCCGAATTCGCCGACCGCACCGATCACGATATTGCCGCGCTGCGAGTCCATGCCGATCCGCCCGTAGTAGGACCAGCCGTCGCGATCGTTGGCACAGCCGCCGGGCGTGGGCGTCGCACCGCGCGCGCGGCCGTTGCAGAAGCCGGGCGAGAAGGCGTTGGCGCCCGCCGCGGTCGACACCGTATCGCCGAAGCTGCCGTTCGACCCGCGATCGAACAGGATGCGCGAGCCGACGTCGTTCGGCTGGACGTCATAGCCGCCGGCAGCACCGATATAGATGCCGCTGAATGGCGTATCGTCGGTCATCTCCTGCGCCTGCGCGGCGGTGGTGAAGGATGCCGCGGCAAGCGCGCCGGCGACCAGAATAGAACGCATATGTTTCTCCCGACAGACGTGACAGTCGGGCAAGGAACGTCCGCTCCGACGGAAAATATGCGTCAGATCAACCAAATCGCGGTAGTGTGGCTTTTGTGCATCAGCTTAGAAATATTCGAGCAACATGCGTCGCTCGCGCAATACTGGCATCGCCTGCGATGTTCCCTTATGGTTCCGCCTGATGGCCCAGGATTTGTTCGCTTCGTCCGCTACCCCCGCCAACAGCTATGACGCTTCGTCGATCGAGGTGCTCGAGGGGCTGGAGCCGGTTCGCCGCCGCCCCGGCATGTATGTCGGCGGTACGGACGAACGTGCGTTGCACCACCTCGCCGCCGAAGTGCTCGACAATGCGATGGACGAGGCGGTCGCGGGCCATGCGACGCGGATCGAGGTGACGCTGGAGCCCGGCAATCGGCTGACGATCGTCGACAATGGTCGCGGCATTCCCGTCGACCCGCATCCCAAGTTTCCCGACAAGAGCGCGCTGGAGGTGATCCTGTCGACGCTGCATTCGGGCGGCAAGTTCGCCGGCAAGGCCTATGCGACCAGCGGCGGCCTGCACGGTGTCGGCGTCTCGGTGGTCAACGCGCTGTCGAGCGACACGGTGGTCGAGGTGGCGCGTGACCGCCAGCTGTACCGCCAGCGCTTCAGCCGCGGGCAGACGCTGGGGCCGCTGGAACATGTCGGTGCAGCGCCCAATCGCCGCGGCACCTCGGTCGCGTTCACGCCGGATGTCGAGATTTTCGGGCCCGAGCTCGGCTTCAAGCCCAAGCGGCTGCACCAGCTCGTCCGCTCCAAGGCGTATCTGTTCGCGGGCGTCGAAATCCGCTGGCATTGCGCGCCCGAACTGGTCGAGGGCAGCGATACGCCGGCCGAGGCGGTGTTCCAATTCCCGGGCGGTCTCGCCGATCATCTGCGCGAACAGATCGGCGGTCGCGAATGCGCGACGGCCGATTTCTTTGCGGGGCGGCAGGACTTTCCAGGCGAGGCGGGGCGCGTCGAATGGGCGGTCGCCTGGCCGCTGTGGAGCGACGGCAGCTACAGCTGGTATTGCAACACGATCCCGACGCCCGACGGCGGCACGCACGAACAGGGCCTGCGCCAGGCGCTGGTCCGGGGTTTGCGCGCATTCGGCGAGCTGGTGAACCAGAAGAAGGCCAAGGATATCACCGCCGACGACGTGATGGTCGGCAGCGAGCTGATGCTCAGCGTCTTCATCCGCGATCCGCAATTCCAGAGCCAGACGAAGGATCGGCTGACGTCGCCGGAGGCGGCCGGCCTCGTCGAAAAGGCGGTGCGCGACCATTTCGACCATTGGCTCGGCCACAATATGGAGCGGGGCAAGGCGCTGCTCGGCTATGTCCTCGACCGGATGGACGAGCGCCTGCGCCGCAAGGCGGAGCGCGAGGTCAAGCGCAAGACCGCGACCAGCGCACGCAAATTGCGCCTGCCCGGCAAACTGACCGACTGCGCCGCCGACTCGCCGGAAGGCACCGAGCTGTTCATCGTCGAAGGCGACTCGGCCGGCGGCTCGGCCAAACAGGCGCGTGATCGCAAGACGCAGGCGATCCTGCCGATCCGCGGCAAGATCCTGAACGTTGCCAGCGCGACGAGTGCGAAGATCGTCGCGAACCAGGAAATCGCCGATCTGATCCAGGCGCTTGGCTGCGGCACGCGCAAGGACTGCGACGCCAGCCAGCTGCGCTACGAACGCATCGTCATCATGACCGACGCCGACGTCGACGGGGCGCATATCGCGACGCTGTTGATGACGTTCTTCTTTCAGGAAATGCCGGATCTTGTGCGACGTGGGCATTTGTATCTCGCGCAGCCGCCGCTCTATCGCCTGACCGTCGGCGCCAAGTCTTTGTATGCCCGGGATGACGCCCATCGCGCCGAGCTGGAGCGCACCGCGTTCAGGGGCAAGAAGGTCGATGTCGCGCGCTTCAAAGGTCTCGGCGAAATGAACCCCGGCCAGCTGCGCGAAACGACGATGGACCCCAACACGCGCAGCCTGATCCGCGTGACGCTGCCGCAGGAGTATGAAGAACGCGCAGGGGTGAAGGACTTGGTCGACCGGTTGATGGGCAACAACCCGGCACACCGCTTTGCGTTCATTCAGGAAAATGCGGCGCGGATGGACGAAGAGGCGATCGATGCGTGAAATATCTTTGCTGGACGACACCTAACGGCAAGGATAGCGTTGTCTTCGGTACGAGATAGGGAGACACGCCATGATTGCAGTCGCTGTCCTTCTTCAGATTGCACAGATGCCATCCGTTCCGACGCCCGCGCCGGATCCCGACATTATCGTCAGTGGTAAGACGACTGCGGAGGCCAAGCGTATTCTCGAGGCGTGCATTGCGGACCGCTGTACGCCAGACAAGGAGATCAAGGCGTCATTGGTCTATGCAACGCGACAGATGTTGGACGGCGATTACCCTGCAGCACGGCAGACGTTGCTCACGGCGCGTCATCGCAACGCGGCATTCGACAAGACCTATCCCATGCAAGTGTCCGATCTTCATCGCGCGCTGAATCGCTTGTCGACGCTCGATGGTTGGCGCGACTCTGCGCGTCTTTCAGCCGTGGATGCCACTGACGCACTGCGTGCAGGCCTCCCCTCGGGTGACCCCACCATTCTAAGCCAGCGCCTGTTCAGCGCCAGCCAGCTCGCCCGCGAGGGTCGGATCATCGGAGCGACGCAAATCTACAACGATGTGGCCGACAAGGCCCGTCAGCGTGGGCAATATGCGGTTGAGGCTCAGGCGCTGTTCGACGGCGCGGTTCTCTATGCGACCCTTGCCAGCCTTGACCCGGTGTATCGCAATTCCGCGCAGGAATGGGCTGATCGTATTACGCACCGGACTGAGCCCGAATTCGTCGAGATGCGCAGCGGATTGTCGCTGCTCCGTACCAAACTGGCCGCGCTGGCGGCGAAGCCTCAAGATCGGGCTGCCATCTATTCGGCTGCCCAACCGGCCGACGGCAACGCTGCGATCCTGCTCGACGAGCCGAAACTTCAAGTACTTCCAGACGACCAGCAACTCGCGGGTGGAATGGCGCGTGAAGGCGTGCCCGAGTGGGCCGACGTGGGTTTCTGGGTGCGGCCAGACGGGTCAGTTGCCGATCTTGCCGTCGTTCGTCAGTCGCAAGCCCGGCCGGGTTCGTGGCTCGGCGAAAAGTTGAAGGCCGTTAGCGGCCGGCGATACGCGCCGTTGCAAGGCTCCGTCGGGACGCGGGGCCTTTATCGTGTCGAGCGCTATTCGTTGGTTCATGTGGTGCAGTCGACGATCGGTACGCACATGCCGGTGCGCGCGCGGATAGGAGAAATTGATACGATGGACATGACGCCTTTGTATCGATCGTGATCCTGCGAAGGCCGCTGGCGTGGTTGACCCGCCGGGCTGGCTCCTCGTATGACTGACAAGGGCGGCCACCACAGGCCGCCCTTTCTCGTTGAAGAGAAGAGGAGACCTTCCGTGACCATTACGCCGCTCATGCCCGTTTACCCACGGTGCGGGGTGCGTCCGGTTCGAGGGGAGGGGTGCTATCTGATCTCCGAAAATGGCGATCGCTATCTGGATATGGCGGCGGGGATCGCGGTCAATGCGCTGGGGCATGGCCACCCGCATCTGGTGAAGGCGATCGCCGAGCAGGCGGCGACGCTGATGCATGTCAGCAACCTTTACGGCAGCCCCCAGGGCGAGGCGCTGGCGGAGCGGATCGTCGCGCACAGCTTTGCCGATACGGTGTTCTTCACCAATTCGGGCACCGAGGCCGTCGAGTGCGCGATCAAGACCGCGCGGCGCTATCACTTTGCCAACGGCAATCCGCAGCGGCACACGATCATCACCTTCAACAACGCCTTCCACGGGCGGACGATGGGGGCGATTTCGGCGACCAATCAGCCCAAGATGCGTGATGGCTTCGAGCCGCTGCTGCCGGGCTTCGCCTATGCGCCGTTCAACGACCTGGAGGCGGCGCTCGCGCTGGTCGACGAGAACACCGCCGGCTTCATGGTCGAAACGATTCAGGGCGAGGGCGGCGTGTCGGTGAGCACGCCCGAATTCATCCAGGGCCTGCGCAAGGCGTGCGACGAACACGGCCTGCTGCTGATCCTGGACGAGGTACAGTGCGGCTATGGCCGTACCGGTAAGATGTGGGCCTATGAGCATTACGGCATCGAGCCCGATATCATGTCGGTCGCCAAGGGTATCGGCGGCGGCTTCCCGCTCGGCGCGTGCCTCGCCACCGAAGAGGCGGCGAAGGGCATGGTGATCGGCACGCACGGGTCGACCTATGGCGGCAATCCGCTCGCCATGGCGGCGGGGCAGGCGGTGCTCGACGTGATGCTGGAGGACGGTTTCCTCGAAAACGTCACGGTGATGGGCGAGCGGCTACGCGGCGCGCTGGAGCAGATGATCCCCAATTACGATCATGTGTTCGAGGGTGTGCGGGGCAAGGGGCTGATGCTCGGCCTGAAGCTGAAAGCTGGGGTGGAGCCGCGCGAGTTCGTCGCGCATGCCCGCGACAATCACAACCTGCTGCTGGTTGCGGCGGGCGAGAATGTCGTGCGCATGCTGCCGCCGCTGGTGATCGAGGATGCGCATGTCGCCGAGTGCATCGACAAGCTGAGCGCGGCGGCGCGCGTGTTCGCACCGGCGAGCGACGATTGATGATTCCTCCCCCGTCAGGGGGAGGTGGCACCGCGCATGCGGTGACGGAGGGGGAGGACGGCGGGGGCTGCGTCTGGGGAAGCGCCCCCTCCACCACGGCCTGACGGCCGCGGTCCCCCTCCCCCGCTGCGCGAGGGAGGACTTTTCACATGCGTCATTTCCTGAATCTCACCGATGCCGGCGCCGATGGCGTCGCCGCGATGCTCGACGATGCGATGAGCCGCAAGGCGGCGCGGGCCGGCTGGCCGAAGGGGCGCGTCGATGCCGACGCACCGCTCGCCGGTCATGTGCTGGCGATGATCTTCGAAAAGAATTCGACGCGTACCCGGGTCAGCTTCGACATGGCGATCCGCCAGCTGGGGGGCACGTCGATCGTAATGGATGCCGGCAGCATGCAGCTCGGCCGCGGTGAGAGCATCGCGGATACGGCGCGCGTGCTGTCGGGCTATGTCGACGCGATCATGATCCGCACCGACGATCATGCCAAGGTCGAGGATATGGCGCGCCATGCCAGCGTGCCGGTGATCAACGGCCTGACCGACGCGTCGCACCCGTGCCAGATCATGGCCGACCTGCAGACGATCCTGGAGGACGGCAAGGCGCTGCCCGGGTTGAAGGTGGCGTGGCTGGGCGATGGCAACAACGTGCTTGCCTCGATCATGGAGGCGGCGGGGCTGATGCAGTTCGACGTCGTCGCGGCCTGTCCGCAGGGCTATCAGCCCAGCGAAGCGGACGTCGCGCTGGGCAAGGGCCGCGCACGCGTCGTCGGCACGGCGGCCGAGGCGGTCGAGGGCGCGGACGTGATCGTCACCGATACCTGGATCTCGATGGGCCAGGCGCATGCCGACACGAAGCTCGCCGCGATGATGCCGTTCCAGGTCGACGAGGCGCTGATGGCGCGCGCCAAGCCCGACGCGCGCTTCCTCCACTGCCTGCCCGCGCACCGCGGCGAGGAAGTGGTCGATGCGGTGATCGACGGGCCGCAGTCGCTGATCTGGCGCGAGGCGGAAAACCGGCTGCACGCGCAAAAGGCGGTGCTGCGCTGGGTGTTCGGGCAGATCGGCTGAGGTCTCCGGGGGCGGTTCCGCCGCGCGCCGTGCCGCCCCGCACCTCGACAAAACGGCTCCCGAGGCGCACGATGTGCCTCAAGTAACGGAGCCTATTCATGTCCCTAGACGAGACGTTTGCCACCGACTGGGCCGCTGCGGGCGAAGCGGGGCTGGACGATACGATCGCATTGCGCCGCGCGATCCATGCCGAGCCGGAGGTCGGGCTGCACTGCCCGCTGACCACCGCGAAGATCAAGGCGGCGCTCGTCGGTCTGCCGCTGGAGATCCACGACAGCACGTCCACCACCGGATTCATCGCGATCCTGAAGGGGCAGGCGGGCGATAATGGCCGCACCGTGCTGCTGCGCGGCGATATGGACGCGCTGCCGATGCAGGAGGAGACGGGGCTGCCGTTCGCCAGCACCATCCCCGGCCGCATGCACGCCTGCGGGCACGATTCGCACACCGCGATGCTGGTCGGCGCGGCCAAGGCGCTGTGTGCGCGCCGCGAGAGCCTGCCGGGCACGATCGTCTTCATGTTCCAGCCGGGCGAGGAGGGCTATCACGGCGCCCGCTTCATGATCGACGACGGGCTGCTCGCCATCGCCAAGCCCGATGCGGCGTTCGCGCTGCACATCACGCCCAATGCACCCGCAGGCGTCGTCGTGACGCGCGGCGGGCCGATCATGGCGTCCGCGGACACGATCCACGCGACGATCCGTGGTGCCGGCGGCCATGCCGCGATGCCGCACGACTGCATCGATCCGATCCCCGTCGCCTGCGAGATCGTCACCGCGCTCCAGACCTTCATTGCGCGACGTATACCCGTCACCGACCCGGCCGTGCTGTCGGTGACGAAGATCGAGGCCGGGTCGGCGCACAATATCGTGCCGGGCGAGGTGACGATGCTCGGTACGCTGCGCACGCTGTCGGAGGGCACGCGGGCAACGATGCAGGCGGCGTTCCAGCGGATTGCCGAGCATATCGCCGCCGCGCATGGCGCGACCGCGGAGACGCGGATCGAGGCGGGCTATCCGGTGACGGTCAACGACCCGCGCGGTGCAGCGCTGATCGAGGGCGTCGCGGGCACGCTCGGCCAGCCGTTCGCGACGATGCCGCAGCCGATGATGGGCGCGGAGGACTTTTCGTACGTGCTGCGCGAGACGCCCGGCGCCTTCGCCTTCATCGGCGTCGCGCCGGTGGGCAGCGATCCTGCGACCAATCCGCCGCTGCACAATACGCGGATGACGATCGAAGAATCGGTGATGGCGAAGGGCGTGGCGATGCACTGCGCGATCGCGACTCGGTTCCTGGAGAATGGGTTCGATTGAGCGGGGGGCAGGCAGGCCCTTAGCCTTAACCCGTCACCCCGGGCTCGACCCGGGGTCCCGCTTCTTTCCGGCCGTGGCGAAAAGCGGGACCCCGGGTCGAGCCCGGGGTGACGAGGTGGGTGTGGCCCCCCCTTATGCGATCACTTCTTGATCAGGCCGATCTCGACCAGCCGCTCGTGCAGGTAATCGTGCGCAGTGATCGGCGTGGGGTAGCGGTTCGGCCGGTCTGCGGTGATCGTCTGCGGTAGCGTCTCGATCAGGAAATCGGGCGCGGGGTGCAGGAAGAAGGGCATCGAATAGCGCGAATGGCCACGGCGTTCGACCGGCGGGTTGACGACGCGGTGCGTGGTCGAGGGCAGGACGTGGTTGGTCAGGCGCTGCAGCATGTCGCCGACGTTGACGACCATCGCGCCTTCAGGCGGCTTGATCGCCAGCCAGTCGCCGGTGTTCTTGTCGAGCAGTTCGAGGCCCGCTTCCTCGGCGCCGAGCAGCAGGGTGATGAGGTTGATGTCCTCATGTGCGCCGGCGCGCACGCCCTCCGCATCGGCGGGGATGGGGGGATAGTGGAGCAGGCGCAGCACGCTGTTGCCGTCCTTCACCGCCGGATCGAACCAGTCGGGGGCAAGGCCCAGATGGCGTGCGATCGCGGAGAGCAGCTTGTCGCCGGCGCGGTCGAAGGCGGTGAAGAGTTCGAGGAACGTGTCCTTGAACCCCTCGGGCCGCGCCGGCCAGATGTTGGGCGCCATGCTGTCGGCGTAGCGATGCCCCGCCGGCAGGTCGCGACCGATGTGCCAGAATTCCTTGAGGTCGACGTGCTTGGCGTCCTTGGCGATCTCCGTCTTGAACGGGGTATAGCCGCGCGCGCCGCCACCGCCCGCGACGAAATAGTCGCGCTTTTCCGCCTCGGGCAGCGCGAACAACGCCTCGGTTTCGGACCAGGCACGGTCGATCAGGTCCTGCGGGATGCCGTGGTCGGCGACGATCGCGAAGCCGAATCGTTCGAACGATTCGCCGAACGCCTTGGCGAAGCCGTCGGGGTCGCGCGCCTGGTCGGCGAGGTTGAGCGTCGGAACCTGTGCGTCCAGCGCGGTTGGGGTGTCGAGCATAAGGGCCATCCGTTTGATCAGGCGAGCGATATAGGACGCCGCGCCGACCGCGTCACGCCCGCATGTCATGCGCCTGTCATGGTGCGTGACATGCGGGGATCGACGGCGATCGCACGGTCATGATGAACGGCCGCGTAACCTCATATCATCGGCTCGGCGCGCGCGTCAGCCGGTTGATCGCGGGAGCCATGCCCTATGGGTTGTGGATGCGCATCGATTGCAGGCAGAGACTGCGCGTCTGGGGCGCGGTGGGGCTGCGAATCACGACGATTGGATTACGGCCGGACCCGGTCCCCCGGGTTGCGGCGCATCGCACTGGGGTCTGATGAACAGCTTCGTTTCCATGAGCGCTCGACTCGGTAACCGCATCCGTTCGCTGTTCGTCGCACGCGACGTCCTGTTTCACGATGGCAACGCACTGCGCCGCGTCAGCCTGACCGGCCGTCGTCAGGCGACGCTCGCCGCCGCGGCGACGCTGACTTTGGGGTTTTCGGGCTATGGCGCGGCGCAGGCTGCGCAGCTGGTCGTCGCCCCCGCGCATGATACGCGCGTTGCGGGCATGGAGCACCGGCTCGACGCGATGCAGGCCCGCGTGTCGCACATCCGTGACGTCGCCCGCCTGCATGCCGAGCGGATCGAGCAGCGCCAGGCGCTGATCACCGCGGCGCTGACCGGCAAGGGCGACGAGGCCGAACTGGCGCTCGCGACGCTCGCGATCGATCCCACCGCCGATCGCCTCGCCGCCGATGTCGTCAAGCCGCTGGTGAAGGTGGAAGGGCGCCAGGCCCAGCTCGCCGACGCCGCGCAGAAGGTGGTGGACCAGCGCCTCGCCAAGGCGAATGCGACGCTCAAGACGCTCGGTGTCGCCAGCCGCGTGAATGCCAAGGCGATGGGCGGCCCGATGCTGGAGGCCAATGGCGCGGAAGCGCAGGCGGACCTGAAGGCCGATGCGCAGTTCCGCACGCTGTTCCAGAGCTGGAAGAAGCTCGACACGCTGCAGCAAGGGGCGATCGCCATTCCGTCGGTGCAGCCGGTGCAGCACCTGCAGTTCACCAGCAACTTCGGCATCCGCTCCGACCCGTTCCGCGGCACCGCGGCGATGCATGCGGGCGTCGACATCCCCGGTCCGGTCGGCACGCCGATCTATGCCACCGCCGACGGCATCGTCGATCACGCCGGCCGCCAGGGCGGTTACGGCAATCTGATCGAGATCAACCACGGCAAGGGCATTGCGACCCGCTACGGCCACCTGTCGAAGATCCTCGTCGCCGATGGCGCGCGCGTGACGCGCGGCCAGCTGATCGCGCTGATGGGGTCGACCGGCCGTTCGACCGGCCCGCACCTGCATTATGAAGTCCGTATCGACGGCCATGCGGTGAACCCGGTGCCGTTCCTGACCACCGCCGATTACCTGCTCGCCGCGCAGGACCGTGCGGTCCATGCGATCCCGGTGTCGACCGACGGTCCTGCCGCGCAGGATTGATCCACCCGAGTTCGTCATCCCGGCGAACGCCGGGATCCATGGACGCACGGCGGCGGGCGGCTCGTGCGCCACGTCAACCATCAAAACCATGGATCCCGGCGTTCGCCGGGATGACGAGACGGGGCGGGGGCAGCGGCGGTCGCCTACCAGCCCCCCCCATCCATCATGTCGTCCCTCGAACGGATGATGACGCAGGGGTGAAGGGCTAACCGGTTGCCCCACTCGCCCGCCGCGCCTATCTCGGCGGCATGACCCAGCCCGACATCGCCCTCACCCCCGCTGCCGCCGCGCGCGTCGCGGCGATTGCGGGCAAGCAGAACAAGCCTGCCATCCTGCGCCTGTCGGTCGATGGCGGCGGCTGTTCGGGATTTCAGTACAAGTTCGGCTTCGCCGACGCGCCCGAGGGGGACGACACGATCGCGGAGACGGATGGCGTCCGCCTGGTCGTCGACAGCATCAGCCTGGACCTCGTGCGCGGCTGTCAGGTCGATTACGTCGAATCGCTGGGCGGTGCGGCGTTCCGCGTCGACAACCCCAATGCGGCGTCGGGTTGCGGCTGCGGCTCCAGCTTCGCGGTCTGACGGCGGTGAAGCTCGTCACCTATAACGTCAACGGCATCAAGGCGCGGTTGCCGCGGCTGATCGAGTATCTGACCGAACAGCAGCCCGACGTCGTCTGCTTGCAAGAGTTGAAGACCACCGACGATACCTTCCCGATCGCCGATATCGAGGCGGCGGGCTATGGCGCGGTGTGGCACGGGCAGAAGGGGTTCAATGGCGTCGCCGTGCTCGCCAAGGGGCAGACCCCGATCGAAACGCAGCGCGGCCTCGACGGCGAACCGGAAGACGAGCACAGCCGTTACCTGGAATGCGCCGTCGATGGCCTGATCGTCGCGTCGATCTATCTGCCCAACGGCAATCCGCAGCCGGGACCCAAGTTCGACTATAAATTGCGCTGGATGGACCGGCTCGCCAGCCGCGCGCGCGGGCTGCTGGAGGCCGAGGTGCCGACGGTATTGATGGGCGATTACAACGTGATCCCCAATGACGACGACACCTTCTCGGTCCGTGCGATGGCGAACGACGCGCTGATGCAGCCCGAAAGCCGCGCCGCCTACCGCCGATTGCTGGCGCAGGGGTGGACCGATGCGTTGCGCACGCGCCAGCCCAAGGGCGGGGTGTGGACCTTCTGGGACTATCAGGCCGGGGCCTGGCAGCGCGACGCGGGGTTTCGAATCGATCACCTGCTGCTGAGCCCGCAGGCGGCGGACCGGTTGCAGGACGCTGGCGTCGACAAGGACTATCGCGGCCGCGAAAAGGCGAGCGATCACGCACCTACCTGGGTGCGACTGTCGTGAAGCGCAGCGCGGCGGCGCTGCTCGCGCTCGCCGTCGCGACGCCGGCCGCTGCACAGGACCGCGAATTCTGTCCGGAGCGACCGGGCCTCGAAACGCAGGCCTGTATCGTCGATCGCGGGCGCGTGACCATCGAATCGAGCCTGATCGACTGGACACGCGATCGGCAGAGCGACAGCGTGACCGATACGATCCTGGTCGGCGACACGCTGGTCCGCGTCGGCGTGACCGATCGGCTGGAGGTGCGCGCAGGCTGGCAGCCGTTCGGCCATGAGCGGACGCGCGATGCCGCGACCGGCGAGATCGACCGGGCGAATCGCGTCGGTGACGCGGTGATCGGGCTGAAGGCGTCGCTGCTGCATCCCGACGGCAAGGGCCTGTCGATCGCGATCCTGCCGTCTGTGACGCTGCCGGTCGGACGTCAGCCGATCGGCGCCGGCCGCGCGCAGCCGAGCCTGCTGCTGCCGCTGTCGTACGACGTGTCCGACACGGTCGAGATCGCCGTCACGCCGGCGATCCGGGCATTGGCGAACGAGGACGCGGGCGGCCAGCACGTGCGCTATGGCGCCGCGGCGGGCGTGACGGTGAAGCTCAGCGAGGCGGTGTCGGTCGGCGCGGATGCGTCGCTCGCGCGCGATCAGGACCCGCGCGATCACACGACGCGCGCACGCGCCGCGATGACGCTGGCGTGGCAGCCGAAGGACGATTGGCAGCTCGACACGTCGGCGATCGCCGGGCTCAATCGCGACACGCCGGACGTGCAGCTGATCGCGGGCGTGGCGCGGCGATTCTGAAATTGATTGACGCCCTGCAATCGTAGCTTCGCTGCGTCGCCCCGGACGTGATCCGGGTTCCCGCTATCGTCGATCGCACAAGAAGCGGGATCCCGGCTCAAGGCCGGGATGACGGGGGAAGCGACCTACCCACGCCCCGACCAAGCGCCTATACCCCGGTCCGATAACGACAAAGGGGAAGACATGAGCCTGTTCCGCCGCAAGACGATCCAGCCACAGCCGCCGGGCCAACAGCTCGCGCGCACGCTGGGCTGGCCGCATCTGGTGGCGCTGGGCGTCGGCGCGATCGTCGGCACCGGCATCCTGACGCTGATCGGCGTCGGCGCGGATCGGGCGGGGCCGGCGGTGATCCTGTCGTTCGTCGTCGCCGGCGCGATCTGCGCCTGCGCGGCGCTCTGCTATGCGGAGATGGCGACGATGATCCCCGCGTCGGGGTCGGCCTATACGTATAGCTATGCGGTGCTGGGCGAGGTGATCGCCTGGGTCGTCGGCTGGAGCCTGATCCTCGAATATTCGCTGGTGGTCTCGACCGTCGCGGTCGGCTGGTCGGGCTATGCGGTGGGGTTCCTGAAAGGGCTCGGCATCGTCGTGCCCAATGCGCTCGCCAATGGGCCGGGCCTCGGCGGCGTCGTCAACCTGCCGGCGGTGGGGATCATTGCGGTGGTCGCCGGGCTGCTGATGCTCGGCACGCGGGAAAGCGCGCGGATCAACACCGCGCTGGTCGTGCTGAAGATCGTGACGCTGGCGCTGTTCGTCGCGGTGGCGCTGCCGCACTTCGACGTGGCCAACCTGCACCCGTTCGCCCCATTCGGCTACGGCAGCCCGGAGCATGCCAACGGCGTGAAATATGGCGTGATGGGCGCCGCGGCGATCATCTTCTTCGCCTTCTACGGCTTCGACGCCATTTCGACCGCGGCAGAGGAGGCGAAGAACCCCGAGCGCGATCTGGCGATCGGCATCGTCGGATCGATGATCGCCTGCACCGCCATCTATATGATCGTCGCCGCCGTGGCGGTGGGGGCACTCAGCTACACGCGCTTCGGCTCCAGCCCGGAACCGCTGGCGCTGATCCTGCGGGAGATCGATCAGGCCGGTATCGCGACGATCGTCGCGGCGGCGGCGGCGGTCGCGCTGCCGACGGTGTTGCTCGCCTTCCTGTACGGGCAGAGCCGCATCTTCCTGGTCATGGCGCGCGACGGCTTCCTGCCGCAGAGCCTGGCAAAGGTATCGAAGCGCGGAACGCCCGCGCGCATCACTGCGATGACCGCGGTGTTCGTCGCCGCGATCGCCGGCCTAGCGCCGCTCGACGTCATCGCCAGCCTCGCCAATGCGGGTACGCTGTGCGCCTTCGTTGCGGTCGCCGCCTGCGTTCTGGTGCTCCGCCGCCGCGACCCCGCCGCGCGCCGGCCGTTTCGCACGCCGCTCGCCTGGATCGTCGCGCCGCTCGCGATCCTCGGCTGCTGCTATCTGTTCACCAGCCTGCAGGTGGTGACGCAGATCGCCTTCCTCGGCTGGAACGCCTTCGGCCTGCTCGTCTACTTCCTCTATGCGCGCGGTCGGGCGCAGATCGCGTGAGCGGCTGGCATATCGGCATCATCGGCGGGTCGGGACTGTACGACGTCGCCGGGATCGAGGATGGCCGCTGGGTCGAGGTGGCGACGCCTTGGGGGCCGCCCTCCGATGCGATCTTCACCGGGCGCGTCGGCGCGGCGCGCGTGTCGTTCCTGCCGCGCCATGGCCGCGGGCATCGGATCAGCCCCGACGCCCTCAACGCCCGCGCCAATATCGATGCGCTGAAGCGGCTGGGCGTCACCGACGTGCTGGCGGTGTCGTCGGTCGGCTCGCTGGTGGAGGAGCGGCCGCCGGGCAGCTTTACGATCGTCGACCAGTTCATCGACCGGACGAAGGGGCGCGTGTCGAGCTTCTTCGGCACCGGGTGCGTCGCGCATGTCTCGATGGCCGATCCGGTCTGTCCGCGACTGTCGGCGCTGGTCGCGGACGCGGCGGGGGCGGGCGTGGATCGCGGCGGCACCTATCTGGCAATGGAGGGGCCGCAATTTTCGACGCGGGCGGAAAGCCTGCTCTACCGGCAATGGGGCTGCCATGTGATCGGCATGACCGCGATGCCCGAGGCCAAGCTCGCCCGCGAGGCGGAGCTGCCCTATGCGCTGGTCGGCATGGTGACGGATTACGATTGCTGGCGCGAGGACGAGGCGGCGGTCGATGTGACGCAGGTGCTGGCGCAGCTGTCGGCCAATGCGGCGAAGGCGCGCAGCATGGTGCTGGCGTTGCTGCGCGGGCTGCCGGCCGAGCGGGCGGCGTCGCCGATCGATACATGTCTGGATGCGGCGATCATCACCGCGAAGAGCGCGCGCGATCCGGCGCTGGTCGCGAAGCTGGACGCGGTGGCGGGGCGGGCGCTCGCCTAACCCACCGCGTCACCCCGGACTTGGTCCGGGGTCCACTCTGCGGCGAGGGGGCGGGCTGGAGCCTCTTGCCGCCCCCCTTGCGGCCCAGTGGACCCCGGACCGAGTCCGGGGTGACGCAGTGGGTGGGGCGATTCACTCGCACAACAAAAAAGGGGAGGGGCCTTGCGGCGCCTCCCCTTTCCTATTCCGGGAAACGATCCCCCTTACGCGGCCAGCTTGCGCAGCACGTACTGGAGGATGCCGCCGTTGAGGAAATATTCCAGCTCGTTGACGGTATCGATGCGGCAACGCGTCTCGAACGTCTCGGTGCTGCCGTCGGCGCGCTTCAGCGTCACTTCGACGGTCTGACGCGGGCGCAGGTCGGCGACGCCGGTGATGGTGAACGTCTCGGTGCCGTCCAGCTTCAGCGTCTGGCGGGTGACGCCGTCGGCGAACTGGAGGGGGAGGACGCCCATGCCGACCAGGTTCGAACGGTGGATACGCTCGAAGCTTTCGGTGATGACCGCGCGGACGCCGAGCAGGTTGGTGCCCTTCGCCGCCCAGTCGCGCGACGAGCCGGTGCCATATTCCTTGCCCGCGACGACGACGAGCGGCGTGCCGTCCGCTTTGTGACGCATCGCGGCGTCGTAGATCGGCATCACTTCGCCGTCATACTGGGTCATGCCGCCTTCGACGCCCGGCACCATTTCGTTCTTGATGCGGATGTTGGCAAAGGTGCCGCGGACCATGACATGGTCGTTGCCGCGGCGCGCGCCGTAGCTGTTGAAGTCCTTGCGCGCGACCTGACGCTCGGTCAGCCACTGGCCGGCCGGGCTGTCCGCCTTGATCGAACCCGCCGGGCTGATGTGGTCGGTGGTGATCGAATCGCCCAGGATCGCGAGCGGCTTCGCCTCGATGATGTCGTGAACCGGCTTCGGGGTCATTTCCATGCCCTCGAAATACGGCGGGTTGGCGACATAGGTCGACGCCGCCGGCCAGGCGTAGGTGGCCGAGCCGGTCACGTCGATCTCACGCCACTTGGCGTCACCGGCATAGACGTTGCCATAGCGGCTGCGGAACATCTCGTCGTCGATGTTCGCCGCCATCGTGTCGGCGACTTCCTGGTTGGTCGGCCACACGTCCTTCAGGAACACGTCCTGGCCGTCCTTGCCCTTGCCGAGCGGGGTTTCGACCATGTCCTCGGTCACGGTGCCCTTCAGCGCGTAAGCGACGACGAGCGGCGGCGAGGCGAGGAAGTTGGCACGCACGTCGGGCGAAACGCGGCCTTCGAAGTTGCGGTTGCCCGACAGGACCGAGGCGGCGACGAGGTCGTTCTCGTTGATCGCGGTCGAGATCGGACCCGGCAGCGGACCCGAGTTGCCGATGCAGGTGGTGCAGCCGTAACCGACGAGGTTGAAGCCGATCGCATCAAGGTCCGCGGTGAGGCCGGCCTTGTTGAGGTAGTCGGTGACGACCTGCGAACCGGGGGCGAGCGACGTCTTGACCCAGGGCTTGGGCTTCAGGCCCAGCGCATTCGCCTTGCGGGCGACGAGGCCGGCAGCGACCAGCACCGACGGGTTCGAGGTGTTGGTGCAGCTGGTGATCGCCGCGATCACGACGTCGCCGTCGCCGATGTCATGGCCGCGCTCGGCGACGTCGACCCGCTTCGGGCTGGTCTTGCTGTACAGCTTGGTCAGGTCGCCGTTGAACACGTCGTCGACATTGCCGAGGCTGACGCGGTCCTGCGGGCGCTTCGGGCCGGCGAGGCTGGCGGTGACGGTGCCCATGTCCAGCTCCAGCGTGTCGGTGAACACGGGGTCGGCGGCATCGTCGTGGCGCCAGAAGCCGTTCGCCTTGGCATAGGCTTCGGTCAGCGCGATCGTTTCTTCGGGGCGCGCGGTGAGGCGCATGTATTCGATCGTCTTGTCGTCGATCGGGAAGAAACCACACGTTGCGCCATATTCTGGCGCCATGTTGGCGATCGTCGCGCGGTCGGCGAGCGTCATCGACGACAGGCCCGGGCCGTAGAACTCCACGAAGCGGCCGACGACGCCCTTGGCGCGCAGCATCTGCGTGACGGTGAGCACGAGGTCGGTGGCGGTGATGCCTTCCTTCAGCGCGCCGGTCAGCTTGAAGCCGACGACTTCGGGGATCAGCATCGACACCGGCTGGCCGAGCATCGCCGCTTCCGCTTCGATGCCGCCGACGCCCCAGCCGAGCACGCCCAGGCCGTTGACCATCGTGGTGTGGCTGTCGGTGCCGACGAGCGTGTCCGGGTAGGCGATCGCCGCCGAACCGCTGGCATGATCGCCCATTTCGGTCGATGACCAGATCGCCTGGCTGACATATTCCAGGTTCACCTGGTGGCAGATGCCGGTGCCCGGCGGCACGACCTGGAAGTTGTCGAGCGCTTTGGAGCCCCACTTCAGGAATTCGTAGCGCTCGCCGTTGCGCTGGTATTCGAGGTCGACGTTATCCTCGAACGCCTGCGGCGTGCCGAATTCGTCGACCATGACCGAATGGTCGATGACGAGGTGGACGGGGACCTGCGGGTTGATCTTGGCTGCGTCGCCGCCGAGCTTGGTGATTGCATCGCGCATCGCGGCGAGGTCGACCACGCACGGCACGCCGGTGAAGTCCTGCATCAGCACGCGCGCGGGGCGATACTGGATCTCGCGGTCCGAGCGGCGCTCGTTCTGCCAGTCGACGATCGCCTTCACGTCCTCTTCGGTGACGGTCTTGCCGTCTTCGAAGCGGAGCATGTTCTCGAGCAGCACCTTCATCGAGAAGGGCAGGCGGCTGATGTCGCCGTACTTTTCCGCCGCCTTCGCAAGGCTGTAGTAATCGTAGGTCTTGCCCGCGACGTCGAGCGTCGTGCGGGTTTTCAGGCTGTCCTGGCCGATGGCGGTCATTATGGTCCCTTCAATTTGGCTCGAGGGCGCTCGGGGAGGCGGCGGGAAAGCCGCGCGGGCGCGCGATGAGCGCTGCGAAAGCGTATGTCGCCGCGGCCTTAGCAAGGGGTTTACGGTTGGGGAAGCGCCTATGCTGCGCGTGCGTTCGCTTGGCGGCTCAGGTCGCGGGTGCGGGGAGGATCGCCTGTCCCGTCGCCAGCGTCTTGCCGCGGGTGATGATGACGCGGTCGCCGACCTTCGCCTGCGCGAACAGCAATTTGGCGAAGGCGACGGGAACGCCGATGCAGCCATGCGTCGCATAGCCCCATTCGACCTTCGAACCGTGGATCGCGACGCCATCGCCGGTCAGGCGCAGCGTGTACGGCATCGGCGCATTGTCATAGGTGCGCGAGACGTGCGTCGCGTCCTTCATCAGGATCGGAAAGGTGCCGAGCGGCGTCGGCTTTTCGTCGGCGCCGTACAGGATGGCGGCGGCGCCGATCTCATAGCCGTCGCGGAAGACGGAGAGTGTCTGCGCGGCGAGATCGACCGTTATGATCAGCGGACCATCTGGCACGCCCTTGGTATCCCAGGCGTAATCGCCGAACTTGATCGGGCCGATATCGAGGATGCGCTTGACCTGCATGTTCTCCGGCGCGGGCGTGGGCGTGGAGAGGGCGGCCGGCGTCGGCTTGGCGGTGGCTGCGGCGGGCGTGGTGACATGGGTCGCGGCCTGGGGCGAGGGGAGGACAGCGTGGCGCTCGGTGGGTGCCTTGGGCGGTGTCGGCCCCGCGACCGATGCGGTGCCATGCGGCGCCACTGCGGCAATCGCAGCGATTGCGATGACGGCGCCGGCAAGGATCAGTCTGGCCGCAATGGCCTGGCGACGGGCAACCACGATGCGTGTTCCGGAAACGGTGTACGGAACGGCGAGGATGGGCGCGTTTCGCGGGCAATGCGAGTCGGCAAATCGCGGTGTGCCGTGGCGGTACGGAGCGGGGGCCCGTCAACCTTCCGGTAATCCCCGCGCGAACGGAAGCAGGAACCCAGAAACAGGAACATTGTCCGGCCCTATCCGGTTGAGTGGAAAGACCAAAAGGAGCGATGCCGTGTCCCATATCCCCAATTCCGCGATGAAGCATGCCGGCCCCGTCCATCACGACCCCGCGCCGGAGGCCCGGTCTGGCAAGCCGAATCAGGCGGGAAACAGCCAGGGGCTCGGCCTGCCGGCATGGCTGGCGATCGGCGGCACGCTCGTCGTCGGGGCGGCCGCAGCGCTCGCCGTGCCGTTGCTGCGCGGCCGCGCGACCCCGGTCCCCAAGCGGCGCGGCAAGCGCGCGACGGTACGCAAGGCGGCATCGGGCGCTAAACATCGCAAGGCGGCCGTAAAATAGACCCAGATTGGCGGAAGCGCTGGTGATGCGCGCCAGCCGTGCTAGACCCGCCCTGGGCATGGGACGACGATGAAGGCGCGCGACGACACCGGGCGGAACGGATCGAACGGTATCGCCGCGTCGCTGCGCGATGGCGGTGCCGTCCGCACGCGTGCCACGGCGAGCCCAGCGCCCGATCCGGCCGCGGCATTCGATCGCCTGTCGCGTCGCCATCGCGAATGCCTGCGCGGGGTACGCGCGCTCAAGGGTTCCAAGGAGATCGCCGAGGAGCTCGGCATCGAAAAATCGACCGTCGACAGCTATCTGACCGAGGCCGTGAAGCTGCTTGGCGCACGTAATCGGCGCGATGCGGCGCTGCGCTGGGCGGCGTATGAAGATCAGGCTGCTGAGCCAAGCGTCGAATTTGCAACGATTATTTCCGAAGCTGGGGACCCCGATAAAATCGGGGGTCATTCTGCGCGGCTATCCCCGCTCGCTGCCGATCCGCCACTGCCGGTGGTGCCGGACGAGACCATCGTCATGGCAGCGGACAGCGGCGGCGCCCGGCCTTTCAGGTCATCGGCGTTCCCGATCCGGCTGCCCTTCCGGCGGAAAGGACAACGAGGCAACGACCTGACGGTCGGGGATCGGTTGATCTGGATACAGGCCATCGCATTCGGCACCATCGTCGGTTTCGGCATGTTGATGAGCGGCCTCCAGGCACTGACCCATTTGATCGAGGCGCTGACCCGCAACCTTTCCTGATCGTCAGCGAAAGCGCCCCGCACGGGGTGGAAAGGGTCGCCATCATGTCGTCAATCATCGCATCGCGCACCGCTCCGGTCGCTGCGTCGTCTGTGGATACCAAGGCCGCGGCCGATGCCGTCGCACAGCTGCTCTGGAAGCTCGAGACGCAGCTCGACGAGGCTTTCTCGACCGGCGGCGAACTGCTCGCGGCGCTGCCCCGCGCCCGCCACGCCGCCAACCTGCCGGCGATCGCCGGGCAGCAGGCGTTCGAAGTGCTGGGCCAGGCGATCATGGCGATCGGCGCCGCCCGCGGCCACACCGTCGCGGGCCATCGCGTCATCGAAAAGATCGGTAAGCAGATCGGGTATGAAACGAGCTTCGGCGACGAACGTCCGAAGCCCGAATTCGCCCCGACAGGTGCCGACGTCAGTCATCTGCGCGTCGCTGCCTGAGGTGTCATGGCTTGACCGTCGAACTGCTCCTTTGACAGGTCAGGCCATGACACACATCCTCGTCTTCAACCTGGTCCTGCTGGCGACATGCGGTTACGCGCTGTTCGCCGGCGGCGCACCCGAACGATGGACGGCGATCCTGTTCGTCACAGGGGCTCTGGCCACGTTCGCGGTGCCGGATTTCTATCCGTCGGGCCCCTATCATCAGGTCGAGCCGATCCTGCTCGCGATCGACGTCGCGATCCTGCTCGGCCTGCTGGGGGTGGCGCTGCGCGCGGACCGCTATTGGCCGCTGTACGTCAGCGCGCTCCATCTGATCACGCTGGCGATCCATGGCGTGAAGGCCATTCAGCCGTCGCTGGTGCCGTGGATGTACGCGGGCGCGAGCGGCAAGATCGCCTATCCCATGCTGCTGATGCTGGCGATCGGCGCGCTGCGCCACCGCCAGCGCAAGGCCCAGTTCGGGAGCGACCGCGACTGGTCGCCCCTGCGCCAACCGGACATCCCTTCATCATGACTGCCGACATACGGTTGCTGCGCTGGCCCGAACGCGATCGCGAAGAATACGAACGGCTGGTGTCGGCGCTGGAGCGCGTGCGGGCGTCCGCCGCGCGCAGCCGGGGCGAGATCGTCGCCCCCGTGCCCGCCGGCCCCGAAGAGCCGAGCGATGCCGATCGCGCGCGCACGCTGCTGGCCCAGCGCCGTCAGCGCGACGCCATGGCGGGCGACCTGATCGAGCTGTTCGGCGAGCCGGGGTGGGATATCCTGCTGACGCTGTTCGTCGCCTATGAAGAGGCGCGGCCGGTGACGGGCGAGTCGCTCCGCCTCCTGCTGTCGCTACGCCCGGCGGTGCTGGCCCGCTGGCTGGACCTGCTGTCCCGACGCGCGCTGATCCGCGGTGCCGTGCATAAGACGGGCCCACTCGATCCGGCGAGTCCACTGGCGTTGACCGACGACGGGCTGGCGCTGGTGCTGCGCTGCATCGGCGGCGCGTGATGGCAAGGGCGCTGCGGGCCGGCGCGTCAGTGCGTCGGGCCGACCAGCCGCTCCGCCTCCTCGCGCATCATCTCGACGCCCTGGCAGACGTGGAGTCCCGCGACCGTCATGTCGAGATCGTCGGCCAGCCGCATCAGCTCTTCGCCGAGCGCCACCGCGCGGTGCAGCAGCTCGCCGCGGATGCGGCGTTGCTTCTGGTCCTCAGGCGTCATCATCGCCTTGATCTCTAACCACCCCCCGCGTCCGCGCAAGCGGGTAGCGGAGCAAAAAACCGGGGCAGCACGTTTGTCCCATACCATCCAGACGTCATGACAGGAGAGGCGCAATGGCGGACGACACCCATCCCACCGACGATGCCGCGAAGACCGGCGGTAACCCGATGCACGACGCCGCGCAGCGTGCGAGCGACACGATGCGCGGCGCGAGCGAGGCGATGCGCGGCGCCTTCACCGACCATGTGATGGATCCCGCCCGCCGCGCCGGCGAGGCGATGCGCGCATCCGGCCAGAAGGTGGCAGACGGCAGCGCGGCGCTAGGCCTCAAGATCATCGAGCAGGCCGAACGCAATTCGCACGATGCGTTCGAGGCGATGCGCGAGGCGGCACAGGCCCGCGACGTTACCGACGTGCTGCGCATCCAGGGCAATTACCTGCGCCGGCAGGGCGAACGCTCGATGGAGCAGGCGCGCGAGATCGGCGAGATGATCCTGCGCTTCGGCCGCGACGCGGTGACGCCGCCCAAATCGGGCGACTGACGCGCGCGAGGGGCGGGTGGCGAGGGGCCGCCCGTTCCTCAGCCGAACGGCGTCGCGCGTGCCAGCATCAGCAGGTCGTGCGCGACGCCGTCGCTCGCCCGGACGTGACCGGCAAGCCGCGCCTCCTGCGTGAAGCCCAGCCGCTCGAACAGTGCCACCGATGCTGCGGCATCGGGCGTCATCGTCGCGGTCAGCTTGGCGAGACCATGCGCGTGCGCGATGGCGAGCAACGCCTGCAACAGGTCGCTGCCCAGACCCTGGCCACGCCGGTCGGGGGCCACGAGCAGCCGGATTTCGCCGACATGCCCGCTCCATCCCAAGGGATCGCGGATCAGCGCCGCGGTGGCGACGATGCGGCCGTCGTCCTCGGCGACGAGGCTGTCGATCCAGCCTTCGCCGACCGCCTGCTGCCAGGCCTCGATCACCCGCGGATGGCGCAGGTCGCGGCCGGAAAACAGCAGGTCATGTTCGGGCAGCGTCGCGGTGAAGGCGAGGACGGCGTCGTCGTCGGTCGGCCGGAACCGGCGGATGGTGTGGCTCATGATCGCTCCTGGCCCGTCTGCTACCGTACGTGTGGGGCCGGTACATCGGCAGTCGCCCGGCCGGCGTCAACCCGCGGCAAAGCTCAGTCCCGGCGCGGCGCGCCACTGGGGGAGACGGGTTGCGGACCGTCGGGCGTCACCTCCAGCGACGAATCGCCGCCCAGCACCCGGTAGAGCGTCGCGCGATTGTTCGCCGCGGTCAGCTGCGTGCCGATCAGCGCGCGCTGCGCCGAATAATAGCTGCGCTGCGCGTCGAGGCTGGACAGGAAGGTATCGAGCCCCCCCTGATAGCGCGCATTGACCAGCCGCAGCGTATCGGCGGCGGCATCGCGGAAATTCGCCTGCGCGCGCAACTGGTCGGCGATCGTCCCCTGACGGGCGAGTGCGTCGGCGACCTCCTGGAACGCGGTCTGGATCGTCTTTTCATACGTCGCGAGCGCGGCGTCGCGCTGTGCCTCGGTATAGCGGACGTTGGCGCGGCCGGCGCCGGCCTGGAAGATCGGATAGCTGACCGACGGCGCCACCGAATAGTTGAACGCCCCGCCGGTGAAGAGCGTCGAGAGCGCGTTGCTGGCGAAGCCGACCAGCCCGGTCAGCGAGATGCGCGGGAACAGCGCCGCGCGCGCCGCGCCGATCTGCGCATTGGAGCTTTGCAGCGTATATTCCGCCTGCACGACGTCGGGCCGGCGCAGCAGGATGCCGCTGTCGAGCCCCGCGGGCAGGCTGGCGATCGTCGGCGCGGCGACGTCGATCGACTCGGGCAGCAGCGCGGGATCGATCGGCGCCCCCACCAGCAGTTGCAGCGCGTTGACGTCCTGCGCGACCAGCGTCTTCTGCTCGGCAAGGTCGGCGTTCGCGGTTTCGAGGATCTGCTCCGCCTGCCGCAGGTCGGTTCGGGCGCTTATCCCGCCCTCCAGCCGCGCGCGGGTGAGGCGTACGCTGACCGCGGCGCTCTTCGCGGTATCCTCCGCGACCTTCAGCAGGCTGCGGTCGGCGGCGTAGGTCAGCCAGCCGCTTGCGACCTCGCCCACCAGCGTCAGCCGCGTCGCGCGGGCGCCGGCTTCGGTGGCGAAATAGCGGTCGAGCGCGGCGCGCGACAGCGAGCGCAGGCGGCCGAACAGGTCGATCTCGAACGCCGTCGTACCGATCTGCGCGGAGAAGGCGCTGTTGCCGCCGCCAGTGTTGAGGACCGCGCCCGTCCCCGTGCCGTTGCCCGTATCGACGCCCGTGCCGGTGCCCGTTCCGCCCATACCAGTACCGCCGGTGCCCGTTCCACCCGTTCCCGTGCCGCCGGTGCCCGTCCCGGTGTTGCCGGTGTTCGCGATGCCGCGCGTGCCATTGCCGCCATCCGAATAGGTGTAGCGGCCGGTGGCGTTGATTGCGGGGAACAGATTGGCACGTTGGATGCCATATTGCGCGCGCGCCGCGGCGATATTGGCGGCGGCGACGCGCAGGTCGCGGTTGTTGGCGAGCGCCTGGTCGATCAGCCGTTGCAGCCGCGCGTCCTTGAACACGTCGCGATAGGTGATCGCCGGCAGCCGTGCCTCGCTCTGGCGAAGGTAGGCGTCGCCCACCGGCCACGACGCCGGCACCGGCGTGTCGGGGCGGACGTATTTCGGCTCCATCGAGCAGCCGGCCAGCATCGTGGCGCCGAGCGCGATGGCGAGGATCGAACGGGTCATCGCGCAGGCTCCGGATCGGCGGCAGGCGGCATCGGCGGGGCAGGGGGCGTGTCGTCGTGATGGCTCTGGTGCCCGGTCGGCTTGCCCCTGAGCTTGGCAAGACCATCGCGCACGCCGCGGCGCACGAGGACGAAGAACAGCGGGATGTAGAAGATCGCCAGGAAGGTCGCCGACAGCATGCCGCCGATCACCGCCGTGCCGATCGCGATGCGGCTGTTCGCGCCCGCACCGGTCGAAATCGCCAGCGGCAACACGCCGAAGATGAAGGCGAAGCTGGTCATCAGGATCGGCCGCAGACGGATCTTGGCGGCCTCCAGTGCCGCGTCGATGACGCGCGCGCCCTTGCGTTCGGCCTGTTCGGCGAATTCGATCATCAGGATGGCGTTCTTCGCGGCGAGGCCCATCGTCGTCAGCAGGCCGATCTGCAGATAGACGTCGTTGGTGAGGCCGCGCAGCGTCACGAAGGCGATCGCGCCGATCAGCCCCAGCGGGATGATCATCAGCACCGCGAACGGGATCGACCAGCTTTCGTACAGCGCCGCCAGACACAGGAAGACGACCAGGATCGACAGGCCGTACAGCAACGGCGCCTGACCCGACGACAGTCGTTCCTGATAGCTGAGGCCCGACCAGGCGATCGACGTGCCGGGGATCTGTGCCGCAAGCTCGCTGATCCGCGCCATGGCATCGCCCGAGCTGACACCCGGCGCGCCCGACCCCGAGAATTCGAACGAGGATATGCCATTGAAGCGCGACAGCGTGGTGGGGGCGGTCGACCAGCCGGTGGTTGCGAAGGACGAGAAGGGCACCATCTGGCCGTTCGATCCGCGCACGAACCATTGTTTCAGATCGTCCGGCGCGGCGCGATAGGGCGCGTCGCCCTGCACATAGACGCGCTTCACACGACCGCGGTCGATGAAATCGTTGACATACTGGCCACCCCAGGCGGTGGTCAGCGTGTTGTTCGCCGCGCTCTGCGTCAGGCCCAAGGCCGCCAGCTTCTGCTGGTCCATGTCGATACGCAGCGTCGCGATGTCGGGCAGTTCGGTCAGGCGCACCGATGCGAGCTTCGGATCGGCATTGGCCATCGCCAGCAATTTGTCGCGCGCGGCGCCGAACTGTTCCTGCGTCAGGCCGCCGGTGTTCTGCAGCTCCATCGTGAAGCCGTCCGACGAGCCGAGGCCGCGGATCGCCGGCGGCACCAGCGCGAAGACCTGCGCGTCGCGAAGCCCGCGGAACGCGCCGGATGCGCGCTGCGTGATCGCATCGGCGGTATTCTCCTTGCCGCTCCGGTCCTTCCAGTCGACAAAATTGAGGAAGCCCTGTCCGGTATTCTGGCCGCTGACGCCGCCGCCACCGCCGCCCGCGACGGTGAACAGGACGGACGTGTTCTTTGGCTCATACTGCGCGAAATAGTTTTCGACCTGCCGCTGCACCTGCTGCGTCCGGGCGATCGTCGCACCGGGGGGCAGGCGGAACTGTACGATCGCCGCGCCCTGATCCTCGGTCGGCAGGAAGCCGGTGGGCAGGCGCAGGAACAGTATCGCGAGCAGCGCGACGACGCCGACGTAGATCAGCAGGAACAGCCACTTGCGATCCACCACCGTCTGCACGGCACCGGTGTAGCGCGTCACCGTCTTTTCGAACGTGCGGTTGAACCAATTGCCCGCGGCCTCGCCCCATTCGGCAACCTTGCCGAGATGCTTCTTGATGCCCTTGCTCTCCCGCTCCTCCTGCGACTTCTGCTTCAGCAGCGAGGCGGTGAGCGCGGGGCTGAGGATCAGCGCGACCAGCACCGACAGCACCATCGCCGACACGATGGTGAGCGAGAACTGGCGATAGATGACGCCGGTCGATCCGCCGAAGAACGCCATCGGCAGGAACACCGCCGACAGCACGAGCGCGATGGCGATCAGCGCGACGCTGATCTCGTTCATCGACTCGATCGTCGCCTGACGCGGCGTCATCTCCGGGTCTTCTTCCATCAACCGCTCGACGTTCTCGACAACGACGATCGCGTCGTCGACGAGCAGGCCGATGGCGAGGACGAGACCGAACAGCGTCATCGTGTTGATCGAGAAGCCGGCGAAGTGGAAGATTGCGAAGGTGCCGAGCAGCACCACCGGCACCGCGATGGCGGGCACCAGCGTCGCGCGCCAGCTTTGCAGGAACACGAACATCACGATGACGACCAGCACGATCGCCTCGAGCAGCGTCTTCACCACTTCATCGATCGACAGCTTGATGAACGCGGTCGTGTCGTTGGCGTAGGCGACCTTCAGGCCCGGCGGGAAGCTTTTGGCGACGCGCGCGACCTCGGCCTTCACCAGCTCGGCGGTCTTCAATGCGTCGGCGCCCGGTGCCAGCAGCACCGCGATGCCCGCGCCGGGGTGCCGGTTGATGCGGCTGAAGGCGGCATAGCTTTCCGCGCCCAGCTCGATCCGGGCGACGTCGGACAGGCGCACGGTCGCGCCCGAGGGAAGCGTCTTGACGATGATCTGGCGGAACTGCTCGGGCGTTTGCAGGCGCGACTGTGCGGTGACGGTCGCGTTCAGCATTTGCTCCGGACTGGACGGCACGCCGCCCACCTCGCCCGCCGCGACTTCGGTATTCTGGTTCTGGATCGCGGTGGTGATGTCCGACGGGATCAGCTGGTAGCTGGCGAGGCGTGCCGGGTTCAGCCAGATGCGCATCGCATATTGCGATCCGAACACGTTGACGTCGCCCACACCCTGCACGCGGCCCAGCGGGTCTTGCAGGTTGGAAACGAGATAGTCGCTGACGTCCTGGTTCGTCTTCTGATCGGTTTCGTCATAGACGCCGACGATCAGCAGGTTGTCCGGGTTCGACTTGCGGACGACGAGGCCCTGCTGCTGCACCTGTTGCGGCAGGCGCGCGACGCCCTGCTGCACCTGGTTTTGCACCTGCACCTGCGCGATGTCGGGATCGGTGCCCTTTTCGAACGTCGCGGTGATCGACACCGAGCCGCGGCTGGACGACGAGGAGCTGAAATACAGCAGGCCGTCGATGCCGGTCAGCTGCTGTTCGATGACCTGCGTCACCGAATTCTGCAGCGTCTGTGCGTTCGCGCCGGGGAAGGTCGCGCGGATCGACACCTGCGGCGGCGCCACGTCGGGATATTGCGCGATCGGCAGGCTCAGGATCGCGCCGACGCCCGCCAGCATCACGATGATGGCGAGCACCCAGGCGAAGATCGGGCGGTCGATGAAGATGCGGGAGATCATGCGATCGTGCAGCCCGAAAATTTATTGTGAAGCCGTTCGCCCTGAGCCTGTCGAAGGGCGGGGCAACCCAGGGGAGCGCTCGCATGTGGCAATCCGCCCTTCGACAGGCTCAGGGCGAGCGGGGACGGGGCGGGCATCCGGCTCAACCCGCCTTGCCCTGACCGGAACCCTGCTTGCCGTCGCCTTTGCCCTCACCCTGTTTCGGCGGCGCGACCACCTGCGCACTGTTCGCCGGCACTGCCTTCACCTGCGCGCCGGGGCGCAAATTGTTGAGGCCCTGCGTGATGACCTTGTCGCCGGGGTTCAGCCCCTGGGTCACCACCCAATACTGCCCCTGCGTGCGGGCGGCGGTGACGCGGCGGCTGACGACCTTGTTGTTCGCGCCGAGGATCATCACGCTCGCATTGCCCTTGGCATCGCGCGACAGAGCGGGTTCGGGCACCAGGAAGGCGCGCTCGTTGATCGCCTGCGCGAAGCGCGCCCGCACGAACATGCCCGGCAGCAGCAGTCCCTGCGAATTGGGGAAGCGCGCGCGCATCGTGACGGTGCCGGTTTCCTGATTGACCAGCGCCTCGGCGAATTCGACCGTGCCGGTATAGCCGTAATCGCTGCCGTCCTCGAGCAGCAGCTTCACCTCGGCCCGGGTCGGCGCGACGCCGCCCTGCATCAGTTTGCGGCGCAGCGACAGCAGGTCCGCGGCGGATTGCTGGATATCGACGAAGATCGGGTCGAGCCGCTGGATCTGCGCCAGGGGATCGGTCTGGCTCGCCGAAACGAGCGCACCGACGGTGAACAGCGACCGGCCGATCCGGCCGCTGATCGGCGCGGGCACGGTCGTGAATTGCAGATTCACGCGCGCGGTATCCAGCGCCGCCCGCGTCTGCGCGACGGAGGCTGTCGCCTGCCGGGCGGAGGCGATGGCGTTGGTATATTCCTGCTTCGACACCGCCTCGATCGCGGCGAGCGGCTTGTAGCGATCCGCCTGGATCGTCAGCGCTTCCTGATTGGCCCGCGCGCTGGCGAGGTTCGCCTGCGCCTGGTTGACGGCGGCGCGATACAGGCGCGGATCGATTTCGTAGAGCGGCTGGCCACGACGGACCAGCGAGCCTTCGGTAAAGAAGCGGCGGCGGATGACGCCGTTCACCTGCGGACGGACGTCGGAGCTTTCATAGGCGCTGGTCCGGCCCGGCAGTTCGGTGACCATCGCGGCACTGGTCGGCTGCATCACGACATAACCGACCGTGGTCGGCCCGCGATTCGCGCCGCGGCCGCCGGCCTTTTCCTTGTCATGCGTACCACCGCCACAGGCGGTCAGGGTGAGGGCGAGGGCGACAGTGGCTGCCCCGGCAAAGTGCCGTCGGCGACGAATCGATGCTGTGGTCAAGTATGTCACCCGCTAATCTCGGCTCGCGCAGCCGCGACCTGCGCGTCAATGCGCGGCGCGGCGGTTGGTTGCTCGTCGCGATGCAAAGACGGCGATCGACGGGGAAATGCAAGTCAAGTTGACCGTTATTAATGTCGCAAATTGTCGCAGTGCGGAAAAGGAGTGCCATGACGGAGACATGCGACAAGGTGCGGCTGGACGCCGACAAGGCGGCTGCCGCGGCGGCGGCGGTGGACGAGGTGCGCGACGGCATGCTCGTTGGCCTGGGCACCGGATCTACCGCGACCCACGCCATCCACCGGCTCGCCGAACGCATCGCGCAGGGCGGGCTGACGATCCGGGCCGTGGCGACGTCGCGCGCCAGCGATACGCTTGGCCGCAGCCTCGGCATCGCGATGCTCGACTTTGCGGACGTGCCACGCGTCGACCTGACGATCGACGGTGCCGACGCGATCGATGACCGATTGTATGCGGTAAAGGGCGCGGGCGGGGCGATGCTGCGCGAGAAGGTGGTGGCCGCCGCGTCGGACCGGATGGTGGTGATCGCTGACGGATCGAAGCATCGCCCGCGCATCGGCGGGGTGCCGGTGCCGGTCGAAATTCTGCCCTTCGCCCGTGCGTCGGTGCTGGCCGCTTTGGGGGACGGCGCAACGCTGCGCCTGCGCGAGGGCGACCCCTATGTCACCGACAACGGCAATTGGATCGCGGACTGCCGCCTCGACCTTGCCGATCCTCTTGCCACCGCAGCGTGGCTCGATGCCTTGCCCGGCGCGCTTGGCCACGGGCTGTTCCTGCGCGAGGTGGATGGCGCCTATATCGCGCGGGGCGGCGTCGTTTCGCGACTGGAACGGGACGCGCCCTCCCGTTAAAGGCTGCCCTCGACCGCAACGGATCGGGCGTGCAGGCGTTCGATGCAGCGTAAGAGCAAGGGCCCTATTCCATGACCGATACGACGACTGCGCTCCACGAGGACGGATCGCTGGAACGCCTGACGATCGACACGATCCGCACGCTGTCGATGGACGCGGTGCAAAAAGCCAATTCCGGCCACCCCGGCACGCCGATGGCGCTGGCGCCGGTCGGCTATACGCTCTGGTCACAATTCCTGCGCTACGATCCGTCGAAGCCCGACTGGCCCAACCGCGACCGCTTCGTGCTGTCCGTCGGCCATGCGTCGATGCTGCTGTACAGCCTGATCCACCTCGCCGGCATCGAAGAGATCGACGCGGACGGTAACAAGACCGGCCGTCCCGCGCTTAGCCTCGACGATCTGAAGGGCTTCCGCCAGCTCGCCTCGCGCACACCGGGCCACCCCGAATATCGCCACACCACGGGCGTCGAGACGACGACCGGCCCGCTGGGCGCGGGGTGCTCCAATTCCGTCGGCATGGCGATCGCGGAGCGGTGGCTCGCGGCACGCTACAACCAGGGCGGCTTCACGCTGTTCGACCATGACGTCTACACGCTGTGCGGCGACGGCGACATGATGGAAGGCGTCGCGGCCGAGGCGGCGAGCCTTGCCGGCCACCTCAAGCTCAGCAACCTGTGCTGGATCTACGACAGCAACCACATCTCGATCGAGGGCGGCACCGATCTCGCGTTCGACGAAGACGTCGGCAAGCGGTTCGAGGCCTATGGCTGGAACGTCATCCACATCGACGATGCCAACGACACCAAGGCTTTCGCCGCTGCGATCGAGACGTTCAAGGCGACGAACGACAAGCCCACCTTCATCGTCGTCCATTCGGTCATCGGCTGGGGCAGCCCCAAGGCGGGCAGCGAGAAGGCGCACGGCGAGCCGCTCGGCGAGGATAACATCCGCGCGACGAAGAAGGCCTATGGCTGGCCCGAGGACAAGAGCTTCTACATCCCCGATGGCGTCGCCGAACACTTCCATGATGCGATCGCCGACCGCGGCACGAAGCTGCGCGAGGAATGGGACGCGAATTTCGCCAAGTATCGCGAGGCGCAGCCCGATCTCGCCGCCGAGCTCGACCTGATGCTCAAGGATACGCTGCCTGAGGGCTGGGACGCCGACGTTCCCGAATTCCCGGCCGACGAAAAGGGGCTCGCGACCCGCGATTCGGGTGGCAAGGTGCTCAATGCGCTCGCCGCGAAGGTGCCGTGGCTGATCGGCGGCTCCGCCGATCTCGCGCCGTCGACCAAGACCGACATCAAGGGCAAGGCCTCGTTTGAAGCGTCGAACTATGGCGGCCAGAACTTCCACTTCGGCGTGCGCGAACATGGCATGGGCGGTGTGGTCAACGGCATGGCGCTGTCGCACCTGCGCAGCTACGGTTCGACCTTCCTCGTCTTCGCCGATTACATGCGCGCGCCGATCCGCCTGTCGGCGATCATGGAACTGGCCGCGGTCTGGGTGTTCACCCACGATTCGATCGGCGTCGGCGAGGACGGCCCGACGCACCAGCCAATCGAGCATCTCGCCACGCTGCGCGCGATCCCCGGCCTCGACACGATCCGCCCCGGTGACGCCAACGAGGTCGGTTATGCGTGGCGCGCCGCGCTGGAGGACGCCAGCCGCCCGACCGCACTGATCTTCTCGCGGCAGGCGATGCCGACGCTCGATCGGTCGAAATACGCCTCGGCCGAGGGCGTGATGAAGGGCGGCTATGTCCTCGCCGATTGCGACGGCACGCCCGACGTGATCCTGATCGCCACGGGCAGCGAGTTGCACCTCGTCGTCGAGGCGCACGAAAAGTTGACCGCCGATGGCGTGAAGAGCCGCGTCGTCTCGCTGCCGAGCTGGTATCGCTACGAACTTCAGTCGGACGACTATAAGGAAAGCGTGCTGCCCAAGGGCGTCACCGCGCGCCTCGCGGTCGAGCAGGCGGGCGAGATCGGCTGGCATCGCTTCGTCGGTCTGGAAGGCCGCACGATCACCATGTCGACGTTCGGTGCCTCCGCCCCCATATCCAAGCTGCAGGATAAATACGGCTTCACCGTCGACAATGTCGTCAAGGTGGCGCGCGAGATGCTGGAGACCAAGTGATGAGCAAGCTGAGCGACCTTTCCGCCGCGGGCACCGCGGTGTGGCTCGACTTCGTCGATCGCAAGTTCCTCGAAGCCAAGGGCCTCGAAAAGCTGGTGAACGAGGACGGCCTGACCGGCGTCACCTCCAACCCGTCGATCTTCGAAAAGGCGATGGGCCATGGCGACGCCTATGATGCGACGCTCGCTGCCTTCGACAAGGCGAACCCCGGCGCGGCGACGATCGACCGTTACGAGCATCTCGCGATCCAGGACATCAAGGCTGCGGCCGAGACATTGCAGCCGGTCTACGACCGCCTCGACGGCAAGGACGGCTATGTCAGCCTGGAAGTGTCGCCGTACATCGCCGATGACACCGATGCGACGATCGCCGAGGCCGAAAAGCTGTGGAACGCAGTCGGCCACAAGAACCTGATGATCAAGATCCCCGGCACGGTCGCGGGCGCGCCGGCGATCAGCGCGACGATCGCCAAGGGCATCAACGTCAACGTGACTCTGCTGTTCGCGCTCGACGCCTACATCCGCGTGGCCGAAGCCTATGCCACCGGTCTCGAGGAGCGCGTCCGCCAGGGCCAGCCGATCGACCATATCGCCAGTGTCGCCAGCTTCTTCGTCAGCCGTATCGATACGGTCATCGACAAGGAAATCGACCGTCGCGTCGCCGAGGGCGATCCCGAAGCAGAGACGCTGAAGGGCCTGCGCGGCAAGGTCGCCATCGCCAACGCCAAGATGGCCTATCAATGGTTCCTCGACTTCGAACAGTCGGACCGCTGGCAGGCGCTCGCCGCCAAGGGCGCGCAGCCGCAGCGGCTGCTGTGGGCGTCGACCGGCGTGAAGGATAAGGCGTATCCGGACACGCTCTACGTCGACACGCTGATCGGCCGCGATACGGTGAACACCATGCCGCCCGCGACGATGGATGCCTTCCGCGAACGCGGCACCGTCGCCGAGACGCTGACACAGGACGTCGACGGCGCGCGCAAGGTGCTCGCCGATGCAGAACGTCTGGGGCTGAACCTGACGGGCGTCACCGACACGCTGGTGCTGGAAGGCGTCGCGTCCTTCGCCAAGGCGTTCGACGACCTGCTGGGTTCGATCGCCGCGAAGCAGCCGGCGGAGGCGTAACGATCGGGGGCGGCAATCAACCTCCGCCCCACATCCTCCGTCACCCCGGACTCGTTCCGGGGTCCACCGGGCCGCGGGGGAACGGCAGGAGGCTCGTGCCGCCCCCCTCGCCGCCGAGTGGACCCCGGACCAAGTCCGGGGTGACGCTGTATTGAGGCGGCTGAAAAGCTTTCCTCACGACCCGGTGGGCCGCGCCCTGCACCAAATCGAACCGGCCCCGCAACAACTCGGCCTGCTCCGGGTTCTACCCTTCGACATCCAACCATCCGTAAGGCAGCAGATATGAAGATCGGACTGATCGGCCTCGGCCGTATGGGCGGCAACATCGCGCGACGGCTGATGAAGGCGGGCCATCAGGTCGTCGTCTACGACCGCAGCGCAGAGGCGGTGGAGAAGCTCGCAGGCGAGGGTGCGATCGGCGCCAGTTCACTCGACGACGTCCGCGGCAAGCTCGATACGCCCGCCATCTGGTGGGTCATGCTCCCCGCCGGCGGCCCGACCGAGGATACGATCGCCGCGATCGGCGAGGGCGCGAACGCCGGCGACGTCGTCATCGATGGCGGCAACACCTTCTACAAGGACGACATCCGCCGCGCGAAGGGGCTGGCGGACAAGGGCGTCCATTATGTCGACGTCGGCACCTCGGGCGGTGTCTGGGGACTCGAGCGCGGCTATTGCATGATGATCGGCGGCGACGATGACACCGTCACGATGCTCGATCCAATTTTCGACGCGCTCGCCCCCGGCCTCGGCACGATCGAGCGTACGCCGGGCCGCATCGCGGGTCAGGCCGATCCGCGCGCCGAAAAGGGCTATATCCATGCCGGGCCCGCAGGCGCCGGGCACTTCGTCAAGATGGTCCACAACGGCATCGAATATGGCCTGATGCAGGCCTATGCCGAGGGCTTCGACATCCTGAAGTCGAAGAACAGCGACAAGCTGCCCGAGGACGAGCGCTTCGACCTCAACATGACCGACATCGCCGAGGTCTGGCGCCGCGGCAGCGTCATCTCGTCGTGGCTGCTCGACCTGACGGCCATCGCGCTGGCCAAGGACGGCGAGCTGAACGGCTTCTCCGGCAGCGTCGCCGATTCGGGCGAGGGCCAGTGGACGATCGACGCCGCGATGGAGGAAAAGGTGCCCGCCAACGTGCTCACCGCCTCGCTTTTCGCGCGATACCGCAGCCGCATTGAACATACCTATGGCGACAAAGTCCTCTCCGCGATGCGCTTTGGCTTCGGCGGGCACGTCGAGATGCCGCAGTGAGCGATGGCGTAAAGCCCATCGCCCTCGTCGTGTCCGACATCGACGGCACGCTGGTCGACAAGCAGAAGAAACTAACCGCCGCGACCACCGCGGCGGTCTCGCGCTTGGAAGCGGCGGGGGTCGGATTCACCGTCATCAGCGCGCGGCCGATCTCCGGCATCCTGCCGATCGTCGAGACGCTGGGGCTCGACGGGCCGATGGCGGCGTTCAACGGCGGCATCCTGTTCAAGCGCGATGGCACGATCACCGAGCATCACGTCATCGACGAGGGCGTCGCAAAGGGCGTGATGGCCATCGCGGCGGACAGCCCGGTCGACCTGTGGGTCTTTGCCGACGACCGCTGGTACGCCTCGACCGACCAGGGTGAGCATGTGGAACACGAGCGGCTGGCGTCGAACCAGGACCCGATCGTCACCGACGATTTCGGCGATCTGCTGGCCCGCGCCGACAAGATCACCTTCGTCAGCGACGACGCGCCGATGCTCAGCGATCTCGCGGACCGCTGCAAGGCGGCCCATGGCGAGGATGCGACGATCGTGCAGAGCCAGGTCTATTACCTCGACGTGACCGCGCTGGCGGCCAACAAGGGCGACGGCCTGATCGCGCTGGCCGCCGCGTTCGATCAGCCGCTGGATGCGATCGCCGCACTTGGCGACCAGTTCAACGACGTGCCGATGCTGGAGCGCGCCGGCCTGTCGATCGCGATGGGCAACGCCCCCGATCCGGTGAAGGCGCGTGCCGATCACGTCACCACCGCCAACGACGCCGATGGCGTCGCTCATGCCATCGACACCATCATCCTTCCCCGTACCGGAGCTACCGAATGAAACAGCTGATTGCCTTCGACCTTGACGGAACGCTGGCCGAGAGCAAGCAGCCCTTGCAGGAACCGATGGGTGAAGCGCTCGCCGACCTGCTCGGCGTGGCGCATGTCGCGGTCATTTCGGGCGGCGACTGGCCGCAGTTCCAGAAGCAGGTGGCGAGCCGCCTGCCGGCGCGCGCCGACCTGTCCAAGCTGTGGCTGATGCCGACGACGGGCACCAAATTGTACGTCCACCGCGATGGCGCATGGCAGACGGTCTATGCCGAGCTGTTTGACGATGCGACCAAGGCGAAAATCCTGAAGGCGTTCGACGAGTCGCTGGAGGCGACGGGATTCGTCCCCGAAAAGACCTGGGGCGAGCGCATCGAGGATCGGGGCAGCCAGATCACCTTCTCCGCACTCGGCCAGGAAGCGCCCGTCGATGAGAAAGAGCATTGGGACCCCAAGTTCGAGAAGCGCAAGGTCATCCAGGCCGACCTGAAGCAGCGCCTGCCGGGCCTGTCGATCAACATGGGCGGCGCGACCTCGATCGACATCACGCAGGAAGGCGTCGACAAGGCGTACGGCCTGAAGAAGCTGCGCGACGAGAGCGGCATTCCGCTCGATGCGATGATGTTCATCGGCGACGCGATCTTCCCCGGCGGCAACGATTATCCGGCGAAGGAACTGGGGCTCGACACGGTGCGCGTCCGCGATCCTGACGAAACGATCTCGGTCGTGACCACGATCGTCGCCTGCCAGAAGTAACTTAACCGCGGGGTGCGGCGAGCCCGGTCAGTCCGGGCGCCGCACCCGTTCGGTCAGGACGATCTCGCCCTCGACCTCAATCTCTTCGTCATCCGACAGGTCGGATGTATCGGGCATCTCGAACTCGGCGCTCCAGTCGTAGATTTTCGCGAGGCCGCCATCGATCCAGACGCGCACCGCGCCGCTGGTGATCTCTCCCCCCATCGCACCGACGAAATCCGCGACGAGGTTTTCCGCCGCGGACTCGTGATCGGTCGCGCCGGGGATGCTGGCCGGCGTCATCGGCTCATCCATCTCGATCAGCTGTGCCCAGAAGCGTTTGGCCATCGTCGTCGTCCTTGCGTTGCCGCGACCGGCGGAGCGTCGCGTTGCGGTGGCGTCGGCGGTAGCGAAGCCGGGGCGCGTAGGACAGGGCCTTTGGGTTTTGCGAGCGTCGTCAGCGGGATGGCCGGGTTGGCATCCAAATAGAACGAGAGAGGGGCGCCGGATCTGATCCGGCGCCCCTCTCTTTTGTCTCGAGCGGCGGCGTGGCGGAGCCACGCCGTCAGTCCTCATGTACCATGAGGCTGGCCGACAGCGCCTGTGCTTGCGCACCGGCACGGTCAGAGCCGTGCCTCAGGCGCTGTAGTACATGTCGTATTCGACCGGGCTGGGGGTCATTTCCCAGCGCGCGACTTCGCCGCGCTTGATCTCGATATAGGCTTCGATCTGGTCCTTCGAGAACACGTCGCCCTTCAGCAGGAAGTCGTGGTCGGCGGCCAGGCTGTCGAGCGCCTCGCGGAGCGAACCGCAGACGGTCGGGACCTGGGCGAGCTCTGCCGGCGGCAGGTCGTACAGGTTCTTGTCCATCGCCTCGCCCGGATGGATCTTGTTCTGGATGCCGTCCATGCCCGCCATCATCAGCGCCGCATAGGCGAGATAGGGGTTGGCCATCGCATCCGGGAAGCGGACTTCGACGCGCTTCGCCTTGGGGCCGGTGCCGTACGGAATGCGGCACGAGGCCGAGCGGTTGCGTGCCGAATAGGCGAGCAGCACAGGCGCTTCGTAACCCGGCACCAGACGCTTGTAGCTGTTGGTGGTCGGATTGGTGAAGGCGTTGACCGCCTTGGCGTGCTTGATGATGCCGCCGATGAAGTACAGGCACATCTCGCTGAGGCCGGCATAGCCTTCGCCCGCGAACAGCGGGGTCTTGCCGCTCCAGATCGAGAAGTGGGTGTGCATGCCCGAGCCGTTATCTTCCTTGATCGGCTTGGGCATGAAGGTGGCCGACTTGCCATAGGCATGCGCGACCTGATGCACGACATACTTGTAGATCTGCATGCGGTCGGCGGTCTGCGTCAGCGTGCCGAAGGTCAGGCCCAGCTCGTGCTGCGCGGCGGCGACCTCGTGGTGATGCTTGTCGCAGGGCAGGCCCATTTCGAGCATGGTCGAGACCATCTCGCCACGGATGTCGACCGCCGAGTCGACCGGCGCGACGGGGAAATAGCCGCCCTTGGCGCGCGGACGATGGCCGAGGTTGCCGCCTTCATATTCGCGGCCGGTGTTGGTCGGCAGCTCGATATCGTCGATCTTGAAGTACGACTCGGCGTAGTTCGTGTCGAACTGCACGTTGTCGAACATGAAGAATTCGGCTTCCGGGCCGACGTATACGGTGTCGCCGACGCCGGTGGTCTTCAGATACGCCTCGGCGCGCTTCGCGGTGGAGCGCGGATCGCGGGCGTAGAGTTCGCCGGTCGAGGGTTCGACGACGTCGCAGAACACGATCAGCATCGGGGTGGCCGAGAACGGATCGGTGTAGATCGCGTCGAGATCGGGCTTCAGCACCATGTCCGACTCGTTGATCGCCTTCCAGCCCTCGATCGAGGAGCCGTCGAACATCAGGCCGTCGGTGAATTCATCTTCGCCCATGACGCTCGCGACCATGGTGAGGTGCTGCCACTTGCCCTTGGGGTCGGTGAAGCGCAGATCGATCCACTCGATCTCCTCGTCCTTGATCTTGTTCAGGATGTCGTTGGCGGTCGCCATGGAAAGCCCTTTGCTCTGGTAATGACCCGGCCGGGACCGGAAGGATGTTGCGCCGCGGGCGTGCCAATCACACAGATTGTTGCGCCGCGTCAAATGACGAAGATGTCAGACGGTGACTAGATCGCAGCCTCGTCGCGTTCGCCGGTGCGGATGCGCAGCGCGGTTTCGACCGGGATGACGAAGATCTTGCCATCGCCGATCCGGCCCGTCTGCGCGGCGGCGGCGATCGCCTCCACCACGCGTTCGGCGAGCGCGTCGTCGACGACGACCTCCAGCTTCACCTTGGGCAGGAAGTCGACGACATATTCGGCACCGCGATAGAGTTCGGTATGGCCCTTCTGCCGCCCGAAGCCCTTGGCTTCGGTGACGGTGATGCCGGACACGCCGATCTCGTGCAGTGCTTCCTTCACCTCATCCAGCTTGAACGGCTTGATGATGGCTTCGACCTTCTTCACCGGACCACGCCCCTTGACTGAAACCCTCGCCCCGAGCGCGGGTGTTGCACCAAACGTGCCAGTCCCGCGCCCGAGGGGCAACCGGGATTCGGCCGATTTTGCTGCCTGCAAAACGGGCATTTCGTGCCCCGTTGCCCGAGTCGCGGGCAGCGATGCGACGCGCGGAAGTGGACGAAGTGGACGGTACGTAACGTCCGAAAACGCCCCCGGCCCGGTGCCGATGGGCAACGGGTGGCGCGAGGCGGCAGGAACGGCATGGCGGCGAGTGTAGCAGAGCGGGAGCGTGTAGGACAGCGGGGCGACGGGTGGGAGCCGAAAAGCAATGTCGTCATTCCCGCGCAGGCGGGAATCCAGACTGGCTGGCCGTGCTGCTCGAGCCGAAACGTCAGAGGTTATGGATTCCCGCCTTCGCGGGAATGACGGAGAAGGGGCGGTGGGGCGGTGGGGCGGTCTCGCCTTAGAGGATCTCGCGCACCTTCTCGGCCGGGCGGGCCAGGACGACGCCCTTGTCGGTTTCGACGATCGGGCGCTGGATGATGATCGGATTGATCGTCATCGCTTCGAGGATCGTCGCATCGTCGGCATCGGCCAGCGCCTTGGCGTCGGGTTCGGTCATCCGCAGCCCCTCGCGCGGGGTGAGGCCCGCGGCGGCATAGAGGCGCGAAAGCTCCGCGACGGTCGGCGGGTGCTTGAGATATTCGATGACGGTGACGTCGGCGCCGGCGTCTTCGAGGAGGGCGAGGGTGCTGCGCGAGGTGCCGCAGCGCGGGTTGTGATAGATGGTGGCGTGCATGACGGGCGGTATATCGCGGTTCGGCAGGATGCGGGAGGGCGTGCGAGGCCGGGCGGGGCGGGCCGTCCGAACGGCAAAAGGGCGGCGCATGTACGATGCGCCGCCCCCTGCACCGGGCCGAGTGAGGCGATCAGCCCTTGGTACGCGCGGCCTTCATGGCGTTGCGTACGGCGGTGAGGAAATGGTTGCCGGGCTGCGCCTTGCACTGCTGCACGACGATCGGCACGACATTCTCGACGCCGTCGAGCGTCACGGTCGGGTGCGCTTTGCCCTTCGGACCGTAATTGGCGGCATAGACGACCGCCTGCGGGCGGAAGCTTTCGTCGAGCAGACCGAAGTCGCCGCAGGTCACGGTTTCGAGGTGCTTGCCCTGCTTGAGCAGGTCGACGTGGCGGACTTCGCCGTTGCGGCTGGGAATGGTCGCCTTTTCCTGCACCTGCAGCGGCGCTGCAACGGCAGTCGAGGAAACGGCGAGAAGCGCACAGGCGGCGATCGTGCCAAACATCCGGGTCATTGTTCCAGTCTCCCTTCCTTAGAGGCGCTGGTAAAATACCCATATGTCCATATCGGTTTCATTATAACGGCAAATTCATGATGCCGTTACTTGGGTGTCAGCAACGACTGTTATCGTTATGCCGGTGTATTCAGGAATTGTTGTTGCGCGGCAGGGATTTGTGCGGTGTGGGCACGTGATCCGTCGTCCTGGCGAAGGCAGGAACCTCTCGCGGCGCGTGTTGCGCGCGCTTGCCGGGAGATCCCAGCCTTCGCTGGGAGGACGTTATGGGCGGGGGACGATCGGGGCTGCCGTATCAGGAGGAGGCCGTCCCAGGGACGGCCGCCATCATCCCTGCTTCGCGAGCCACTCTTCCAGCCACTTGATCGTATAGTCGCCGCGCTGGAATTCGGGATCGTCGAGCAGCGCCTGATGCAGCGGGATCGTCGTCGTCGGACCGTCGATGACGAATTCCTCCAGCGCGCGGCGCAGGCGGCGCAGCGCCCCTTCGCGGGTGGTGCCGTAGACGATCAGCTTGGCGATCATGCTGTCGTAATAGGGCGGCACCTTATAGCCGGCGTAGAGGCCGCTATCGACGCGCACGTGCATGCCGCCCGGCGCGTGGAACTGCTTCACCAGACCCGGCGAGGGGGCGAAGGTGCGCGGGTCCTCGGCATTGATGCGGCATTCGATCGCATGGCCGCGGAACTGCACGTCCTCCTGACGCAGCGTCAGCGGATGGCCTTCGGCCACGCGGATCTGTTCGCGGACGAGGTCGAGACCGGTGATCATCTCCGTCACCGGATGTTCCACCTGCAGACGGGTGTTCATCTCGATGAAGTAGAATTCGCCGTCTTCCCACAGGAATTCGATCGTGCCGGCGCCGCGATAGCCCATGTCGGCCATCGCCTTCGCGCAGACGCCGCCGATGCGTTCGCGATCGGCCTGGCTGAGCACGGGGGAGGGCGCTTCCTCCAGCACCTTCTGGTGACGGCGTTGCAGCGAGCAGTCGCGTTCCCCTAAGTGGATCGCATTGCCGTTGCCGTCGCCGAAGACCTGGATCTCGATATGGCGCGGGTTGCCGAGATACTTTTCGAGATACACCGTAGCATCGCCGAACGCGGCCTTCGCCTCGCTGCCGGCTTGCTGCATCAGCGTTTCGAGTTCGTCCTCGGAATGGCACACCTTCATGCCGCGGCCGCCGCCACCCGACGCCGCCTTGATGATGACGGGATAGCCCGCTTTCGCCGCGATCGCCTTCGCCTCGGCGACGTCGCTGATCGCGCCGTCCGATCCGGGGACGAGCGGCAGGCCGAGCGCGCCGGCGGTGCGCTTCGCCTCGATCTTGTCGCCCATCGTGCGGATATGCTCGGGCTTCGGCCCGACGAAGATCAGGTTATGCAGCTCGACGATCTCGGCGAACCGCGCGTTTTCGCTCAGGAAACCATAGCCCGGGTGGATCGCGTCGGCGCCGCTGATCTCGGCCGCCGAAATGATGTTCGGGATGTTGAGGTAGCTGTCGACCGCGGCGGGCGGCCCGATGCAGATCGCCTCGTCGGCGAGGCGGACGTGCATTGCGTCGGCATCAGCGGTGGAATGGACCGCGACGGTGCGGATGCCCATTTCGCGGCAGGCGCGGTGGATGCGCAGCGCGATTTCGCCACGGTTGGCGATCAGCAGCTTCTTGATCTGACGGGGAGCAGCGGTCACGCGTGGTTACTCGACGACCACGAGCGGCTGGTCGAATTCGACCGGCTGGCCGTTTTCGATCAGAATCTGGCGGACGGTGCCGGCGGTGGCGGCGACGATCGGGTTCATGACCTTCATCGCCTCGACGATCAGCAGCGTGTCGCCGGCCGAGACGCTCTGGCCGACGCTGACGAAGGGCTTCGCGCCCGGCTCGGCGGCGAGATAGGCGGTGCCGACCATCGGCGACTTCACCGCATTGGCCGACACGGCTGGTGCCATCGCACCGGCTTCGACCGGCGCTGCGGCCGCGGGGGCGGCAGGCGCTGCGGCGACGGGCGCGGGGGCGTAATGGACGGGCGCGGCCTGGGGGGCGGCCTTGCGCGCGACGCGGATCTTGCGGTCGCCCTCTTCCACCTCGATCTCGGTCAGATGGGTGGCGTCGAGCAGTTCGGCGAGCTGGCGCACGAGGTTCACGTCAACCTGCATGGCGCCGTTGGGGGTCTGGACGGTCATGGGAAGGCCTCCTGTCAGAAGCGCGCCGCGGCTTCAAGCGCGAGCATGTAGGAGAGGGCGCCAAAGCCGGCGATCGTGCCTTTTGCGGCACGCCCGACGAAGCTGACGTGGCGGAAGTCCTCGCGGGTGTGCGGGTTGGAGAGGTGGACCTCGATCACCGGCGTGCGGATACCCTTGATCGCGTCGTGGACGGCGACAGACGTGTGCGTGAAGGCGCCGGCGTTGAGGATCACCGCCTTCGCGCCGCGCGCCTGCGCTTCGTGCAGCCAGTCGACGAGGTGCCCTTCGTGGTTGGACTGGCGCATGTCGATGTCGAGGTCGAGTTCGCGGGCGCGATCTTCGAGCTGGCCGGCGATGTCGTCGAGCGTGTCGTGGCCGTAGATCTCCGGCTCGCGCGTGCCGAGCAGGTTCAGGTTCGGGCCGTTGAGGACGTAGATCGTGTCGGTCATGGGCGGGGGTGTATCGTCGTTTCGCGGGCGGCGCAAAGCAGAGGGTTTTCACGCGAAGACGCGAAGACGCGAAGAAGGGGTTCACGCGGAGACGCGGCGACGCGGAGGGGGTTCGCCCGCGGCAGCGGGCTCTCTCTTATCAACAGCTGGGATATAGGCCGCTTCGCGGTGGAGCGGGGCGATCGTCCGATGCGCAACCCCTCCGCGTCTCCGCGCCTCTGCGCGAACCCCTTCTTCTTTCTCCTCGCGGCTTAGCGGCTTCGCGTGAATCAAACCAGCAACGGTGGACACGCGGCGTGACGCGCCTAGATGGGGCACGCATAAGGAGTTTGACGCGTCATGGCCCATAGCGACGGCACCGTATCGATCACCGTGAACGGCGAGCATAAGCGCGTCGCTGCCGGTCTCAGCCTCGCCGATCTGGCGAACGAGCTGGGGCTGGTGCCCGAGAAGGTCGCGGTGGAGCGGAACCTGGAGGTCGTGCCGCGCTCGACGTTGAAGGACGTGTGCGTCGAGGATGGCGACGATATCGAGATCGTGCATTTCGTCGGTGGTGGCGACCATCAGGCGCCGATCGTCGACGACTCGTGGAGCGTCGCGGGCAAGACGTTCCGGTCGCGGCTGATCGTCGGGACGGGCAAGTATAAGGACTTCGCGCAGAATGCCGCGGCGCTCGAAGCGAGCGGGGCGGAGATCGTCACGGTCGCGGTGCGGCGGGTGAACGTCAGCGATCGCAACGCGCCGATGCTGACCGACTTCATTGATCCCAAGAAGGTCACCTACCTGCCCAACACCGCGGGCTGTTTCGACGCGGAGAGCGCGATCCGCACGCTGCGGCTGGCGCGCGAGGCGGGCGGTTGGGAGCTCGTGAAGCTGGAAGTGCTGGGCGAGGCGAAGACGCTCTACCCCGACATGCACGAAACGCTGCGCGCGACGGAAGTGCTGGCGAACGAAGGCTTCAAGCCGATGGTCTATTGCGTCGACGATCCGATCGCGGCGAAGCGGCTGGAGAATGCCGGTGCGGTCGCGATCATGCCGCTCGGCGCGCCGATCGGGTCCGGGCTTGGCATTCAGAACCGGGTGACGATCCGGCTGATCGTCGAGGGCGCGGGCGTGCCGGTGCTGGTCGATGCGGGCGTGGGCACCGCGTCGGACGCGGCGGTGGCGATGGAACTGGGCTGCGACGGCGTGCTGATGAACACCGCGATCGCCGAGGCCAAGGACCCGATCCTGATGGCGGGCGCGATGCGGCGCGCGGTCGAGGCGGGGCGGATGGCCTATCGTGCCGGACGCATGGGGCAGCGGCGCTATGCCGACCCGTCCAGTCCGCTCGCCGGTTTGATCTGATATCGTATTGGTTCCGCACCAGACGCTAAAGTTTTTGTCACGGAACCGGTCCGACTTCGGCCCGTTGTTCTTGCGATAGATCAAGCGGCCCGGCTGGCGGGTCGCAGTCAATCGCAGGAGACGATCGATGGGCGAATTCACCGATAAGGTCGCAGCGGCCGGCAACAAGATCGCCGGCAACGTCAAGGAAGCCGTCGGCAAGGCGACCGACAATGACCGTCTGGTGGCCGAAGGCGAAGCGCAGCAGGCCAAGGGCACCGGTCAGGACGTCAAGGGCAGCGTCAAGGGCGCGCTCGGCGACAAGATCTGATTCACAGGATCAGTTTGTGTAACCGACAGGGTCGTCTCGCATCGCGGGGCGGCCCTTTCGCTTGGACAACAACAGGGGACGACACATGAAGAAGACGATTCTGGCCGGCGCGACGCTGGTGGCGATGGCGCTCTCGCTGAGCGCGTGCGGCGGCAAGGGCGACGACAAGCTCGGCTCCGAGGTCGAAAAGTCCTACGACAACCGCGCCGATGCGATGGAGCAGGCCGCGGACAATCTGAAGGACCAGGCCAAGGAAATCCGCAAGAGCGGCGAACAGCAGGCCGATGCGATCGACGACGCCGACGTGAATGCGCAGGCGATGACCGAAGAGCAGAAGGCGGCGCTGAAGAACGGGTCCGAGAAGCTGCGCTGAGGGTGAGGGGGCGGGTTGGTTTGGGACCGGTGTGTTCGACCGGTCTATTGCCAGGCCGTTCCTCTCCCTCTTTTTCGTCATTCCTGCGGAGGCGGGAATCCAGAACCGCTACCGTTGCGGCAGGCGCCGTGAGGCTTGCCAGTCTGGATTCCCGCCTTCGCGGGAATGACGGTGGTTTGAGTGCGGCTGGGATCAGGTGTGGGGCGCTTGTGGCGTCCGTTGTGCTGGTTACGATCGTTGCGTGACACACCTTCTACTCGTGCGCGGCGCGGTGGATGCCGGAACTAGTCCGGCATGACGGGGGTGTTTGGGGCGGGTGTCTCGTGACCTACCTGCCGAGTGCTGAGTGTGCCGGCATGGCGGCGCGGGGTCTTCGGTCTGCGATCGCGCTGTTTGCAGCGCATGCTTCATAACCGACGTCGTCCCGGCGGAGGCTGGGACCTTTTGCGGCTCTTGTCGCGTCCTGCCACCGGGAGATTCCAGCCGTCGTTGGGATGACGTTCGGGCAGGCGGCGCGGTGTGTGGTTCGGCCGTCCGCTCACATAAAAACGCCCCCTTCCGTGTGGAAGAGGGCGTTTTTTGTTGGCCGCTGTGGGCGTGGGCGATCAGGCGCCGAAGGTGCGCTGCCACCAGCCGCGGCGGGGTTGTTCGCCGGTGTCGGTGGCGGTGTCGGTCGCCGGGGTTTCCGCGTCCTCGGGCTCGGCCGGGGTGGCGGGTTCCGGCGCGGTCACCGTGTCCGCAGGGGCGGCATCGGTCGTGGCGGCTTTGCGCGTGCGGCGACGCTTGGGCTTTTCCTCCGCGGCGGGCGCCTCGGCGGCCGGAGCCTCTTCGGCGGCGGGTGCCGGGGTGGCCTTCTTCCGGGTGCGCTTGGGCTTGGGCGCCGGTTCGGCGTCGGCGGCCGGGGCTGCGACCGGCGCTTCGGCCGCGGCGGGCTCCGCTTCGGCCGCGGCGGGGGCCTCGACCGGCGCCGCGTCGGCGACCTTGCGCGCGCGCGGGCGGCGGCGGGTGCGCGGCGCCTCGACGGGCTCGGCGTCCTCGACCTTCGCCGGGGCCGGCGCGTCGAGACCGGTCGTCACCGGGCCGGCATCGCCCGCCTCGACGATCGGTTCGTTGGCCGCCGGCGCGTCGCCATCGGCGCTGTCGACCGCGGCGTCCGTGCCCTCGGCCGGCGTGCCTTCGGCATGGCGGCGACCGCCACGGCGCCCGCGACGTCCGCGACGGCGACGGCCTTCGCCCTGCGGCTGCTCGCCATAGGCCTCGACGGTCTCCGCCTCGTCACCCGCGACCGGCTCGACGTCGGTGTCGGCATCCTCCGCGTCGGTCGCGTCGACCGGTGCTTCGGCGGTATCGTCCGACGCGGTGTCGCCAGCCTCGTCCTCGCGGTTGCGACCGCGGCGACCGCGACGGCGGCGGCGGCGGCCACGACCTTCGCCCTCACCACGTTCCTCGCGCTCGCGCTCACGCCGGGGCTCTTCCTCAACGGCCTCGACGATCTCGTCTTCCTCTTCCTCGTCCTCGATATCGTCGGGGACGTCGTCATAGTCTTCCTCGACCAGCGCCTCGATCTTGGGCGGGTGCGCGGGCGGCGGGCCGCTGGCCTCGACCGACATGCGCGCGCCTTCCTCTTCGCGATCGGGGACGATCTCGACGATCACGCCATAGCGATCCTCGATCTCGGCGATGTCCGCGCGCTTCTTGTTGAGGACGTAGATCGTCGCTTCCTGGCTGGCGCGCAGGGTGAGCACCGAACCGCGGCCGCGGGCCGCTTCGTCCTCGATCAGACGCAGCGCGCTGAGGCCCGCCGACGAGGCGGTGCGGACGAGGCCAGTGCCTTCGCAATGCGGGCAGGGGCGCGTCGAGGCTTCGAGCACGCCGGTGCGCAGGCGCTGGCGGCTCATTTCCATGAGGCCGAACGACGAGATGCGGCCGACCTGGATGCGGGCGCGATCGTCCTTCAGCGCTTCCTTCATCGCCTTCTCGACCTTCCGGACATTGGAATTGTTGTCCATGTCGATGAAGTCGATGACGACGAGGCCGGCCATGTCGCGCAGGCGCAGCTGGCGGGCGATTTCCTTGGCGGCTTCGAGGTTGGTCGCCGTCGCGGTCTGTTCGATATTATGTTCGCGCGTCGACCGGCCGGAGTTGATGTCGATCGAGACGAGCGCCTCGGTCGGGTTGATGACCAGATAGCCGCCCGATTTCAGCTGCACGACCGGATGATACATGGCGGCGAGCTGATCTTCGACATGCGCGCGCTGGAACAGCGGCACGGCGTCGGCATATTGCTTCACGCGGCGGGCGTGGCTGGGCATCAGAAGCCGCATGAACTCCTTGGCGTGGCGATAACCCTCTTCGCCCTCGACGATCACCTCGTCGATGTCCTTGTTGTAGATGTCGCGGATCGCGCGCTTGATGAGGTCGCTGTCACCGTAGATCAGCGCCGGCGCCGACGAGCCGAGCGTCGCTTCGCGGATGCCATCCCACAGACGCGCGAGATAATCGAAGTCGCGCTTGATCTCGACCTTGGTGCGCTGCAGGCCGGCGGTGCGGACGATGCAGCCCATCGAGCTGGGCAGCTGCATGTCGGCCATGATCGACTTCAGGCGCTTGCGATCGGCGGCGTTGCTGATCTTGCGGCTGATCCCGCCGCCATGCGACGTGTTGGGCATCAGCACGCAATAGCGGCCGGCGAGCGACAGATAGGTCGTCAGCGCCGCGCCCTTGTTGCCGCGCTCTTCCTTGACGACCTGCACCAGCAGCACCTGACGGCGGCGGATGACGTCCTGGATCTTGTAGCGGCGGCGCAGATTCATGCGGCGCTGGCGCAGCGCCTCGACCTGATCGTCGTTGCCATTGCGCGGCTTCTTCGCGGGGGCGCCTTCGCCGCCCTCGGCGTCGTCGTGATCGGCATCGTCGTCGTCATGATGATCGGCGTCGTCGTAATCGTCGTGGTCGCGATCGTCGTGCGCATCATCGTCATGATCGTCGTCGTCATGCTCGGCGCGCAGCGCGGCTTCTTCCGCGGCATGCTCCGCCTCTTCCCGCAGCAGCGCGTCGCGGTCTTCCTTGGGGATCTGATAGTAATCGGGGTGGATTTCGCTGAAGGCGAGGAAGCCGTGGCGATTGCCGCCGTAATCGACGAACGCCGCCTGCAGCGACGGCTCGACGCGCGTCACCTTGGCGAGATAGATGTTGCCCTTGAGCTGCTTGCGTTCGGCGGATTCGAAATCGAACTCTTCGATCCGGTTATTCTTGACGACGGCGACGCGGGTTTCTTCCCGGTGGCGTGCGTCGATCAGCATACGCGTGGTCATTGAATAGTCTCCGCGCGCGTGGCGCTCCGGCGGCGGGTCCGTGACGGACCGGGCGGCAGGGCGCGCATGCGCGTTGATAGGTGGCGCCGGGCGGACCGGCGCGGGTTTGTGGCAAAGATGCGTCTGCTCGCCCGGCACATCGGGGGGCACGGCCCTCCCGCACGCCCGACACGCCGCCGGCCGGGGCCGGGCGGTGTCGAACGGTGGAAAAGTGCGTCATGCGAGCGTCAACCTGGTTAAGACCGCGCCAGGACGGCGCGAGAACCGGCGCATCGCCGATCTGTATTCACGGGCGACGCACGGGTGCAGTCCGTTGGTAGCATCGGCCTGCGCGAACCGCAACTGGCAGGAACTTGCCGTATCGGCCGGCAAAATCGTGCCGAATTCCGGATTAACCTTGCCGGGCAACCCCCTGTTGGGACCCTGTGCGTCACAACGGCCCCGTGGCGATCGCGTTCAGAATCGCCCGAGGGGTTGTGTATGGCTTTTCGCTGGACCCGCGTACGCCTGTCGCGGCAAGGACGCCGTGTGCTGACGCTGTTCGCCCTGATTGCGGGATGGTTCACGAGCGCGCCCGCCTGGGCGGCGACGATGATCCGTAGCGTCGCGGTGCAGGACGGGCGGATCGTCATCCGCTTCGACGGCCCGGTCGCGGATGCGAGCGGCGAGATCCTGTCGGCCAGCCGCCAGATCGCCGTCGACATCGCCGATGCCGTGCCCGGCGCGCGGGCGCGCGGCGGCGGTCCGGTGAGCGGCGTCACCCAGCTGCGGCAAGGTGCGGGCACGCGGCTGCTGTTCGACCTCGCGCGGCCGGCGATCATCGGCGATGCCTCATTCGAGCAGGACGGGCGCAGCCTGGTGCTGTCGATCGAGCCGGCTAGCGCGGCCCGCTTCGCGGCGGCGGGGGCGGCGGGGCCGCTGAGTTTCCTGTCGTTCGACATCGGCGGCTGGGCGGCGCGACCCAAGTACAAAGTGTCGGTGCCGGTGCCGCCCCCGGCGCGCGGCCTGCCGCTGCCCAAAGTGCGCGGCGACGACAGCCGGCCGCTGGTGGTGATCGATGCGGGGCATGGCGGCGTCGATCCGGGTGCGATCAACCCGGTGACCGGGCTGCGCGAAAAGGATGTGACGCTGCGCATCGCCAAGACGATTCGCGACCAGTTGCTCGCCACCGGGCGGGTGCGCGTGGCGCTGACCCGTGACGACGACCGCTTTCTGGTGCTGCGCGAACGCTATGGCATCGCGCGGCGGCTGAAGGCCAATCTGTTCATCTCGATCCATTGCGACAGCGTGGGCAGCGGGGAGGCGAGCGGCGCGTCGGTCTACACCTTGTCCGAAGTCGCGTCCGACAAGGAAGCGGCGCGGCTGGCGGCGCGCGAGAACAAGGCCGACGTGATCTCCGGCGTGAACCTGGGCGATGCGGGGGCGGACGTGACGTCGATCCTGATCGACCTGGCGCAGCGCGAGACGATGAATACGTCCGCGAACTTCGCGCGGCTGCTGGGACGCGAGGCCAAGCCGCTGATCCCGACCAAGCCAGTGTTTCATCGCATGGCGTCGCTGATGGTGCTGAAGGCGCCCGACATGCCGTCGATCCTGTTCGAGACGGGCTATATCTCCAACCCGCGCGATGCGGCGTTCCTCGACAGCAGCGAAGGGCGCGAGAAGATCGCGGAAAGCGTGACCAAGGCGGTCGAGGTGCATTTCGCGCGGCAGATGGCGAGCCGGTAGGGCTTTCCCGACGGTCCGTCATTCCCGCGAAGGCGGGAATCCATAACCGCTACCGTCGATGATGGAGCCGCTACGGTAGCGCGTCTGGATCCCCGCCTGCGCGGGGATGACGGGGCGGGTGTGGCGGCGTTCACCGCCGTTCGAAATCGCCGATCAGATCGCGCCCGAGAAGGTGTCGCATGCCGCCGGATCGCCGGTTTCAATGCCGCGGCGCAGCCAGGTCTGGCGCTGGGCGGAGGTGCCGTGGGTGAAGCTGTCAGGAACGACGCGGCCCTGGCTTTCCTTTTGCAGCGTGTCGTCGCCGATCGCGCCGGCGGCGGTCAGGCCCTCTTCCAGATCGCCCGGCTCCATGCGGCTGCGGTTCTGTGCCGCCCAGACGCCGGCGTAGCAATCGGCCTGCAACTCGAGGCGGACCGAGGCGGCATTGCCCTCCCGTTCCGAACTGCTGCGCTGGATCTGCTGCACCTTGTCCGACGTGCCGAGCAGGTTCTGGATATGGTGGCCGAATTCGTGGGCGATCACGTAATCCTGTGCGAAGTCACCCTTGGCGCCGAAGCGATTGGCCAGTTCGTTGAAGAAGCTGGTGTCGAGGTAGATGCGCTGGTCGGTCGGGCAATAAAACGGGCCCATCGCCGATTGCGCGGCGCCGCAGCCCGACCGTCCGTTCTGGTTGAAGAAGGAGAGGCCCGGGGCGCGGAAGCGCTCGCCGCTTTGCGCGAAGATCTTTTCCCAGGTATTTTCCGCCGAGCTGAACGCGTTGCAGGCGGCGCGCTTGTCGGGGTCGGATGAGCAGACCGCAGTCGCGCCGCGGCCTTCGGACGGGGCGCTGTGGGTCACCTGCGTGCCGCTGCCGCCTCCGCCGCCCACGAGACTACCGAGATTGCCAAGCCCGCCGAACACCGCGAACAACAGCAATACGACGACGATGCCGCCGCAGCCGAAGCGGCTGCCGATCAGTGGCAACAGGCCGAACAGCAGTCCGCCGCCACCGCCTCCGCCGAAGCCACCACCGCCGGTGTTACCCTGGTCCTCGACGTCAATATTGGGATCGAAATCGTCGAGGCGCATGGCAGGCTCCGTTTAGCGTGTGTAACGAATGCCCGAACCCGTCCCCCGGTTGCAACCGGCTGCGCTTGGCGCCACGACAGGCGTGTTATCAGGAGAGTAGCATGATCCTTCAGGGCAAGACCGCGGTCATCACCGGCTCCACCTCCGGCATCGGCCTCGCCTATGCGAAGGCGCTGGCGGCGGAGGGCGCGAGCCTCGTCATCAACGGATTTGGCGATGCCGATGCCATCGAGGCGATCCGCGCCGAGCTGGCGGCGACCAGCGGCGCGGCTGCGCTGTACGACGCGGCGGACATGACCAAGCCCGACCAGATCGCGGCGCTGATCGACCGCGCCGTCACCGAGACGGGGCGGATCGACATTGCGATCAACAATGCCGGCATCCAGCACGTGTCGCCGATCGAGGACTTTCCCGACGACAAGATGGAAGCGATCGTCCGCATCAACCTGCTGTCGGCCTGGTATGTCGCCAAGGCTGCGGTGCCGCATATGAAGCGGCAGGGTTGGGGGCGGATCATTACCACCGCGTCCGCGCACAGCCTGGTCGCGAGCCCCAACAAATCGGCCTATGTGATGGCCAAGCACGGCATCGCGGGCCTGACCAAGACGCTGGCGCTGGAGACCGCGACGCACGGCATCACGGTCAATTGCATTTCGCCGGGCTATGTCTGGACGCCGCTGGTCGAGGCGCAAATCCCCGACACGATGAAGGCGCGCGGGCTGACGCGCGAGCAGGTGATGAACGACGTGCTGCTCGCCGCGCAGCCGACCAAGGAATTCGTGACGCCCGAACAGGTCGCGGCGCTCGCGCTGTTCCTGTGCCGCGACGAGGCGAAGGCGATCACCGGCGCCAACCTGTCGGTCGACGGCGGCTGGACGGCCGCATGAGGGGCGTGTGGCTGGGCACGGCGACGGCGCTGGTCGCAACGGTGCTGGCAGGCGCGGCGCTGGCGCATGTGCGCGACCCCGATACGGCCGCGGTCGACTGGCGCGCGGTGGCGACGGTGGAGGACCGGCAGCGCCTGCGCGAATGGCGCGACGCCTGGGTGAAGGCGCTGGCCGAGGCGCGTGCCGATCCGGCGGGCGCAGCGGTGCTGTCGGCGGACCCGGCGCTGTTCAATCCCGACCAGGTGATCCGCGGTGAGATGCTGAAGCCCGGGGCCTATCGCTGCCGCACCTATCGGCTGGGCGGTAACGGCGCCGAGCGGCTTGCCGGCACCGCGCCGCCGCCGCGCGCGCTGCTGAGCGGCGCCTGGACGGCGTGCCGGGTCGAAGGGGAGGGGCCCAAGCGCCAGTTCGCCACCGACGGCGTGCAGCGGGCGAGCGGCGTGCTGTTCGACAGCACCGATTCGCGGACGATCTTCCTCGGCACGCTGGCGCTCGGCGACGAGGCGCGGCCGATGCCATACGGCCGCGATCTGCGGCGCGACATGGCGGGCTTCGTCGAGCGGATCGGCGAAGCGCGCTGGCGGCTGGTGCTGCCGTTCCCGGGGTTTCAATCGACGCTGGATGTGATGGAGATCGTGCCGGCGTAGCGGGCTTTCCTCCCCACGTCGTCACCCCGGACTGGTTCCGGGGTCCACCGGCCGCGGGGGCGAGGCTGGAGCCTCTTGCCGGCCCCCGCGCTGACCCCCCGCCGTCACCCCGGACTTGGTCCGGGGTCCACCGGGCCGCACGGGCACGGCTGGAGCATCTTGCCATTCCCCTCGCCGCAGAGTGGACCCCGGAACGAGTCCGGGGTGACGGGGAGGGTGGGGGTTATGGTGCGCCTGTTGCCACCGGCATCGCCGCTGTCGCAGCAGCCGCTGGCGCCGCCATCACTGCCGGTGCCACCACGGGCGTCGTCGTGAGCGGCGGCAGCGTCGCGAGATAGGCCTTGCCGTGCATCTTCACCAACGTGACCCGCCCGGCATTCGCCTCGGCGATCGATTGAAGGTAGGACCGCGGCTTCTTCATCAGTTTCGGGCGGTCGAGGTCGGTCAGGCCGGCGATGCGGGCGGCTTCCTTGACGAAGTGGACGCAGTTGCGCTGGTTGAGATTGTAATGCGCGTCGCCGGTCTTTTCGTCCCACGCCGCGACCAGCCCGAGCACGGCGTTATATTGCGCGTCGGTGAGGACGACCGAGAACTGCGCGTCGCTGCCGGCGATGTAGAACGGCTTCGAAATGTCGAGCCGTCCGGCCACGGTGCCCATTAGCAATTTGGGCGACACCGATTTGGCGGTGAAGCCGTAATTGGCATCGACCGGCGCGCCGCCGGCATCCGGCACGCCGCGCAACGTAAAGAAGGCGTGCGGGAAGCTGTTGCCGAGCTCATGGCTCCAGAAGGTGATCGTCACCGCCGCCCACGCGGGCGCCGCGCCGAACAGCGAGGACAGCAGCAGCGCGGTGGCGAGCAGCGGGCGGAGGAGGGAGCGAACCATGCGCGGATGATACAGGCGGCGGCGGGGCTTGAGCAACGGGGATCACACTGAGGCGGCGTGGTATTTTCGCGCCCCCTAAGCCTGGACGGGATGCGCGAGCGTCGCGGCATTCTCGCGCTTTTCGGGGCGGATATAGATCGAGCTGAGCCGCGGGACCGCGGCGCGCAATTCGTCCTCCAGCTCCTCGATCAGCGTCTCGGCCGCGCCCATTGTAAGGGCATCGTCGAAATCGACGCTGGCGGCGACGAAGATCGCATCGGGCGCAGTGTGGATGGTGCGGACGTGGTTGACGGCCGTGACGGCGGGATGGCGCGCGATGATGTCGCGCACCGTCTCCACCACCTGCGGGTCGGCGCGCTCGCCGATCAGCAGGCCCTTGGCTTCGCGGGCGAGCAGTACGGCAACGAGGCCGAGGATCAAGCCGATCAGGATCGACGCGACGCCGTCGATACGCGGATCGACGAAATAATGGCTCGCCCAGACGCCGACCCCGGCGATGACGAGGCCGGCGAGCGCGGCCGAATCCTCGAACAGCACGATGAAGCCCGCCGGATCCTTGCTCTGGCGGATCGCGCGCCACCAGCCGGCCTTGCCCTTCGCCTTCGAAAATTCGCGCATCGCGATGAACCAAGACGCGCCCTCCATCGCCATCGCAATGCCGAGCACGATGTAGTTGACCAGTGGGTCGAGCAACGGTTCGGGCGTGATGATGTGGCGATAGCCCTCATACACCGACACGCCTGCGCCGACCGCGAAGATCAGGATCGCGACGACGAACGCCCAGAAATACAGCTCGCGCCCGTAGCCGAAGGGGTGGACGGCATCGGGCGCGCGCTTGGCGCGGTGCTGGCCATAGAGCAGCAGCACCTGGTTGCCGCTGTCGACGCAGCTGTGGACGCCCTCGGTCAGCATCGACGACGAGCCGGTGATGCCCGCGGCGACGAACTTGGCGACGCCGATCCCGAGATTGGCGGCAAGCGCCCCGTACAGCACGATATTCTCGCGGATCCGCGCGGTCAGCCCGTCTGCCATTGTCGCTCCCTGTTGCGCCGACGATGCGGCGTGGTGACGAGACGCATGAGCCGATGGATCGGCTCCCGCGGCTCTGTTATAACGAGCGTATGAACAAGCTTTCCAGCCTTAAGGCCGCGACGGAAATTCGCGTGATCAAGATCGGCAATTCGCAGGGCGTGATCCTGCCCAAGGATGTGCTGGCCCAACTGGGTGTCGCACAGGGCGACACGGTCGATGTGATCGCCAAGGACGGCGGCGTATTCCTGCGCAAACAGGATATCGGGTTCGCCGACCAGATGGCAGCGGCGCGGGAGGTGATGCGCAAGCGCCGCGACGCGCTGCGCGAACTGGCCAAATGAGTGACTGGGTCTGGATTGACATCGAGGTCGCGCTCGTCGCGCATGAGGAGCAGTTGGCGGAGCATGGGGGAGCCGCGGGCATCCGTGACCAATCGATGCTCGAAAGTGCGCTGGCGCGTCCGCACAACCTGATCGCATACGGGGAACCGGACGTCGCCGATCTGACGGCGAGCTATGCCTTCGGGATCGCGCGAAACCATCCGTTCGTCGACGGCAACAAGCGTACCGCGCTGGTGGTCAGCGAAACGTTTCTGATGCTCAACGGCTATACGCTGACCGCAACCGATGCGGAGGTGGTGGTTGCTTTTCTTGCATTGGCGGCGGGGGAATTGAGCGTGGATGAACTCGCGGACTGGTTTCGCGGCCATATCGCCTGATCCCTGAACGGGAATGGCCGCCGGCATACGAGATGCCGGCGGCCACCTTTCCTCCCCAGGAAACTTTCGAGAATTCCGTTAGCTAGGTGGGGGCGGGTGCGGCGAGAGGGGCGGGATGCGCAGCGGGGTCATGGTGTCCACCACATGGACAAGCAGGCGCGTCATGCTGTAACAAAATGACAAGCGCACGGAGTTGCCATCCCGTAGCGCAGATGTGGCGTGGGGGAGTGGGGCGTGGCCGAGCGTAAATTGTTTGCAGGGCATGCGGTGCGGCGGCTCCGGCGGCAGGCGGCGCTGACGCAGGCGGCGATGGCCGAGGTGCTGGGCATTTCGCCGAGCTATCTCAATCTCGTCGAACGCAACCAGCGGCCGCTGTCGGCGGCGCTGCTGGTGCGGCTGGCCGAATCATATGACTTCGATCCGCGCGCGCTGACCGCCGGTGAGCCGGGCGGGGGCGAGGCGGCGATGCGGCGGCGGCTGGCCGATCCGCTGTTCGCCGACCTGGAGATCGATCGCAACGAGATCGCCGAATGGCTCGCCGGAGCGCCGGGCGGGGCGGAGGCGTTTGCGCGGGCGTACGATCGGCTGGGCGCCGGGCCTGCGCGGGACGGCGATGCCGCCGACCCCGTCGCGGAGGTGCGGCGCGAGATCGAGCGGTGGCGCGGGCATTTCGCGGACCTCGACAGTCTGGCCGAAGCGCTGGCGGACGAATTGCGGCTGGGGGCGGGTGACCTGTACGGCGCGATCGCCGAGCGGTTGCGCGTCAAGCACCAGCTGACGATCCGCATCCTGCCCGTCGACGTGATGCCCGATCTGCTGCGCCGACTCGACCTGCATGCCCGGCAGTTGCAGCTGAGCGAAGTGCTCGATTCGGCGTCGCGGACCTTTGCCGCGGCGTATCAGCTGGCGCAGATCGAGGCGCGGGCCGAGATCGATGCGCTCGCCAAGGGGGCGGGCTTTGCCGACCGTTCGGCGGAGCGATTGTTCCGGCGGCATCTCGCCAGCTATTTCGCGGCGGCGGTGATGATGCCCTATGCCCGGTTCCTGCGGGCTTGCGAGAGCACGGGGTACGACCTGGAGCTGTTGCAGCGGCGATTCGGGGCGGGGTTCGAGCAGGTGGCGCACCGGCTGACGACGCTGCACCGCGTCGGGGCGCGGGGCCTGCCGTTCTTCCTCATTCGCATCGATCGCGCCGGGCAGTGTTCGAAGCGCTTTTCCGGGGCGAGCGGGTCGCCGCTCGCTGAGGCGGAGGGGCGCTGCCCGCTGTGGCGGTTGCATCAGGCGTTTGATCGGCCGGGCAGCCTTGCGGTGCAGCTGGTGGAGCTCGAGGACCGGGCGCGGTGGCTGACGATTGCGCGAACGGTGACGCCGCAGCGGCGGCGCTATGGCGGCGTGCTGGCCGAATTCGCCGTCGGCATCGGCGTGGCGGCGGAGCTGGGCGGGGCGCTGGCGGTGGCACGGGGCATCGACCTGAAGGGCGATGCGACGCCGATCGGCCTGGGGTGTCGGGCGTGCCAGCGGACCGATTGTCCGCAGCGGTCGGCGCCGCCGGCGGGGCGGGCGCTGCTGATCAACGAGCGGGATCGGGGCGTGTCGGGGTTCACCTTCACCGGCGACTGACTGAAAACAATCATACAAATTGACAGTCGCCAACGCTGATGACGTGACGTTTGCACGCGATTTGCGGCGCATTTCCCTCTGAATGCCGTGTCAATGTCCGTACACATCCTCGCATCCAGACAGCGAGGGATATGCGACATGACCTACCAGCAGCAGATCGGCACCGCCCGCCAGACGATCGGCGGCCACGCCACCTGGGGCGGGATCGATGCCGAATCGGTCGCGCGTATGCGGTTGCAGAACCGCTTCCAGACCGGCCTCGATATTGCGCGATATACCGCTGCAATCATGCGGCGGGACATGGCGGCGTACGATGCCGACCCGGCGGCCTTCACCCAGTCGCTCGGCTGCTGGCATGGGTTCATCGGGCAGCAGAAGATCATCAGCATCAAGAAGCATTTCGGCACCACCGACCGGCGTTACCTGTACCTGTCGGGCTGGATGGTCGCGGCGCTGCGCAGCGAGTTCGGCCCGTTGCCCGACCAGTCGATGCACGAGAAGACCAGCGTGCCCGCGCTGATCGAGGAGCTGTACACCTTCCTGCGCCAGGCGGATGCGCGCGAGCTGAGCCTGCTGTTCCGCGAGCTCGACAAGGCGCGCGAGAGCGGCAACGAGGTGGAGGCGCAGCGGCTGACCCAGGCGATCGACAATCACCAGACGCATGTCGTGCCGATCATCGCCGATATCGACGCAGGCTTCGGCAATGCCGAGGCGACCTACCTGCTCGCCAAGAAGATGATCGAGGCGGGCGCCTGCGCGCTGCAGATCGAGAACCAGGTCAGCGACGAGAAGCAGTGCGGCCACCAGGACGGCAAGGTCACCGTGCCGCACGAGGACTTCCTGGCGAAGGTGCGCGCCTGCCGCTACGCCTTCCTGGAGCTAGGCGTCGACGATGGCATCATCGTGACGCGCACCGACTCGCTGGGCGCGGGCCTGACCAAGCAGATCGCGTTCAGCAAGGAGCCGGGCGACATCGGCGACCAGTATAACGCCTTCCTCGACTGCGACGAGATCGACGTGACCCAGGTCGGCAACGGCGACGTCGTCATCACGCGCGAGGGCAAGCTGCTGCGGCCCAAGCGCCTGCCGTCGAACCTGTTCCAGTTCCGCGAAGGTACGGGGGCGGATCGCTGCGTGCTCGACTGCATCACGTCGCTGCAGAACGGCGCCGACCTGCTGTGGATCGAGACGGAGAAGCCGCACATCGAACAGATCGCGTCGATGGTCGACCGCATCCGCGAGGTCGTGCCGAACGCCAAGCTGGTCTATAACAACAGCCCCAGCTTCAACTGGACGCTCAATTTCCGGCAGCAGGTGTTCGACGCCTGGGCGGAGGCGGGCAAGGACGTGTCGGCGTACGACCGCGCGCGGCTGATGAGCGTCGATTACGACGGCACGCCGCTGGCAGAGGAGGCCGACGAGCGCATCCGCACCTTCCAGAAGGATGCGGCGGCGCGGGCCGGCATCTTCCACCACCTGATCACGCTGCCGACCTATCACACCGCGGCGCTGAGCACCGACAACCTCGCCAAGGCCTATTTCGGCGACGAGGGCATGCTCGGCTACGTCAAGGGCGTGCAGCGCCGTGAAATCCGCGAAGGCATCGCCTGCGTGAAGCACCAGAACATGTCGGGCAGCGACATCGGCGACGACCATAAGGAGTATTTCGCCGGCGAGGCCGCGCTGAAGGCGGGCGGGGTCCACAACACGATGAACCAGTTCGCGGCGTAACCCCCGCGGCCCCCGTGCCCGACGGTGCGGGGGCCGTTTTGCCCCGCGGAAGTGGACGAAGTGGACGGTACGTAACGTCCCGAAAGCCTTCCCCGGCGATCGTGCCGGATGGCGCCTCGATCACCGCTCGACCGGGCTATCCGGCGGGCGGTTTTGTGTATGCGATCCCCGCGGGTGGGGAGAGAAAGAGCGGCGCGCCGAGTCGGTGCGGGGCTGAGTGTTTCACATTTGTTCCGTGCGGGAAAGGGCAAACCTTCGCGTGCTCGCCGTCCGGGGCATGCGCCGTTTCGGATCGGTCGCCGGCTGTTGATATTTGGGAACGTCGGGAATTATCAAGATGGCTGATGCTGCGCTTTCACCAGGAATGTGGCGAATAGCTCGTTTGGTCTTTCTGGACAGCAGCGGTCTAGCCATGATCTAGTTACGGTGACATGTCGTGCAGGGATGCAGAACCACGCGCGATAATGCAGGTCGCGCTAGGCGTGTCGTATTCGCCAGCCGGGCAGGCCGGAATGCGGGGTTAAACCGCCGCGTACTCTTCTCTGATTGCCCTCTCACAAATCTCCGCCATTTTCAGGCCGTAGCCGAATCGGTGCAGGTTACGAATCGACATTGGAGGGGCTGCGCATAAGCTGCCAGTATCTTCAGGGGAGGTACTGTGGCTGAGTTTCAGATTGCGTTGCCGCTTGTTCAATATCAGCTTGAGGCTGAGGTCATCCATCAGAGGGTGAAGGACGGCTACGTCAACGCGACTGCGATGTGCAAGGCAGGCGGCAAGCTGTTCAACGATTACAGCCGCCTCCGCACAACGCCCCTGTTCCTCGAGGCGTTAGCGGGGTCTACGGGAATTCCCGTAGACCTACTTGTCGTCACAGTCATGACCGGCGCGAATGAGCTAAGGGGTACGTGGGTGCATCCGCAGGTCGCAATCCATCTAGCTCAGTGGATATCGCCGCAGTTTGCCGTGAAAGTGACCCAATGGATTTTCGATTGGATGACCGGGAAGGTTCCTGGCGGCAATCTCCCGTACCATCTCCGCCGCTACATGGCTAATATGACTAACGTCCCCAATGGACATTTCTCAATGCTGAATGAGATGACGGTTGCACTCATCGCGCCGCTTGAGCATCTTGGCTATGTTCTACCCGACAACATGGTTCCTGATATATCAGAAGGGCGCATGTTTTCGGGCTGGTTGCGGGAGAATGGCCATGATCCTGACAGTATGCCAACCTATATACATGTGTACGAAGATGGTCGTGCCATAAACGCAAGGGCATATCCTAACCATTTACTCGCAGACTTTAGGCGTCACTTCGTTGAGGTTTGGATGGCGAAGCGTGCAATCCCTTACTTTGGAGATCGAGACAGAAAGGCAGTGCCTCATATCGAGAGGTTGCTAGCCCTTCCAAACTATTCGGACGTTGCCGGTTTCATTGGAGCTAGATGATGGGAAAAGCCCGGTCGATTGCGATAGATACGAAAGCATTCTCTAAGGTAGGCGATGCCCGAATATTCTTTAGCGAAATGCTTCAACGTTATTCTATGGGGGATCGGGTCAATGACGAGGATGCAGCGCATTTAACAGCGTTGCTACGTCGCCATGACGAAGAAGCTGATAAGGTTGGAAAGGGTATCGCCCATATCTCGGTTGGCCCCGCCCCCGATTATGCCAATCAACGATGCTTTTGGATCACCCGTATTGATGGTAGCCGTATCGACTTCTCCTATCAGCATTGCCTTGAAAAGAAGTCTTACGATTAGGGCTAAAGCGCATGTCTGGTTCGAGTCCCTGCTAAGGACTTAAAATCGGCCAATCCTCTGCCCCGGCTTGTACTAAGAGCTGATACAACCGTCCCGACGCAATTTCGGAAGACTCAGATTTCCGCCATTTTTGGTGCCAATCTTAAAATCCTCTTCTGGGTACATACGGTAGGTCGGACGCCGTGATGCTCGCGCCTGTGCTGGCGCGTCAGCTTGTTACCTAAGGATGGCTACGCCCCCGCGTCAGTCAGCCGCTCCAGCTGCTCCTTGCTCAGCTCCAGTTCCATCGCCGGTAGCAGGTCTTCGAGCTGCTTGACGCTGGTCGCGCTGGCGATCGGGGCCGTTACGCCCTCTTGCGCCATCAGCCACGCCAGCGCGATCTGGGCGAGGGTGGCGCCGGTTTCCTCCGCCACGCCGTCCATCGCCGCGAGGACGGCGGCGCCTTTGCCTTCGAGCAGTTCGCCCATGCGGCCGCCGCGGACGCTTTGGCTGAGGTCGTCCTTCGTTCGATACTTGCCGGTGAGGAAGCCGGAGGCGAGGCCGTAATAGGGGAGGACGCCGATGTTTTCGATGACGCAGTAATCCTGCAACTCGCCTTCGAATTTGTGGCGGCTGACGAGGTTATATTCGGGCTGGAGCACGTGGTAGCGGGGCAGGTCGCTCGCCTTGGCGAGGTCGACCGCGGATTTGAGGCGCGCGGCGTGGAAGTTGGAAGCGCCGAGGACGCGGACCTTGCCGGCGTCGATGAGCGTGCCGAAGGCTTCGAGCACCGCCTCCTGCGGGACTGTGTCGTCGTCCTGGTGCGCGTAATACAGGTCGATGCGGTCGGTGCCGAGGCGCTTGAGCGAGGCTTCGGCGGCGGCGACGATGCGGGCGGGGGCGAGCTTTTCGCCGCCTTCGCCGGGCATCATGCCGACCTTGGTCGCGATCAGCACGTCGTCGCGCTTGCCGCTGTGGCGCAGCCAGTCGCCGATCATGCTTTCCGATTCGCCGCCTTTGTGGCCGTCGACCCAGGCCGAATAGACGTCGGCGGTGTCGATCATCGTGCCGCCGCCCGCGACAAAGGCGTCGAGGACAGCGAAGCTGGCGTCGCGGTCGGCGGTCCAGCCGAAGACGTTGCCGCCGAGCACCAGTGGCGCGATGCGGAGGTCGGTGGAGCCGAGGCGGCGCAGCTGGGTCATGAGGCGTCCATTTGGTTGGCGGCGGGCGGGTTGGCGGCGGGCTGGGTGTCGTTCGCGGCGTCGTCGCTGACCGCGTCGAGATCGATGCTGTTGGCGTCGAGCATCGCGGCGGCGTCGTTCAGTTGCGCGGCTTCGTCGGGCGTCACCGCGCGGGGATCGTCGCTGCCGCCCGAACAGGCGGCGAGCGATGCGGAGAGCAACAGGGGGATGAGCGCCGTGGCGATCCGGTTCGACATGTGGCGGTCAATTCCCCCAGTGTGTGTTGGATGCGGTTGATATTCATTCCTCCCCCGCCAGGGGGAGGTGGCGCCGCGGAGCGGTGACGGAGGGGGCGGTAAGCCAACATCTGTTGGTGGTTCCTCCCCCTCCATCATGCCTTCGGCATGCCACCTCCCCCTGGCGGGGGAGGACTATCACGCCGGTCGACTCGTCTTAGTCCTTCAGCGCGCGGCCGGCGCGTTCCAGCGTGTTGCCGGTGGCGTCGGCGGCGCGATCGGCGGCGTTGCTGATCGACCGGCCGGCGCGGTCGAGCCCGCGGTCGATGTTTTCGCCGGCGCGATCGGCGCGTGCGTCGGCACGGTCGGCGGCGCGATCGATCGCGTTGCCCGCATTGTCGAGGTGGCGTTCGGCCGAGCCGAAGGCTTCGTCGGTGGCGGCGTCGACATCGCTGACCGCGTTGCGCGTGGTCGCGGCGGCATCGGCGGCGATCGCGTTGCCGGCTTCGGCGGTCTGGTCCTGCGCATTCTGGCTGCAGGCGGCGACGCCAAGGGCGAGCGGGGCGGCGAGGATCAGCAGGCGCTTCATGAATTGGGTCTCCCAGGTAAAACGTCTAACCCGCCGCAAACGCCTTTGCGACCGTTTCGGTCCGCGTTGACCGCATATAAAGATATCTTTATATGTTGATGCGATCATGGCCCATGCACTCGATATCTTCCGTGCCCTTGCCGACGCGACGCGGCTGCGCATCTTCTCGCTGCTGCGCACGATGGAGCTGTCGGTGGGCGAGCTGGCGCAGGTGCTGGGGCAGAGCCAGCCGCGGGTCAGCCGGCACGTGAAGATCCTGTGCGATGCGGGCCTTGCCGAACGGCGCAAGGAGGGCAGCTGGGTGTTCGTGGCGCTGGGCGAGGCAGCGGCGACGCAGCCGGTCGCGGGCGCGATCGACGCCTGGACGCAATATGAGCCCGATCATTGGGCGGTGGCGGATGCCGCGCGCCTGGCCGCGGTGCGCGCCGATCGCGCGTCGAGCGCGGCGGCGTGGTTCGAGGGGCATGCGGGCGAATGGGATGCGATCCGATCGCTCCACGTCGCGGAGAGCGAGGTCGAGGCGGCGATGGCGGCGGTGCTGGGCACCGGGCCGCTCGGCAGCCTGATCGACATCGGCACGGGCACGGGGCGGATGCTGGAGCTGTTCGGCGACCAGGCGGACAGCGCGCTCGGCATCGACCGATCGTCGGAGATGCTGCGGCTGGCGCGGGCGAAGCTGCACGACCGGCCCAACACCGAATTGCGCCAGGCGGACCTGTATGCGCTGCCGATGGCGGATGGCGCGGCGGATGTCGCGATCCTGCACCACGTGCTCCATTTCGCGCAGCAGCCGGGCGCGGCGATCGCCGAGGCGGCGCGCGTGCTGGGGCCGGGCGGGCGGTTGCTGATCGTCGATTTCGCGCCGCACGACCGCGAGGAGCTGCGCACGCGCAACGCGCACACGCGGCTGGGCTTTGCGGACGAACAGATCGCGGGCTGGTTCGGCAATGCGGGGCTTGCCCTCGCCCGGACGGAGACGCTGGGCGGCGGCGAATTGACGGTGACTTTATGGCTGGGGCGCAAGTCCGGCGCCAGCTTGCGTGAGGTGCCTTTGCAGAAGGTTGGAGCGGCATGACGATTTCGGTGAACCAGCTGGAAGAGGCGCAGATCGCGCTGAAGGCACCGCTGTATGCGGACGTGGGCGGCCATCTGGACGTGTCGTTCGAATTCTTCCCGCCCAAGACGGAGAAGATGGACGAGCAATTGTGGGAAGCGGTGCGCACGCTGGAGCCGCTCGGGCCCAGCTTCGTCTCCGTCACCTATGGCGCGGGTGGGTCGACGCGGGAGCGCACGCACGCCACCGTTGCGCGCATCCAGCGCGAGACGAGTCTGGCGGCGGCGGCACATTTGACCTGCGTCGAGGCGACCAGGGCGGAGATCGATCAGGTCGCCGAGGATTATTGGGCGGCGGGCGTGCGCCACATCGTCGCGCTGCGCGGCGATCCGCCCGCGGCGGGCGCGAAATTCGAAAGCCATCCGGGCGGGTATGAGAATGCCGCCGCGCTGGTCGCGGGGCTGAAGCGGCTGCATCCGTTCGAGATTTCGGTCGCGGCCTATCCTGAATGCCATCCGGATTCGGTGAGCGTCGCGGCGGATCTGGACAATCTGAAGGCCAAGATCGATGCGGGCGCGACGCGCGCGATCACGCAATTCTTCCACGAGCCGGAAACCTTCTTCCGTTATCGCGACAAGGTGGCCGCCGCCGGGATCACCGCGGAGATCGTGCCGGGGATCATGCCGGTCACCAACTTCGCCAGCGTCGTGCGCATGAGCAAGATGTGCGGCACCGAGGTGCCGGCGTGGCTGGCACGGCTGTTCGACGGGCTGGAGGATCATCCCGCCGCGCGGCAGCTGGTGGCGGCGACGCTGGCGGCGGAGCTGAGCCGCAAATTGTACGCGGGCGGCTGCAAGTCGCTGCACTTCTACACGCTCAACAAGGCGGAGCTGTCGTTCGCGATCTGCCACCTGCTGGGCGTGCGGGCGAAGCCGATGCAGGACGCGGCGGCGGCGTGAATGAAAGTCCTCCCCCGTCAGGGGGAGGGGAACCGTTCGGCGCCAGCCGAATGGTGGAGGGGGCGGTAAGCGGTGGACTGGATGACGGGTCTCCCGCTTACCGCCCCCTCCGTCACCGCTTCGCGGCGCCACCTCCCCCTGGCGGGGGAGGACTTGTTTTAGGACGGACTTTGATGACCATACGCGACACCTTCCTGGGCGAAGCCGCCAAGCGCATCCTGATCACCGACGGGGCGTTCGGCACCGAAATCCAGAACTGGAAGCTTTCGGAGGCCGATTATGCCGGCACTTTGGGGCTGTCCCACGACCAGAAGGGCAACAACGACATCCTGGCGCTGACCAAGCCCGAGGTGCCGGAGGCGATCCATCGCGCCTATTTCGAGGCTGGGGCGGATATCGCGGAGACCAACACCTTCTCGGCGAACCGGATCAGCCAGGCGGATTACGGCGCCGAGCATCTGGTGCGCGAGATCAACGTCGAGAGCGCGAAGCTCGCGCGCCGCATCGCGGACGAATTCCAGGCGAAGGATGGCCGCCCGCGCTTCGTTGCGGGCGCGATCGGGCCGACCAACAAGACGCTGTCGCTGAGCCCGGACGTCAACGATCCCGGCTATCGCGAGATCGACTTCGACTATCTGAAGGACGTGTATCGCGAGCAGATCGACGCGCTGGTCGAGGGCGGCGCGGACTTTATCCTGATCGAGACGGTGTTCGACACGCTGAACGCCAAGGCGGGGATCATGGCGACGCTGGACGCCGCCGAGGCGTTGGGCCGCGACCTGCCGCTGATGCTGTCGATGACGCTGACCGATTTGTCGGGGCGCAACCTGTCGGGCCATACGGTCGAGGCGTTCTGGCATGCGGTGCGGCATGCCAAGCCGGTGACGATCGGGCTCAACTGTTCGTTCGGTGCGGAGCAGCTGCGGCCGCACGTGAAGACGCTGAGCGAGACGTGCGACACGCTGATCATGGTCTATCCCAATGCGGGCCTTCCGAACGAGCTCGGCGCGTATGACGAGGCGCCGTCGACGACCGCGGGGCTGGTCGGCGAATGGGCGAGCGCGGGTCAGGTGAACGTGCTGGGCGGCTGCTGCGGATCGACGCCGGCGCATATCAAGGCGATCGCGGACATGGCGCGCGGCGTTGCGCCGCGGACGGTTCCCAAGCCGCCGGTGCGGACGCGGCTGGCGGGCCTGGAGCCGTTTACGATGGCGGCGTGATCCCAATCCTCCCCGCCTGCGGGGAGGGGGACCATGCCCAGCATGGTGGAGGGGGTTCTCCACACACGATATCGCCGGTGGAGAGCCCCCTCCACCCCTCGGCTTCGCCGAGCGGTCCCCCTCCCCGCGAGCGGGGAGGATTGGAAGAAAAGACGATGACCAATTCCTCTGCCCAGTTCGTCAATATCGGCGAGCGCACCAACGTCACCGGATCGGCGGCGTTCAAGAAGATGATCATGGCGGGCGACTATACGCGCGCGGTCGAGGTCGCGCGCCAGCAGGTCGAGAATGGCGCACAGGTGGTCGACGTCAACATGGACGAAGGCCTGCTCGACGCCGAGCATGCCATGACGACCTTCCTGAAGCTGATCGCCGCCGAGCCCGATATCGCGCGCGTGCCGATCATGATCGACAGCTCCAAATGGAGCGTGATCGAGGCGGGGCTGAAGTGCGTCAGCGGCAAGCCGATCGTCAATTCGATCAGCATGAAGGAGGGCGAGGAGTCGTTCCTTCACTACGCCAAGCGCTGCATGGCCTATGGCGCCGCGGTGGTCGTGATGGCGTTCGACGAGGTGGGCCAGGCGGACACCAAGGACCGCAAGGTCGAGATTTGCGCGCGCGCCTATGACCTGTTGATGGGTATAGGCTTCCCGCCCGAAGACATCATCTTCGATCCCAACATCTTCGCGGTGGCGACGGGGATCGAGGAGCATAACAATTACGGCGTCGACTTCATCGAGGCGTGCAAAGAGATCAAGGCGCGCTGCCCGCACGTCCATATCTCGGGTGGCCTCTCCAACCTGTCGTTCAGCTTCCGCGGCAACGAGCCGGTGCGCCGCGCGATGCATTCGGTGTTCCTGTACCACGCGATCCCCGCGGGCATGGACATGGGCATCGTCAATGCAGGGCAGCTCGACGTGTACGACACGATCGATCCCGAATTGCGCACCGCATGCGAGGACGTCATCCTCAACCGCGATCCCGAGGCGGGCGACCGGCTGGTCGCGCTCGCCGAGCGGTTCCGCGGCACCGATGCGGTGGCCGAGAAGGCGGCGGCGGAATGGCGCAGCCTGCCGGTCGTCAAGCGCCTGGAATATGCGCTGGTGAAGGGCATCGACGCGCATGTCGTCGACGATACCGAGGAATGCCGGCAAGCGTTCGCGCGCCCGATCGAGGTGATCGAGGGCCCGCTGATGGACGGGATGAATGTCGTCGGCGACCTGTTCGGATCGGGCAAGATGTTCCTGCCGCAGGTGGTGAAGTCGGCGCGTGTGATGAAGAAGGCGGTCGCGCACCTGCTGCCCTTCATCGAGGCGGCGAAGGAGCCCGGCGCCAAGGGCAAGGGCAAGATCGTGCTCGCGACCGTGAAGGGCGACGTGCACGATATCGGCAAGAACATCGTCGGCGTCGTGCTCCAGTGCAACGGCTTCGAGGTGGTCGACCTAGGCGTGATGGTGCCGTGGTCGAAGATCCTCGAGGCGGCGAACGAGAATGACGCCGATATGATCGGCCTCAGCGGCCTCATCACGCCGAGCCTCGACGAAATGGTGACGGTGGCCGAAGAGATGAAGCGCGCCGGCATGTCGATGCCGCTGCTGATCGGCGGTGCGACGACGTCGAAAGTGCATACCGCGCTGCGCATCTCGCCCGCCTATGACGGGCCGATCGTCCATGTGCTCGACGCCAGCCGCGCGGTCGGCGTCGCGACGACCCTGGTCAGCGACACGCAGCGCGATGCCTATGTCGCAGGCGTCGCCGAAGATTACGAGAAGGTGCGGATCGCGCGCGCCAATAAGGGGCAGAACGACCTATTGCCGCTCGCCGAGGCGCGGGCGCGGGGCTTGACGGTCGACATGGCGTTGAAGGCGCCGGCGGCGGCGCAGCCGGGCGTGCATGTGTTCGACGACTGGGACCTCGCCGACCTGCGGGCGTATATCGACTGGACGCCGTTCTTCCGCGCGTGGGAGCTTGCCGGCAACTTCCCGGCGATCCTGACCGACGAGGTGGTCGGCGAGAGCGCGAGCAGCCTGTATGCCGATGCGCAGGCGATGCTCGACCGGATCGTCGCGGAGAAGTGGCTGACCGCGCGCGGCGTTGCCGGGCTGTGGGCGTGCCATCGCCATGACGACGACGTGTGGGTCTATACCCAGCATCGCGAGGCGCATCGCAGCCCCGATGGCGCGAGCATTCCCGAAGGCTTCCAGATCCCGAACCTCGACCGCACGCAGGAAGCGAGCGTGCGGCTGCCGTTCCTGCGCCAGCAGATCGCCAAGCGCGAAGGCCGCGCCAACATGTGCCTCGCCGATTTCATCGATCCGGCGGGTGACTGGATGGGCGGCTTCGCGGTCGGCATCCACGGCATCGAGCCGCATCTGGCGCGGTTCAAGGCGGATAACGACGATTACAACGACATCCTGCTCAAAGCGCTGGCGGATCGTCTGGCCGAGGCGTTCGCGGAGCGGCTGCACGCGCATGTCCGCACTGACCTGTGGGGCTATGCGCCGGGCGAGCAACTGACCAACGAGGCGCTGGTGCGCGAACAATATCGGGGTATCCGGCCGGCACCGGGCTATCCGGCGTGCCCCGAACATTCGCTGAAGGTGACGCTGTTCGAGATGCTCGACGCGCAGGGCAATGCGGGGCTGGAGCTGACCGACAGCTTCGCGATGCTGCCGACCGCAGCGGTCAGCGGCTTCTACTTCGGCCATGCGCAGGCGGAATATTTCGGCGTGGCGCGGATCGGCGAGGATCAGGTGGCGGATTACGCGACGCGGCGCGGCGTGTCGGTGGAGCAGGCGACGCGCTGGCTGCGACCGAATTTGGATTGAGGCGGGCTCGGCGCTGCGTGCTGAGTACGGTGCTTTCAGTCCTCCCCCGCCAGGGGGAGGTGGCATGCCGTAGGCATGACGGAGGGGGAGGTCGGGGTAGCGCTTCGTTACCGGGGACATTCCTGTCCGCCCCCTCCGTCACCGCCTGTCGGCGGCGCCACCGCATCGGGTCGATCATGCCCCCGGCATGATCTTGAACGGCCGGGGGCCGTTCATCCCGATGCGCCCTGGCGGGGGAGGACTGAATGCACCGCTTCTATGGCTACCGGATTGTTAACCACTTCCCGATAGGCAGCGGCGAGGAAGGGCGTGCCGCAGGGCGTGCCCGTATACGCCAAGGGACGTTGCCATATGTGTCTCCAGCTTCCACCCGTGCCGGGCAGTGTCGCGCTGCCGGGCTTCGCCTCGGTCGCCGCGGAGCGCGATGCGTGGCGGGTGCGGACGCGCCAGCGCCAGCAGGCGCTGAGCCCGGTGCTGACCGCAGTGCCGCGCATCCGCGGGCCGGTGTCGGCGGAGACGTTCCTCGACCTGTTCTACGCGCCGGGCATTCCGGTGGTGATCGAAGGGCTGGCGGCGAAATGGCCGGCGGTGCGTCAGTGGACGACCAAGAAGCTGGCGCGCAAGGTCGGCTCGGCGGAGATCACCTATCAGGGCGGCCGCAACAGCGCGCCCGATTTCGAGATCGCCAAGACGCGCCACACGCGGACCATGCCGTTCGACGCCTATATCGACATGGTGACGAGCGCCGACACCGGCAACGACGCCTATATCACCGCCTATAACAACGTCGCCAATACGGTGGCGCTACAGCCGCTGATGGGCGACTTCGGGCCGGTGCCGTTCCTGGACGAGCGGATCGGCAGCATCTGGATCGGCCCGAAGGGCACGTTCACGCCGCTGCACCACGACCTCAACAACAATCTGCTGGTGCAGCTGATGGGCACCAAGCGCCTGTTCCTGCTGCCGCCCGAAGAGACGTCGAAGCTCGCCAACAATGACTTCGTATTCAGCGACGTCCACGACATCATGAGCGACGACAAGGTGGCGCAATATCCCGAGGTGCTCTCGGCGCGCTGCTATCATGTCGATATCCATCCCGGCGATGCGCTGTTCATGCCGGTCGGCTGGTGGCACCAGGTCGAGGCGCTGTCGTTCAGCGCGATGCTGACCTATCACAATTTCATCTGGCCCAACGACGCGTTCCAGGATTTTCCGCCGAACCGGTGAGGGCTCGGGCCGATCGACCTTGCGCGGTTGTACAGTCCACCCCCGCCAGGGGGAGGTGGCGCCGCCAAAGGCGGTGACGGAGGGGGCGGACAGGAACGTCCCTAGTAACGAAGCGCTACCCTTACCTCCCCCTCCGTCATGCCTGCGGCATGCCACCTCCCCCTGGCGGGGGAGGAATTGGCCTTAAAACCCGCGTTTTGCGAGGCCGGGGTTGCGGCGGAGTTGCGGGGCGACGACGGGGATGGTCAGCATCGTGCTGGCGACCGCCATCAGCAGCAGCGCGGTGAAGGTTTCGCTGGTGATGATCTTCTTGTCCAACAGGATGTTGACGAAGATGATCATGATCAGCGCCTTGGTCTGGAGCAGCCAGCCGATCGCGCTGGCATCGCCCTTGGGCCATTTGAGGATGCGGCCCGCCAGGTGAATGCCGGCGAGCTTGCCGCCCACCGACGCGGCGAGCAGCAGCGCGGCGACCGCGAACACCGATGCGCCGCCCATGCCCCATTGCGTCTTGAGGCCCGTCGACAGGAAATAGACGGGCATCACCGCGAGCAGGATCGTGCCGCGGAACCGGTCCATCCGCGCCTCGCCGAACCAATGCGCGTCGAGCACCGCGCCCGCCAGAAACGCGCCGACCATGAAGTGGAGGCCCGCCCAGTCGGCGGCGAAGGCGCAGAGCGCGAGCCAGATCAGGCCGACGTACCAGCGATCGTTTTCCGGCAGCGCGCGTAGCAGCTTGCGGACCACCCAGGTCGCGACGGCGAAGCCCACCAAGAAGCCCGCCTGCCGCCCGACGCGCTCCCAGTCGAGCAGGATCAGCGCGAGCACGCCCCAGATCGCGATATCGTCGAGGCTGGCGTAGCGCAGCACGCGTTGACCCAGCGGCGCGCGCAGGATGGCGAGCTTTTCCATCAGCAGCACGAGGATGGGGAGCGCGGTGACGGCGCAGGCCATGCCGATGCCGAGCACCACCTGCCAGTTCGCGCCGCTCGGCCCGCGCCAGCCAGGATAGCGCAGGATGACGAGCGCGGCGAGGCTGCCCGCGATCAGCGGCACGCCCAAAGCAAGACCCGCCGTGACGCCCGTTTCGCGCCGCCGCCGCCACGCCTCACCGACGTCCAGCTCCAGCCCCGCCACCCAGACGAACAGCATCACCGACCACCAGGCAATGCCGTTCAGCGCCCCCATCGTCGCGGGCGCGAAGACGAAGGCGTAATAGTCGGGGAAGATCGCGCCGAGGATGCCCGGCCCCAGCAGGATACCGCCGATGATCTGCACGACGACCAGCGGCGCCCAATAATCGGTTCGCCCCAGCCGCCACACGGCATAGGGCAGGGTGAAGATGATCAGGATGGCGAGGAGGAATACTTCGGTCGCCGACATCGCATGCATGATTGTACAATATCCCCGGTGCGGCGTGTCCCCCCGACGCGCTGCGGCATGGGTGTTGCCTCCTGCCATCCGGGTCCGCAATGCTTTTTCTGACCCGCGCTGGGACACGTAATGTGTCCGCTAACCCCATGAAACATTGGGGCGATCCGTTAACTGCAATTGAGGCTGGCGTGGCGCGCGGGTGGGCGGCAGGATTGCGGCATGACCCGTACTCTGATCGCGCTCGCCCTCGTCGCCAGCCCCGCCTTTGCCCAGCAGCAGGCGCCGTTCACCGTCGTCGAGACGGGGCAGGGCTTCACCGACCTGCAGGAGGCGGTGTCGTCGATCCGCATGGGGACGGGAACGATCCGCATCGCGCCCGGCGTCTACCGGCAATGCGCGGTGCAGCAGGGCGGGCGCATCACCTTCCGCGCCGCGCAGCCAGGCACTGCGATCTTCGAAAAGAGCGCGTGCGAGGACAAGGCCGGGCTGGTGCTGCGCGGACAGGGATCGACGGTCGATGGCCTCGTGTTCCGCGGCTATCGCGTGCCGGACGGCAATGGCGCAGGGATCCGCACCGAAATGGGCGACCTGACGGTTACCAACTCCATGTTCCTCGACAGCCAGGAAGGCATCTTGGGCGGCGAGCCGACCGGGCAGCGCATCCGGATCGACCATGCGACCTTTTCCGGCCTCGGCCAGTGTGACGAGACGCCGGATTGCGCGCACAGCATCTACCTCGCCAATCGCGGGCAGGTGACGATCACCAATTCGCGCTTCGAGCGCGGTCGCGGCGGCCATTACGTCAAGCTGCGCGTGCCCAATGTGACGATCAGCGACAACAGCTTCGACGACACGGCGGGGCAGAAGACCAATTACATGATCGACTTGCCCGAAGGCGCGCGGGGGCTGATCACGCGCAACACCTTCGTGCAGGGCAAGGCCAAGGAGAATCACAGCGGCCTGATCGTCGTCGCAGCGGAGGCGAAGACCTATCCGTCCGCGGGGCTGCGCATCGAGGGCAATGACGCGCGGCTGGCGCCGGGCGCGCCGACGAATCCCGCGTTCGTCGCGGACCTGAGCCACGAGCGGCTGTCGGTGGGGGCCAACCGGCTGGGGCCGGGGATTCGGATGTTCGAGACGCGGTGAGGGGGGAAGCCCCTACCGTTCGCCCTGAGCTTGTCGAAGGGCGGGTATCCCCGCGCACCGTCGCCCGTGTGGAAAGGTGCCCTTCGACAGGCTCAGGGCGAACGGCGGGTGGGCGCTATTTCAGCTGCTTGGGGTCCACCACGACGTAGCGGATGCGCGTGCGGTTCCAGGTGTAGGTGATGTGGACCAGGCCGTCGCGGGTCTGAATGACCGCGGGATAGGCGTAGCCGTCGGGCATCGGCTTCGATTCCAGCGTCAGCGCCTTGTGCCAGTCGATCCCATCGGCGGACAGGCCGATGTTGAGCGGCCAGCGCGGGCCGTCGCCGGGGGTGTCCGGGCGGTGCGCGGCGTGATTGTAGACGATCAGCTGGCGCCCATCCTGCAACGTCACGGCGTCGGTGCCGGCATTGGGATTGGGCAGGTCGATTGCGGCGAGCGGCGACCAGCTCTTGCCGTCGTCTTTCGACCAGCTCATCGCCAGCGCGCCCTGCCGGGTCCGGGCGATCAGTTCGAGGCGGCCGTCGGGGAAGCTCAGCACGCTCGGCTGGATCGCCTCGATGTTCATCGGCGAGGGGATTTCCGCCTCCGCCTGCCACGTCTTGCCGCGATCGGTGGAGCGTTCCATCTTGAGGAACCAGCGGTTCTTTTCGGGCGTGCCGACTTCGCGGCTGGACGGCGCGAGCCATGTCCCGTCGCGGGTCACGAACATCTTGTTCTTGATCGGGCCGAGGATGCCGTCGGGCAGGCGCGTCGGCTGGCTCCAGTGGCGGCCACCGTCGGTCGAGGTGATGACCATGCCCCACCAGTCGCGCGGGTTGGGGCCGATCTTGTAGAACAGATGGAGCGGCTGGCCGGCGGGCTGGAACAGCACCGGGTTCCAGGTGGGGTAGAGCTTGCCGTCCGCGCTGCGGCCATCGGCGACCGCGACGGGCGTGTCCCAGCCCTTGGCGCTGTGGCGGGCGAACCAGATCTTCACGTCCGGCCGGCTTTCGCCGCTGCCGCCGAACCAGGCGGCGGCGAGGGTGCGGTCGGGGAGTTCGACGATCGTCGAGGCGTGCGCCTGGGGGTAGGGCGGGGCGGCGTCGATGAATTGGGATTGCAGGATGGGGGATTGCGCCAGCGCAGGCGTGGCGGCGGCCGTGATGACGAGCGCCAGCCATCCAACCCACTTCGTCACCCCGGACTTGGTCCGGGGTCCACTCTGCGGCGAGGGGGATGGCTGGAAGCTCCGACGCTGCCCCCGCGGCCCGGTGGACCCCGGAACAAGTCCGGGGTGACGAAGGTGGTGGGTCGAGGGGAATGGCTGGAGGTTCGCGCGCTGCCCCCGCGGCTGGGTGGACCCCGGAACGAGTCCGGGGTGACGGTGTGGGTGGGGCGAGCGGAGGGGCAAACGCGGGGTCGTCATCGTGCGCAGGTATCGCCGGTGCCGGGGTCGAGGTCCAGGCAGCGGCCGTCGAGGCCCTTTACCGGTAGATGGATCGTCGCGGCGAGGGTGGGCGCGATGTCGACGGTTTCCACCGACAGCGGCTGTTCGAAGCCGGCGATGCCCTTGCGCCAGAACAGGATCGGCACGCGGCGGTCGTAATCCCAGGGCGACCCATGCGTTTCGATATAGCCTTCCTTCGGCTCCTCGATCGTCGTCACGCGCGGTTTGAGCAGGACGAGCAGGTCGCCCGACACGTCCGGGTTGAACGAGGCACGCGCGCGTTCGAGGAGCGTCCAGTTTTCGGGCGGCGTGGTGGCGAAGGGCGTGGCGGCGATCTGTGCGCGGGTGAAGGCGCCGGCGACCTGCGGCATGGCGGCGAAACGCTTCTGCGCCTCGGCCAGCACGCGCGGGCGCAGCGCGGCGGGCAGGTCCTTGCCGAGATAGACGTCGCCCTCCGCGCCGACCAGCGCGGGAACGGTGAGGCCGAACTCGCGCATCAGCGCGGCGTTCACCACCTTGATCGAGGCGTCGCCGGAGACATGCTCCTCCATCGGCATCGCATGCTGCTGCTGGCGTTCGGTCATGTCGTGCGCGCCGTGATCGGCGGTCAGCACGACCTCGTAATCGATGCCCCAGCTGTCGAGCGTGTTGAGGAAGCTGCCCAAGGTGTGATCGAGCTGGTCCATCTGGATGCACATTTCGGTGCCCTGCGTACCGAGCGCATGGCCGATATAGTCGGTCGCCGAGGCGCCGATATCGATGATGTCGGTCTGCGGCCCCTTGCCGAGGCCCATGTCCTGGATCAGCCCCGCGGCGATCGCGAACACCGCGGCATCGCTGGCGGGCGAGACGCGGAAGCCCTTGAGGTCACCCGCCGCGCGCGCAAAGCGGCCCTGGCCGTAGACCTTGCCCGCCACCGTGATCGGCCGGTCGAGCGCCTCGCAATAAGAGGGCAGTGGCAGCGGTTCCTGGGGCTTGGCGACCAGCGCCGCCACGGCGTCACGGCCACGCTGGACGGCGCGGGGCACGGCCCGGCCGGCATAGCTGGAATAGGTCTTGCCGTCCCACCACCAAAGTTCGTCGACCTTGTGACCGCCCATCATCACCGCGGCGCGATCCTTGCCCGCGACCGAGACGACGCGGGTGCGCGGATCGGCGGCCTTCATCATCTCGCCGAGCGTCGGCACCTTCAGATGCTTGTCGCTGACGACGTAATTGTTGTGGTCGGTGCCGGGGACGGTTTCGTCCTCGGTGCAATAGACGATCTTGTCGGCGCGGGCGATGTTTTGCTCGACCCAGTTGTTGGCGACGATGCCGGTGTGCGCCGGGCGCATGCCGGTGAGGATCGTCGAATGGCCGGGGCACGTCTCGGTCGCGGCATGGCTCTGATAGCCCGACGGGAAGACGACGCCGGTCAGCAGGCGCGCGAAGCCTTCGGTGAAGTGATTGCGATATTGCTGGAACAGGTCGGCGGAAAATTGATCGACCGAGATGGCGACGATCAGCTTCGGCGGCGTCTTTAGCGCGGTGCTGGTCGCGCCGGGAGCCGGGGCGGACGTCGGGATGCGGGGCGCGGGGCTCGGTTCGGGACGGAAGCCCGGCGCGGGCGCGGTTTGGGCGATCGCCGGCGCGGCGGCGGTGGCGAACAGGGCGGCGGCGATCAGCGCTTTCATCGAGGGTACTCGTGTTACGAAACCGCCGCCGCTATGACGGGCGGCGATGGATCGGGCAAGAATGGGCAAGCCGCGAACGGCGGTGGTGGCGATGCGCGCACTGTGTTGCGCGCTGATGACGATTCTGGCGAGCCTGTGGGCGGTGCCGGCGACGGCGGACCTCGCCCCCGCCGGCGGCGCGCCGCACCTGGCCATGCAGCTGGTGCCGGAGAGCGACAGTCCGCGGGCCGGGCAGGCGCTGACGATCGCGATCGCGACGCAGCCCGAAAAGGGGTGGCACGGCTATTGGCGCAATCCGGGCGATGCGGGGTTCGCGCCCGCGCTGCAATGGACGCTCCCCAGGGGCGTGACCGCCGCGCCCGACCTGCAATGGCCGGTGCCCTCGACGCTGGTCGTCGCGGGGCTGATGAATTACGTGTACGAGGCGCCCTACGCGCCGCTCGCGACGCTGCGGGTGCCGGCGGGGTTGGCCAAGGGCACCAGGCTGCCGGTGCGGCTGGCGATCAACTATCTCGTCTGCACCGACACGATCTGCGTGCCCGAGGCGCAGGCGCTGAGCCTGGACCTCACGATCGGCGATGGCGCACCGTCGCATGGCGCGGACTTCGACCGCTGGCGTGCGGCGATCCCCAAGCCGCTGGATGCCGCCGCGACCTATCAGGTGAAGGGCGGCAAGCTGGTGATGGCGGTGCCGCTGCCCGCCGCGGCGAAAGTCTCTGACGTCGCCTTCTTTCCCTATGGCCCCGACATGGTGAAATACGCCGCGCCGCAGAGCGTGACGCGCGACGGCGACCGGTTGCTGCTGACCACCGAGGGCGCGCCGAAGGGCGAGATTGCGGGCGTGCTGCGCATCGGCCGCGACCTGGGGCTGAGCGTGACGGCCAAGCCCGGCACGGTAGCCTCGCCCGACGATCGCAGCGGCTGGATGGCGGCGCTGCTCGCCTTTGCCGGCGCGGTGCTGGGCGGGCTGATCCTGAACGTCATGCCCTGCGTATTCCCGATCCTGAGCCTGAAGGCGCTGCATCTGGCGCGCGGCGGATCGGACGAGCGCGCGGCGCGGATCGATGCCTTGGGCTATATGCTGGGCACGGTGCTGATGTGCGTCGGGCTGGGCGCGCTGATCCTGGCGCTGCGCGCGGGTGGATCGGCGGTCGGCTGGGCGTTCCAGTTGCAGGACCCGCGCATCGTCGTGCTGCTGATCGCGCTGACCTTTGCGATCACGCTGAACCTCGCCGGGCGGTTCGAGGTGCCGGTGCCCGCCTTCGCCAGCCATGGCGGGGCGGCGGGATCGATCGCGACCGGCGCGCTCGCCGCCTTCGTTGCGACGCCGTGCAGCGGGCCGTTCATGGGCGCGGCGCTGGGCGCGGCGCTGGTGCTGCCCTGGCCGGCGGCGCTGGCGGTGTTCGCGGGGCTGGGGCTGGGGTTGGCGCTGCCGTTCCTCGCCATCGGGTTCGTGCCCGCGCTGCGGCGGCGGTTGCCCAAGCCGGGGCTGTGGATGGAACGCTTCCGTCGCGTGCTGGCGGTGCCGATGGCGCTGACGGTGCTCGCGCTGTTGTGGCTCGCGTGGCGGCAGGCGGGGACGATGGGGCTGGCATTGGGCCTCGCGACGTTGGTCGCGACCGGCGTGATCCTGAGCCTGGGCGGTACGCGGCAGCGGCGGGGCCAGGGCTTCGGCTGGGCGCTGGCGCTCGCGGCGCTGGTGGTGCCGGCGGGGCTGGCGGCGGCGCTGACCGGCGGCGCGACCAAGCCCGCGCATACCGGCGGCGATGCGTTCAGCGAGGAACGGCTGGCGAGCCTGCGCAAGCAGGGGCGGCCGGTCTTCGCCTATTTCACCGCGGACTGGTGCCTGTCGTGCAAGGTCAACGAAGCCTCGTCGATCGACACGAATGCGACGCGCGCGGCGTTCGAGCGCAACAATGTCGCGGTGCTGGTCGGCGACTGGACCGATGGCGATCCGGCACTGGGGCGGTTCATCCAGGCGCATAACCGCGCGGGCGTGCCGCTGTATCTATACTATGCGCCGGGAGCGGCCGAGCCGAGGGTGTTGCCGCAGGTGCTGACGCCGGGGATGCTGGCGGAGCTGAAATAACCCCCAAGTCGAAGTCCTCCCCCTGGCGGGGGAGGACTTGGGGGGGCGCTTGGGCGGAACTGGTTGAATATTCCCCTCTTGTGCGGCGCAGCGATTCCTCGCAGCATGGAACCGAAGCTGGCAGGGGGGCTTTATCGTTCCGATGGGGAAACGACCGGCGTTCGACGAGATCATGGGGCAGCACGGCGACACGCCGCCGCGGCCCGAACTGGCAGCCTTGGGCACGTGGCTCGCCGATACTCCGGATGACGATCTGCGCCGTCGGCAACAGGCCGCCGAAAATACCTTCCGCCAATTGGGCATCACCTTCGCGGTTTATGGCGACACCGATACGCGCGAACGGATCATCCCGTTCGACATCGTGCCGCGCGTGTTCCTGCACGACGAATGGGCGCGCCTGTCCGAGGGGCTGGTGCAGCGCGTCGAGGCGATCAACGCCTTCCTCGACGACATCTATGGCGAGCGCCGCATCCTGAAAGAGGGCGTGCTGCCCGCCGACCTGATCCTCGGCAACCCGCAGTTCCGCCCCGAGATCGCCGGCATGCGCCCGCCGCACGGCATCTGGGCGCACATCTGCGGCATCGACCTGGTGCGCACCGGGCCCGACCAGTTCTTCGTGCTGGAGGACAATGCCCGCACGCCGTCGGGGGTGAGCTACATGCTCGAGAACCGCGAGGCGATGGTGCGGCTGTGCCCCGAGCTGTTCCGCGAATATCGCGTCGAGCCGGTCGACAGCTATCCCGATCGCCTGCTCCAGACGATGAAGTCGGTGGCGCCACCGGGGCGCGGCAGCCAGCCGGTCTGCGTCGTGCTGACGCCGGGCCATTACAATTCGGCCTATTACGAACACAGCTTCCTCGCCGATTCGATGGGCATCGAACTGGTCGAGGCGGCCGATCTGGTCGTCGACGACGATCGCGTGTGGATGCGCACGATCGCAGGCCGGGTGCAGGTGGACGTGATCTATCGCCGGATCGACGACGACTTCCTCGATCCCTTGGTCTTCCGCCCCGATTCGATGCTGGGCGTGCCGGGGCTGATCGCGGCTTACGCGGCTGGGAACGTCGCGATCATCAACGCGCCGGGCAACGGCATCGCCGACGACAAGGCGATCTACAGCTACATGCCTGAGATCGTCCGCTTCTATTCGGGCGGCGAGGCGAAACTGCCCAATGTCGAGACGTGGCGCTGCCGCGAGCCCGAGGCCTTATCCTACGTGCTCGATCATTTGGACGAGGTGGTGGTGAAGCTGGTCGACGGGTCGGGCGGCTATGGCATGCTGGTCGGCCCGACGGCGAGCAAGGCCGAGATTGAGGCGTTTCGCGCTGCGCTGGTCGCCGAGCCGCACCGCTACATCGCGCAGCCGACGCTGGCGCTGTCGACCGTGCCGACGCTGACCGATGCGGGCGTCGCGCCGCGGCACGTCGATTTCCGCCCGTTCGTGCTGACCGGATCGTGCGGGGTGCAGGTGGTGCCGGGCGGGCTGACGCGCGTCGCGCTGAAGGAGGGGTCGCTGGTCGTCAATTCGAGCCAGGGCGGGGGAACGAAGGACAGCTTCGTGTTGATGGCAGAAGAGGCGCCGCGGCAGGGGCAGACGCAGACGATGGGTGAGATGACGCAGAGCCAGGGGGGCGTGGCGTGAGCGTGTCGCGGCCGCAAGCGCTCCGTCACCCCGGACTTGGTCCGGGGTCCACTCCGCGGCGAGGGGGATGGCTGGAGGTTCGGGCGCTGCCCCCGCGGCCCGGTGGACCCCGGAACGAGTCCGGGGTGACGGGTTGGGTGTGTCGTCAATTGCGTGCCACATTGGGTGGGGGGCGTTTCGCATGATGCTCTCCCGCACCGGCGCATCGCTCTACTGGCTTGGTCGCTATCTCGAGCGGGCCGATTTCATCGCGCGGTTGATCGAAGCGACCGTGCGGCTCGACGTCATGTCGTCGCGGCCGGCGGGGGAGATCGCCTGGTCGTCGGCGCTCGCGGTCACCGAAACCGAAGAGGCGTTCGCCGCCAGTGGCGCGGCGCTGCGGCAGACCGAGGTCGTGCGCTTTCTGACGCTCGATACCAGCCACCCGGGATCGGTGATCCGCTGCCTCGACCGCGCGCGCGACAATGCCAAGGCGGTGCGTACCGCGCTGAGCCGCGAGGCGTGGACCGCGATCAACCGCGCCTGGCTGGTGTTCGAAAACCGCAACCAGGTCGGCGACACCGCCCAGACGCTGAGCCTGGTCGAGGCGGTGAAGAACGAGACGCGCGGTTTCGAAGGCGCGGTGCATCAGATGCTGCGCAACCAGTCGCACTGGTTCATCCGGCTGGGGCAGGCGGTGGAGCGCGCCGACAACACCGCGCGCCTGCTCGACGTCAAATACCATATCCTGCTGCCCGAGGGCGAGGCGGTGGGCGGCGTGGTCGATCGCGACCAGTGGACGACGATCCTGCAGACGGTGTCGGCGGTGACCGCCTATCGCTGGCTCTATTCGGACGGGTTGACGCCGGCGAACGTCATCGACCTGCTGATCGCCAACCGCGACCTGCCGCGCAGCCTGCTCGCCTCCGCCGAGACGACGGTCGATCTGCTCGGGCTGCTCGCCGAGCGCACCGGCGCGCATGGCGAGGCGGACCGGATGGCGCGGATGCGCGCCGCGCGGCTGGGGCGGACGCGGTCGGGCGAGGTGATCGCCAGTGGGCTGCACCAATATCTGCAAGCCTTCATCCGCGAAAATGGCCAGTTGCACGAGGCGATCGGCCGCCAGTTCCGGTTCGGCTGATGCGCCTTTCGATCGATCACCGCACCGTCTATCGTTTCAGCGAACCGCAGAGCCGGCTCGTCCAGATGCTGCGCATGACGCCCGAAAACAGCCACGACCAGACGGTGGCGCGCTGGCGGATCGACGTGGATCACGACGCGACGATGCGGCGCGGACGCGACGGCTTCGGCAATGCGGTGACGATGCTGTACGTCGAAGGGCCGCTGCTCGACATCGAGATCGCGGTGCGCGGCGAGGTGCTGACCAGCCATTCGGATGGCGTGGTGCGCGGCGTCAACGAGGTGCTGCCGCCCGCGGTGTTCCTGCGCGCGACCGACGCAACGCCGCGCGATCCTGCGATCGCCGCCTACGCGCGCGAGGTGGTGGCGGGCGCGGACGGTGTGATCGCGCAGCTGCACCGGCTGAACCATGCATTCCATGGCCGCTTCGCGCTCGACCGGCGGCGGCCGGAGGCGGGGCTGAGCGCGGCGGTGGCGTTCACGCGCGAGGCGGCGACGTCGCGCGATCTGGCGCAGATGTTCGCGGTGGCGGCGCGCAGTCTCGAGATTCCGGCACGCTATGTGTCGGGGTATAGTATCGTCGAAGGATCGCTGCGCCCGACGCCGCATGGCTGGGCGGAGGCGCATGTGCCCGGGCTGGGCTGGGTGGGGTTCGATCCCTGCACGGGGCGATCGCCGCAGGAGGAAAGCGTTCGCGTTGCGGCGGCGCTGGATGCAGCGGGCGCGGCGCCGGTGGCGGGATCGCGGCTGGGCGAGGGCGAGGAAGAGCTGGACGTCGCGGTGAAGGTGTCGGCGGCGCAATAACCGCGTGCCGTTTTCGCTGTGCCGGCGGGATGCATGTCCGCTGACGGTGCGACTTGAGCCGAGACGGGAGCGCGTCTGGATTCCCGCCTGCGCGGGAATGACGATTGGGGGGCGCGCATTCCTTTCGTCATCCCGGCGGACGCCGGGATCGATGGTGTCGGAACGTCGGTTGGCGCGTGATGCGGCAAGGATCCCGCATCCATGGATCCCGGCCTGCGCCGGGATGACGAAAAGGGGGGGCGTTCCTGTGCATCATCGCTCCCCCGCAAACGCAGTTAACCGGATCACAACTCCGCGGGCGTTAGGCGGGCAGCGTGGGGTATGTCCGCATCTCGAGGCTGCGATACGCATGGGTTGGCGTGATACTGGTCAGCGCTGCGTCGTGCGTGCCGCCGCGGCAGGGCGTCAGTCGCGTGTCGCAGGCGGTGCCGCCGCCGACGCCGCGGCAGTTGCTGCGCGACCTGGCGCTCGACGTGCCGGGCGATCTGCCGGGGCTTGCCGGTCTGCCCGCGAGCCTGCGCGATGCGGTGGACGGCGACGATGCCGCGGCCGTTGCGCCGCAGGCCGCGCCGCCCTTCCTCGCGCAGATGCAGAGCCAGGAGGATGCGGCGCGCGCGACCGACTGCCTGACCGCCGCGGTCTATTACGAGGCGCGGTCCGAACCCATCGATGGCCAGCGCGCCGTCGCACAGGTGGTGCTGAACCGTGTGCGCGACCGCGCCTTTCCGCACAGCGTGTGCGGCGTCGTGTTCCAGGGATCGACGCGGCGCACGGGGTGCCAGTTCAGTTTCACCTGCGACGGATCGATGGCGCATCGCCGCGAACCCTATGCCTGGGCGCGGGCGCGCAGCGTGGCCGAGGCGGCGCTGGCGGGCAACGTCTATGCCCCGGTCGGCGGCGCGACCTTCTACCACACCGATGCGATCCTGCCGTGGTGGGCGTCCAGCCTGACGCGGATCGGGTCGGTCGGCGCGCATATCTTCTATCGCTGGCGCGGCGCGATGGAGAGTGCGCTCAGCTTCCGCGCGGCCTATGCGGGCGTCGAGCCGGGGGTGGTTGCGGGCGGAGGCGATGGCGGAGCGCAGCCGCAGGTCGCGACTTTGTATCGCGACAGCCAGGACGATCGCGGCGTCACGGTACATCGCGGCCGGATGACGCCGGTGGCGAGCGTGGCCGAGGCGCCCGCGACCGATGCGCCCAAGGCGGACGCGCCTGCTCCACGGATGATGATCGCGGCGGGCGTTCGCGTGCATCGCGGCAGCGAGGCGCCGCGGCGCCTGATGACCGAGGGTGCGGTGATCGGCGCCGAATCCGACCCGACCTGAACCGCGTCAGGCGACCGCCATCGCGTCGGGCAGCGGCGGCGGGGCCAGTTCCTCGTCGGTTAGCGCACGCCAGCCGTTGGGGCCCAGCATCTCGATCGGGCGATAGCGCGTCTTGTACGCCATGCGCGCCGATCCCTTCACCCAATAGCCGAGGTAGACATAGGGCAGGCCGCTGTCCCGCGCGCGCAGGATATGGTCCATGATGATGTAATTGCCGAGGCCCGGCCGCGCGGTCGCGGGATCGTCGCCATCCGCATCGAAGAAGCTGTAGATCATCGACAGCCCGTCCGCCTGCCGGTCGGTCAGGCAGGCGCCGACCAGCTGGCCGCGCATGCCCCCGACCGAGGGCGTGCGATATTCGATGACGTGCGAATTGACTGGGGAGTGCTCGACCATGTCGGCATAATCCTCCTCGTCCATCCCCGCCATGCCGCCGCCCGGATGACGCGCGCCGAGATAGCGGCGCAGCAGCTGGAACTGTTCGTCGGTCGCCCAGGGGCGGCAGGCGCTGACCTCCAGATCCTCGTTGCGGCGGAGCAGCTTGCGCTGTGTCGCATTGGGCACGAATTCGTCGGTGACGACGCGCACCGACACGCAGGCGGCACAGCCCGCGCACGAGGGGCGATAGGCGACGCCCTGCGACCGGCGAAAGCCGATACGGCCAAGCGCGTCGTTCAGCTCGGCGGCATGCGGGCCGGACAATTCGGTGAACACCTTCCGTTCCTGCCGGCCCGGCAGATAGGGGCAGGGCGCGGGCGTGGTGACGAAGAAGCGCGGAAAGCGAAAAGGCGCAGTCACCGCCGACAAACCCCCGAAGCAGACAGGCGCACGATACGCCGCGGCGACATATGAATCACCCCGTCGGTCCTGAAAAGCGGCTTTACCATCAAAGAAGGTTAATCGGCGGCAGAGAGTCTTTCCAGCACGGCCTGTTGGTCCGATCCGGGACAAACGGCGCCCATATTGCGTCGCACCCTGATTGCTGCGTTGCGGGAACTTTTATCGGAATGGGACGTAGGCCTTGTCCCTAGGTGTAACTTCGGAGTTGACTGATGACCAAGATTGCAGGCTCGCTCGCCGCGCTCGCGCTGACCACCGCCTCGATCGCCACGCCGGCGTTCGCGGCTCCCGTGAACCCCGCCGCCTCGCTGTCGGTGGCCAAGTCGGTCCGCGCCAGCGCGCCGTCGGCGCAGAAGAACAAGCTCGCCGGTGGCGGCCTGCTCGCTGCGATCATCGCCGCCAGCGTGGTGGCGATCGGTGTCGTCGCGATCGTCGACGACGGCAATTCCGACAGCAACTGAGCTTTCGCTCAGCTGCAAAGCGGGGGTCGCGCCACGGCGCGGCCCTCTTTTTGTGTGACCCGCTTAGGCAAGAGTGCAGTCAGCTGTCGGACTGCCTTTGGATCAATTCATACAATGAGCGAACATGTGGCACCCGCATGAATTGCGGCGTCGTATCGGCCGTGGGTTGCCAGATGCCGAAGTTGTTCGCTCCGCTGAAAAATCCCTCAGACGCGCCAAATCGTATCGTCCCTGATCCGTCGGATCGCTCACTCCATTCTACAGTGGGTAGGCGTTTGATATCCAACGACTTGAGATTGGATGCTCGTGCGATGATGATGCGCCTGTTCGTCACATAATATGATGTGTTTCGTCTGATGGCGATGTCGACGAAAAAGCGGCCGATCGTTACGTAAAGGCCAATGAACAGGAAGGGAAGTCCAAACAGTTTGAATGAAAGGTCTGCGTCGGTCTTCCACACGTCGTTGTTCCAGAGCATGGCAAAGCTGCCCCATACGAGGCTAAAGGGTATCAAGAAAACGTCTATTGGCCGGAGGATCAGACCGCGACTTGGCACGCCTTCCCAAATGATATTTTCACCAGCAAGGAGTTGCGGTCTCACATCGATCATGGCTTTTGCTCTTGGTCAGACGCAGGCGGCTCCGTGGCAACCTATTCGATACTTACCTTTGTCCTGAGTCAGCCGCAATCGCCCCCTACGCCTGTTCCACCATGCTCGTCTCGAAGCCGCCTTCGCGCAGGGCGGCGATCAGGCGGTTGAGGTGGTCGCGGTCGCGGGCTTCGCATTCGATGTCGGTGATCAGGCCCTTCGCCGGCAACGAGGTGAAGATGCGTTGATGGTACACCTCGATGATGTTGACGCGCTGGGCGTCGAAGATGCGCGCGACGTTGTAGAGTGCACCGGGCTGGTCCTGTAGCCGCACGCGCAGGCGGGCGAGCCGGCCCGACCGGGCGAGGTCGCGCAGCAGCACGTTGGCGAGCAGGCGCGTATCGATGTTGCCGCCGCATAGCACGATGCCGACGGTGCGGCCCTTGAACCGCTCCGGATAGGCCATCAGCGCGGCGAGGCCGGCGGCGCCGGCGCCCTCGACCACGGTCTTTTCGATCTGGAGCAGAAGGCTGACCGCCTCTTCCAGATTGCGCTCGCCGACCAGCACGATGTCGTCGACCAGCTCGGCGACCATGCGCGAGGTGATGCCGCCCGGCTCCTTCACCGCGATACCCTCGGCGAGCGTATCGCCGGCGCAGGGCAGCGCGGTGCCGCGGATGCGATTGTACATCGAGGGGAAGAGTTCGGCCTGCACGCCGATGACCTCGATCGGATGGTCCGAGGCGCGCGCGACGACGCTGTTGCCCGAGATGAGGCCGCCGCCGCCGATCGGGATCAGTAGCGTGTCGAGGCTCGGCACATCCTCCAGCATCTCGACCGCGACGGTGCCTTGCCCCGCGATGACGCGCGGATCATCGAACGGGTGGACGAAGGTGAAGCCGCACTCCGCCTCCAGCACGCGGGCATGGGCGTAAGCGGCGTCGAACGTGTCGCCTTCGAGCACCACCTTGGCCTTGTGGCCTTCGGTCTGCGTCACCTTCACCGTCGGCGTGGTGCGCGGCATCACGATCGTCGCGGGGATGCCGAGGCGGTTGGCATGATAGGCGAGGCCCTGCGCGTGATTGCCGGCCGAGGCGGCGATGACGCCCTTGGCGCGCGCCTCCGGCGACAATTGCAGCAACGTGTTGAGCGCGCCGCGTTCCTTATACGCCGCGGTAAATTGCAGATTTTCGAACTTCAGGAACACGGTGGCGCCGGTCATCTCGCTCAGCGTCTTGCTGATCAGCGTCGGCGTGCGGACGATCGCGTCGCGAATGCGGGCGTGGGCGGCGTACACATCGTCGATGGAGACGGGGAGCGAGGCGGTGTCGGCAGGGTTGGTGGCCATGGCGCCGAGCTAGACCATCTGGTGCGGCGGGGGAACACCGCTTATGCGCTGAGGCTATGGCACGATCGGCTTTGACAATAGTGGCGGCGCTGGCCGCGGTTCTGGCGACTTCGCAGGCGGCCGGGGCCGACGGGCTGGTCGATAACGTCAACGGCATGACGCTGGACAAGGACGGCAAGGTCGTCCGGTTCCAGGCGATGCTGGTCAATGCGCAGGGCGCCGTCGTCAGGTTGCTGTCGGCAAAGGACAAACGGCCGGAGAAGCTCGACTGGCGGGCCGACATGAAGGGCAAATATCTGTTGCCCGGCATGATCGACGCGCATGGCCATGTGATGGAACTGGGCTTCCGCGCGCTCGAACTCGACCTGTCGGATACGAAGAGCCTCGCCGAGGCGCAGATGAAGATCGCCGCTTATGCGCGCGACAATCCTGACAAGGCCTGGATCATCGGCGGCGGCTGGAATCAGGAGACCTGGGGGCTGGGCCGCTTCCCGACGACCGCCGATCTGGATGCCGCGGTCGGCGATCGTCCGGTGTGGCTGGCGCGCGCCGACGGCCATGCCGGCTGGGGCAACAGCGCCGCGCTGAAGGCCGCCGGCGTCACCGCGAAGAGCGTGTCGCCCGCGGGCGGCCGGATCGAGAAGGGGCCGGGGGGGCAGCCCGCGGGCGTGTTCGTCGATGCGGCACAGGATCTGGTGGTGAAGATCCTGCCCCAGCCGCTGGGCAAGGACCGCAACGCCGCCTTCCTGAAGGCGCAGGAGATCTTGCTCGGCTATGGCGTCACCGCGACCGCGGACATGGGCACGAGCATCGACGACTGGCTGACCTATCGCCGGATCGCGGACCTCGGCGGCCTGCGCGTGCGCATCATGAGCTATGGCATGGGGGTCGATACGACGGTGCAGATCGGCGGCACCGGGCCGACGCCGTGGCTGTACGACGACCGGCTGAAGCTGGTTGGCGTCAAGCTCTACGCCGATGGCGCGCTGGGATCGCGTGGCGCGTGGCTGAAGGCGCCCTATGCTGATGCGCCGGGCCAGACGGGCGCGGGCTTCATGAACGACACCGTGCTGCGCAACCGGATGAGCCGCGCGGCGATGGACGGTTACCAGGTCGCGGTGCATGCGATCGGCGACCGCGCCAATGCCGAGGTGCTGGATGCGATCGACGAGATGGCGCAGACCTACAAGGGCGACCGGCGCTGGCGCGTCGAACATGCGCAGATCGTCGACCCCGTCGACCTGCTGCGCTTCGGCAAATATGGCACGATCGCCTCGATGCAGCCGGTGCATGAGACGAGCGACCGACTGATGGCGGAGGCGCGGTTGGGGCCGCAGCGGCTGGCGGGTGCCTATGCCTGGGCGTCGATGCTGCGCAACGGCGCGAAGCTGGCGTTCGGATCGGACTATCCCGTCGAAAAGCCCGATCCCTGGACCGGCTGGGCCGCGGCGTTCACGCGCCAGGGTCCCGACGGCCAGCCGTTTGGCGGCTGGCAGCCGCAGGAGGCGATCACGCGCGAACAGGCGTGGTGGGCCTATACCGGCGGCGCAGCCTATGCGGGCTTTGCCGAGGATCGCTTCGGCCGCCTCGCTCCCGGCCAGAAGGCGGACTTCGTCATCGTCGATCGCGACCCCCTGCTCGCCTCCCCCGCAGACCTGCGCGCGACCAAGGTGGAACAGACGTGGATCGGCGGCCAGAAGGTGTGGCAGCGGAAGTAAGCCGCACGCCAAAAGGGCCGCAGCACCCCCCGATGCTGCGGCCCTTCACTCCCGGATACTGGGGAGGGGTAAAAATGGGCGGTCAGGCGACCGCGACGACCTCTTCGGGTTCGCGCAGCACATAGCCGCGGCCCCAGACGGTCTCGATGTAATTCTCGCCGTCGCACGCCAGGCTGAGCTTCTTGCGCAGCTTGCAGATGAAGACGTCGATGATCTTGAGTTCGGGTTCGTCCATGCCGCCGTACAGGTGGTTCAGGAACATTTCCTTGGTCAGCGTGGTGCCCTTGCGGAGGCTGAGCAGCTCGAGCATCGCATATTCCTTGCCGGTCAGATGCACGCGCGCGCCATCGACCTCGACCGTCTTGGCGTCGAGATTGACGGCGAGCTTGCCGGTGCGGATGACCGATTGCGAATGGCCCTTCGAACGACGGACGACCGCGTGGATGCGGGCGATCAGTTCTTCGCGATGGAAGGGCTTGGTGACGTAATCGTCGGCGCCGAAGCCGAAGCTGCGTACCTTGCTATCCATCTCGTTGATGCCGCTGAGGATCAGTACCGGCGTGGTCACGCGGGCGACGCGCAGCTTCTTCAGCACGTCATAGCCGTGCATGTCCGGCAGGTTGAGGTCGAGCAGGATGATGTCGTAGTCGTACAGCTTGCCGAGGTCCAAGCCCTCCTCGCCAAGGTCGGTCGTATAGACGTTGAACCCCTCGGTGCCGAGCATCAGCTCGATCGCCTTGGCCGTGGTCGGCTCGTCCTCGATCAACAACACCCGCATCGCGTCGTCCCCTGTTGGCGAGGCCGCCAGCACCCCTGGCTCGCGGCTCGCCCCGATTCATTAACCAAACGACATCTGAAGGCAAAAGGTTAATTCGGGATTAAGTGCGGGCGTCAATCTTTACGATTTGCGCTCGTCCGCCTCGGGATCGGCATCCGGATCGTGCGGCGTCAGGTCGGGGCCGAGCAACGTCTGGTGGCGGCTGCGCGGGATATCCTCGCCCAGCACCTCGCGCAGATACAGGCTGCGCACCAACGTGAAGATCACGACCAGCAGCGCCGCCGAGAAGAATAGGCCGAAGATACCGAAGATCACGCCGATACCGATGATCGCGAAGACGGTGATCGCCGGCGGGATCGAGACGACACGCGCCTGGACGTAGGGGGTGATGAAATTGGTCTGGATCAGCCGGACGATCGCATAGGTGGCGAGCGCGCCGATCAGCGCGCCATTGCCCTGCGTCGCGGCGAGGCCCAGCGCGGGGATCATCGCCGCCGTGGGGCCGACATAGGGAATGAATTCCGACAGGCCGGCGAGCAGGCCGAGCGCGGCGGCGGAGGGCACGCCCGAAATCCACAGGCCGATGCCGATCAGCAGCCCCATCGTCGTCATCAGGATCAACGACGAACGCAGCCACAGTCGCAGCGTCGAGCCGACGTCGAACAAAGCATCCTCGATCGCCGGGCGCTTCGAGGGCGGGATCAGGAACAGGAAGCCGCGCTGGTAGATGCCGGGATCGGCGGCGAAAAAGGCCGCACCGACGAGCAGCAGGATGCTGTTGAGAATGAGTTCGCCCGCGCCCTGCACCAGCCCGCCGACGTCCTGCGCCGCCTTCGACCCGGCATAGGCCTGCTGCACGGCATCGACGATCTTGGCGCCGACCGGGCTTTGCGATGCCCAGGCGGCCAGCTGGTCGAGCAGGTTGGGCAATTGCGTGACGAGCACGTTGACCTGCTCGCGGAACTGCACGCCGAACAGCCAGACGAGGAACGCGACGACGCCATAGGCCGTCGCCATGCCGAGGCAGAAGGCGGTCCGGTCCGACACGCGCAGGTGATCGCGGTAAAGGTCGGCGAGCGCATGGATGGCGATCGCGCCCAGCATCGACCCGAAAGCAAGGATCAGCAGATTGCCCGCGCGCAGCAGCGCCGCGGCGACCGCCGCGATGATGAGGACGTAAAAGATGCGCCGGATGAAGCGCGCATCGTCGGGATCGGGGGCGAGACGGTTCACGCGGGGCGGGGGGCGCTGGACATGGGCTATCCTGACAGGATCGGGGGGCACTGGACAAGAGGTGGGGGCAGTACTGCCGTGGGGCCGGATCGGTTCCGGTTGCAGGGTGACGGAGGTGGGCGATGCGGGGGCGTCGCGACCGCCGCCCGCACACACCTTACACCTTTGTCATTTGATCTTTATCCGCCGACACGGCAGCCCTTTGGACGTAACAGCGTCGAGCGGACCCGAGCCCCATGAAGATCCTCCTGGTTGATGACGACCCCGTCCTGGCCGATTCGCTGGCGGATGAACTGACCGGCTTCGGCCACGCGCTGTCGACCGCGAGCGACGGGCGGGCGGCGCTGGCGGCGATCGATCAGGATGCGTTCGATGCGGTGGTGCTCGACCGGATGATGCCGCGGGTGGACGGCATCGCGCTGCTCGAGCGGCTGCGCGGTGACGCGCGATCGGTGCCCGTCATCATGCTGAGCGCGCGCGGCCAGTCCGACGACAAGATCAGCGGCCTTGCCGCCGGCGCCGACGATTATGTCGTCAAGCCGGTCGAGGCGGCCGAACTCCACGCGCGGCTGCAGGCGGTGGTGCGCGGCCGGCAGTGGACGCGCGAGGCGAGCGACACGCTGCGCGCGGGCGATATCGTGGTCAGCCCGTCGCGCTTCCGGGCGTGGCGCGACGAAAAGCCGCTCGACCTCGCCAAGCTGGAGCTGAAGCTGCTCGCCGAATTGGTGCGCAACGCCGATACGGTGCTGACGCGCGCGATGCTGATCGAGCGGGTGTGGGGGTACGATTTCGAGCCCGACACCAATCTGGTCGACGTCTACATCCGCCGCCTGCGCCAGAAGCTCACGGCGCATGGCGGCGACGATCCGATCCAGACGATGCGCGGCGTCGGCTATCTGTTGCGCAGCTGACGCATGCCGCGGAGCCGGCGGCTGCGTGCGCCGCGATCGCTGCGGGCGCTGACCTGGATCTTCGTCGCGGCGATGATCGCGGCGACGCTGGGCACGGGCGTCGCCATCTATACCGCGCAGCGTCGGGCGATCGTCCAGCTGGTCGACCAGCGGATCGCCACGGCGGTCGACGCGATCGCGCACGAGGGCGAGCGACCGATGCCGACGCCGGTGCTGGTCGAGCGGCTGCGCATGCTGGCGAGCGACCGCGACACGGGCGATATCGGCGCGATGCTGGTCGACGCGCAGGGGCGGCAGATCGGCGGCAACATCCGGTTGCGTCAGGTGCCGCCGCGCGGCTTCAGCTCGCTGCATAGCGACGACGGGATCAAGGGGCTGACCGCAGGGCGCGCCTACACCGGTGACGTCGGCGATGGGCGGCGGCTGACGATGATCGCCGAGACCGAGCCGTTCGACGATTCGGGCACGGCGCGGCTGCGCAGCTATTTAGCCGGTTTCGGATCGATCCTGCTGGTCGTCGGACTGGGGCTCGTCATGTTTTCGCGGCTCGTCGAGCGGCGCATTGGCGCCATGCGCGCGACCGCGGCGGCGATCGTCGATGGCGACATGCAGCGCCGCGTGCCGACCGAGGGCGATGGCGGCGCGTTCGATGCGCAGGCGCACGCCTTCAACGCCATGCTCGACCGGATTGCCGAGCTGATGCGCGGGATTGCCGAAGTGTCGAGCGATATCGCGCATGACCTGCGCAGCCCGCTCGCGCGCCTGCGTGGCCAGCTCGTGCAGCTCGAACGCCGTGCCGAGACGCCGGCGATGCGCGACGGCCTGGCCGCGGCGATCGCGCAGAGCGACACGATCCTGGGCATGTTCGCTGCGATCCTGCGCATCGCCGAGGTGGAGGGTGGCGCGCGGCGCGCGGGCTTTGCGCGCTTCGACCTGGGCGAACTCGTGGCGGAGGTCGGTGAGATGATGGCGCCGGTGGTCGAGGACGACGCGCATGTCTTGGTCTGCGACCCCGTCGCCGCGCTGCCCGTCCACGCCGATCGCCAGTTGCTGACGCAGGTGCTGGTCAATCTGATCGTCAATGCCGTGCGTCATACGCCGCCGGGCACGCGCATCACGCTGTCGGCCGTGGCGGTGCGGGGGCAGGCGATCGTCCGCGTGGCCGATAACGGCCCCGGCATCGCCGCGGTGGATCGCGCCACCGCGCTGCGGCGCTTCGGCCGGCTGGATGCGAGCCGGTCGACCGGCGGGTTTGGGTTGGGCCTGCCGCTCGCCGCGGCGATCGCGCGGCTGCATCATGGCGAGCTGTCGCTGGAGGATGCGGCGCCGGGCCTGCGCGTGGTGTTGAGCGTGCCGCTGACTGGGTGATCGATCCCGACAGTACCGTCGCCCCGGCGGAGGCTGGGGGCCCTCGCGTTTTCTGCTGCGCCTCATTGCACGGAGATCCCAACCTTCGGTGGGCTGACGTCTGTCGGAGTCCAAACGAAAGGGGCGGCGCCGTCGCCGGCACCGCCCCTACGCAGTTGGACCTGTCGGCCGCTTAGAAGTTCACCGATCCTTCCAGACCGATCGTGCGCGGCGGGTTGAAGTTCGCATACGAGCCCAGCACCGCGATGTTCGCGTCCGAACGGCGATAGATATGCTGTTCGTTGAGCAGGTTGCGCGACCAGAGCGACAGCGTCGCCTTCTGGCCCTGTGCGCTCAGCGGGATGTCCGCCAGCGCGATGCGGCCGTTCACGATGAAGCTCGAGTCGGTCTTCACGCTTTCCGACTGGAAGCTATACTGCGGCGCCGCATAATTGGCGTCGAGGTGGAAGCGCGCATGCGTGCTGCCCGTGCCGATCGGCAGATCGTAATCGATCGCCGCCGATGCCGCGTGCGGCGGCGTGTAGACGGTGTAGACCTGCGTCAGCACGCCGAAGGTCGGGCCCGGGTTCGGGTTCGCTGTCGCGGGCACCTTGGTGTAGGTGTAAGCGTAGGAGGCGGTCAGCGTCAGGCTGTCGATCGGGCGCGCGCTGACGTCCAGTTCGATACCGCGGATCTTCGACGTGCCCGGCGCATTCGCCGTATTTTCGGTGTGCAGGTTGAAGTTCGGGTTGGCGATGGTGGTGCCCGGCAGGAACTGGTTGGTATCGACGTTGTCGAAGTCGATCTGCGTGTTCTTGCGGTCCATGATATAGCCCGCGACGTTCACGCGCACCTTGTGGTTCAGGAAGTCGGTCTTCGCGCCGATTTCATAGGCCTTCACCGATTCCGGGCCGAACGCGCCGAAGTTCGACGAGCGGTCGTTGGCGCCACCGGCGCGGAAGCCGCTCGAATATTTGGCGTATAGGTTGATGCCGGGCGCCGCATCGGCGGCCAGCGTCACCATCGGGTCGAACCGCCCGCGATCGTAGTTCAGCACGTAATTGGTGGGGACGCCCGACACGAGGTACAGCGTGCCGTTACGCTTGTCCTTCGAATAGCGGCCGCCGACCGTCAGGTGCAGCATCTCTGCCGCGGCGGGGGTCCAGGTCGCCTGGCCGTACGCGGCATAGCTGCGGGTGCGGGCGACGCTGGCGCGCTGCAGGAAGCGGGAGTTATAGTCCCAGCCCTGGTTGGACGAGCTGATCGTGCCGAACACCTGCGAGGGCAGGATGGTGTAGGCGGTGCCGTCGGCGTTCCACTGGTTCGACGAGGGCGTCGCGGCGGATTCGCGGGCCTGTTCGTTGAAATAATAGAGGCCGGCGACCCAGTCGAGCTGGTCGACGCTGCCGATCGCCTGGAATTCCTGGCTGAACTGGCTCTGGTACAGATCCGACAGGCTGTAGCGGCTGAACTTGCCGTTGGGGGCGTAGGCGACGCGCTCCGGACCGCCCGAATTGTCCCACTGGTTGGTCGCCACGCGGCGCCAGGCGGTGATCGACTTCAGCGTGATCGCCGGATCGACCTTGTACGACAGCGTCGCGCTGACGCCCTGCGTCTTGTCGACGCTGTACTGCTGCGGCACGCCGACGTCGGCGACGCTCTGGCGGTTCGGGTGGACGCCGACCAGCGCGGGCAGCGGCGCGATGCAGGTGGTGGCTGAGATCGTGCTCGACAGGCAGGTGGGCGCGCCGGCCGCGCTGCCCGGCAGGACGATGCGGTTGGTGGTGCGGTCGAGCACGCCGACGGTGCGGCCCAGCGGGTTGTAGTTGATCAGCTGGCTGAAGAACGGCGTGTTCTCGTCACGCGCCTTGTCGAAGGCGACGTCGGCGGTGAAGCTGTCGGTCGGCTTCCAGCGCGCGGCGATGCGGCCGCCGACGCGGTCATAGGCATTCCAGCCGAGCTGGCCGGCGAGCGGGTTGCGCGTCGTCGCATCCTGATGCTGGTACACGCCGTCCAGCTTGATCGAGATGTTCTGATATTCGGGCAGGTCGATATGCGCTTCGCCGTTGCGCGCGCCGTAATTGCCGAAGCCTGCGGTGACGCGGCCACCGAATTCCCCGGTGGGCGCCTTGGTGACGATGCTGAGCGCGCCGCCTTCGGTGTTGCGACCGAACAGCGTGCCCTGCGGGCCACGCAGCACTTCGATGCGCTGCACGTCGAACAGCGCGGCGTTCAGGCCCTGCGAGCGGCCGAGGTAGACGCCGTCGATATAGACGCCGACGCCCGAATCACGCGCGGTCTGGTTCTGGTCGAACGGCACGATGCCGCGGATACCGATCGTCAGCGCCGACTGGCGCGCTTCGAACGTGGCGACGCGCAAGCTGGGCACCGCGCCGTCACCCAGGTCGAGCAGGCTCTGGACGTGGCGGTCCTTGATCGCTTCGGGATCGAGCACGCTGATCGCGATCGGCGTCTTCTGCAGGTTGGTTTCGCGCTTGGTCGCGGTGACGACGATGTCCTGCAGCTGGTCCGGCTCGGCCGCGGGGGTCGGGTCCGTGGCGGGCGTAGGATCGGCGGCCGGCGCGGTGGTGGCGGTCGCCTTGGCGGCATCGGCGGCGAACGCCGGTGCGGCGGCGAGGGCGGATGCGGCGACGCCGATCATCAGCAGCGCGCGGCTGCCGGACATCTTCATCATGACGAAATATTCCCCTTCGAGGCAATGTGCCTTCCTGGGGCGCGCCTACCGCCGGGCTGTGGCGGGCGTGTTGCGATTCGATGACGCCGCCGGCGAGCGGGAATTCATCTTGGTGTCATTTTCGGAACGGGGCCACGCCGTGGTGACGATTTGGCTCCGGGTCGGCATAATCCATGCGAAGCCTTGGGGTTCCCCGAACGGGGCGGTTGACGATCGCGGCGGACCGACGCGCAGTTTTGGGGGCGACCGCATGTCGAGGGCAGCGAAGACCCGCTGCTCCTCGCTGCTGGCGATCGCAAAGGTCAGCGGAACGATGCTGCCGATATCGGCAAATGCTGGGGCCGGGGTGTCAGGACGGACGTCGGTCGACGGCCTCCTGCGCCTCTCCCTCGGCGATCAGCTTGGCGTAGCGTCGGGCCATGTCGAGGTGGACGCGGCGTCCGTCGCTGTTTGGCGTGCGGTCGGCGAGCGCGCGTTCCTGGCGCTCGCGGTGGATATAGAATTGGGTTTCGGCATGAGTCGGCATGAAGGCCTCCCTCATTGGGGTGATGCTTGTCGCCAACGGGCAACGCGTCACAAGCCATGACCTTTTAGCATGATAGGGCGCGTTTCGCCTTCATCTGCATCAATCCGCCCCGGGCCGGCGCCGCGGCTCTCGAACGGCACACAAACCGATCGGTCTCCAAACGAAAAGGGGGCCCGGCATCGCTGCCGAACCCCCCATTCCATCAGCCGTTGGCTGACGATCAGTCGCGATCGCCGGTCAGGAAGGCCGGCGCAAATTCGGGCGCAGGGCCGTCGTCGTTGCCGCCGCCGTTACGCGGGCCACGCCCACCGTCGCGGTCGCCGCCTTCGCCGCGGGGGCCACGGTCACGGCGCGGGCCGCGATCGCCGCGGTCGCCGCCACGATCGCCGCCGTCACGACGGGGACCACGGTCGCCGCGATCGCCACGGTCGCCGCGCGGGCCACGGCTGCCACGGTCGCCGCCTTCACGCGGTTCGCGCGCCGGACGCGTGTCTTCCAGTTCGGCGCCGGTTTCCTGATCGACGACGCGCATCGACAGGCGAACCTTGCCGCGCGGATCGATCTCGAGGACCTTCACCTTGACCTGCTGGCCTTCGCTGAGGACGTCCGAGACCTTCTCGACGCGCTCGTTCTTGATCTCGCTGACGTGGACGAGACCGTCCTTGCCGCCCATGAAGTTCACGAACGCGCCGAAATCGACCAGGTTGACGACCTTGCCGTCGTAGATCTTGCCGACCTCGGCCTCTTCGACCAGGCCCTTGATCCACTTGATCGCGGCTTCGATCTGCGACGAATCCGACGACGACACCTTGATGACGCCCTCGTCGTCGATGTCGACCTTGGCGCCCGTGGTGGCAACGATCTCGCGGATCACCTTGCCGCCGGTGCCGATCACTTCGCGGATCTTCGACTTGTCGATCGTGAAGGTTTCGATGCGCGGCGCGTGCGCCGACAGCTCCGAACGGGTCTCGCCCAGCGCCTTCGCCATTTCATTGAGGATGTGCGCGCGGCCTTCGTGGGCCTGCTTCAGGGCGACCTTCATGATCTCTTCGGTGATGCCCGAGATCTTGATGTCCATCTGCAGCGCGGTGATGCCCTCGCTGGTGCCGGCGACCTTGAAGTCCATGTCGCCGAGGTGATCCTCGTCGCCCAGGATGTCCGACAGGACGGCGAAGTCCTTGCCTTCCAGGATCAGGCCCATCGCGATGCCCGAGACGGGGCGCTTCAGCGGCACGCCCGCGTCCATCATCGACAGCGAACCGCCGCAGACGGTGGCCATCGACGACGAGCCGTTCGACTCGGTGATGTCCGACGTGACGCGGATCGTGTAGGGGAATTCTTCCTTCGACGGCAGCACCGGGTGCAGCGCGCGCCAGGCGAGCTTGCCGTGACCGACTTCGCGACGACCCGGCGCACCGAAGCGGCCGACTTCACCGACCGAATAGGGCGGGAAGTTATAGTGGAGCATGAAGTTCTGGTACGACAGGCCGTTGAGGCCGTCGATCATCTGCTCCGCGTCGCGGGTGCCGAGCGTGGTGGTCGCGATCGTCTGCGTTTCGCCACGCGTGAACAGCGCCGAACCGTGCGCACGCGGCAGGAAGTGGACTTCCGATTCGATCGGGCGGATCTGCGTCGTGGTACGGCCGTCGATGCGGCGGCCCGTCTTCAGGATCGCGGTGCGGACGATGTCGGCTTCCAGCTTCTTCACCAGCTTCAGGCTGGCGAGATACGCCTGCGGATCGCTGTCCTTCAGGTCGGCCATGCCGTCGCGGGCCTTGGCGCGCGCGTCGTTAATCGCCGTCTGGCGAGCCTGCTTGTCGGTCAGCTTATAGGCCGCCTCCAGGTCCTTGCCGATCAGCTTCTTCAGCTTGGCCTTCACGCCTGCGCTGTCGGCCTGGACCTTGAGTTCCCAGGGCTCCTTGGCGGCCTGTTCGGCGAGGTCGATGATCGCGTCGATCACCTGCTGCGACGCCTTGTGCGCGAACATCACCGCGCCGAGCATGACGTCTTCCGACAGCTCCTTGGCTTCGGATTCGACCATCATGACCGCGTCATGCGTCGCGGCGACCATCAGGTCGAGCTCGCCGGTCAGCACGTCGGCATCCGACGGGTTGAGGACGTATTCGCCGTCCTTGTAGCCGACGCGCGCTGCGCCGATCGGGCCCATGAAGGGCACGCCCGACAGCGTCATCGCGGCCGAGGCTGCGATCATCGCCAGCAGATCGGGCTCGTTCTCGCCGTCATACGACAGAACCTGCGCGATGCAGTTGATCTCGTTGTAGAAGCCTTCGGGGAACAGCGGGCGGATCGGACGGTCGATCAGGCGGCTGACCAGCGTTTCACGCTCGGTCGCGCCACGCTCGCGCTTGAAGAAGCCGCCGGGGATGCGGCCCGAAGCCGAAAACTTTTCCTGGTAGTGGACGGTGAGCGGGAAGAAATCCTGCCCTTCCTTCACCGACTTGGCGGCGGTCACGGCGCAGAGCACCACCGTCTCGCCGAGCGTCGCGATCACCGCGCCGTCGGCCTGGCGGGCGACCTTGCCCGTTTCGAGGGTGAGCGTCTGGCCGCCCCACTCGATCGATACCTTCTTGGCATTGAACATGTATTTTCCTTCACTCCCCACGCCAAATGCGTCGGGGGGCCTATCTGCGAGCTAAGCCGGCTCGCGCGGTGTGGAGCGTCTTGTCGCTCCGATGGATCGGGGCCGAATTGCCCGTCTTCCGCTTACCCGGCTCGTGCCGGTATTCGTGAAACGCGTGGCGCGCCCATAGCACGGATATACGAAAAGGGCGACCCGAAGGCCGCCCTCTCGTTTCACCCGCTGGGGGTTACTTGCGAAGACCCAGCTTCGCGATCAGGTCCAGATACCGCTGGCCATCGGTCTTGCGCAGATAGTCGAGCAGCGAGCGCCGCTTGTTGACCATCATCAGCAGCCCGCGGCGCGAATGGTTGTCCTTCTTGTGACCCTTGAAGTGCTCGGTCAGGTTCTTGATGCGCTCCGACAGGATCGCGACCTGGACTTCCGGCGAACCCGTATCGCCTTCCTGGCGGGCGTGAGCCTTGACGAGTTCGTTCTTGCGCTCGGCGGTAATGGTCATGTGTTCATCCTCGACATCACAGATTGAAAACGCGGACGACGCGGACCTCATGGTCCTCGACCGATACCAGCGCGACCGGCGTGTTGCCGTCGCATGCGAAGTATGGGCCATCGTCCGTGGCGATCCCGGTCAGAACACGCCCCTGACGGAGCGCCCCTGCCTGATCGGGGGTGAGGGGTAGAGCCGGGATGTCGTCCAGCCCCGCCCTCAACGGCAGGAGTATCTGTTCAAGGGTGCGCCCCATACCGGCTTCCGCCAGATTGTCCAGCGTTATCGCGGGTGCGAGGGTGAACGGGCCGGCCTTGGTGCGGCGGAGCATCGTGACGTGGCCGACCGTGCCGAGCGCGAGCGCGATGTCGCGGGCGAGGGAGCGGATATAGGTGCCCTTGGAGACATGCGCGGTGAGGGTGATGTCCTGCAATTCCTCCCTCGCGTCAGCGGGGGAGGGGGACCGCTCGCCGCAGGCGAGTGGTGGAGGGGGCGTGTCCGCAGATGCGACGTTCGCCGTATCCTCCCCCTCCGTCAGCGCGTCGCGCTGCCACCTCCCCCTGGCGGGGGAGGAATGGAGGGCATGCACCGTTACGTTTCGGCTTGCGAGCACCACTTCCTCGCCCGCCCGCGCCAGATCGTAGGCCCGCTCGCCGTCAACTTTCAGCGCCGAATACGCCGGCGGCACCTGGCTGATCGGGCCCGTGAAGCGCGGCAGCACCGCCTCCACGTCGGCCAGCGTCGGCCGCACGTCCGACGTCGCTACACCCACGCCTTCCGCATCCAGCGTATCGGTCTGCTCGCCGAAGCGGATGGTGAAATCATACACTTTGTCGCTGTCGAGCATCCGCCCGGCAAGCTTCGTCGCCTCGCCGACCGCGACCGGCAGCACGCCGGTCGCCAGCGGATCGAGCGTGCCGCCATGGCCGACCTTGAATTTGCCATAGCTCCCCTGGCGCAGCGCACGCTTCACCGCGGAGACGACCTGCGTGCTGCCGAGCCCCAGCGGCTTGTCGACGATGATCCAGCCGTGCATCAGCCGATCGCCTGCGCCAGTTTCAGGAACAGGCCGATCACCGCATCGGCCGGCGGGCCGACCAACCGCCCGACGACATCCGCCTTGGGCGCGATCATCGGCAGGACGACGAGGACGAAGAGCAGCAGCAGGAAGCCGAACCGCCCGATCTTCGCCCATTGCGCCGCGAGCGGGCGGGGCAGGATACCCTCGACGACATGTCCGCCATCGAACGGCGGCATGGGGAGCAGGTTGAAGATCGCGAGGAAGACGTTGACCAGCAGGAAGTTGACGAGGTTCGCGAAGACGAACGCCGCAACACCGGTCGGCTGTGCGCCATGCAGTAGCGCGACCGCGGTGCCGATCAGAATCGCGGCGATCGTGGCGAGGATCAGGTTCATGCCCGGCCCTGCGAGCGCCACCGCGACCATGCCCCATCGAGGGTTGCGCAGGCGCTGCGCGACGACCGGCACCGGCTTCGCCCATCCGAACACCGGCGCGCCCGCGATGGCGAGGCCGAGCGGCAGGATCAGCGTGCCGACCGGATCGACGTGGCGGAGCGGATTGAAGCTCAGCCGTTTCCGCTCCGCGGCGGTCGGATCGCCGAGCCACTTCGCCATCCAGCCGTGCGCAACTTCGTGAAAGACGATCGCGATGACGAGCGGGATGATCCACACGGCCGTGCGGTAGACGATGTTATCGGGGTTCATGGCGCGCGATATGGCGCGGGAGAGGGGATAGCGCCACTCCCTGTTCGTCATCCCGGCGTACGCCGGGATCCATGGACGCGTGACGCCGATGGCAGCTCGCCCTTGTTTGCGGCACCGGAACCATGGATCCCGGCGTGCGCCGGGATGACGAACAGGGGATTATGTGCCCAATGCCTCCGAAAAATGCCGCCGGCACAATGCGATATAGCGATCGTTGCCGCCGATCTCGGTCTGCGCGCCCTCGGCGATGGCGCGACCCTCGCCATCGACACGCAGGTTCATCGTCGCCTTGCGCCCGCATACGCACACCGATTTGATCTCGATGAGCGCATCCGCGATCGCGAGCAGCCGCGCCGATCCTTCGAACAACCGCCCCTGGAAATCGGTCCGCAGGCCATAAGCGAGCACCGGCACGTTGAGCACGTCGCAGATATGCGCCAGTTGCGCGACCTGGGCGGCGGAGAGGAATTGCGCCTCGTCGACCAGCACGCAGGCGAGCGGGCCGCGCGTCAGCCGATCCGCGACGCAGGCGGCGAGGTCGGTCGTGCCCTCGAACGGCGTCGCTGGTGCCTCTAGCCCGATGCGGCTGGTGATCGTGCCGTGCGCAAAGCGATCGTCCACCGCCGCGGTGAACAGCATCGTCTCCATCCCCCGCTCGCGGTAGTTGAAGTCCGCCTGCAACAGCGTCGTCGACTTCCCCGCATTCATCGAGGCGTAGTAGAAATAGAGCTTGGCCATCAGAAGCGGCGGTACAGGGGATCGCGAGGTTCCTGTAAAGCACCTTCTGCCTTATCCACCCTCACGGACTGGGGGGCGATCCGCCCCGTAGCGACGTCGCCGATCATCCACAGCGGCCACCAGTCGCCGGCCTTTGCGTTCTCGCTACAGGCGTAGGACGAACTGATCGTAACGATCATGAGATGCCGGCTGTCCTTCGACCAGCGCATCGCCGATGGTAGGACGGCGTCCGGAGTAAGGCAGCGGAACCGACTAACTGCCTGCCGTTTCGCTGCTGTGACAAGCTGACGGCGTCGCACGACCCGGCGGTCGACGATTTCAAAGAGCTCAAGCTCATCCATGAACGAACCGACATGATGGTTCACTGCAAGCCAGTGGGCATCCGGCGACCAGAGCACCGTGAACGGCATATCATCGGACAGGGAGCTCAGACGCGCGAGTATCTTGCCGCGCGAATCCTGAAGCTCGATCGGCGGCTGGCGATCTTGATATGCCCGCTGGACAATAACCAAGCTGCCATCCGGGGATGGCGCCCGACCGCGGCATGTCGCAACGAATTGATAGACGGTCTTGGTGCGATTGAACCCGCTGGATTTGCAGTTGGTGGTCAGCGCACCGATCTGCGCTTGGACGAACGACGCCTGGCTGAGTGCCGTTATGATGGTGAGCGCGCAAAGCCATAGACCATGGCGCCTAACGGCCGTGCGAACCCGATACGCTTTGCCCTTCCGTCCCACCGACACCTCGAGCATTGAACCACTGGCGCATGTAGGGCGATCCGGCGGTAGCATTCGGCCGTCCGCCTACGTGATGACGGTCGCCATCGTGCACCAACGTGACCTGCCGCCGTCTAGCCGTCAATCCTCGCCCGCGTCGCCCAGATCGCGTGCCACTTCCGGCCGGCGGAGCAGCTGGTCGATGTGGCTGCCTTCGTCGAAGCTTTCGTCGGCGAGGAACTTCAGCTTGGCGGCGTATTTGTTCTGGATGCGGTGCGCGACTTCGCGTTGCAGATAGGCGGTGTTGGTGCGCAGCGCCTTCAGCACCGCCTCCTCGTCCTTGCCGAGCAGCGGCTTCACGAAGACGGTTGCGTGGCGCAGATCGGGGGACATGCGCACTTCGGTGATGCTGACCATGTGCTTGGCCAGCGTTTCGTCATGCACGTCACCGCGCTGGAGGATCTCCGACAGCACGTGGCGCACCTGTTCGCCGACGCGCAGCGTGCGAACCGATTTTTCCTGGGGGTCTTTGTTCATCATGCCTCCAACCCCTCTCCCGCCGGGAGAGGGAGGGGCCCGCCGCCGTCAGGCGGTGGGAGGGTGAGGGTGACGGCCGGTGCCATTGCCACCCTCACCCTTCCGCTGCCTGCGGCAGCTCCCTCCCTCCCCCAAAGGGAGAGGGACGTCAGGGTTAGAGGGTGCGTTCGCGCATCTCGACTTCGAACGTTTCGAGGAAATCGCCGGCCTTGATGTCGGTGAAGTTCTGCGTGAACGTCACACCGCATTCCAGACCCGCGCGGACCTCGGCGACATCGTCCTTGAAGCGGCGCAGCGACGCGATCTCACCCTGGTAGATGATGACGTCGTTGCGCGTGATGCGGGCCTTGAGCGCCTTGCGGATGACGCCTTCGACGACCAGCAGACCCGCGGCCTTGCCGTGCTTGCCCGCCGAGAAGACCTCGCGGATTTCCGCACGACCGACAACGGTTTCGAACGCTTCCGGCCCGAGCTCGCCCGCCATGCCGGCGCGGATCTCGTCGATCAGGTCGTAGATGACGTCGTAATACTTGAGCGCCACCTTCTGCCGATCGGCGATCTCGCGTGCCTTGGCATTGGCACGGACGTTGAAGCCGATGATGGGCGCGCCACTGGCACCCGCCAGCGTCACGTCGCTTTCGGTGATGCCGCCGACACCCGAATGCAGCACGCGAGCCTTGATGAGATCGGTCGAGATCTTGTTGATCGACGCGACGATCGCCTCGACGGTGCCCTGCGTATCGGCCTTGACGACGAGCGGATATTCCTTCGCCGCATTGGCCTTCAGCGCCGAGAACATGCTCTCGAGACTCGCCGGCGCGGTCGTGGTGCGCTTCTGCGTCAGCACGCCCTGACGATATTCGGCGACCTCGCGGGCGCGCGCCTCGTTCTCGACGACCTGCAGCGGATCGCCCGCCGAGGGCACGCCCGAGATGCCGAGCACCTCGACCGGCATCGCCGGACCGGCCTGCTTTACCTGACGGCCCTTGTCGTCGACCAGCGCGCGGACCTTGCCGCTCTCCGCGCCGATGACGAAGACGTCGCCGACCTTCAGCGTGCCGCGGTTGACCAGGATCGTCGCGACCGGGCCGCGGCCCTTGTCGAGCTTCGCCTCGATCACCGTGCCCTCGGCCGGGCGGTCGGGGTTGGCGCGCAGTTCGAGCAGTTCGGCCTGCAGCTGGATTTTCTCGATCAGCTCGTCGAGGCCGGTCTTCTTGAGCGCGGAGACTTCGACGTCCTGGACGTCGCCGCCCATTTCCTCGACCACCACCTCATGCTCCAGCAGGCGCTCGCGCACGCGCTGGGCATTGGCCTCGTACTTGTCGATCTTGTTGATTGCCACGATCATCGGCACGCCGGCCGCCTTGGTGTGGTTGATCGCCTCGATCGTTTGCGGCATCAGCCCGTCGTCGGCCGCGACCACCAGCACCACGATATCCGTGACGTCCGCGCCGCGCGCACGCATCTGCGTGAACGCCTCGTGGCCCGGCGTGTCGAGGAAGGTGATCTTCGACTTGTCCTTCAGCGTGACCTGATAGGCGCCGATATGCTGCGTGATGCCGCCGGCTTCGCCGCGCACCACGTCGGTACCGCGCAGCGCGTCAAGCAGGCTGGTCTTGCCGTGATCGACGTGACCCATGATTGTGACGACCGGGGGACGCGGCTTCATCGCCTCTTCGGCATCCTCGACCGTGTCGATCGCCAGATCGATGTCGCTGTCGGAGACGCGGACGATGTTGTGGCCGAATTCGGTCACCAGCAGCTCGGCCGTATCCTGGTCGATCGTCTGCGTCATCGTGACGGGCATGCCCATCTTGAACAGCGTCTTGACGAGGTCGGCGCCCTTTTCCGCCATACGGTTGGCGAGTTCCTGGACGGTGATCGCCTCGGGCACCTGCACGTCGCGGATCTGCTTGGGCTGCGCTTCACGCGGGCCGCCGAAGTGACGCTTTTCCTTTTCGCGCGCGCGCTTCAGCGCGGCGAGGCTGCGGCTGCGCGCACCATCGTCGCCCAGCGCGCGGTTGACGGTCAGCTTGCCGCCACGACGCTCGTCGCCCTTGCGGTCGCGCTGCGTCGGACGGCTCGGCGGCGCGTTGCGCGGCGTCGCCTGACCCGAAGGCAGGTTGCGGTTGACGCCACCCGAGGCGCTGCTGCCCGACGCACTCGCGGCCGGAGCCGCTGCGGGCGCGGGCGCCGGCGCCGGCTTGGGCTGCGGCTTGGGAATTTCGGGACGTGCGACTGGCGAGAAGCGACGCGGCGCGGGAAGCGACGGATCGCGGCCGAGTTCCACCGTCGGCGCAGGCGCCGGGGCGGGTGCCGCCGGACGCGGCGCAGGCTGCGCGACCACCGGAGCCGGAGCCGGAGTGGGGGCCGGCGCGGGCGTGGGGGCCGGCGTCGGTTCGGGCGCCGCAACGGGTTCCTCGACCGGCGTCGGCGGCACGGGTCGCTCGACCGGGCGGAAGCCGCGGCCGGCCGGGGTCGGCACGGTCACGGTCGGCGCGGCGGGAGCTGCCGGGGCGGCTGCGGCAGGCGCAACCGGCTCGGGCGCGGGCGTGGGCTCGGGCGCAGCCGGGGGAGCGGCGGCGGCTGCCGCCGCAGCGGCGGCCTTTTCGGCGGCGCGCTGGCGTTCGTCCTCGAGCGCCTGCGCACGCGCGGCCTCTTCGCGGCGACGCGCGTCTTCCAGCGCGTGCATGCGCTGGTCTTCAGCCTCGCGCAGCATGCGGGCCTGGCGCTCCTGCGGTGTCTCGTTCGACGGCGCCGGGCGCGGGGCGGGGGCCGCCGGAGCCGGAGTCGGTGCGGCGACGGGCGCCTGCACCGGCTGCTCGGGCGCAGCCTGTGCCTCGCCCGGGCGGCCCAGCACGCGCCGCTTCTTCGTTTCCACGATCACCGTATTGGACCGGCCATGGCTGAAGCTCTGCTTCACCTGGCCGGTCTCGACCGTGCGCTTCAGCCCCAGGGGCGCGCGCATGCCAAGTTTCGGCTTATCGTTGTCGGTGTCGCTCACTCAAATTCCTCGTTCACGTCTACGGCCGGTCGCGTCCCGCCGGGTTCGGCGCCGGATAACCGGTGCGCCGATGCGCCTTGCGGGGCCGTTTCGCAAGGCACGGGAGTGGGTTCAGGTCCGATAAAATGCAGCCAGCGGTCGAGCGCGTCGCTCACCCGCGCGGCGGCAGCGCGGTCGGTCAGGGCGATGTGTACCACATTTTCGCGGCCCAGCGCCAACGACAATATGGTGCGCGAGACCGGCAATACCAAGCCCCTGACGGCAGAGCCTTCGCGATCGGATCCGATCCGCCACGCCTGATCGAGCTTGCGGTTGCCGTCGGTGCCGGCATCGGCCGCATGATAGAGCGCGTGGAGCTGGCCCGATCGTGCCGCCGTCTCGATCTTTTCCGATCCGGTCAGCAGCAGGCCGGAGCGCGATTCGAGGCCGAGCCGGTCGAGCGCGTTGCGTTCGAGTGCGCTGGCGATGCGCGCGGGCAGGTCGTCAGGGATCACGAGCTCGGCGCCCTTGAACGCCCGCGCCAGCGCACCGCGCAGGCGCTTCTTGGCGATCGCCTCCTCCAGTTCGGCGCGGGTCACGCCGATCCACGCGCCGCGGCCGGGGGCCTTGGCACGCACGTCGGGCAGCACCTGTCCGTCCGGCGCGATGGCGAGTCGCACGAGGTTATCGCGCACGTCGCGGTCCTGCGTCAGGATGCATTTGCGGATGGGGTCGGTCATGCCGCCACCTCCGCTACAAACGGTTCGTCATTCCCGCGAAGGCGGGAATCCAGACGCGCCACCGTCAGCGACCGAGTCGCAACGTCAGCCAGTCTGGATCCCCGCCTAGGGCCCCATCGAAGTAATACTTCGATGGGGTCCCTGCGCGGGGATGACGGATAGGGAAGGGCGAACGAGTCGCCCCTCACAAAGCGTCGTTGAACCGTCAGCGTCTCATTGCGAGGGAACCGCATCAGCGTCCTCCCGCACTTGGGGCGCATCGCGGTCGGCGATCAGCTGACCGCCGGCACCGTAATTCTCCGTCGACACTTCCTCGATCACGATCTGGACCGCGGCCGGATTCTTGCCGAGGCGCGTGACGAGGCTGGCCGTCACGTCCGCGACGACCCCTGCCTTCTGCTCCTTGGTCGCGGAGCCGGCCAGTCGGATCGAGACGAAGGGCATCAGGCCTCCTCACCCTCCGACGCGTCGGCATCGGCGGTCGCAGGCGCTTCGTCCTCGAACCAATGCTGGCGCGCGGCCATGATGATCTCGTTGCCCTGCTCGTCGCTGAGACCGTATTCGGCGAGGATGCCGCCCTTCGGTTCGGGGCGCTTGGGCGCGTCCTCGTTGCGGCGACGCGGCTCGGCGCGCTTCTTCTCGACCAGTTCGTCGGTCGCGAGGTCGGCAAGGTCGTCGAGCGTCTTGATGCCCGCCTTGCCGAGCGTGACCAGCATCGCTTCGGTCAGGTACGGCATGTCGGCGAGCGCGTCCTCGACGCCCAGCGCACGACGTTCGTCACGCGCCGCGGCCTCGCGGCGGTCGAGCGCTTCCTGCGCACGGCTCTGCAGTTCCTGCGCCAGGTCCTCGTCGAAGCCCTCGATGCCGGCCAGTTCGTCGAGCTCGACATAGGCGACCTCTTCCAGCGCGCCGAAGCCTTCGGCGACCAGCAGCTGCGCCAGCGTCTCGTCGACGTCCAGTTCGTTCTGGAACATCTCGGAATTCTGGACGAATTCCTTCTGGCGCTTTTCGCTCGCATCGGCCTCGGTCAGGATGTCGATCGCCTTGCCGGTCAGCTGGCTGGCGAGGCGGACGTTCTGGCCGCGGCGGCCGATGGCGAGGCTGAGCTGGTCGTCGGGCACGACCACCTCGATCCGGTCCTCTTCCTCGTCGATCACGACGCGGCTGACCGAAGCGGGCTGCAACGCGTTGACGACGAAGGTTGCGGTGTCGGGCGACCAGGGGATGATGTCGATCTTTTCGCCCTGCATTTCCTGCACGACGGCCTGGACGCGGCTGCCCTTCATGCCCACGCAGGCGCCGACCGGGTCGATCGACGAATCGCGGCTGATGACGCCGATCTTCGCGCGCGAGCCGGGGTCGCGAGCCGCCGCCTGGATGGTGATGATGCCGTCGTAGATTTCCGGCACTTCCTGCGCGAACAGCTTCTTCATGAAGTCGGGGTGCGCTCGGCTGAGGAAGATCTGCGGCCCGCGGTTCTCGCGGCGGACGTTGAGGATCAGCGACCGGATGCGGTCGTTGACGCGCACCACTTCGCGCGGGATCTGCTGGTCGCGGCGGATGACGCCTTCCGCGCGGCCCAGGTCGACGACGATATGGCCGAACTCGACGCGCTTGACGACGCCGGTGATGATCTCGCCCTGGCGGTCCTTGAACTCTTCATACTGGCGCTCGCGCTCGGCGTCGCGGACCTTCTGGAAGATGATCTGCTTGCTCGCCTGCGCCTGGATGCGGCCGAATTCGATCGGGGGCAGCGGATCGACGATATAGTCGCCGACGGTCGCGCCCTTCTGCAGCTTCTGCGCCTGATTGACGTCGACCTGCTTGAAATAATCGTCGACCGCCTCGACCACCTCGACGACGCGCCACAGGCGCAGGTCGCCGGTCTGCGGGTCGAGCTTCGCACGGATGTCGTTCTCGATGCCGTAGCGGGTCTTGGCCGCGCGCTGGATCGCTTCCTCCAGAGCCTCGATCACGATGCTCTTGTCGATCATCTTTTCCGATGCGACCGAATTGGCGATCGCGATCAGTTCCGCGCGGTTGGCGGTGGCGACGGTGGCCATCTTACTGCTGTCCTTCGTTGGATGCGTCGGTGTCGTCTGTTTCTTCGAATTCGTCCGCGCCTTCGCTCGAAAGCGGTGCGGTGGCGGCGAGCAGGCGATCGGTGATCGTCAGCTTCGCATCGTGGATCTGGTCGAGTCCGACGGTCATCGGCTGATAGCCGCGCACGTCGATCGTGACCTTGTCGCCGTCGATCCCGACCAGGTCGCCGGTCAGGATCTTGCGGTTATCGATCTTCTCGACCAGCGTCACCTTCGCCTCGTGCCCCGCCCAATTGACGTAATCCTGCGGGCGGGTGAGCGGCCGGTCGATGCCGGGCGACGACACTTCGAGGCGATAGGCGTCCTCGATCGGATCCTTGCCCTCGGCCTCCAGCGCGTCGAGCACGTCCGAGATGCGGCGCGACAGATCGGCGCAATCGTCGATCGTCAGCTGGCCGGTGTCGGGCCGTTCGGCCATGATCTGGAGCGTGGGGTCGGATTTGCCGCCGAACATCTTCACGCGCACGAGGTCGAAACCCAGCGCTTTGGCTTCGGGTTCGATCAATGCGGTCAGAAGGGCGATGTCCGCCATGCGGGCTCCAAAACAGATATGCGTGTTCGCCGCCGCGGAAGGGGTCCCCCGCAGCCTCTTTCACCTGACGATGTTAGAGAAGGCAGCGGCTATATACGCCGGCCCCCGAATAGAAACAAGCATCCATCGTGCGGGCCCGTGCGTTCGCTGCACCGATAAAAAGGGAGACATTCATGCGCCTGCACCTGCTCGCCGCCTTGCCGGTGGCCCTGATCGCCTGTTCGGGCAACGCCCCCGCGACCGGGGAGGGCGCGCAGGCCGGTGAGACGCCGCCCTCGGCCAAGCCGTTCCGCGAGACGGTGGTCGCCGATTTCGTCTCGCCCTGGGCGCTGGCGTTCCTGCCCGACAATCGCATCCTCGTCACCGAAAAGGCCGGGCAGATGATCCTGCTGTCCGCCGACGGCAAGCGCCGCCAGACGATCGCGACACTGCCCGTCGATTCGGCGGGGCAGGGCGGGTTGATGGACGTGGTGCCCGCGCCCGATTTCGCGACCAGCAAGCGCATTTATTTCAGCTATTCGACCGCCGGCCAGGGCGGCAAGGGCGTAGTCCTCGCCCGCGGTCGGCTGCGCGGCGAAGGGGCGAGCGAACGCCTCGGCGAGATCGAGGCGCTGTTCCAGGCGCGGCCCTTCGTCGAGGGTAACGGCCATTATTCGGGTCGCATCGCCTTTGCGCCCGACGGCCAGAGCCTGTTCTTCACCAATGGCGAGCGGCAGAAGTTCACGCCGGCGCAGGACCCGCAGGCGACGCTGGGCAAGGTGCTGCGCCTGACGCTCGACGGCAAGCCCGCGCCGGGCAATCCGCTGGTCGCCAAGGGGTTCGCGCCGGAGGTGTGGAGCTATGGCCACCGCAACCTGCTCGGCATCGCCTTCGACGCGCAGGGGCGGTTGTGGGAACAGGAGATGGGGCCGAAGGGCGGCGACGAGCTGAACCTCATCATGCCGGGCCGCAACTATGGCTGGCCCAATGCGTCGAACGGCAGCCATTACGACGGCCGCGACATTCCCGATCACCGCCCCGGCGACGGCTACGAACCGCCGAAGGTGTGGTGGAACCCGGTGATCTCGCCGGGCGGCCTGATGATCTATTCGGGCAACCTCTTTCCGGCGTGGAAGGGTGATGCCTTCATCGGTGGCCTGTCGTCCAAGTCGCTGGTCCGCGTCGACCTCGACGGGCAGACTGCGAAGAAGGCCGACCAATGGCCGATGGGCGCACGGATCCGTGACGTGGAGCAGGGGCCGGACGGCGCGATCTGGGTGATCGAGGACGGCGGCGAGTCGCGGGGGCGGCTGATCCGACTGACGCCGCGGTAATCTCTTGCGCTCGTCACCCCGGGCTTGACCCGGGGTCCCGCTTTTTGGCCGGCCGTAGAAGAAGCGGGACCCCGGCTCTTCGGCCGGGGTGACGGGGCAGTCTCAGTCGCGCACCACCAGATAGTTCATCCGGGCATGCGCGATCGGCTTGTCGCGGTCGTCCTGCCAGGCGATAGCCTCGACATTCGCGACGCGCGTGCCGAGCCGCGTCACGATCCCCTCGGCACGCGTCGGCTTGTCGCGGCCGCCGCGCATGAAGTCGACGGTGACGTTGACGGGTTTGATCCGTCCGCCACCCTCTTCGGCTAGCGCATGCTGCAACGACACGATCGCCGCGACCTCCAGTAGGCCCGAGATCGCGCCGCCGTGCAGGAAGCCGGGACGGCCCAGCACTTCGTTGCGGAAGGGCATCACCAGCAATGGTGCGGCGCCGTCGCGTGGCTCCAGCGTCACGCCGAGCATCTCGGCATAGGGCGGCAAAGCGTGCTGCGTGTTCATGCCATCTGGTCCATCAGCATGAAGGTGCCCGCGACATGCGCCAGCGGATCGTCGGGCGTTTCATCATAGGCGATGCCGCGGACGAAGGCGATCGAGCGCGTCAGCTTCAGGCATTCGCCGCGCCCGATCACGGTCCGCCCCGGCACCGCGGGCCGCAGGTAATCGACGCGCAGGTCCAGCGTCGCCTGGGGCGCGAACTTGTCGCGCTTGATCCACACCGCGACGCTGGTCGCCATGTCCATCAGCGCGATGATCGGGCCGGACGCGAGGACGCCGCTGTCGACATCGCCGATCAGCCGCGCATCGTAGGGCAAGGCCAGCTCGACCCAGTCGTCGTCCCTGCCGTGATAGGTGATACCCACTGCGCCGCCATGGCCGCCGAAGCGATGCGCCATGAACGCCTCTAAGTTGAAACCGCTCATACGCCCGTCTCTACACGCCGCGCCCGGTGGCGCAACGCGGGGCGAGCAGGTAGCGTGCGGTAAAGCATGAACGCATCTGCACGCCGTTCGTGCTGAGCCTGTCGCAGCACGGTGGCCGCCACCTGCCCTTCGACAGGCTCAGGGCGAACGGGCAGGATTTGGGAGAGAGCCATGAACGACCGCGTCACCACGACCATCACCGACGGCATCGCCGACGTCCGCCTGACGCGGGCCGACAAGATGAATGCGATCGATCCTGCGATGTTCGAAGCGATCGGTGCGGCGATCGATGCGCTGCACGATCGCACCGACGTGCGCTGCGTCGTGCTGTCGGGTGAGGGGCGGGGGTTCTGCGCCGGCCTCGACATGGCGAGCATGGCGCGCGGCGGGTCCGGCACAGGAATTGCGCGCAACGATCAGGGCAGCATCCTGCCGCAGCATGTCACCTGGGGCTGGCGCCAATTGCCGATGCCGGTGATCGCCGCGGTGCATGGCGTCGCCTTCGGCGGCGGCTTCCAGATCATGTCGGGCGCCTGCATCCGCATCGCCGCGCCCGACACGCGCTTCGCGATCCGCGAGACGCATTGGGGGCTGGTGCCCGACATGGCGGGCTTCCCGATCTGGCGCGGGCTGGTGCGCGACGACGTGCTGCGCGAGCTGGTCTATACCGCGCGCGAATTCGATGCGGCGGAGGCGCTGCACCACGGCTTCGTCACGCGGCTGGCGGACGACCCTTACGAAGCCGCCATGGCGTTGGCGCGCGAGATTGCCGGGCGCAGCCCGCATGCGATCCGCGGAGCGAAGCGCCTGCTCAACATGGCGCACGACGCCGACCCGCGCGCGATGCTGGAAGCGGAGACGGCCGAACAGCTCAAGGTGATCGGCAAGCCCAATATGATGGAGGCGGTCGCGGCGAACATGGCCAAGCGGGCGCCGGTGTTCGTGGATTGAGGGGCGACGTCCCGCACCCACCCTCACCCTTCCGGCGCTGCGCGCCTCCCTCCCTCTCCCGGCGGGAGAGGGAAGGGGCCCGCGGCCGTCAGGCCGTGGGAAGGGTGAGGGTGGGTGCGGGACGGCCGCCTTACCGCGGCGCCATGCGGATACCGCCGTCGAGGCGGATATCCTCGCCGTTGAAATAGCCGTTCTCGATCAACGTCATGGCAAGGTGCGCATATTCCGCCGGATCGCCGAGCCGCTTTGGGAATGGCACGCTGGCCGCCAGCGCATCCTTCACCGGCTGCGGCGCGCCTTGCAGCAGCGGCGTGTCGAAGATGCCGGGCAGGATCGTGTTCACGCGAATGCCTTCGCCCATCAGGTCGCGCGCGATGGGGAGCGTCATGCCGACGACGCCGCCCTTCGACGCGGAATAGGCCGCCTGGCCGATCTGGCCGTCCTCCGCCGCGACGCTGGCGGTCATCACGATCGCGCCCCGTTCGTTATGCTCGCCCGGTTCCAGCGTCAGCATGCCGGCCGCGGACTTGGCGACGCAGCGGAACGTGCCGACCAGGTTGATCTGGATGAGCCAGTCGAACGCCTGGAGCGGGAAGTGCTTGATGCTGCCGTCTTCCTTCGATCGGCTGGCGGTCTTCACCGCATTGCCCGTGCCGGCGCAGCAGACCAGCACCGATTCCTGCCCGTGCGCCTCGCGCGCCTTGGCGAAGCCGGCGTCGACGCTGTCGTCGCTGGTGACGTTCACTTCGCAGAAGATTCCGCCGATCTCCGCGGCGAGCGCCTCACCCTTCTCGCGTTGCAGGTCGAAGATCGCGACCTTCGCGCTCTTGGCGGCGAGCGCGCGTGCGGTGGCGGCACCGAGGCCGGATGCGCCGCCGGTGACGACCGCGGCGGTGGTGTTCGTGATGTGCATGATGGTCCCCTTCCTATTGAGTCCTCCCCCGCCAGGGCGTGTGAGGATGAACGGCCCCCGGCCGTTCAAGATCATGCCGGGGGCATGATCGACCTCGCACGGTGGCGCCGCGAAGCGGTGACGGAGGGGGAGGGCGGAGGCGCCTTTCGTTACGGAACGTACCGCCGTCCGCCCCCTCCACCACGGCCTTCGGCCGCGGTCCCCCTCCCCCGCTGAAGCGAGGGAGGAATTTTACAGTCGCTCGACGATCGTCACGTTGGCGATGCCGCCGCCTTCGCACATCGTCTGCAAGCCGTACCGCCCGCCGCGCGCGTGCAGCGCATGGACCAGCGTCGCCATCAGCTTCGTGCCCGATGCGCCGAGCGGATGGCCGAGCGCGATCGCACCGCCGTTGACGTTAAGCTTCGCCGGATCGCCGCCGGTATGCTGCAACCAGGCGAGCGGCACCGGCGCGAACGCTTCGTTCACCTCGTACAGGTCGATGTCGTCGATCCGCATGCCGGCGCGCTGCAAGGCGCGATCCGTGGCGAACAACGGCTCTTCCAGCATCACGACGGGATCGCCGCCGGTGACGGTCAGATTGTGGATGCGGGCGAGGGGCGTCAGGCCATGCGCCTTCAGCGCTGCCTCGCTCACCACCATCACCGCACTCGCGCCGTCACAGATCTGGCTGGCGTTGGCGGCGGTGATTGAGCCGCCCTCCTGCAACAGCTTCACCGCGCCGATGCTTTCCGGCGTCGCATCGTAGCGGATGCCCTCGTCGCGGTCGTGGATCACCGTTCCCTCGGGCGTCTCCACCTCCAGCCCGACGATCTCGTCGGCGAAGGCGCCGGCCTCGGTCGCCGCAGCAGCGCGGCGGTGGCTTTCGAGCGCATAGGCGTCCAGCTGCGCCCGGTCGAAGCCGTATTTGCGCGCGATCATCTCGGCGCCCATGAACTGGCTGAACTGCACGCCCGGAAAGCGCGCCTCCTGCCGCGGGCTCTTCGCCTTGCCGAGGCCGGCTTGTGCGAACAGCGCGCCGGTCGAGCCCATCGGCACGCGTGTCATGCTTTCGACGCCCGCGGCGATCACGACGTCCTGCGTCCCGCTCATCACCGCCTGGGCAGCGAACTGGATTGCCTGCTGCGACGATCCGCACTGGCGGTCGATCGTGACGGCGGGCACGCTGGTGGGGAGCGACGAGGCGAGCACCGCGCCGCGCCCGACCTGGAAGCTCTGCTCGCCGCCCTGGCTGACGCAGCCCATGATGACGTCTTCGATCGCGGCGGGGTCGATGCCGCTCCGTCCGACGATCGCGTCGAGCGTTGCCCCCGCCATGTCTGCCGGGTGCCAGCCTGCCAGCCGCCCGCCGCGCCGTCCGCCCGCGGTCCGCACCGCCTGGACGATATAGGCCTCCGCCATCGCTTCGCTCTCCATAACTCTTGTTATTGTGGCGATGTGTCGCGTAATCCATGGCAAAGCGCAAGAGGGTGACGATGGACGTTCGACAGGCGGTGGCGGCACGACGATCGGTGCGCGGATTCCTCGATACGCCGGTGCCGCTGGCGCAGTTGCGGGACCTTGCCGAGGCGGCGGCGCGGGCGCCCTCGGGCGGCAACCTTCAGCCGTGGCACGTGCAGATCGTCCAGGGCGACGCGATGGCGCGGCTGAAAGCCATCATGGCCGATCGACTGGCGAGCGGCGCAAGCGAGACGCCGGCCTATGCCATCTATCCGCCCGAGCTCGATGATCCGTGGCGCGGCAGGCGCTTTGCGGTGGGTGAGGCGCTGTACGACCGGCTCGGCATCCCGCGTGAGGATAAGGCGGGGCGCCGGCGCTGGTTCGCCGCCAATTATCGCTTCTTCGGCGCACCGGCGGCGTATTTCTGCTCGGTGGACAGGCGTATGGGGCCGCCGCAATGGTCGGACCTCGGCATGTATCTGCAAACGCTGATGCTGCTCGCGGAGGCGGCGGGGCTGGCGACCTGCCCGCAGGAATGCTGGGCGATGTATCCCGAGACGGTGGGGCGGTTCCTCGGCCTGCCCGAAGGCCGGATGCTGTTCTGCGGCGTGGCGATCGGGTTCGAGGATACGGACGCGCCGGCCAATGCGCTACGCAGCGAGCGCGCACCGGCGGACGAGTGGCTGAGCGTGGTGGAATAGCGGCTATCGTCGCCCCGGACTCGATCCGGGGTGACGTTCCTTACCGGCTTTCTTAGGACCGATCGACATTCACTGACGCCAAGATACGAAGAGGTAAAGACAAGATGGTTCGCGCGGAGGCGCGGAGGACGCGGAGATGTCACGCGCGTGGGAACGCTTCGCCTTGACCTCGACCGAGATAGACAGGCCGCTCGCGCGGCAAACGCGACACCTCTGCGTCCTCCGCGCCTCCGCGCGAACAAAACCCTTTCTTCTTCATGCCTTTCCGCTCGTCGAAAACTCCATCACGACGGTGACCGTTGATCGGCTCTGGAAGCGGGGCCCCGGATCAAGTCGGGGGTGACGGGGTGCTACAGAACCACCCGCTCAGGCTTCGACTCCTCGATCGCCGCCAGCACCATCCGTTCCCACACCGCCGGGTCGCCTGCCGCGGCCATGCGCTGGTCCGGCTCGCGTAATGCGCGCAGCACCGCCAGGGCATCGGGCAGGTAATCGCGCCACGCGCTGTCCACCTGATCGCTCGCGCTTTCGGTATCGCCGCCAGCATTCACGCTGATCCGCTGCCCCGCCAGCACGCGGGCGATCCGTTCGGCGACGGGAGTGGTCGACACGTCCATGGCTGCTCTCCTTTGCCATGGACAATGCGCGAACCCGCAACGCGGTTGCCGGACATGACAACGGCCCGGCGAGGGATGCTCGCCGGGCCGCCATCAAAGTCGCGAAAGGAAGGGGGTCAGCGCGCCGCGCCGGCACCCTGTCCACGGCCGCCGCCGCCCGAACGGCCGCGGCCGCCACCGCCGCCACGACGGCTGGCGTTGGCATAGTTGCGCGTCGCGGTCGGCGCATGCGTCGCGCGCGGGCGGGCCGGCTGGCGCTGGCCGCGCGGCAGGTCGGCGCGCGGCGCGGGGTCCGCACCGATCGCCTTGATGCGCGTCGCCTTGATCTCGTTGGCGAGGCCGGTGAAATTCTCCGGCAGCGGACGCACGGTCACCTTCTGGCGCGTGATCTTCTCGATGTCCTTCAGGTACGGACGCTCGTCATCGGCGCAGAAGGCGATGGCGATGCCGCTGTTGCCTGCGCGTGCGGTGCGGCCGATGCGGTGGACATACTGTTCCGCGACGTTCGGCAGCTCGAAGTTGACGACATGGCTGACGCCCGACACGTCGATGCCGCGCGCGGCGATGTCGGTGGCGACCAGCACCTTGGTCTTGCCGTCCTTGAACTCACCCAAGGCCCGTTCGCGCTGGCCCTGGCTCTTGTTGCCGTGGATAGCGTTGGCCGCGATGCCGTTGCCGGCGAGCAGCTTCACGACACGGTCGGCGCCATGCTTGGTGCGCGTGAAGACGAGCGCGCGGTCGATCGCGGGATCCTGCAGCACCAGCGTCAGCAGCGCCTGCTTCTCCGTCTGGTTGACGAAGGTGACATACTGATCGACGCGCTCGGCGGTGGTCGATTCCGGCACCACCGACACAGTCTTCGGGTTGGTGAGGAACTGGCCGGCGAGATCGCGGATCGCGGTCGGCATCGTCGCGGAGAAGAACAGGGTTTGGCGCTTGCGCGGGATCATCCGCACGATCTTCTTGAGCGCGTGGATGAAGCCGAGGTCCATCATCTGATCGGCTTCGTCGAGGACCAGGATCTCGATCATCGACAGGTTGCACATGCCCTGCTCGACCAGGTCGATCAGGCGGCCCGGCGTCGCGACGAGAATGTCGACGCCGCGGCTCAGGTCCTGGCGGTTCTTATTGATGCTGGTGCCGCCGAACACGGTCGCGACGCTGAGCTTGGAAAACTGGCCATAGCCGCGCGCATTGTCGGCGATCTGGCTGGCGAGTTCGCGCGTGGGCGCGAGGACGAGCATGCGGACATGCGTCGGCAGAACGCGCTTCTGCGCGGCGACCAGGCGCTGGATCGACGGCAGCACGAACGCCGCGGTCTTGCCGGTGCCGGTCTGCGCGATACCGAGCAGATCATTGCCTTCCAGCAGGATCGGAATCGACTGCGCCTGGATCGGCGTGGGGGTGGCATAGCCCTTGGCCTCGAGCGCACGGACGAGCGGCTCGGCAAGGCCGAGATGAGCGAATGACATGGAATAACAACCTTCAAAAACGGCCTCGCCAGCGCGCCGTCCAAAGGAGAGGGCACGCCGGTGCGGCGGGGGAAACCGACACCCCGCGTGAAAAGGGAAGCCTTCAGCTAACGACCGAGGCGGAGCCGGGGGTGGCAGGGCCAACCCGTTCACGCTGCATGACGCCTCGATAGCCCGGCATGTGCGCTGCACTGCCGCAAAAGTCAAGGTGGCTGGCCTTGGTTTGCGCGCCACGTCGCATCACAGACCGCGTCATTGCGAGGAGCGAAGCGACGCGGCAATCCAGAGCGTATCGCGCGCGGCTCTGGATTGCTTCGCTGCGCTCGCAATGACGGGCAGGCTATCGGGACGACATTACAATGCCCGCCCGATCACCTCTTTCATGATCTCGTTCGTGCCGCCGTAGATCCGCGTCACGCGCGCCGACCGCCATGCCCGCGCGATCGGATATTCGTTCATATAGCCCGCGCCGCCGTGCAGCTGAAGGCAGGCGTCGAGCACCTCCCATTGCAATTCGGTGTGCCACAGCTTGGCGGCCGCGCCCTCTTCGTTGGTCAGCTCGCCCGCCAGATGCCGGCGGATCGCCCAGTCGAGATGCGCCCAGCCGACCTGCAGCTTCGTCTTGATGCCCGCCAGCACGAAGCGCGTGTTCTGGAAGTCGAACACCACGCCGGCGAACGCCTTGCGATCCTTGGTGAAGGCGACGGTATCGTCGAACGCCTTCTGTGCCGACGCCTGCGCGCCGACCGCGATCGACAGCCGCTCCTGCGGCAGCTGGCTCATCAGATAGACGAAGCCCTTGCCCTCTTCGCCTAAGCAATTGGTGATCGGCACGCGCACGTCGTCGAAGAACAATTCGGACGTGTCGGCCGCTTCCTGCCCGATCTTGTCGAGCTTGCGCCCGCGGCGAAAGCCGTCGCGTTCCGCCTCGACCAGGATGATCGACATGCCGCGCCACGCGGGCTTGGCGTCGGGATCGGTCTTGGCGACCACCAGCACCAGATCGGCGTTCTGGCCGTTGGTGATATAGGTTTTGCTGCCGTTGAGGACGTAGTGGTTGCCGTCTCGCTTCGCCGTGGTGCGGATCGACTGGAGGTCGCTGCCCGTGCCCGGTTCGGTCATCGCGATCGCGGTGATCGTTTCGCCCGACACCATGCGCGGCAGCCAGTGGCGCTTCTGCTCCTCCGACCCGTAATGCTCCAGATAGCCGACGACGATGTCCGATTGCAGCGTGAAGCCGGCGGGGACGCCGTTGTAGGTCAGCTCTTCGTTGACGATCGCGTTATAGCCGAAATCGAGGCCCAGCCCGCCGTACTCTTCCGGCACCGTCGGGCACAGCATGCCGACCGCGCCCGCCGCGCGCCAGAAGGCGGGCGGCACCAGTCGGTTCGCCTCCCACTCGGCGACATGCGGCACGCCTTCCTTGCGCAGGAACTGGCGTACGCTTTGCCGGAACGCCTCGTGATCCCCGTCATAGGCGCTGCGGCCCGCGACATCGTCCAGCGTCATGATCCTCTCCTCGTAACTTTGGGTGAGAGGCTGCGGATGCCGGCGCCTGGCGTCAAGACAAAATAACAAATGTTACGGACAGCCTCGGAAACCCCTGCCGATCGCCCTGAGCCTGTCGAAGGGCGGGTTTCCCCTAGCGCCGCGCCTGGGGCCACCCGTGCTTCGACAGGCTCAGCACGAACGGATGGAGGAGATCGTAACGCCTGAGACTTTTTCGGTGCATCCCGTCACCGCCGACGATAGCATGGGCCCCCAACCAAAAGAGGATGCCCGATGAAACTCGCCAGTCTGAAGCACAAGCGTGACGGCAGGCTCGTCGTCGTCTCGAACGACCTCGCCTGGTGCGCGGACGCGGGCCATATCGTGCCGACGTTGCAGGCGGCGCTCGACGATTGGGACCGGTATCTGCCCGACCTCCAGAATCTGGCGACCGATCTGGAGCATGCGGTGATCCCGCGCGAACGCTTCCACGAACATGACGCCGCATCGCCGCTGCCGCGCGCCTATCAATGGGCGGACGGCTCGGCCTATGTGAACCACGTCGCCCTCGTCCGTCAGGCGCGCGGGGCCGAGATGCCGGACAGCTTCTGGCACGATCCGCTGATGTACCAGGGCGGGTCGGACGGCTTCCTCGGCCCCCGCGATCCCATTCCGCTCGGCGACGAGAGCTGGGGCTGCGACATGGAGGCGGAGGTCGTCGTCGTCACCGGCGACGTACCGCTGGGCGCAAGCCGCGAGGAGGCGCTCGCCGCGATCCGCCTCGTCGGCCTGACCAACGACGTGTCGCTGCGCGGGCTGATCCCCGGCGAGCTCGCCAAGGGATTCGGCTTCTTCCAGTCCAAACCGGCCAGCGCCTTCTCGCCCGTGTTCGTGACCCCCGATACGCTGGGTGATTGGTGGCGGGACGGCAAGCTCCACCGCAAGCTCAACGTCGACCTTAACGGTCAGCCCTTCGGCCGGGTCGAGGCGGGCGAGGACATGACCTTCGACTTCGGCACGCTCGTCGCGCACGCCGCCAAGACGCGCGCGCTGGGCGCGGGGACGATCGTCGGATCGGGCACCGTCAGCAACCGCGGTGCCGACGGTGGCCCCGGCAAGACGATCGCCGACGGCGGCGTCGGCTATTGCTGCCTCGCCGAGCTGCGCACCGTCGAAACGATCGCGACCGGCAAGGCGACGACGCCGTTCCTCAAGCCGGGCGACACCGTGCGCATCTGGGCGGAGGACGACAAGCACCACCCGATCTTCGGTGTCATAGAACAGACGGTGGGATAAAGTCCTCTCCCGCCAGGGGGCATCGGGTTGCGCATGCCCCGCATGCTCAAGGATCGTCCGGGGGACGATCCGACCCGATGCTGGGACCGCCACGCGCCAGCGTGGGGGTGGAGGGGGAGGACAGGGTGAATCCCGATTAGCAGGAACACCGCCTTCCTCCCCCTCCGTCACGCCCTGCGGGCGCGCCACCTCCCCCTGGCGGGGGAGGACCGAGCCAAAATCTCGCTTGAAATCTAATTACAACGGCGCGAAAGTATCGATCAACGGTGCCGGCGACTCCCGCGGGGCACGGACAGGAGAGAAACGTGGCCGGCGAGCATCCTCGCGCCAATTTGCAGCCCCTGCGGCTGCACGTGCCGGAACCTAAGTTCCGCCCCGGCGATCCCGTCGATTTCGTCGGCGTGGACATCCCCCCGGCCGGTGCCGCACGACGGCCCGACACCGCCGAATCGGCGCACGATTTCACCGACCTCGCCTATACGATGGTGCGCGTCCTCGACGAGGACGGGCGCGCGGTCGGCCCGTGGGACCCCAAGCTGTCGCCCGATATGCTGCGCCGCATGCTGCGCAACATGGCACTGCTGCGCGCGTTCGACGAGCGCATGTTCCGGGCGCAGCGGCAGGGCAAGACCAGCTTCTACATGAAGGCGACCGGCGAAGAGGCGGTTGCGATCGCCGCGGCGCAGGCGCTGGACGCCGACGACATGTGCTTCCCGTCCTATCGCCAGCAAGGGCTGCTCATCGCGCGCGGCTATCCGCTGGTCGAGATGATGAACCAGATCTATTCGAACACCGGCGACAAGCTGCAGGGCAAGCAGCTGCCGATCATGTATTCGGCGAAGGATTTCGGCTTCTTCTCGATCTCCGGCAACCTCACCACGCAATATCCGCAGGCCGTCGGCTGGGCGATGGCCTCGGCGGCGAAGGGCGACACGCGTATCGCTGCGACCTGGTGCGGCGAAGGATCGACCGCGGAGGGCGACTTCCACTCCGCATGCACCTTCGCATCCGTCTATCGCGCGCCGGTGATCTTCAACGTCGTCAACAATCAGTGGGCGATTTCGAGCTTTTCCGGCTTCGCGGGCGCCGAATCGACGACCTTTGCGGCGCGTGCGATCGGCTATGGCATCGCCGGCCTGCGCGTCGACGGCAATGACGCGCTCGCGGTCTATGCCGCGACGCTGTGGGCAGCGGAGCGTGCGCGCACCAATGCCGGACCGACGTTGATCGAGCATTTCACCTATCGCGCGGAAGGCCACTCCACATCGGACGATCCGACGCAATATCGCAGTGCCGGCGAACCGACCGCATGGCCGCTCGGCGATCCGATCGCGCGGCTGAAGCAGCACCTCATCGTCATCGGCGAATGGGACGAGGAGCGCCACGCCGCGCAGGATCGCGAGCTGGCCGAGTACGTCCGTGCGCAGCAGAAGGACGCGGAAAAGAACGGCATCCTTGGCCACGGGCTGCATCAGCCGTTGGACAGCCTGTTCGACGGCGTGTTCGAAGAGATGCCGTGGCACCTGCGCGAGCAACAGGCGCAGATGATCGCCGAGGAAGAAGCGAGCGGGCGGCCATGGGCGCGCAAGTGATGTATCTCCCTCTCCCAGCGGGAGAGGGAAGGGGCCCGCTGCCGGAGGCAGTGGGACGGGTGAGGGCAGCCTGCCTTCCGACCCTCACCCTTCCGCCGCTTCGCGGCTCCCTCCCTCTCCCGCCGGGAGAGGGATTATGAGTGACGCCATGACCGACACCACGATCGACACGCCCGCCACCACCCGCATGAACATGATCCAGGCGATCAATTCCGCGCTCGACGTCTGCATGGGCCGTGATGCGGACGTGATGGTGATGGGCGAGGACGTCGGCTATTTCGGCGGCGTGTTCCGCGCGACCGCGGGGCTCCAGGCGAAATACGGCAAGACGCGCGTGTTCGACACGCCGATCACCGAGATCGGCATCATGGGCGTCGCGATCGGCATGGGCGCCTATGGCTTGCGCCCCGTCCCCGAAATCCAGTTCGCCGATTACATTTATCCGGCGCTCGACCAGTTGGTCAGCGAAGCGGCGCGGCTGCGCTATCGATCGGCGGGCGAGTTCACCTCGCCGATCACGATCCGCTCGCCCTATGGCGGCGGCATCTTCGGCGGCCAGACGCACTCGCAGTCGCCGGAGGGTATCTTCACGCACGTATCGGGCATGAAGACGGTGATCCCGTCGACGCCCTATGACGCCAAGGGCCTGCTGATCGCAGCGATCGAGGACAACGACCCCGTCCTGTTCCTCGAACCCAAGCGCATCTACAACGGCCCGTTCAACGGCCATTGGGATCGGCCGGCCGAAAACTGGTCGAAGCACCCCGGTGGCGAGGTGCCGACCGGCTATTACCGCGTCGACCTGGGCAAGGCGAAGGTGGTGCGGCCGGGCGAGGCGCTGACGATCCTCGCTTATGGCACGATGGTCCACGTCTGTGCGCAGGTGGTCGCCGACGAAGGCGTCGATGCCGAGATCATCGACCTGCGCACGCTCGTGCCGCTCGATATCGAGACGATCGAGGCGTCGGTGAAGAAGACTGGCCGCTGCATGATCGTCCACGAAGCGACGCGCACGTCCGGCTTTGGCGCCGAACTGTCCGCGCTGGTGCAGGAACGCTGCTTCTACCACCTCGAAGCCCCGATCGAGCGCGTGACCGGCTTCGACACGCCATACCCGCACAGCCTTGAATGGGCGTATTTCCCGGGCCCGGTCCGCATCGGCCAGGCGCTCAAGAAGATCATGAAGGACGCATAAGATGGGCCGCTTCACCTTCCGCCTGCCCGACATCGGCGAAGGCATCGCCGAGGCCGAGATCGTCGCCTGGCACGTCGCCGTCGGTGACCGTGTCGAAGAAGACCAGAATATCGCCGACATGATGACCGACAAGGCGACCGTCGAGATGGAATCGCCGGTGTCGGGCACGGTGGTCGAATTGGCGGGCGAGGTCGGCGATCAGGTCGCGATCGGCGCGGCACTGGTCGTGATCGAGACCGAGGAAGCGGGCGCCGAAGATGCGGGGGGCGAGGTCGTCGCTGCGCCCGCGACGGCGGAACAGGCCGAGGTCGCGCAGCAATACGAGGCCGAGAACCCCGGCGTCGAGGCGGTCGAAGCGGTGGCCGTGACGCCGCCGGCGGGATCGGGCGATACGCCATCCCCCGTTCGTGCTGAGCCTGTCGAAGCACAGGCCGCAAGCGCACCCCCCGCGGCGACCAGCCCTTCGACAGACTCAGGGCAAACGGCGGAGAAGGCGCCCACCGCCCACGTCCTCGCCTCGCCCGCGGTGCGCGCCCGTGCGCGCGATCTCGGCATCGATCTCGCCCAGGTGAAGACCGACGCCGATCGCGTCCGGCACGCCGACCTCGACGCCTTCTTGCGCTACAATGCCGGCCAAGGCTATCATGCCCCCGGCGCATCGCGTGCGCGTGAGGACGAACAGGTCCGCGTCATCGGCATGCGTCGTCGCATCGCCGAGAATATGGCCGCCGCCAAGCGCCACATCCCGCACTTCACCTATGTCGACGAGGTGGACGTGACCGCGCTGGAGGCGATGCGCGCCGATCTCAACGCACACCGCGGTCCGCGGCCCAAGCTCACCATGCTGCCGCTGCTGATCGTCGCGATCTGCCGCACGCTGCCGCAATTCCCGATGCTCAACGCGCGCTATGACGACGAAGCGGGCGTGGTGACGCGCTCGGGCCGCGTCCACCTCGGCATGGCGGCGCAGACCGATGCGGGGCTCACCGTGCCGGTCATCCGCGACGCGCAGGACAAAAACGTCTGGCAGCTCGCCGCCGAGATATCGCGCCTCGCCGAGGCGGCCCGCGCCAACAAGCTGAAGCCGGATGAACTCGGTAACGGTACGATCACCGTTACCTCGCTGGGGCCGCTCGGCGGCATCGCGACGACGCCGGTCATCAACCGGCCGGAGGTCGCGATCATCGGGCCGAACAAGATCGTCGAGCGCCCCGTCTTCACCGGCCGCGGTGACGAAATCCGTCGGGCGAAGCTGATGAACGTGTCGATCAGCTGCGACCATCGCGTCGTCGATGGCTGGGACGCGGCGAGCTATATCCAGGCGCTCAAGACGCAGCTCGAGACGCCGGTCCTGCTGTTCGCCGACTGATGCGCGGGGCCGCCGCCGTCGTGCTGCTGCTGCTGCTCGCCGGCTGCGGCGATGGCGGTGCGGACCGCGCGGCCCGGCTGCGCGCGGCAGGGGCGAATCCCGATATGGCCGCCCTGCTGCGGGTGGCGGATGCCGGGACGGGCGAGCGGTTGTTCGACGCCTGCGCGGCCTGCCATGCGATCCGCAAGGGCGCGCCCGATCGCAACGGCCCCAATCTGTTCGGTGCGATGGGCGCGCCGGTCGCCGGCGTCAGTCCGCGCTTCGGCTACACCGCCGCGCTGCAGCGCATCGGCGGCCGCTGGACGCCGGAGCGGATGGATGCGTGGCTCACCAACCCGCGCCGCTTCGCACCCGGCACGTCGATGGGCTATCCCGGGCTCGCCGACCCACTCGCCCGCGCCGATCTGATCGCCTATCTCGGCGCGCAACATTGAGCGCGTGAACCTCGTCACCCCAGCGCAGGCTGGGGTCTTCCTGTAATCGGCTGTGGCGTCCGGCAAGCGAAAGCTCCCAGCCTGCGCTGGCATGGCGGATATAGCTGCAAAGGCTACCCGGTAAGCCACCCCACTGGCGCGCCCGGCCAATCCACGGCACTGTCGCGCCATGACCCAGCCCCTCGTCCACACCGCCCGCGACGGCCATGTCGCCATTCTCACCTTCGCGCGCCCGCCGCACAATTTCGCCGATCTCGCGCTGATCGAGGCGATCGGCGCCGCCTTTGCCGCGGCGGACGCCGACCCGCAGGTACGCGCGATCGTGCTGCAATCGGACGGCCGCATCTTCTGCGCCGGCGCCGACCTTGCCCGCGACAATCCGGTTGAGAAGGACCAGCCCGCGGGCACGCGCAACCCCTTTTACGTCGCTGCCGCGCGGCTCTACGCGGTGAAGACGCCCGTCGTTGCCGCGATCCAGGGCGCGGCGGTGGGGGCAGGCCTCGGCCTCGCGCTCGTCGCCGATTTCCGCGTCGCGGCGCCGGAGGCGCGCTTCGTCGCGAATTTCGTCGCGCTGGGTTTCCACCCGGGCTTCGGCATTTCGGCGGTGCTGGAGCGGGTGATCGGGGGGCAGCGCGCGCTGTTGATGAACCTCACCGCGCGTCGCATCAAGGCGGAGCAGGCGGCGGACTGGGGTCTCGTCGATCTGCTGGTGCCCGCCGACCGCCTGCGTGCCGAGGCGCTGGCATTGGCGCAGGAGATTGCGGCGGGAGCGCCGCTCGCGGTGCAGTCGACGCGTGCGACGATGCGCGGCGATCTGTTCGCGCTGGTCGAGGCGCAGACCGACCACGAACTCGCCGAACAGGCGTGGTTGCAGAAGACCGCCGACTTTGCCGAAGGCGTGCGCGCCGTGAACGAACGCCGTCCTGGACGGTTCGTCGGCGCCTGACGCCGTCCCATACACGCCGTCACCCCGGACCGGGTCCGGGGTGACGGGGGGCGCTTACTTCATCAGCACCAGCTCTTCCGCCATCGTCGGATGCAGCGCGACCGTGTCGTCGAACTGCGCCTTGGTCAGCCCCGCCTTCACCGCGATCGCCGCGGCCTGCAGGATCTCCGGCACGTCCGGCCCGATCATATGCAGCCCGACGATCTTCCCCGACACGCCGTCGCAGACCATCTTGTACAGCGCGCGCTCGTTGCGCCCGGCCAGCACGTTCTTCATCGGCCGGAAATCGGACGAATAGACTGCGACCGACCCCAGCTTCTGCTTCGCCTCGCTCTCGGTCATGCCGACGCCCGCCATCGGCGGATGGCTGAACACGGCCGACGGGATGTTGGCGTAATCGACCGTGGTGGGCTTGTTGCCGAAGAAGGTGTCGGCGAACGCCTGGCCCTCTCGGATTGCCACGGGCGTCAGCTGGATGCGGTTGGTGACGTCGCCGATCGCGAAGATGCTATCGACGCTCGACTGGTTCTGCTCGTCGACGACGACCGCGCCCTTTTCCAGCGTGACGCCTGCCTCTTCGAGCCCGAGACCTTCGGTGTTGGGCACGCGACCGGTCGCGAACATCACCATATCGACCGTCACCGGCTCGTGGTTCGACATATGGACGGTCAGGCAGCCATCCTCACCCTTTTCGAGGCGCTCGAAATTGGCGTCGAACTTGAACTCCAGCCCCTTCATCATGCTAATCTGGAGCAGGCGATCGCGGATCGACAGGTCGTAACCGCGCAGGATGTCCTGCGTGCGGTTCATGATGATCACGTGCGCGCCGAACTGGTGGAAGATGCCGGCGAATTCATTGGCGATATACCCCGCGCCGGCGATCAGAATGCGCTTGGGGATCGCATCGAGGTGGAACGCCTCATTGCTGGTGATGCCGTGTTCGGCGCCGGGGCAGGCGGGGACGGCCGGATGCGCGCCGACCGCGATCAGGATGCGCTCGGCGGTCTTCTCGGTGCCGTCGGCCAGCCGCACGCTGTGCGGACCACTGACGGTGGCGCGCTGGTGGATGATCTCGACGCCATGCGTCTCCAGCGTCTGCGTATAGGCGCCGTTGATCCGGTCGACCTCCTCCAGCACATTGTCGCGCAGCGTCTTCCAGTCGAAGTCGCACTGGTCGGGGACCTGCCAGCCGAAGCGCTTGGCGTCCTTCAGATCCTCGGCGAAATGCGCGCCGTAGACGAGCAATTTCTTGGGCACGCAACCGCGGATGACGCAGGTGCCGCCGACGCGATACTCTTCGGCCACCGCCACGCGCGCACCATGCGCCGCCGCGACGCGGCTCGCGCGCGTGCCACCTGACCCTGCGCCGATGACGAAGAGGTCGTAGTCATATTGGGGCATGATGTTACTCCGGGGTGGCGAGCGCCGGGCGAAGGCCCAGATGCTGCACGAAAGGGTCGAAATCGCGATCGCTGTATAACAAGGGAAGCCGGTCGAGGATGCACCGCGTCGCAATCAGCGTGTCGATCGTCTTGCGGATGGTGATGCCGAGGCTGCGCAGGTGCCGGTAGTTGCGGGCGGCCTGCACGGCGACGCGGTGGTCGGCGATCTGGACTTTGTTAAACTTGGCGAAGAAGCGGATTGCATCATCGGCGCTCCGTTCGCTGCGGGCGCCCTGCAATACCTCCATCAACACTAGGTCGCCGATCGCGAGTGGGTCGCCACGATCAAGGCACTGCGTCAGCGCGCGGGTCTGTACAGTTGAGCGGTTGGCCAACAGGTCGATCCATACGCTCGAGTCGACGAGCGTCAGCCCCATTCGCGCACCGGGTCGTCGGTTCGCATGGCGTCGAGATCACCGTCCCAGCCCAAGCCACGTAAACCTTCGAGCGCTTCACGCTGCCGCTCGATGTTAACGTAGCGGTTCAGCACGAACTGCACGACGTCACGCTTGGTCTTCAAGCCGCTGCGCTGGATGGCCTCCGCCATCAAAGCATCGTCAATCTCGATATTCGTCCGCATGTGTATGGCTCCGCAGAGCCATACACATAGCGTTTACGCCCGGCTCAATCCAGACCGGCGCGGCGGATCAGGTCTTCCGTCGAGGGGTCGAACTCCTGCCCGCCCTGGTCGGCAGCCTTGGCCATTTCCTTGCCCAGTTCGACCCCGAACTGGTCGAAGCTGTTGATGCCGAGCAGCACGCCGTTCACGAACACGCGGTGTTCGTAGAAGGCGATCAACGCGCCCAGCGTGCGCGGGTCGAGCACGTCGAGCAGGATCGTCGAGGACGGGCGGTCGCCACTGTACGAGCGCGCGGGATCGTCGACCTGCTTGCCCTTCATCAGCGCCGCCCCTTGCGCGAAGGCATTGAGCAGCAACTGGCGATGGTGATCCTCCGCCAGCGTATCGCCCGGCTCGATCACCGCGATGAACTCGACGGGGACGAGGTGCGTGCCCTGGTGGAGCAGCTGGAACACCGCATGCTGCGCATCGGTGCCGACGCCGCCCCAGGTGATCGCCGCGGTCGGCCGCCCGACCGGCTCGCCGTCCACCGTCACGCCCTTGCCGTTCGACTCCATCTCCAGCTGCTGGAGGTAGCTCGGCAGCAGCCGCAGCCGCTCGTCATAGGCGAAGGGTGCGCGCGTTTCGGCGTGGCGAACCTGCGTGTAATAGAGGTCGGCGAAGGCGGCGAGCGCCGGCGCATTCTCGTGCAGCGCGGTCAGGCGGAAATGGCGGTCCATCTCGGCCGCGCCTTCCAGCAGTTCCTCGAACGCGCCCCAGCCCAGCGCCACCGCCGCCGGGAAGCCGATCGACGACCACAGCGAATAGCGGCCGCCGACGCCCTCGCTGAACGGCAGGATGCGGGTTTCGTCGACGCCCCATTCCATCGCCTTGTCGGGCGCGGCGGTCAGCGCGATCACCTTGCCGTACGGGTCTTCGACGCCATGCTCGCGGAACCACTGCATCGCCGATTCGGCGTTGAGCATGGTTTCCTTGGTGGTGAAGGTCTTGCTGGCGATGACGAGCAGCGTCGCCGACGGATCGAAATCCTTGATCGCCTCTTCCAGCGCCACGCCGTCGACGTTGGAAACGATCGCGACGTCGTAGCGCTTGTCCTCGCGTCCCAGCGCATCGACCAGCAGGTCCGGGCCCAGCGCCGATCCGCCGATACCGATGTGGAGGACGTGGCGGATGTCGCCCAGCGCGCCCGCCTCGATCGCGTCGATCAGCGCGCGCATCCGCTCGTGGAAGCGGCGAGCGCGGGCGACGCTGTCCGGATTACCCTCGCCGCGTTCGGCGGTGTGCTCGACCGGGCGATCCTCGGTGACATTGACGTGTTGGCCGCCGAACATCGCGTCTCGCTTGCCGGCAAGGTCCTTCGCCTTGGCCAGCGCTTCGAACGCCGCGACCGCCTCGCGCGTCAGATGCGTCTTCGACCAGTCGAAATGGATGCCGGAGACGTCCAGGCTGAACGTCTTCAGCCGGTCGCCATCCTCGGCGAACAGGTCCATCAGCTTGGGGGAGGGCAGGGCTTCGATCGCAGACCAGTCGCTCATATGTCCGTCCTTCATGGGGAGGGGTAAGTCGTGACCGTCCCGTATCGATCCTGCGCCGGGCGACAAGCCCGTTTCCGCCGACACCGGAACGACTGGTGAGGACGCACGGGGGCGGCTAAAGCTCCGCTCCTATGGCCGATACTCCTGCCCCCGCGACGCCCAAGCCGGTACAGCCCCGCTCGGAAACCAGCGAGACGATCCGCTTCCTCGTGAAGCTGGCGGTCGCCGTGTTCATCCTGCGCAGCTTCATCTTCGCGCCCTTCTCGATTCCCAGCGAATCGATGCTGCCGCGGCTGCTGATCGGCGACTATCTGTTCGTCACCAAATGGAATTACGGCTATTCGCGTTGGTCGCTGCCCTACGGCTTCCCGCCGATCCCGGGCCGCCTGCTCGGCCGCAACCCCGCGCGTGGCGACGTCGTCGTGTTCCGCTCGCCCGATCCCGCCCCCGGCGATACCGATCCCGAACACGCCGACCATGACGTCATCAAGCGCGTCATCGGCCTGCCCGGCGACACGATCCAAATGCGCCGCGGCCAGGTGATCCTGAACGGCGTGCCCGTGCCCAAGCAGCGCGTCGCCGACTTCGTCCTGCCGCTGACCGCCAATTTCAACGAGCAGAAGTGCGGCGCGACCTTCGTCGATGTCGACGCAAAGGGGCAGCCGATCTGCCGCTACCCCCAGTTCCGCGAGACCCTGCCCAACGGCAAGAGCTATATGGTGCTCGACCAGGCGGATATCCCGCAGGCGGACGACACCGGCCTCTACACCGTGCCTGCCGGCAGCGTGTTCCTGATGGGCGACAATCGCGACGACAGCGCCGACAGCCGCTTCCCCGCGCCAATCGGCATGGGTTACATCCCGATGGAGCGGATCGAGGGCAAGGCGGTCGTCACCTTCTTCTCGACCAACGGCAACTATCGCTGGTTCAATCCGATCAGCTGGTTCACCGCCGCCCGCTGGAACCGCATCGGAGAAGGCTTCTGACCCCCGATCTCGCCAGCTGGATTGCGCAGACCTTCGGCCGGGCACCCGCCGACCTCGCCCCGTTCGCGCGCGCGCTGACCCATGGCAGCCAGGCGGCGGAGAATTACGAGCGGCTCGAATTTCTCGGCGACCGCGTGCTCGGCCTCATCATGGCGGAATGGCTGTGGGAGCTGTTCCCCAGGGAAACCGAGGGCAGCCTGTCGAAGCGCCTGAACGCGCTGGTGACCGGCGCAGTCTGCGCCGACGTCGCCCGGTCGATCGGCGTCCGCGCGCATCTGAAGCTCGGCAAACAGGCGCGCGATGACGGGGCGTATGAGAGCGACAATATCCTGGGCGACGTGATGGAGGCGCTGATCGGCGCCTGGTATCGCGAAGCCGGCTTGGATGCGGCACGCACCTTCGTCCGCACCGCCTGGGGCGACCGCGTCCGCCGCAGCGACAAGGCGCCGCAGCACCCCAAGTCGGCGCTGCAGGAATGGGCCGCCGCGCATGGTCGCCGGACGCCGGAGTATGTCGTCGTCGACCGCTCCGGCCCGCATCATGCGCCACGGTTCACCGTGCAGGCGAAGATCGGGACGTTCGCGGAAGCCACCGCGACGGGGGCGAACAAGCAGATCGCCGAAACCGCGGCGGCCAAGGCTCTGCTGGCAAAGGTGGCGTCGTAAATTCCTCCCTCGGCGCAGCCGGGGGAGGGGGACCGTTCGCGCCAGCGAATGGTGGAGGGGGCGGTTCCACAAACAACCTCTGTGCCGTATCCTCCCCCTCCGTCGGCGCGGTAGCGCCGCCACCTCCCCCTGGCGGGGGAGGAGTGACTTGCCCAACGCCTGCCACCCAACCAAAAGAAGCCCCATGACCCAGACCCAACATTGCGGCCTCGTCGCCGTCGTCGGCGCGCCCAACGCGGGCAAGTCCACGCTCGTCAACGCGCTCGTCGGCCAGAAGGTCGCCATCGTCAGCCCCAAGGCGCAGACGACGCGCACCAAGCTGCTCGGCGTCGCGATCCAGGACGCGGCGCAGATCCTGCTGGTCGACACGCCCGGTATCTTCGAACCGCAGCGCCGCCTCGACCGCGCGATGGTGTCGGCCGCGTGGAGCGGCACCGAAGGCGCGGACATGATCGCGCTGGTGGTGGACGGCAAGGGCGGCATCGGCCCCAAGGTCGAACGCATCGCCGAGGCGCTGAAGGACCGGCCCGAGCCTAAGATCCTGATCCTCAACAAGGTCGACGTCGCGGACAAGCCCAAGCTGCTGCTCCACGCCGAAAAGCTCAATGCGCTGATGCACTTCGCCGACACGTGGTTCGTGTCGGCGCAGACCGGCGACGGCCTCGCCGAGCTCAAGTCCGCGCTCGCCTCGGCGATGCCGGAGGGGCCGTGGCACTATCCAGAGGATCAGGTCTCCGACGCCACCGAACGCGCACTCGCCAGCGAGGTGACGCGTGAACAGCTCTACCTCCAGCTCCACGCCGAACTGCCCTACGCGAGCACGGTCGAGACGGAAAAGTATAGCGAGCGCGAGGACGGATCGGTCGAAATCCACCAGCAGATCCTGGTCGAACGCCCGACGCAGCGCGCGATCGTGCTGGGCAAGGGCGGCGTGCGCATCCGCGACATCGGCGCCCGCGCGCGCACCGAACTTGCCGGCATCCTCGGCGTGCCGGTCCACCTCTATCTGCACGTCAAGGTCAAGCCCGGCTGGGACGAAGACCGCGAGATCTACCGGGACATCGGTCTCGACTGGGTCGAGTAAAGGCCTCCCTTCGCGCTGCCGGGGACGCGCCCGCAACTTGAGCGGGCGGCGTCCTATCCTCCCCCTCCGTCACCACTGCGCGGTGCCACCTCCCCCTGGCGGGGGAGGAATGAGGAGGACTTGGGGGAGCTATCGCTCAGCCGGGCTGCCAGCCTCCGCCAGCAGCGCATCCACCCATGCCGGCACCAACTCCCCCGCCGGCCCCAGCCGCGTCTCGGCAAAGAAGCCGCTGCCCGCCGATCGCTCCAGGTTCAGCTCCAGCGTGTCGGCGCCATAGGCCTCCGCCATCTGCACGAAGCCGGCGGCGGGATAAACCGCGCCCGACGTGCCGATCGATACGAACAGGTCGCATGCCGCCAGCGCCGCTTCGATCCGGTCCATGTGATAGGGCATCTCGCCGAAGAACACGATGTCGGGGCGTAGCGCCGGCTCGCCGCAATTGGGGCATTCGGTGTCGGGCGGCAGCGCGCCGTCCCAATCCTCGCGAATGCCACAGACCGCGCACAGCGCCGATTTCAGCTCGCCATGCATGTGCAGCAACCGCGTCGCACCGGCACGCTCGTGCAGGTCGTCGACATTCTGCGTCACGATCAGCAGCTCGCCCGTCCACGCGCGATCCAGCCGCGCCAGCGCCATATGCGCGGCATTGGGCGCGACCTCGGCTAATGCCGCCCGCCGCAGGTCGTAGAAGCGATGCACCAGCGCCGGGTCCGCCGCCAGCGCCTCTGGCGTGCAGACGTCTTCGACGCGGTGTCCCTCCCACAGCCCACCCGGCCCGCGGAAGGTGGCGATGCCGGATTCGGCGGAGATGCCGGCGCCGGTCAGGACGACGATGTTGCGGATGGCGGTCATGATCCGCGACGATAGGGCCGGAACCGGGTGGCGGGAAGGTGGCGGCCGGCGGTCGGCGCACCACCATCCCCGCGGTCAGAATTCCGACCAGTCGTCGTTGCTCACCGCCAGCGCGGTATTGCCGACCGCGCGCGGCGGCGCGGGGCGGGCGATACGCTGCGCGGCCGGGGCGGGGCGGTGACGCAGGACGGCGACGGGCACGGCGGCCCCCACCGGGGCCTCGCCCACCCGGAACCGAGCGATCTGGCGGCTCATCTCCTCGACTTCGGATGCCAGGCTGCGTGCGGCGGCGGTCGCCTCTTCCACCATCGCGGCATTCTGCTGGGTCACGCCGTCCATCTCGGACACGGCGGTGTTGATCTGCTGCAGGCCGGTCGCCTGCTGCTCGGCCGACGCCGCGATCGCGGAGACGAGGCCGTTGATCTCGCCGATCTTGCCGATGATGCGGCCGAGCGCGTCGCCCGTTTCGCCGACCAGTTGGACGCCCGCCGTCACCTGAACCGAGGACGCGGTGATCCGCGCCTTCACATCCTTCGCCGCTTCGGCAGAGCGCTGCGCCAGCGCACGCACTTCGGATGCGACCACCGCGAAGCCCTTGCCGGCATCGCCGGCGCGCGCGGCCTCGACGCCGGCGTTCAGCGCCAGCAGGTTCGTCTGGAACGCGATGCCGTCGATGACGCTGATGATCTCGGAGATTTCGTGCGAGGTGCGTTCGATGCCGCCCATCGCATCGACCGCGCGTTGCACGACCTCGCCCGAACGCTCGGCTTCGACGCGGGCGTCGCGCATCGCGGCGTCGGCGCGACCGGCACGCTCCGCCGTCGACCGGACGGTCGATGTGATCTCGTCCATCGCGGCCGCGGTTTCCTCCAGCGATGCCGCCTGTTGCTCGGTCCGCTGCGACAGATCGTCCGAAGCCTGGCGAATGTCGTTGGCGCCGCTGTTGATGCCGCTCGCCGACTCCGTGACCTGCGACAGGGCGCTGCGCAGCGACGCGGCCGCGTCGTTGAAGTCCGACTGCAGCTTGGCATAGGCGGGCGGGAAGCTGCCGTTCAGCTGGCAGGTGAGATCGCCGTCGGCCAGGGCGGCAAGCCCGGTCGCCAGCGCCTCGGTCGCCTGCGCGGCGGCAGCGGCCTTGTCCTGTTCGGCCCTGACGACGGAATCGCGGAAGATGTCGACCGCCCGCGCGATGTCGCCGATCTCGTCCTGCTGATCCAGATGCGGCACGGTGGCCGTGCCGTTCTGTGCGGCCAGCCCGCGGATTGTTCCGGACAGGCGTTTGACCGGCGCGACGACCTTCGACGCGATGATGAACAGCGACACGGCAAGCACCGCGATCCCGGCGAGCACCAGTGCGATCATGATCGTGCGGTTCGTCTGCGCGGTGACGGTCGCGTTGGTGCCGGTTTGCTCCGCGATCTTCAGTTGCAGGTCGACGAGCTTGCCGATCGAGTCGGACACCGGATCGATGGCTCGATACAGAGAGGTGACGACGAAATGGTCGAGCGCGGCGCGATCGCCGCTATCCAAAATCGTCTGGAGTTCGGCGACGCGCTCGTCCGCAATGCGCATGCGCGCCTCCGCCTCGTCGGCCAGCGCGGCTTCGTCGCCGGTGATGCGGGTGGCGCGATAGGCCTTCCAATGCTGATGCAAGGTGCGCAATCCGGCGCGCACTTTTGCCGACGATTGGGCGAAGCTGAGATTGCCGTTGCGCGCCTTGTGCGACGCATCGACGATATCGACGGCATATTTGTCTGCGACCATCTTCAGATCGCGCATCGGAACCACCCGATCCTTCAGGATCGAATCGAGCGCCGTCTTACTGTTGTGCATGCTCCACAGCGACACGCCTGCGAGCAGCACGATCGCCACGGCGAGGGATGCGAGGCAAGAAAAGAGCTTGTTGCGGATAGTCATGCGATCCTCCTGAGAGGACCCGATAAGCAACATGGGTTAATAAAAAGGTTCACTATGGCCGTAAACCAGATGTCGGAAAGTAGCCTAGAAAACCTCCTTAAGGCAGTGGCTTATTGGAGTAGGGCGCTGCGCGGACGTCTCCGCGCACTTGAAAAGATTGAAAAATATCGGCCGTTGCAAACCAGCTTGATCACTGTCCGGCGAACAGCAAGTCTACCTTAATGGCGTTAGTCGGGATCGGAATAAGGAACAGCAGTACAGCGCTGAACACTCCGATCAGGCCCCAGCCATAACGGTGGGCGCGAAGGTCGATGATCCCTCTCACAAGACAGTAGAGCGCGGGGATGGTTATCGCGATGATCGTCAGGACGGTGGTCCACATCAGGGCAGATTAGCTTGCGCGACTTTCGCAGGCAACGGTTGCGGGGGGCGAGGCCATCATGTCCGCGCGTCACGGATGAAGCGATAGTGCCGATTCGGGTCAACCGCATGTTAAGAAACGGTCGATATCGGTTTAACCATGCTGTTCAAACGCCCTTCCGACACGCTCGAAGCGCGCACTGCGCTCGCCGTCTTCCGCCATTCGCCCGACGCGATGATGCTGTTGCGCGATAACCGGTTCGTCGCCTGCAACGCGGCTGCCGAGCAGGTGTATGGCGCGCCGACCGCCGCGATCCTCGGGCAGAATCCCGTGGTCTTCTCGGCGCCGGAACAGGGCGACGGGCGTCCGACGATCGAACATGTCAACGAACGCGTCTCGCAGGCCATCCGTGACGGCCATGCCCGGTTCGAATGGCTCAACATGCGTAACGGCCAGATCGTGCGCATGCTGGTGACGCTGATCCCGGTGGCGATCGACGGCGGGGCGGAGGTTCTGGTGCTGGTGCAGGACATGACCGCGACGTCGCAGGTCGTCGATGCGATCGGCGAGGGCCTGGAACGCCTGGCGGGGGGCGACCTCACCGTGCGGATCGACGCCGCATTCACTCCGGAATTCGAACCGCTGCGCGCCAGCTTCAACAGCGCCGCCGCGACGATGCAGGATTCGCTCCAGACAGTGGTTGCGGTCGGCAACGGCCTCGCGTCGGGTTGCGGCGACATCCGCACTGCGGCGGACGATCTGTCGCTGCGCACCGAGCGTCAGGCGGCGAGCCTCGAAGAAACCGCCGCGGCGATGGACGAGATCACCAGCAACGTCCGCGTCACCGCCGACACCGCCGGCCGGGCCGAGACGATCGTCGCCGGTGCGCACCGCGCGGCGGAGGAATCGAGCGTCGTCGTCGAGCGCGCCATGCAGGCGATGGCGGGAATCGAACGCGCGTCGAACGAGATTTCCGAAATCATCAGCGTCATCGACGGCATCGCCTTCCAGACGAACCTGCTCGCGCTCAATGCCGGGGTCGAGGCGGCGCGCGCGGGCGATGCGGGCAAGGGCTTTGCGGTCGTCGCCTCCGAAGTGCGTGCGCTGGCGCAGCGTTCGGCCGATGCGGCGCGCGACGTAAAGGCGCGGATCACCGCCTCGACGCTACAGGTCGACAATGGCGTCGGCCTCGTCTCCGAAACCGGCGCTGCGCTCCAGCGGATCATCACGCAGATGGCCGACATCAGCAGCTCGGTCGCCAGCATCGCATCCGCCGCGCGCCAGCAGGCCGGCGGGCTCAGCCAGATCAACACGGCGGTCGGCGAGATGGACGCGATGACGCAGCAGAATGCCGCGATGGTCGAGGAAACCACCGCCGCCGCCCGCAATCTGGCGGCGGATGCGGAGCGCCTCGCCGATGCCGTTTGCCGCTTCCGCGTCGGCGAGGCGCGGCACGAGCCGGCGATGACCGGCCGGGTCGTAGCCCTCGCCGGCCGCGCCCGCCGCTGACGCTCGGCGCGCGGCGCTGACCCCGGTCGCGCGCGGGTGGCGTCGGGCGCCGATCAATAATTCCGGCCAAAGCTCCCACCTGTCCTGCGCGCTCGACTTGTGCCAGACGGGCGGCATGACCTGTGACCTGCGCCGCCGTCGCTCTGCGAACCTTGCGTGTTCGTGCGCCCCTCGTGACCTGTCGGGGGCGCTATGACCGCGATCGGCATCTACGGCAGCAGCGGTCGTATGGGCCGCGCGATCGCCGAACAGATCGAGGCGGCGGGCGCGCGGCTGGCGGGCGGCGTCGATGCCGGCGGCGATCCGCGCGCGCTTGCGCAGATATCCGACGTTCTGGTCGATTTCTCCACTCCCGCCGCGCTGGAGGCGCATGTCGCCGCCGCCCGGGCGACGCGCACCCCGATGGTCATCGGCACCACCGGCCTCAGCATCGACCAGCATGCCATGATCGACGCCGCGGCGACTGACATTGCGGTGCTCCAGACCGGCAACACGTCATTGGGCGTCACGTTGCTCGCACAATTGGTCCGCGAGGCGGCAACTCGGCTCGGCACCGACTGGGATATCGAAATCGTAGAGGCGCATCACCGCCACAAGATCGACGCGCCGTCCGGCACCGCGATCCTGCTTGGCGAGGCCGCGGCGAGCGGGCGGGGGACGACGCTGTCCGAATTGCGCGTTGACGGCCGCGCGGGGCTGACGGGCGCGCGGACCGAGGGCACGATCGGGCTGGCCAGCATCCGCGGCGGTTCGATCGTCGGCGATCACAATGTCGTCTTCGCCAGCGAGGGCGAGCGGATCGAACTCGCCCATCTGGCCCAGGATCGCGGCATCTTCGCCAAGGGCGCGGTGCGGGCCGCGCTGTGGCTGGCCGGCCGGCCCGCCGGCCGCTATCGCATGGGCGACGTGCTCGGCCTGTGAAAAAAGCAGACGTCTTCGAATTCTACCGCCGTCTGGCGGAAGCGAACCCGCATCCGGAAACCGAGTTGGAATCGGGCAACGTCTTCCAGCTGCTGGTCGCGGTGGTGCTGTCCGCCCAGGCGACCGATGCCGGCGTCAACAAGGCGACGCGCGTACTCTTCGCCGAGGTGAAGACGCCCGAACAGATGGTGGCGCTGGGCGAGGACGGCCTGAAACAGCACATTAAGACGATCGGCCTGTTCAATACCAAGGCGAAGAACGTCATCGCGCTGTCGGAAGCCCTGATCGCGCAGCACGACAGTAAGGTTCCGAACGACCGCGCGGCGCTGGAAGCGCTGCCCGGTGTTGGCCGCAAGACCGCCAATGTCGTCCTCAACGTCGCCTTCGGCGCCGAAACCTTCGCGGTGGACACGCATATCTTCCGCGTCGGCAACCGCACCGGCCTTACCCGCGGCAAGACGCCGCTCGCGGTCGAGCTGAAGCTCGACAAGGCGACGCCGCAGCCCTTTCGCCTGCACGCGCATCACTGGCTGATCCTGCACGGCCGCTACATCTGCAAGGCGCGCACGCCCGAATGCTGGCGCTGCCCCGTCGCCGACCTGTGTGCCTACAAGCCCAAGACCCCGCCACCCAAGCGTATCAAGGCCCCATAAACCACTGGCGCAACCCCGACGCCTTTGCTAGGCGAGCCACCCAGGCACCCGTAGCTCAGCTGGATAGAGCGCTGCCCTCCGAAGGCAGAGGCCACAGGTTCGAATCCTGTCGGGTGCGCCATTTCAGTACAGAACTGCGAACCGCAGACGCCGCCGTTTCCCCGCTCCAAGCGGCGACGAGGGTTTGAAGCAGGTCCGATTTCGTCCCCATGATCCTCACCTCGTCGTCCGCGACCTCAACGCGCTGGGCGAAGGCGCGCAGGTGATCCCGCCGATAGCCGCCGCCTTCGATCCGCAAGTTCCTGCGCGCGGCTTGCGAAAGGGCGTCGATCATCTCCGGCGTCACAGCCCGATCGCCGGAGCCGTCATCGTCTTGAGGGTTCGTGACAGGCTGGGCTTCGTCCGTCCGGTGATCGGCGACAACTCATCCAGCGCGAGGTGGGAGCCTGGTCGTGGATGACGCGCAGCAGTTCGCGGTTCTCGCTGGATAGGATCTGCGCGAAGGACTCGGTCGAAGCGAGCCGACCGAGAGCAGGGTTGAGCGGCCGGCGGCCTTCGCCAAATATGGGCGCGCCCGGACGCGACAGCCTTCCGCCTGATGATGGCCGGCGGGCGGACGGAGCGCCGTATCCAGGCGGCGGAACGCACAGTCTAGGCCGCATTTTCTTGGAAAGCTCCTTTCGCCCAATGTTTAGAAAGCGGAGCGCTCGCTTTCGCGTGGGCGATGCAATGGAGCAGCTCTTCTCCATTTTGAGGAACGGCAACAGCATACGGCGGCATGTAGGTGGAAAGAGCGTGTTCGATGTTGGCCGCTGATTGCCTTTCAGGACCACGTCCGCCCGACGGGCAGCAGCGGGGGGACTCGTTGACCAGTCTCCCTCTCCTCCGATCAGGCGCCCATGAGCTCATCTCGTTGCATTCGGGAGAAAGCCTCGGCCTGTCCGGGGGGCGCCGCCAACCGAAAACTGACCATGGTTCTGTGCGTTGGAGCTGGATCCGACCCAGATATCGAACGTGCCTGGATCGACCACCCAGCCGCGCTCGGCGGCATTCCAATATTGTACACTGCTCTCGTCGAGCGTGAACGACACCGTGCGCGTTTCGCCGGGCTTCAGCGTCACGCGCTGGAAGCCCTTGAGCTCGCGGACGGGGCGTGAGGCGCGGCCGGCCTGCTGGTGGATGTAGAGCTGTACGACCTCGTCTCCCGCGCGGTCGCCGCTGTTCGTGACGGTGGTCGACACCGTCACCCGACCGCCCGGCTGCAGCACCGGTGTGTCGAGCTTGGGGGCGCCGATGGTAAACCGGGTGTAGCTGAGGCCGTACCCGAATTCGAATTGCGGGGTCGAGGGGATGTCCCAATAGCGCTTGCCCTGGTCCTGGGGCATGTGCGTGGTGTTGTGGGCATAATAGATCGGAACCTGGCCGACGTTGCGCGGCCAGGTGACCGGCAGCTTGCCGCCGGGGTTCACGTCGCCGAACAGGGTACGCGCGATCGCGGTGCCGCCGCGCGTGCCGCCGAACCAGGTGTGGAGGACCGCAGGCGCGCGCTCCAGCACGGATCCCAGCGCCAGCGGCCGCCCGCTCATCGTCACGACGACCACCGGTTTGCCAAGCGCCATCACCGCATCGAACAGCTTCATCTGGTCGCCGGGCAGCGTCAGGTCGGATCGCGATGCGCCTTCGCCGCTCATGTCCTCGGCCTCACCCAGTGTCAGGATGATGAGGTCGGAGCGTTTGGCGAGCGCCACCGCCGCGTCGAACTCGCGCGTGGTGCGGGCCGCGTCCCACCGTGGCTCGGGCTTGGCTTGGCCCGGGATCGTGATGCTTTCGAACATCGAGGGCACGTTGCGCTTCAGCTGGACGCCCGGTGCCGTCTCCACGGTCGCCGCTCGGCCCAGCCGGTCGCGGACGCCTTCGAACACGGTCACCGTTTCGGGCAGATCGTATTGGAAAGCCCACGGTCCCAGCATGTCGCGCTTCGAATTAGCGCTGGCGCCGATCACCGCGACATGCGCGTTCGCGCCCGCTCGCAAGGGCAAGGCGCCATCGTTCTTGAGCAGCACGAACGAGCGCTCGGCCGCCTGTTGTGCAGCATCCCGATGACCAGGGTCTGCGAGCGTGCGTCGGGCCTGTGCTTCATCGACGAAGGGGCGCTCGAACAGGCCCATCGTGAACTTGGCGATCAGGATGCGGCGTACCGCCTGGTCCAGTGTCGCTTCCGCCAGCTTGCCCGCACGCACACTGGCCGCGAGCGTCGCGGCGGAGGCGGCGGGGCCGAACGACATCTCCATATCGTTGCCTGCGGCAATGCTTCGGACCGCGGCATCCGCCTCGTCGCGTGCGAAATGCTGGACGACCTGGTTCCTGGTGCCGTTCGCGTCGGAAACGACCCAGCCCTTGAACCCCATCTGACCGCGCAGCACGTCGGTGAGCAGCCATGTGTTGCCGACCGCGGGTATGTCGTTGAGATCCATGTAAGCGCTCATGACATTGCCCGCGCCTGCTTGCACCGCAGCGGCGAACGGCGGCAGGATCACGTTGTAGAGCTGCGCATCGGACAGGTAGACGCCGTCATAGTCGCGCCCGCCATCGGCGGCGGCATAGCCGGCGAAATGCTTGGGGCCTGCGATGATATGGCCGGGCGTACCGATTGCCGGGCCCTGAAATCCCTTCACCTGCGCGCGGGCGAGGGCGGACGCTAGAAACGGGTCTTCGCCCGGTCCTTCGACGATCCGGCCCCAGCGCGGATCACGCGCCACGTCGAGCATCGGCGCAAACGCCCAGTGAATGCCTGCCGATCGCGCCTCGGCTGCGGCGACCGCCTGCGCGCGCTCGACGCCGGCGGGGTCCCAGGATGCCGCATTGCCCAGCGGCACCGGGAAAATCGTACGGAAGCCGTGGATGACGTCATAGCCGAAGATCAGCGGGATCTTCAGCCGCGTTTCCTCCACCGCCACCTTCTGCAGCCGGTTGATGATCGCAGGATCGGTGACGAACAGCAGCGATCCGACCTTGCCGTCGCGGACGCTCGGCGCGAACTCCTCGAACGTGCCGAACATGAACTGCTGCGAAACCTGACCGGCCTTCTCCTCCAGCGTCATCGCGCGCAGCAGCGCCTCGGCGCGCTGCTCGGGCGATAGGCTGGTGCTCAACCACGTCGGCGCCGTTGGCGCATTACGCCCCGCCGCGATCGATGATGCGGCAAGCCCCGCCGCCACGATCCCGGTCAACGCCAGCGTCGCGAGCCTAGACTTGCGCATCATCAATCTCCTTTACCGTGTTCGTCGACGCTGCGCGTGATCAGAAGGACATGCGCGCACGAATGCCGCCATAGCGGCGGGCGTTGCGCGAGAAGGTCTGCGCGATCAGGCCCGGCGTACCGCCCGACGGTCCACCTAGGGCGCTGGCGAAGTGCGTGTTGAAAATGTTGTTGACGAACAGCGCGACGCGCAGACCGCCCCGGTCCTTCTGATCGATGCCGATGCTACCGTTGACCAGAGCATAGCCCCGCTCGACCGAATAGGGATCGTTGAGCAGCGAGAAGTTGACCGAGCTCTGGTAGCTCAGATCGGCCTGCACGAAGGCGTCGAACGGCATCCGTTCGAGCGCGACGTCATAGGTGGTGCCGACGTTGAACTTCCACCGGGGAGCATTGCTGAGTTGCTTGCCCGACAGGTCCTGGAAGCCGGTCGTGGAGCCCGCCACCGGCAAACATCCCTGCGCCGCCGTCTGCCCGACATAGCATTGCGCGTTGCGGAACTCGCGGATCTTCGCATCGGTATAGCTGATCCCGCCATCGATCAGCAGTGCCTCTACCGGGCGCGCCTGGAATTCGGCCTCGATGCCGCGCGTGCGAACCTTGCCGACGTTGTTCAACTGCAGCTGGATCGTCTGGTCAGGCAATTGCACGCCCGACTGGGCTTGGAAATCGCTGAAGTCGGTCCAGAAGGCGGCGACGTTCAGCTGCACGCGATTGTCGAGGAAACGGCTCTTCAAGCCGAGCTCGTAGGCGTTCGACGTTTCGGGGCGGACGGGCACGGCGGCACGCTGCGGGGTAAAGCCCGTCGCGATGTCATACCCCTGGCCCTTGTAGCCGGTCGAGAACGAGACATAGGCCATGACCCGTTCCGCCAGATCCTGGCGCAGCGCGATCTTGCCGGTCACCACGCTGTCGGATGCTTTGCCGCTGCACAGCGACAGGCAGGTCGCATTGTTGGCCGGGGCCACAGCGGGCACGTTGGTGTTGAGGTAGTTGACCGAAATGTCTTCGTGATTGGCGCGAAGACCGGCGTCGATATGGGTGGTCGCCGCCAGGTCGTAGGTCAGCTGCGCGAAGCTCGCATACGTCTTGGTGCCATTGCTGGAATTCCAGCGTGCGACCACGGGGCCGGACGGGCCGCGATCAAAGGTACGATCGGTCTTGCCGTCGGAATAATAGAGGCCGACGACATAGCTGAACGGGCCGCCGCCCTTCGATGCGACGCGCAATTCCTGCGCGAACTGGCGCGAATGGAAGCCGCTCTGCGCGACGATGCCGCCGGGCAGGCCCAGGATCGTGCCGGGAAGATAATCGAAGTCTTCCGCGAATCGGAAACGCCAATCCTGGTAGCTGGTGATCGACACCAGGTTTGCCACGCCAAGGTCCACCGTCACGCGGCCACTGCCGTTCGTCTGGCGGCTCTTGTTGAACAAGGGGCCGTCGAACGCCGTCTCGAAATTGTCACGGCCCGGCACGATCGATCCCAGTCGCTGCTGGACGGGCGCGCCATAGACGGTCGCGCCCGCGGGCACGCTGCGATAGGTGCGGGCGGTGCCGCGCGCTTGTGCAACCGAGTGGCCGGCGATCAAGTCGATCGTCACGTTGGGTGCTGGATCGATCGCAAGCCGCCCGCGCACGCCGTAGCTCTTGTCGTTGTTGAGGCGGCGGCCGTCGTACGTGTTGCGAATGAAGCCGTCGCGATCGCCGTAGAATCCGTTCAGGCGAAAGCCGACGCCTTCCGTGACCGGACCGGAGATGACGCCATCGATGCGATATTCGTCGTCCGTCGTCGCGGTGCCGGTCACTGCCCCGGTGAAGTTGGCGGTCGGGCCTTGCGACACGATGTTGAGCGCGCCAGCAGAGGCGTTCTTGCCGAACAGCGTGCCTTGCGGCCCGCGCAGTACCTCGATGCGGGCAATGTCGCTGAGGCCGGAAAAGGCCTGCGCCTGCTGGAGCAGCGCGACGTCGTCGACGATGACTGCCACTGACGGTTCGATCGCGGTCGAGAAAGCGACGGTGCCGATGCCGCGCAGGTTGATCGAATTGTTGGTCGGCAGCGCGCCGGTCGTGACCGTCAGGCTGGGCGCCAGCCGCGGCAGATCGGAAATGGTCGACACGTTGCGGTTGACCAGCGTGTCCGCCGTAATGGCGGTGACGGCAACCGGCACGTCCTGCAGGTTCTGTTCGCGCTTCTGCGCGGTGACGACGATGTCCTCCAGGGCGCCGGAGTCGGTGGTCGAGGTGTTGGACCCCTGCTGATCTCCCGGCTGCGACAGTGGGCTGGCGGTGCCGTTGCCCGGCGGTGTCGGCGATGCCGAAATGGCACCTTCCTGCGCGAGCACGGGGCTGGCGAACGCGATCATCGCAGCGCCGGTGAGCAGAGCATAACTCTTTCGCATGGGACATCCCCCCTGATGAAGTCGCAATTGGCTGCGATCTGGTCAGGCCAGTTATGACAATCTGTTCAGTGCGTCAACGGGTAAGTCGATCAGCAGTAAGGATCATCCTTGACAGTGAGACGGGCTATCGGCGTATTGGCCTGACCAAAGGAGGGGCGAATGCGCATCGGTACGCGATGGTGGATCATCAGTCTGGTGACCATCGGCACGGTCTTGAACTACCTCGCGCGATCCTCACTGTCGGTGGCCGCGCCGACGCTGAAAGGCGAGTTTGCGATGACGACGCAGCAGTACAGCTGGGTCGTCGCCTCCTTTCAGGCTGCCTATACGGTGATGCAGCCGGTTGCAGGCTATCTGCTCGACCTGATGGGATTGCGGCTGGGCTTTGCCGTGTTTGCGATCGGCTGGTCTGTCGCCAACTGCTGCCATGCGTTTGCGGCGGGCTGGCCTAGCCTCGCGGTGTTCCGCGGCATGCTGGGGCTAACCGAGGCAGCTGCGATTCCCGCCGGGCTGAAGACGGTCGCCGAATGGTTTCCGCCGCACGAGCGCACGGTCGCGACCGGCTGGTTCAACATCGGCTCGTCCTTGGGCGCCATGATCGCACCGCCGATCGTCGTCACCTGTATCGCCATCTGGGGCTGGCAGTCCGCCTTTGTGGTCACCGGCGCGGTTGGAATTGTGTGGGCGGCGATCTGGTACGTCTTCTATCGCTCGCCTGCCGACCATCCGCGGCTGTCGGCGACCGAGCGCGCGCATATCGAAGCCGGCCGCGACGTGGCGGCGCAGGGCCACCAGGACGGGCCGACCAACTGGCGCGCGCTGCTGCGCACGCGGGACTTCTGGAGCATCGCCATCCCGCGCTTCCTTGCCGATCCGGCGTGGCAGACGTTCAGTTTCTTCATCCCGCTCTATCTGGTCGAGGCCAAAGGGCTTGATCTCAAGGGCGTCGCAGCCTTTGCTTGGCTGCCGTTTCTGGCGGCGGATGCGGGATCGCTGCTCGGCGGTTATTACGCGCCCTTCGTCATGCGTCGGTTCAACGTGTCCCTGCTCACCTCGCGCAAGATCGTGGTGACGACGGGGGCTCTGCTGATGGTCGGGCCCGCGTGCATCGGCTTGACCGTGTCGCCCGCCGCAGCGATCGCGCTGTTCTGTATCGGCGGTTTCGCGCACCAGATGCTGTCGGGCGCGCTGATGACGCTGGCGGCGGATCTGTTCGACCCACGGATCGTCGCAACGGCTGGCGGCATGGCGGGATCGGCAGCCTGGATCGGTGGATTGAGCTTTTCGCTGCTGATTGGCGCGCTGGCCGATACGATCGGCTACAATCCGCTGTTCGCCGCGCTCGCCGTTTTCGACTTCATCGGCGCAGCGGTACTGTGGACACTGCTCCGCCGGCGGCGTGCCGTGCCGCTTGTCGCCTAGCCGAGCAGGCGCGCGTAGACGTCATCCGTGCCGCGCGCCGGCACCGCACCTGCGCGCATCACGACCCATCCGGCCAGCCGGTGCCCGGCCAAGGCGGCGGCACGCGGGTCGGCACCGCGCAAGGTGGCGTGCAGATAACCCGCGTTGAAGGCATCGCCTGCGCCGCTGGTATCGATCGGTATCAAGCGCTGGGGCGGCGGCAGGATCTGACCGTCGGGCAACAGGCACCCGTCCGCACCCAGTTTGACGATGACCGTCGCCGCGCCAGTGGCTCGCCACCGGGCGGCCGTGTCGGTGGCGCTCGCGCTCGCGCCCTCCATCGCGCATTCGTCTTCGAGCGTCGGCAGCCCGATCGAGCAACAGGCGATGGCATGATCGCGCCACTGGCGGGCTTCCGCCGCATCGGCCCACAGCCGCGCCCGGTAGTTGCCGTCGAAGGCGACCTGCTTGCCCTGCGCGCGCATCCGCCCGGCAAGCGACAGCAGCGCGGATCGGCCGGCATCTGGCAGGATGGCCAGCGAGATGAGGGAAAAGACGAGCAGGTCCGCCGCTTCCGCGGTCGCGACCGCCGCCTCTGCGGCGGGCAAGGCGAACATCTGCCGCGCGGCGCTGTCGCCACGCCAATAGCTGAAGGTGCGTTCGCCCTCGGCATCGGTCTGGATTGCGTAAAGCCCCGGCAGGCGGGCAGGATCGGTCAGAATGAGCGAGGTGTCCAATCCCTCGGACGTCCAATCGTCGCGCAGGCCCTCACTGAACGGATCGGCACCCAGCGCGGTCAGATAAGCGACGCGATCGCCGCCGCGCGCCAGGTGGATGGCGGTGTTGAGCGTATCGCCGCCATAGCCGAGCCGCCACGTCGACCCGTCCGGTGCGGCCGCCGTGGCTGTCCGGCCGCGTGACAGTTCCAGCATTCCCTCGCCTGCTACCACGATCTGCACCGGCCACCCCTATCTCGCTTCCCGCGCGGAATGTGATATTGGTCAGTCCGCTGTCAACGAAATGAGTCTGCGCATGCCTCTGCCTCTGCCTCTGTCCGCCGCCGCGGATCCGTTTCCCGCGTCGGGCGATCGGCTGTACCAGCGGCTAGCGCGCGTCCTGTTCGAACAATTGTCGTCAGGGCGCTATGGCATCGGAGACCGCCTGCCGGCGGAACGCGAACTCTCGGTCGAATATAACGTCAGCCGGCCGGCGGTGCGTGAAGCGCTCATCGCTCTGGAGGTGCAGGGCTTCATTGAAGTGCGGATCGGGTCCGGAGCGTTCGTCCGGCGCTTGCCGGGGGACAGCGAGGATCGACCGGACTTCGCCATTACCGCCTTCGAACTGACCGAGGCACGGATGGTGTTCGAAGGTGAAGCGGCTGCACTCGCGGCGATCCACATCACCCCAGAGGAACTGCAGGAGCTGAGGGCACTGGTCGACCGGATCGGCGAGGAAAACCTGCTACCTGACGTGACCGAGGACGCCGACCGGGATTTCCATCGCGCCATCGCCAAGGCGACGCGCAACGCCGCGATCCAGATGACGATCGACGAGTTTTGGCGCGTGCGGACCACGTCGCCCGAATGCGCCTTGCTTCATGACAAGGCGCGGCGTGCCAACGTCCGCCCCGTCGTCGCCGAACACCAGGCGATCTTCGATGCCCTGTGCGCCCACGATCCCGCTGCCGCACGCGCGGCGATGCGTGCGCATCTGTCCGCGGTCATGGACCACCTGCTGTTTGCGACCGAAGAACGGGCGATCGAAGAGGCGCGCCGTACGATCGCCTCGACCCGCGCACGCTATCGCGCGGCCGTGGACGTCTAAATTAACTGGTAAGACCAGTTTGGTGCCGCTATGCAGGTCTCCGTAGCTGGAGAGGCACTATGACAACCAAGGCACTGTGCCTTTTCACGACCGCAAGCGCACTCGCGTCGATCGTTGCGCAACCTGCATATGCGCAGCAGGCAAGCGTGGGGGAGGTGGTGGTGCAGGCTGCGCCGGTGCGTGGTGAAACTGTGCTCCGTCAAGGCTGGCGCTTTCACCTGGGTGCGCCCGCGAGCGATCCCGTGGCTGGGCCGCTGCAAGACGAGACCTGGCAACCGGTGACGGTGCCGCATACGTGGAACCGGGTCGGCTATTACCGGCCAAACGCGGCGTCGCACGTCAACACCGAACAATCGGTCAACAAAATGCAAGGCGTTGGCTGGTACAGCCTGCGTTTCACGCCGGCGGCGGCAGGGACGGCGGCTTCGGGAAAGCGACAGTGGCTCGAATTCGACGCCGCCAGCCGCATCGCCGACGTATGGCTCAACGGGCGTAAGCTCGGCCATCACGCCGGCGGATTCTCGCGCTTCCGTCTCGATGCGACGCAGGCACTGCGCCCCGGTCAGGAAAACGTGCTGCTCGTCCGCGTCGACAACAGTGCGCCCGGCGACAAGGATGCCGCAACGGCCGACGTCCTGCCGCTGACCGGCGATTTCTTCGTCCACGGCGGCCTCTACCGACCGGTACGCCTGGTGACGACCGATGCCATCCACATCGACATGGAGGATCACGGCGGTTCAGGTGTCGCGGCGTCCACGCTCGAGGCGAATGCGACCGCGGCGCGTGTCACGGTGCGGACGCGCGTCGCCACCGACAACAAGGGCCGCACGCCTGTTCGCATCATCGCGCGTCTGATCGACACAACGGGCAAGGTTGCCGCAACGGCGCAGGGCGCGGCGACCCTCATGGCCACCGCGTCGAAAGCGGGCGGGCCGCAATCCGCCATGTCCGAAGTGCCGGTCACGCTCGCAATCGCGAACCCGCATCTGTGGCAGGGTACGAAGGACCCGTATCTGTACACCCTTGTCGTCGATGTCACCGACGCACGCGGGCAGGTGCGCGACCGGGTGTCGCAACCGTTCGGCATTCGCACCATCCGTATCGATCCCGCGAGCGGATTGTACCTGAACGGCGAACATGTCGCACTGCACGGGGTGGGCTATCATCAGGATCGTGAAGGGAAGGGCTGGGCCATCACGCCGCAAGACGTGGAGGACGACGTGGCGATCATACGCGAGATGGGGGTGAACGCCATCCGGCTGACTCACTATCAGCACGGTCAGGCGATCCACGATCTCGCCGACAAATACGGCCTGTTGGTCTGGGACGAAATTCCGCTCGTGTCGGCGTGGACGCGCCGCGGTGAACTGGAACCGCGGTCGGCGCTGGTTGAGAATGCGCGCCAGCAGCTGCGCGAGCTCATCCACCAGAACGGCAATCATCCTTCCGTCGTGACATGGGGGATCGCCAACGAGGTCGATTTCGGCAATTCGTTCCCGGCTTTTCTGACCGGTTATCCCGACGGCAAGTCGCCCGATCCGATGCCGCTCCTGCACAATCTTCAGACGCTTGCGCATGCCGAGGACCCCAGCCGCCCGACCGCGCTTGCGACCTGTTGCGAGGGGCGCTTGTTCGACGAGGGCACCGCCATCCCGACAACCGCGGCGGCGGCTGACCTGGGCGGAGCGAACCGGTATTTCGGCTGGTATTTCGGCAAGCCCGGCGATTTCGGGCCGCATCTCGACATGCTGCGGGCGAAGCGGCCCGACCAGCCGCTGTCCGTGACCGAATATGGGGCCGGCGGTGCGACGACGATCCACACCGACGACGTGCTGGGCGGGCCGATCGATTCGCGCGGTCGCCTGCAGCCGGAAGAATATGAAAGCTATATCCACGAAGAGGCGTGGAAGGCGCTGAAGGCGCGGCCGTACCTTTGGGGCACGTGGTTGTGGAACTCATTCGACTTCGCAACCACCATTCGCGCCGAGGGCGATGCGCAGGACATCAATACCAAGGGACTGGTGACCTACGACCGGGCGATCCGAAAGGATGCCTATTACTTTTACAAGGCTAACTGGACCACCACGCCCACCGTTCACATCAACGGACGCCGCTATGCCGACCGCGCCTATCGAGTCGCCGACGTGCGCGTGTACAGCAATGCGCCCGCTACGGAGTTGACGCTCAACGGGCGCTCGCTCGGCACCCGCAGCGATTGTCCCGACCGCATTTGCGTCTGGCAACAGGTCGCGCTGGACGGCGGCTCTAACGATCTGGTGGCACGCGGCCGCTTCCCGGGCGCACCGGTCGAGGATCGCGTGTCGTGGCAGCTTGGTGCCGACGCGCAGGCCAATGTGCGGATCGACGCCGGCGCGATCGTCGCCGCACCGGCTACGCATCGTTTCGGGTCGGACGCCTTCTTCGCCGGCGGCGAAGCGGGGACGCTCAACAAGCCGGCGGACTATGGCAAGCCTGCCGTCGCCGCCCAGATCGCGGGAACGCCCGATGCTGCGGTCGCCGCGACCTATCGCCACGGGCGCTTCGGCTACAAGGTGCCCCTGCCGGACGGCCGTTATCGGGTGACGCTGACGTTCGTCGAACCGTCATTGGCGCCGGGCGAACGTGTCTTCGGCGTGACCGCGAACGGTAAGACGATCGTCTCCGCTCTGGATATCGCGCGCGAGGCGGGCGGCAGCGGCAAGGCGCTGCAACGTCGTACGCTGGTCTCGGTGCGGGGCGGAACGCTCGACCTCGGTTTCGTGCCGGGCAGGGGAGATGCGATCGTGTCGGCGATCGAGATCGCGGAGGTTGCCCGTGGCGCGCGCTGATCAGCAGCGAGCGGTGCATCGCATGACGCCGACGATGCGGTGGTTCGGGCCGAATGATCCGGTGCCGCTCGCCCATATCAGGCAGGCGGGGGCATCCGAGGTTGTCACCGCGCTCCACGAATTGCCGAACGGCACGATCTGGGAGGCTGATCGCATCGCCGCGCGCAAGGCGATGATCGCGGACGCCGGGCTCGGCTGGACCGTCGTCGAGAGTCTTCCCGTGCATGAGGAGATCAAGACGCGCGGCCCCGGCTGGGAGCGCTGGATCGATGCGTATCGGCGCAGCCTCGCCAATCTGGGCGCGAATGGCATCACGACCGTCACCTATAATTTTATGCCGCTGCTCGACTGGACGCGTACGGACCTTGCCTGGCGGCTGCCCGATGGCGCCCGTGCGCTGCGTTTCGAATGGGAAGCGGTCGCGGTCTACGACATCCACATCCTGCAGCGCGCCAACGCCGCGGATGATTATACCCCCGCGATGCAGCAGCGTGCCGCGCAGCGGTTTGCGACGATGGACGATGCCGCGCGCTACAGGCTCGAACGCACGATCATCGCCGGGCTGCCGGGCAGCGAGGAAAGTTTCAGCTCGCCCGAATTCCTGCAGGCGCTCGCGACCTATCGCGATGTGGATGCGGACCGGCTGCGTGCCAATCAGATCGAGTTCCTCGAAGCGGTCTGCCCGGCGGCGGAAGCGGCTGGCATCCGTCTGGTGGTGCATCCTGACGATCCGCCCTTCCCGATCTTCGGCCTGCCGCGCGTGGTCAGTACTGAGGCGGATGTCGCCATCTTGTTCGCGCGCGTGCCGAGCCGGGCCAACGGACTTTGTTTCTGCACGGGGTCGTTCGGTGCGCGCGCCGATAACGACCTGCCGGGGATGGTGCGCCGCCTGGGCGGTCGTATCGGCTTCCTCCACCTGCGGGCCGTCGCGCATGAGGGTGAGCGCACCTTCCACGAGGCCGCGCATCTGGGCGGCGATGCGCAGATGGCTGCGGTGGTCGCCGAAGTCGTCGCTCTCAGCACGCGCGAGCAGCGTGCTATCCCGATGCGTCCCGACCACGGCCACCAGATGGCCGACGATCTCGAGAAGGTGACCAACCCCGGTTATTCGCTGATCGGGCGGTTGCGCGGACTCGCCGAATTGCGAGGACTGGAACACGGGCTGATCCATGCTCGGCAGAAGACGGAGGCACAGGTGTGAGCCGGCTCCTGGCGCTCCATCCCGACCGGTTGTTCGCAAGCGATCCCGTCCAGCGCGACATCGCACGCGCGCTGTATGCGACCATTGTTGATGCGCCGATCGTCAGCCCGCACGGCCACACCGATCCGCGCTGGTTCGCCGACAACCAGCCCTGGAGCGACGCGACCACGCTGCTGCTCCAACCCGACCATTACATCTTCCGCATGCTCTACAGCCAGGGCGTTCCGCTCGACGCGCTGGCGATCCGGCGGCGCGATGGCGAGCCCGCGACCGATCGTCGCGAGGCGTGGCGTACCTTTGCCGAACGGTATCACCTGTTCCGGGGCACGCCGTCGCGCCTTTGGCTCGACCACGTCTTTGCCGAGGTGTTCGGGTTTGAAGAGGTGCTGGATGGCAGCACCGCCGACCGCTACTTCGATCGTATCGGCGATGCGCTGGCGAGCGATACCTACCGTCCGCGCGCGCTGTTCGACCGCTTCGGCATCGACTTCCTGGCGACGACCGAGGGCGCACACGACGATCTGGATGCCCATCATCGCATCCATGCCTCGGGATGGAAGGGGCGGGTCGTCACCACCTATCGCCCCGACAGCGTAATCGATGTCGAGCATGAACAGTTCGCGGGCGCGATGCAGCGCTTCGGCGAACTCACCGGTGAGGATGTCTTTCAGTGGCAGGGGTATCTGGCCGCGCACCGCCGCCGTCGCGCGGACTTCCGTGCCGCCGGTGCGACGGCAACCGATCATGGTCACCCGACGGTCGCCACCGCCGATCTCACGCCGGCGGAGGCGGAAGCGTTGTTCGCGCGGATCGTCGGCGGCACCTGGACGACGGCAGACGCCGAACTGTTCCGCGCGCAGATGCTGACCGAAATGGCACGCATGTCGCTGGACGATGGCATGGTGATGCAGATCCACCCTGGCAGCTATCGCAACCACAATGCCGGCCTGTTCGGCAGCCATGGCCGCGACAAGGGCGCTGATTTTCCGACGCGGACCGAATTCGTGCAGGCGCTAAAGCCGATGCTGGACGTCGTCGGCAACGCCCCGGGCCTGACGATCATTCTCTTCACACTCGACGAAAGCGTCTATGCGCGCGAACTCGCGCCGCTTGCCGGTCATTATCCCTGCCTGCGGCTCGGCCCCGCCTGGTGGTTCCATGACAGCCCCGAAGGCATGCGCCGTTTTCGCGAAATGACGACGGAAACGGCCGGCTTCTACAATACGGTCGGCTTCAACGATGATACCCGTGCCTTCCTCTCCATTCCGGCCCGCCACGACGTCGCTCGGCGCGTGGATTGCGCGTTCCTCGCCCGCTTGGTCGCCGAACATCGCCTGCAGGACTGGGAGGCCGCCGATCTCGCACAGGAATTGACCAGCGGGCTGGTCCGCCGGTCGTATCGGCTGTGAGGCTGTCCGCCGAGACCGCCGATCAGCTGCCTGCCGCCGTGGCGCGCGGTGACTATGATCGCCAGGAGCAGCGTGCGGGCATCGTTCATTTGGGCATCGGTGCATTCCACCGCGCGCATCAGGCGACCTATACCGATCTGGCGATGGCGGCGGGCGATCGCGACTGGGCAATTACGGGCGTGTCGCTGCGTTCGCAGCAGGTGCGCGACCAGATCGCCCCTCAGAGCTGCCTGTACACCGTGACGGAGAGGCAGGCACGCGGCGCGGCTATACGGCTGGTCCAAGCCGTGACTGACGTGATCGTCGCGCCCGAAGCGCCGGGGCGCGTAAGCGCGGCACTCGCCTCGCCCGAGACGCGGATCGTAACGCTGACCGTGACTGAAAAGGGGTATGCGCAGGATGCAAAGGCAGGCGCTCCCGTGGCCGGCGCGAACCCACGCTCCATCTACGACTATCTTGCCCAGGCGGTCATCGCGCGGCACGATGCCGGACTGGCACCACTGACGCTGATCAGCTGCGATAACCTGTCGAACAATGGTGGCGTGCTGCGGCAGCGGCTGGGCGAACATCTGGATACACTCTCACCGTCGCATCGTCGCTGGTTCGAGCAGACATGGGCTTGCCCCGCCACGATGGTCGATCGGATCGTTCCCGCGACGACGGCGACGGACCTTGATTCCGCGGAAAGCATGCTCCGTCTGCGCGACGAGGGCGCTGTGATTACCGAACCGTACAGCCAGTGGGTGATCGAGGATCGCTTTGCCGGCGACCGGCCGCGCTGGGATCTCGCCGGCGCCGCCTTCGTCGACGATGTGGTGCCCTTTGAAACCGCCAAGCTGCGCATGTTGAACGGCGCACATTCGGCGCTAGCCTACCTAGGGCTGGCGCGTGGGCATGCCTATGTTCACGAGGCCATCGCCGATCCTGCCATCGGGCCGCTCATTGGCCGCCTGATGCGAGATGAGGCCGCGCCTACTATCAGAACGAGTCCGGGGCAGGATCTCAATCGCTACGCCGACCTGCTGCTTGCCCGCTTCCGTAATCCTGCGCTGCCGCATCGACTAATACAAATTGCCGCGGATGGCTCACAGAAGATCGGCGCGCGCTGGCTCGTCACGGTTGCCGACAATCGTGCCGCGGGGCGATCCTCCCCAACTATCCTTCGGGCGATTGCAGCATGGGTCCTGTTCGTACGCGGCGATCGGCAAGCAGTCGACGATCCGAACGCAAAAATGATGGCGCAAACTTGGATGCGCGCGAATCCTGATGGCGTGGTCAACGAGCTCCTTGGACCCTCGGGCATGTTCGGCGAAGGCCTTGCTCTGTCCCGAGACGAACGCGTCGAAGTTCGTAACCTGTTGCCGTAGGTGTTGCCAGAGGAGCGCCTCCAGGACCGCGTCGCAATTGATAGCGGGCACCAGCAGGTGGGCGATTGAGAACGTTGGTAGCTCGTCACCAAGGTTCAACGAGCCATGTTGTATAAGAAGTTTTTGGGAGGAGGGCGGAACGTCTGCACACGGGAACCCCGAAGGCGATAGCCGACATCGCGCGGCACAGCCTTTTCCCGAAAGCGACCGCAGACTGTGCGAAAACTCGCCGGGTGATTCCATAGGCCCGTGGGCAGGCGTATGCTGTGCTCATGGCGTAGATCGAGGGTCATGCGCGCGACCAAGCACTGCTGCTGCCGGCGTCGGTCGAGGATTATGTGGCGGCGGACAGCCCGGTGCGGTTCATCAACGCATTCGTCGATGACCTCGATCTGGGCGATGCTGGCTTTCAGCGTGCACGGCCGAAGGCGACGGGACGACCCGGATATGATCCGGCCGACATGCTCAAGCTGTACCTACACGGCTATCTCAACCGGGTGCGGTCGAGCCGGCGTCTGGAAACCGAGGCAACGCGCAACCTTGAATTGATCTGGCTGCTGCGCGGGTTGCGGCCGGACTACAAGACCATCGCCGACTTCCGCCGCGACAACCGGGGCGCGTTCAAGGCGGTGTTCCGCGCCTTCGTCACCCTGTGCCGCAGGCTCGACCTGTTCGGGCGCGAGTTGCTGGCGGTGGACGGCACGAGACTGAAGGCGGTGAACAATCCGGGACGCAACTTCTCCAGCAGCAAGCTGGCCAGGTATATGGCGGTGGCCGACGAGCGGATCGAGTGATACCTGACCGAGTTGGACGCCATCGACCGCGGCGAGGATGGCCATGGGCCCGGTCGCCGTGAGGCGCTTACCGCGAAGATCGCCAAGGTGCGTGAGCAGCGGCAGGTACAGGCGGCGCTGCTGGAGCAGCTGACCGCCAGCGGCGAGAGCCAGATCTCACTGACCGACTCCGATGCGCGCGCGATGGTGACGGGTAAAAAGACCACGGTCGGCTATAACGCTCAGGTGGCGGTAGATGCGAAGCACAAGCTCATCGTCGAGCAGCACGTCACCAACGCCGCGACCGACATGGGTCTGCTCGCATCCACTGCCGGCGCGGCCAGAATCGTGCTCGACGTCGAGCGCGTCGCTGCCGTGGCCGACATGGGCTATTACAAGGGCGAGGACATCGAGGCCTGCGAGGCGAGCGGACGTCGCCAGGCCCGAGCGGGGCAGCGCGGTCACCAACGGCCGCTTTCCAAGGAGCGGTTCCTCTACAATTCGGCAGCCGACGCCTACCATTGTCCCGGCGGCCGGCTTCTCGACACCCGCTACCGCTCGGTGACGAACGGCCACGTGTCGATCCAGTATTCCAGCCCCGCCGCCTGTGCCGCCTGCACCATCAGGGCGCGCTGCACCGGAGGCCGCTGGCGCCGCATTAACCGCTGGGAGAACGAGGCGGTGCTCGAGCGCATGGCCAAGCGGCGCGCCGAACGGCCCGGCATCCTGAACATTCGCCGGGAAACGGTCGAACACCCGTTCGGCTCGATCAAGCAGTGGATGAACCAAGGCGCGTTCCTCATGCGCGGGCTGGAGAAGGTTCGTGGCGAGTTCAGCCTGACCGCGCTCGTCTATAACCTCAGACGGGCCATCACCCTCATCGGCGTGCCGAGCATGATCCGGGCGGTACGGGTCTGATCCGGGGCGCTATTTGGGTCGACGCTGCGCCAGACATGCCGCCCATGAAGCCATTGCAGCGCCAGCACCGCCGCAAACCCGGATCTGGGTGATCTCTGACCCGTCCAGACGAGAACCATCAGGTGGCAGCCAGCCGATGAGTTTCCGCACGGTCTGCCATCGTTTTCGGGAAAAGGCTGTGCCGCGCGATGTCGGCTATCGCCTTCGGGGTTCCCGTTTGCAGACGTTCCGCCTTCCTCCCAATAGGCGACACACAGTCAGCCCAGCATTTGGGTCTCTGCCTTGGTTTCGCGTGATGAACGAATGGCAGAAAGCGGGAAGCGGTCTGGCAGCTTCGAATGACGGCTATTGGGTCTTCGTGACGGAAGGGTAGGGCGGCCGCTCCCGCCCGATTGTGTTGAAGAAAGGCCGTCTTGCAGTCGTGTCGATGGTCTGATTCAACCTTCGCGAGGTGAGCGAAGACGGGCCGATGAGGGGCGAGCGGACGGTGGCGCAGAGGCGCTGTTCTACAGCTTCAGCCTGGAGCGGCACGTGCTGGCGGACCATCTGCTGCGCTCGATCGACCGGTTCGTCGACCTGTCCGGCATTCGCGAGGAGCTGAAGCCGTTCTACGGCGAGACGGGCCGCCCTTCGATCGATCCGGAGCTGATGATCCGGATGCTCATCATCGGCTATTGCATGGGCATCCCGCCCGAACGGCGATTGTGCGACGAGGTGCACTGGAACCTGGCCTGTCGCTGGTTCTGCCGGTCGGCGCCCGCTTCAAGGGGCTTGGATACGAGGTGACCCCGGACGGCGCGATGTTCCCGGCCGATGCCGGCGCCCGGCTGGACTGTTCAATGGAGCAGGAGGTCGCGGCGGGCGACCACGACATCATCCTCTTACGGCTCCACCGCGCCGCGACCGCAGAAGGGATCATGTCGCTGGTGTTTCATTCCAGCGTTTTTCACACGCTGACACCGATCGGGTAACGCCGGAGCGGGGATCGCAACCGGTTTCTCACCGGCCGCGATCTTCGATCGATCACGCTTGCGGCATGGCCTCGGGAACGATCGTCTTCACGATCGAGGCATCGAGAGCCTCGTAATCGTGCAGTCCGATCACATCGTAGAGTTCGGCCCGTGTCTGCATCCGCTCGACCACGTTGTGCGTGCCGCCATCGCGCTGGATCGCGGCGTATAGCTCTCCTTGCGCCTTGTTGGCGACGCGTAAGGACGAGACCGGCCAGATCACCATCTTGTACCCCATCGCCTCGAACTCGTGTGCCGTAAAGAACGGGGTCTTGCCGAACTCGGTCATGTTGGCGAGCAGCGGCACGCCCGGCATCGCGGCCGCGAACGCCTCGAACATCTCGCGACTGGTCAACCCTTCCGGGAAGATCGCGTCCGCACCTGCCTCGACATAGGCCCGTGCGCGCTCGACCGCGGCATCGAAGCCATCGACCCCGACCGCATCGGTGCGGGCGACGATCACCAGATCCCGCGCCGCCTTCCTCGCGGCTGCGACCTTGGCCGCCATGTCGACGGTCGGGACCAGGCTCTTGCCGTTCAGGTGCCCGCATTTCTTGGGCAGGATCTGGTCCTCGAGATGGACTGCACCGGCCCCAGCATCCTCGAACGTCCGCACCATGTGCATGACGTTCAGCGCCTCGCCATAGCCGGTGTCGCCATCGACCAGCAACGGCAGCGCGGCCGAGCGGGCGATCTGGCGGATGAAAAAGGCGACTTCATCGATGGTGATAATGCCGAGATCGGGGAGGCCCATCGACGCGGTCATCGCCGCCCCCGACAGGTAGAGCCCATCAAACCCGGCGTTGCGGGCCTGGATCGCGGAATGGCCGTTATGGGCGCCTGGCAGACGGTAGATCCCCGGTCGCGACAATGCGGCGCGGAAGCGCTTGCCCGCGGATTCGGTCGGCAGTTCGGCAGAAACGAGATACGGCAAAGCGAGATACTCCTTCAGGCAGCGAGATGGTCACCGCGGGCGGCGAGCGGGACCCAGGCGAGGTCTTCGGGGCCAGTGTAATTGGCGGACGGGCGAATGATCTTGTTGTCGTGGCGCTGCTCGATGACATGCGCCGCCCAACCGCTGGTGCGCGCGATGACGAACAGCGGCGTGAACATCGCGGTCGGCACGCCCATCAGGTTGTAGGAAACGGCCGAGAACCAGTCGAGGTTCGGGAACATCCGCTTGGCGTCCCACATCACCTCCTCGATGCGCGCAGCGACAGCGAACTGGCGCTGGGCACCTGCCTCGTCGGCGAGCGCCTTGGCGACGCGCTTGATGACGACGTTGCGGGGGTCAGCCACGGTATAGACCGGGTGGCCGAAGCCGATCACGACTTCCTTGGCCTCGACGCGGCGACGGATGTCGGCTTCAGCCTCGTCAGGGGTCGCGTACCGCTTCTGGATTTCATAGGCGACCTCGTTCGCGCCGCCATGCTTGGGACCTCGCAGGGCGCCGATCGCGCCGGCGACGGCCGAATACATGTCCGAGCCGGTGCCGGCGATCACGCGGGCGGTGAAGGTCGAGGCGTTGAACTCATGCTCGGCGTAGAGGATGAGCGAGGTGTGCATGGCGCTCACGAAGCTGTCGGATGGTGCCTCGCCGTGCAGCAGATGGAGGAAGTGACCACCGATACTGTCGTCGTCGGTTTCCACCTCGATCCGGCGACCATGGTGCGCGAAATGATACCAGTAGAGCAGGATCGATCCGAGCGAGGCCATCAGCCGGTCGGCGATGTCGCGCGCGTCGGCGACATTGTGATCGTGCGTTTCGGGCAGGACGCAGCCCAGCGCCGACACGCCCGAGCGCATGACGTCCATCGGGTGCGCCGCGGCGGGAATCGCCTCCAACGCCTCCTTCACTGAGCGCGGGAGACCACGTAAGGTCCGCAGCTTCTTCTTGTAGGAAGTGAGCTGCGCCGCGGTCGGCAGCGCACCGTGGACCAGCAAATGGGCGATTTCCTCGAACTCGCTCGTCTCGGCGAAGTCGAGAATGTCATAGCCGCGATAATGCAGGTCGTTGCCGGTACGGCCGACGGTGCATAGCGCGGTGTTTCCCGCCGTCACGCCCGAGAGCGCGACCGATTTCTTCGGCTTGAAGGTGGTTACGTCGTTCATCGGTCTGACTTTCCTCTCAGAAACTGTCGGCGGGGACGTGGACATGACCGTCCATCAGCACCCGCGCGCTGCGGCTCATGACCGCCCTGGTGATGATCCATTGTCCGTTCGCCTGGCTGGCCTCGGCACCGACCCCCAAGCTGCCGGAAGGGTGGCCGAAACGGATCGATGTCCGCTCGCCGCCCCCGGCGGCCTTGTTGACCAGCGTGCCCGGTACAGCCGCTGCGGCGGCGATCGCGACGGAGGCGGTGCCCATCATCGCGTGGTGGAGCTTGCCCATCGACAGCGCGCGGACCAGCAGGTCGACCTCGCCGGCCACCACCGCCCGGCCGCTCGACGTGCAATGGTCGATGGGCGGTGCGACGAAGGCGATGGCCGGTGCCCGCGTCGTCTTGGCGATGCCCATCACCTCAGCGCCGGCCGTGCGCAGCGCCTCGAAGCGGGCGAGCGCGTCCGCGTCGCCATTGATGGCGTCGCGCAGCTCGGCGCCGGTATATCCCAGATCCTCCGCCGCGACGAAGACGGTCGGCACTCCGGCATTGATGAGGGTCGCCAGGATCACACCGCCCGGCACGACGACGTCGTCGACCTTCAGCGTGTCGACCAGATGGCCGGTCGGGAACAGCGCGTCCGACGCATCGGCGGGGTCGACGAACTCCAGAACGATCTCGGCGGCCGGGAAGGCGACCCCGTCGAGCTCGAAATCGCCCGTCTCGATGACTTGCCCATCGGCGACCGGCACATGGGCGACGATCGTCTTGCCGATATTCGCCTGCCAAATGCGAACCGTGCAGAGGCCGTCGACTGCGCGGGCGGCATCGACATAGCCGGCCGCAATCGCGAACGCCCCGACCGCCGTCGACAGATTTCCGCAATTGCTCGACCAGTCGAGCGCACCGCTGTCGATCGCGATCTGCCCATAGAGGTAATCGACGTCATGGCCCGCACGCGTCGCCGGGGAGACGATCACGCATTTCGACGTGCTGGACGTCGCGGCACCCATGCCGTCGATATGCGCGGCATAAGGGTCGGGGCTGCCGATGACGCGGGCGAATAGCCGGTCGCGCGCGGCGCCCGGCGTCTGCGCGCGTTCGGGCAGGTCTTCGAGCCGGAAGAACACGCCCTTGCTGGTGCCGCCACGCATATAGGTGGCCGGGATGCGGAGCTGCGGCGTCATGCTGCCGCACTCGACGCGAGAAAGTCCTGCGCGAAGCGTTGCAGGACGCCGCCCGCCTCGTAGATCGACACCTCTTCGGCGGTGTCGAGACGGCACTGCACCGGCACCTCCGTCCGCAACCCATTGGCCCGGTGGATGACGAGCGTCAGCTCGGCGCGCGCATTGGGCGTCCCCACCACGTCGAAGGTCTCGGTGCCGTCCAGCTTCAGGTTGAGGCGGGTGGTGCCGGGCTGGAACTCCAGCGGCAGCACGCCCATGCCGATGAGGTTGGTGCGGTGGATGCGCTCGAACCCTTCGGCGACGATCGCCTCGACGCCTGCGAGCCGGACGCCCTTCGCAGCCCAGTCGCGCGACGATCCCTGTCCGTAATCGGCACCGGCGATGATGATGAGCGGTTGCCGGCGACCGAGATACGTTTCGATAGCCTCCCACATGCGAACGATTGTGCCGTCGGGCTCGATCCGGGCGAGGCTGCCCTTCTTCACCACGCCGTCGACCACTGCCATTTCGTTGACGAGCTGCGGATTGGCGAAGGTCGCGCGCATCGCCGTCAGGTGATCGCCGCGATGGGTGGCGTAGGAGTTATAGTCCTCCTCCGGCACCCCCATCGCGGTAAGATACTCGCCCGCCGCGCTGGTCGGCAGGATCGCGTTCGATGGCGACAGGTGGTCGGTGGTGACGTTGTCGGGCAGGATCGCGAGCGGGCGCATCTCCGTGAGCGTGCGCGGACTGGCGGCAAGCGCACCCAGACCATCGGTGTCCCAATAGGGCGGCCGGCGGATGTAGGTCGATTGCGGACGCCAGTCGTAGAGTGGGCTGACCGGCGCGCTGCCGTCGCCTGAGCGGGCGAACATCGGCTCGTACACGTCGCGGAACTGCTCTGCCTTCACATGGTCGCGCACGATCGCGTCGATCTCGGCATCGCTCGGCCACAGGTCGGCAAGCCTGACGTCGCGGCCATCCGGTGCGATGCCCAGCACGTCCTTCTCAATATCGAGCCGGATCGTGCCGGCGATGGCATAGGCAACGACCAGCGGCGGTGAAGCGAGGAACGCCTGTTTGGCGTAAGGGTGAATGCGCCCGTCGAAGTTGCGATTTCCCGACAGGACGGCGGTCGTGTACAGATCGCGCTCGACAATCTCGCGCTGGATGACTGGATCGAGCGCGCCCGACATGCCGTTGCAGGTCGTGCAGGCGAAGCCGACGATGCCGAAACCGAGTTGTTCCAACTCGCGCAGCAGATCGGCTTCTTCGAGATAGAGCGCGGGCACCCGCGATCCGGGAGCGAAGCTGGTCTTGACCCACGGCTTGCGCGTCAGGCCGAGCGCATTGGCCCTCTGCGCCACCAGCCCCGCCGCGACGACGTTGCGGGGGTTCGAGGTATTGGTGCAGCTCGTGATCGCGGCGATGATGACGGCGCCGTCCGGGATTAGTCCTTCGCGCTCCTGCGCGACGGCACCTTCGAGATCCTTCGCAACGCCGCGGTCGTGGAGCGCGGCGGTCGGCAGGCGCCGGTGCGGATTCGATGGGCCGGCAAGGTTGCGCTCGACGCCGCCCAGATCGAAGGTCAGCACCCGCTCATACTGCGCGGTCGCCAGCGCATCGCCCCATAGGCCGGTTGCCTTGGCATAGGTCTCGACCAGCGCGACCTGTTCGGGCGCGCGATTGGTCAGCAGCAGATAGTCGAGCGTCTGTCGGTCGATGTAGAACATCGCTGCGGTTGCGCCATATTCCGGGCACATGTTAGAAATGGTCGCGCGATCGCCGATCGACAGGCTGTCGGCACCGGGGCCGAAGAACTCCAGCCAGGCTCCGACGACGCGCTCCTTGCGCAGGAACTCGGTCAGCGCGAGGACGATGTCGGTCGCCGTGATCCCCTCCGGCCGCCGCCCCGTCAGCTTCACCCCGACGATATCGGGGAGGCGCATCATCGACGGGCGGCCGAGCATGACCGTCTCCGCCTCAAGGCCACCGACACCCACCGCGATCACGCCCAGCGCGTCGACATGCGGCGTGTGGCTGTCCGTGCCCACGCAGGTATCCGGGAAGGCGACGCCGTCACGCACCTGGATCACCGGTGACATCTTCTCCAGATTGATCTGGTGCATGATGCCGTTGCCCGCCGGCACCACGTCGACATTGTCGAACGCGCGCTTGGTCCACTCGATGAAGTCGAAACGGTCTTCGTTGCGCCGATCCTCGATCGCGCGGTTCTTGGCGAAGGCGTCGGGATCGAAGCCGCCATGCTCGACCGCCAAGCTGTGGTCGACGATGAGCTGGGTCGGCACGACGGGATTGACCTTGGCGGGGTCGCCGCCCTGATTTGCGATGGCGTCGCGCAGACCCGCGAGATCGACCAGCGCGGTCTGGCCAAGGATGTCGTGGCAGACGACGCGGGCCGGATACCAAGGGAAATCAAGATCACGCCGGCGATCGGCGATCTGGATCAGCGCGTCGTTCAACAGTGCGGGGTCGCACCGGCGGACCAGTTGCTCGGCCAGCACGCGCGCGACGTACGTAAGCGTGTCGTAAGCGCCGGGGCGGATCGCCTCGATCGCGGCACGCGCATCGAAGTAGGTGAGAGCTGTGCCGTCGAGCGGCTTCTGGTAAACAGTGTTCATGGGGCTCCCGGTGTCCATTGGGCGAGCCGCGTGGCGATCGACGCGCTCGGTCGGGTAAAGGTCGAGAAGGTGAAGCGGCCAGCGGCGACCATGCAGTCGCATCCCGCTGCGTCGCGACCGCTGGCGAAGACGGCGACGACGAGGCCATCGTCGCTCTGGCTGACGCATGATGCCTCGAATGCGACCTTATCCAGCACAGTGCGCAGTTCGATGTCGTGGCAGCGATGGAGCGAAACGCTTTCACCCAGGACATCCCGCGCGCGTGCCGTGGCTGCCCCGAGGACGCGGTCGAGAAGGTCGGCACCTTGCGGTTGGGCGGCAGCAAGCATATTCGCATAATCCGCAAACAGTCGCGCTTTCACAGAACTGAAAGCGTGAAATCCTGCGAAGGTCGATTAGCAAATCTGCGAAGGTTGCGAAGTTATGGTGGCGCGCAAGGCATTCATGGGGGTTCGGCTTCGGCGCTTGCGCGAGGAACGCAAGCTGAAGCAGGTCGAGCTTGCCCAGGCGCTCGGCATCTCGCCAAGCTATCTCAACCAGCTCGAACAGAACCAGCGTCCGCTGACCGTCCCGATCCTGCTGAAGCTGAACGCCGCCTTCGGTGTCGACGTTCAAATTTTCTCAGAGGACGATGAGGCACGCCTGATGACCGACATTCGCGATGCGATCGCCGACGTCGAGGAGGCGGTGTCCGTTGCCGAACTGCGCGAGCTGGCGACGAACATGCCCGCAGTCGGGCGCACGCTGGTCGCGCTGCATCGGCGGTATCGCGATGCGATCGAGCGCGGTGACGCGATGGCGGCCGAGCTGGGCGACGAATGGAGCATCGGGGACCGCGCCCGCCAGCCCTTCGAGCAGGTTCGGGACTTCTTCTACGCGCGCCACAACCATGTCGAGTTGCTGGATGAAGCGGCCGAACGCCTCTATCGCGACGCGGGTCTGAGCCCGCGCACGCTTCACGACGGCCTGACGGCATGGTTGAAAGCGCGCCACGGGATCGCGGTGCTGACCGATATTACCACCGCGCCACGCCGCTTCGATCCCGCCGCACAAGCGCTAACGCTGTCCGCCTCGCTGACACCGGGCCAGCGCGTGTTCCAGATGGCGACCCAGCTCGCCTTTCTCGAATTGGGCGAAGTGATCGACGACCTTGCCGACGATCCCGTCCTCGCCGATGCGGAGGCGCGCCGCCTGGGACGGATCGGCCTCGCCAATTATTTTGCAGGCGCGTTGGTCCTCCCCTACGCCGACTTCCTGACTGCCGCCGAAGCCGAGCGGTACGACATTGAGCGCCTTGGGCGGCGCTTCGGTGTGGGGTTCGAGACGATCTGCCACCGCCTGTCGACGCTCCAGCGCGCCGGTGCGCGGGGCGTGCCCTTCTTTTTCGTTCGCGTCGACCGTGCGGGCAACATCTCCAAACGGCAGTCGGCGACCGACTTCCACTTTTCGCGTGTCGGGGGGACCTGCCCGCTCTGGAACGTCTATGAGGCATTCACTCAGCCGGGCCGTGTGCTGCGTCAGGTTGCACAGATGCCCGATGGGCGCAGCTATCTATGGGTCGCGCGGACAGTGGCGAGCGGGTCTGCCGGGTTCGGCGACCCGGAGAAGGTGTTCGCGATTGGGCTCGGCTGCGACCTGCGCCATGCGGGGCAGCTCGTCTATTCGCGGGGGCTCGATCTGGCCGATCCTTCCTTCGCGACGCCCATCGGCGCCGGGTGCAAGGTGTGTGAGCGCCCAGCGTGCCCGCAGCGGGCGTTTCCGCCGATCGGGCGGGCGCTCACCATTGACGAGAACACTGCCGCCCCGGTGCCCTATCCCGTCGCCTGACGCTTGGCGCTGGCATCGGCGCGCCGCCATGCGGCGATGATCGACGGATCGGCCACCAGCTTGGCCTCCAGAAGACGTCGAGGCGATGCTCGCTGCCGGGTTATAGGGGCATCGTTCACGCCATTGAAGAGCGGCTGGGACAGCCAGTTCAAGCAGGAACTGCGCAACGCCTTCGCCCGCACGGCACCATCCCGCCCGCCGACTATCTGGTTGCCGAGCTGTTTTCCCACACGCTCGTCACCCCCAATAGGCGACACACAGTCAGCCCAGCATTTGAGTCACTGCCTCGGTCTCGCGTGATGAACGACTGGCAGAAAGCGGGAAGCGGTCTGGCAGCTTCGAATGACGGCTATTGGGTCTTCGGGTTTGTTTCACAACGCCAGTTTTGACAATGCCTCGACAGTTTCGGTGCGACTGAGATGGCCGTAGTGCCGCTCGATCATCTCCGCGTTCGTGCCGTTGATCTGCGCGACGCTAAGGAGCGGCGACCGGGCGTCGACGAGGTCGGTGATGGTGCTGTGCCGGAGCGTATAGGCGGTAGTCCCCACCGGCAGCTTTGCGGCGGCGACGGCGTCGGCAATCGGCCGCTTCCGCGTTTCTTTCGCCCAAGGCTTGTCGTTCGCGCGGGCTAGGAAGGGAGCGGTGGGTGACCTCCCTTCAGCGCGGGCGCCGAGAAGCTCCGCAGCCTTGCTCGGTATGGGGAGGCGCCGCGGCTTACCGCTCTTGTCATGCCCTATGCTCAATTCCGACGTTCGCGCGTCGAAGTCTGCGACGGTCAGGCGCGCCACAGCGCCCGGACGCAGCGGCAGTAAGCAGAGTGTCCGGACGAACGGCTCCGCTTCGGGATCGATCTTCTGCAACGGCAAACGCCGCTGATTCCGATCGAGATAAAGGGTACGCTGGCGATCGGCATTTCGGATCGCGCGCAGGGCTTCCTGCCACGCGGCCTCCGTCCCAGGCGTTCCTGGCGCCAGCACCTTGTTGAGGGCTGCCCGAAGAGTGGCCAATTCACGATTAATCGATGACGGCGCGCGAGGGCGCGTGACCTGCGGTCCCTTCTTGCGACGTGTCACCAGCGCCGGCTTCTGCTGCGGGCGCTGGCGCCATGCCTGCAAGTGGCTGCGCCGAAGTTTCGTCAGCTTTACGCTGGCGATAGGGTCGGAAAAAATGCCGCATGTGACGCGGCCCACAACGTCGGGGTGGGTTTCAAGGTAGCGTCGGCAAGCATCCTCGACGGTGTCGATCCGCTCCGCAGGCCGGCCGCCTGACTCGACCAACATCGCGAACGCTTCAGCCGCTTTCTTTGCATCAGCGAACCGATCACGACCGGGGAGGGTGCCGAAGTCGCCGAGAGCCTTGAGGTGATAGCGGCGTTGTCCCTCATCGTAGGCGCGCGCGATCCACGTTCCCGCACTTTCACGTGCGGACGGACGGTAACCGAGGAAGCACCCCGGCTGAATGCGTTGCCAAAACGGCTCGCGCTGCGCCCGCAGCGCATCCTGCTCCTTGACCCTGCTCAAGTCGATCGCCATGATCCAATCTTGACGAATTCCTTGCGGAAAAATCACGGAAAACATGGCCGGATAATGTTGTACGCCATGGTGCAACAAATCAAACAAATACAAGCCGGTTATATATTCCAATAAGAATCAAAACAGCACCGCTTTTCGGCGCTCTAAAGGCACGTGCACCAGGTTCGAATCCTGTCGGGTGCGCCAAATCCCGCCGATTGCCCTCTATGGCGCGATATTGCCGCCGATCACCGCCCACCCACCAACCGGGATGCGACACGTCCGATTCCACGCTAAAGCCCGATAAAATCCGACTGCCATAAAACGGCAACTCCAGACCGAGGCTGTGTCAAAACCCAGATATGAGTTAGGCTGCAAGCGTGGCCAGTAGGCCGCCTTGTTATTGAGCGCGGCTTTTCTGGTAGGTGAGTTTGCCGGCGTGACGGCGGATGGCGATGGCGGTGACAGCGCGGCGGGTGAAGGGTTCGTGGATGTCTTCGGCGTTATAGGGGGTGCCATACCATTCACGTAAGGGGTCATGGTCTTCGTGACTGGGGTCGGCCATGGCATCGAGGAACATCTCGAAACCGGGTAAGCCGCCAACATCCTCGGGCGGCAGCGCCGTTCCCCATCGACGAAGCGCGGATATTTGACGTCGGGTTCGCCGGGGCCGACTCTCGATGGTGATGGTGTGCCGCCAGTCGTCGCCCATGTCGTAGGTGTGGACGAGTCCCCGCACGCCCCGGTCGATGAGGGCCGCGAGCTTCACGTTCTTTGCAGCGGTCATGCCGCTCTCCGGCCACATCCGGTCGGGGATGCCGTAGCGCCGGTCGCCGGCCTCGAAATGCCACAGATGGCAGTTCGCCGAGCCTATCGCGGCCTGGACGATGTCGTGTACCACCTTGAGGCTGGCGGTGACCGGCACGTCGACCCGGCGCCAGATGACGGGTTCGATGTCATCGAGTACGATATGCAGGCGGGGGATGGTCTCGGCGCTCATGCCGCCAGTCTGGCCGGTTCGGGGGGGCAGTTCCACGGCATGAGTTCGTTCCAGCGGCTGGCGGGCCAGTCGTCAGCGACCTTGGCGATGACGTCGGTGATATAGGCCTGCGTGTCGACGCCGTTGGCCTTGCACATCTGGATGATGGTGTAGATGGCAGCGGCCCGTTCGCCGCCGGTGCGAGAACCGACGAACAGCCAGTTTCGGCGTCCGACGACGACCCCGCGCAATGCGCGCTCCGCGATGTTGTTTTCGATCTATAGGCGGCCAAGAATCTGTCGTTCCGCGCCGCGACCGATTGCGAGAGGTTAGGCGGCAAGTTCACCGGGACTGTCCAGCTATCCAGCGGCAAGTTCGCCATGGTCGAGCAGAGCCATGAGTTCACGCTTGTCCCATGGCGGCCGGTTATCGACCGACAGCTCGGCAAAGAAGTTAGCGGCATCGTCCAGGCCGGATCGGTGTCATGGCAACTTGGACGGCAGCGGGCACTGGCTTTATGACGGATCTAACAGAAGGTCATCTCATACAGGCCTGTCCCAAAGAGGTTCCGTCAGGAAACGGCCCACTAGCTCGTCAACCACGACACGCACCTTCGGAGCCACATGTCGGGCTTGGGGCCATAGAGCATGAATTGGAAATCCGCGTGTCTTTATCGCCGGCAAGATTTGGATCAGCCGGCCTTCGCGGAGATGATCGGCAATCAACCAAGTCGAAAGCAGCGCGATGCCGCAATCCGCCAAAGCGGCATCGCAAATGGCATCGCTGTTGTTGAACGCGAAACGCCCTTTGACAGACCTAGCAAAAGGAACGCCTTTTTCGTCCACGAACCACCAAGGTAAGGTGTGTCCGCCTCGACCGAAGATGATGCACGCATGATCGCCCAATTCGTCGAGCGAAGAAGGGTATCCATGACGTTCGAGGTATGCTGGGCTGGCGCACAGCACGGACTTCTGTAGGCCCAAGCGTCGTGCAATAAGCGTGGTGCTGTCATCCAGATCGCCAATGCGGACTACGAGGTCGATGCCGTCTTCGACCGGATCAATCCGGCGATCAGTCAGTGAAACTTCAAGCGACAATTCAGGGTAACGCGCGCCGATATCGAGCAGGATCGGCACCACCCAGCGCCTGCCGAACACGACCGGGAGGTCGACGCGCAAACGGCCACGAGGCCGTTGCCGGTGCTCGTTTAAGGCCGCCTCGGCGTTTTCGAGTTCGGTTAAGACTCGCACACAGGTGTCGTAGAACGATTGGCCCTCTGCGGTCAGGGCGAAGCGCCGCGTGGTACGATTGAAGAGCCGTACACCCAGCCGTTCCTCAAGGCGCGACACGCTTTTAGCGATTCCCGACTTCGACAAACCCAGCCGTTCAGCCGCTGCGGTAAAACCGCCGGCGTCGGCCGCCTGCACGAAAGCGGCGATACCCTTGAGGTGTTCGACCGGAACCATTTCACCTTCCAATTGACGAAATTTTGTCAACTCTCTTTGCCGCGAATTGGCATTTTTCTCCAGCGAATTCGCCAATAGACTTGTTCCGGGTGCGGCTGTCCGGCCCCCGTCCCAAGGAGTTGAAGCCATGCCGGAAGAGGCACGATCGAATATCAAAGACGTAGGTGTGCAGGGCAATGCGCCGGATCTTCTCTGGCTAATGGCGATCGGCGCGGGCGTCGGTGTCGCCAACGTCTATTACGTCCAGCCCGTCATTCCGCTGGTACAGGTTTCGTTCGGTATTTCGCCCGAAGCCGCGAGTCTCGTCCCGGCGGCTTCGCAAGCAGGTTACGCGGCGGGAATGCTGTTGCTAGCGCCGCTTGGGGACCTTGTGGATCGCAAACGCCTGATCCTCACGAAATCCGCCCTGCTCATTCTCGTACTGCTGGCGACGGCGAGCGCTCCGGCTCTTTCCGTTCTGCTGGTCGCAAGCGCCGCGTTGGGATTGCTGGGAAGTGTCGGACAGGACTTCATCCCGCTCGCCGCGCAGCACGCGCCGGAAGAGCGGCGCGGACGAACCATCGGGCTTGTCACCACCGGACTGCTGTGCGGCATCCTCTTGTCCCGTACGGTCGGCGGGATCGTCGGGGACTTCCTCGGCTGGCGGGCCATGTTCGGACTTGCGGCTGCGATGGTCGCGATCGTGGCGCTGGCCGTTTGGTGGATGCTCCCGCGCCAATCCGCTCCGGCGGCGGGCACCTATCTCGGCCTGCTGCGAAGTCTGGCCACGCTGACCCTTCGCCATTCGTTGCTTCGCAAGGCGCTCATGACGCAGGCTTTGCTCGCTGCGACCCTTGGCGCATTCTGGTCCACGCTCGCGCTCATGCTGGCCGAACCGCCTTATCAGCTTGGGGCAGGCATAGCGGGAGCATTCGGTCTCGCTGGCGCGGCTGGTGCCCTCGGTGCGCCCATGTTCGGAGGCTTTGTCGATCGCAAAGGGCCGCTTGCAGCCATCCGGTTGGGTTGCCTGCTGGTGGCCGGAGCCTTCGCGCTCATGCTGGTGATGCCGCATTCATTCGTCGCCCTCATCGCCGGCGCAGTTCTGTTCGATCTCGGCGTCATGGCGGGACTCGTGTCGCATCAAACGATCGTGACTGCCATCGATCCCGACGCACGCAGCCGATTGAACGGTCTGCTGATGACCGCCGCGATGACCGGCATGTCCATCGGTGCCGTCGTTGGCGGCTGGGCGTGGAGCCATCACGGCTGGGCCGGTGTGTGCGTGACGGGAGCGACTGCGAGCCTTCTCGCGCTCCTGCGCTCCTTTTTTCCTCCGATCATTCGTCCGGTTTTCAAGGAGACTGACTCATGACCATTGCCGCTGCATCGCCCTCAACGGCCGAAGCCGATGACGGTGCCGCCCCGTTGACCGTGCTCTTTTCGTTTCTAGCGCGGGCAGACTCGACCCCTCTCGACCAGCGCAGCCGCGCGGCGGGCCATATCGTAGGCCGAGACGGCAAGCCTCTCGCCGATCCGGCGGTTGATCCGGCTGCCAATGCGTTCGAACCCGATGCCAATATCAACTTCGAGCACTGGGGCGAATATTGGCGCAAGGTGCATGGGGTCCGGTTCCTACATCCAGACGCGGCCGACGATCAGAAGGCCATCGATCTGCTGTTGCGCTATGATCAGATTCAACGGCTGGCTCCGGGGCCGACGAGCCTGAACCCACCGCCGTATCGGCCCCCGCTGGATGACAGAGGACAACTCTTCGACACCATCATCGGCCATGTCGAGCCTTATCGCCGACCACGATGGGATGGCGTGGCCTATCTCAACTTCGCCAGTCTCGACGATCTTGGGGCAGTGCTCGGCTCCGAGCGGGTCCGTCGAAAAATTTTGCCGGAAGACCAGGCGATCTTTCGCGACCTCGGTCCGCTCCTGACACGCCAGTTCATCATCCTGCCAAACTCAGCCGGAAACGACGCCATAACTCTCGTGAAGACGCACGTCCGGCGTCAGGGGCTTGATCGGGAGACCTTCCACCGTCTTTGGCTGCACGAACATGCCGAATTGGTTTCGAGCCAGCCCGATACCAACCGGTTGGTCAGGCGGTATGTCCAGCTTCACAGCATCGGCCCGGTGGTCGAGGGCGAACCGTTCTTCCATCCAGCCACCAGCCGGATCGACGGGGTGACTGTGATGTCCTTCGCCGCCACGAAAGATTTGGAATCGTTCCTGTTGTCGGACAGCTATCGCCACATCGAGCAAGCCGAGCGTTCCATTACATCACCCGATGCTGGCGAGTATTGGACCGGCGTCACCTTTTCGATTGTCGATCAGCTAGCATCCGAACGGGTGACTCGCATCGAGGCGTAGGCGGCAGAGCATGTGCGACGGCGATGGCACTCAGCACCTATGGTTAATTGCCGAAAGGGCGTGCCGACCCAGCTAGGGGTCGCGCATTCCTCTAGTCTCCCTCATTCAGACAATCGCCGTCGCCGAACATCTGAGCTGTCATCACGCCGCCCATTCGTCTCGGCCGCCCACAGGCGCGGGCAAGAGATCGCGCCCGTTGCTGGATGAGCGTGTCAGGCTCGAAGCGCAACAGGTCTGCCGCTCGGCCCGCGATGCTCCCGGAACGCCGCGGTGATGGCACGCAACGCGCCCTTCGTCCGAGGATCGGACAGCGAGGAGTGGAGCACGATCGACAGCGACGGGAGAGCCACCTGGAGGGGCCGCGTGGTGGTGGCGAACACTGTGCAGGCACATGATCGATAAAGAGACACGCGATAACCGTGCAACACATGATTTTATAGGGTTATGGCGTAGACATAGTCTTCGTCTTCACCCGGCGCGGCGCGCCAAAATTGGGGATTTGATCAAAAATTCAATGACATAGCTTTTCGCCTCTTGGCGGGACGGCAATACCTGCTACACAAACCTGTCCCACATCTGCGCTGAGTGGGCCACGACCCGCCCATGAAGGGCGGCGGGGCGCGGTGTATATCGTGCGGTTCCGCATACCCGCATCGCTCCGCACCCGCGCTGGGGGGGGATGGGTATACTTAGCCGTGCCCTAGAACTACCGATCACTGCGTTGCACGTGCCCGGTGCCTGCGCGCGACTTGCTGGTTTCGCCATACAGTCGATAAGCTGGCCTGGATCACTGCTAACGTCCGATCCGATCTGGAATGTTCCACTACAAGCTTATTCAATGACCTCTGTTGAGACGCCCGCGAGACGCTCAACAATATGCTTGCAGGCGCGCGATGCGGTCCCGCCGGTACGCGTCACGAAGGTCTCGCCCGCCAGGTCAGCCCAAGTGTTGGGCAATCCCTTCGCGATAGAGACCTTTCGCCTGCGGCGCATCAAAGCCCCCGCCGACTCTGATCAGACGGAACGTGTCAGGGCGCCGAGTCGCTCATGCACCGCGTCAGGCTTAAGTTCAATGTTCGCCTCCGCAAGCAACCTGACGATCCATGCGACTGCCTCATCGCTCCGAGCAAATGTCTGTGCCGGCACGCCGAACAGCTTTTCCGCGTTCATGCGGCTCACTTCATTATAGGCTTCGACCGGTACCACCGCCGCCATGCTCATGACCTGAGCCTTGACGCGCTCGGCATTGGCCTGGAGCCAGGCCTTGGCTTCCTTTGCCCCGCCTTCCGGGCGTCGCAGGGCTTCGATATCGGCAAAGACGCGCAGCGTCGCGAAACGCTCGCCCCGGTCGAGCCAGCCGGTCCACGCTGCGAAGAATGCAAGCTGCTCTTCCAGCATCATTGGGCCGCTCATGCTGGAAAGGACCAGCGGCCAAGGCGTGAGATCATGGCGGATCATGTCAACCTCCTCGAATGTCGTGTGGCGCAGTCCCGGAGGGATGGGACGGAATGCCATCACCTGCCGTGCGCAGATCGGGCAAGGCGCGGCGCAGAAGAAGGGTCGCCAGCACGAGGGCAAGACCCGCACCGATGTAGAAGGCAGGCCAACCGATATGGACCACGACCTGAGCGAGCGCGATCAGCAACAGCGTGGCGACAAGGCGACTCGCGCCATAAAGCACGGCGTAGTCCGTGGCGGGCTGCCTGCCTTGCGCCCAGCCGAGCGTGCTGGCGCTGAGAATCACGAAGATGCCGCTGGTACCGGCATTCATCACCGTAGCCCCGATGAGGGCGGGTAGGCTGTCATGCCGCCAAACGCCGAGAAACATCGCAATTGTCGCAACGAGGCAGAGGCTCGCGAAGATGGCGATACCAGCGCGACCGCCGATGCGGCGGACGAGCGGCACAGCCGCGAGTGAGGCGAGAAGGCCGAGCACAGGCGCAGCCGTGCCGACGATTCCCCCAATCGTTTCGACCGGAACGCCGACATCGACCAGCATTACCCGATTGAAGAAGGAGAGCGCCACCATAGCGCAGGTCGTGAGGGTCAGCAGCGCCATCCGGTGCCGGGTTTCGGGACGGCGCAGAATGGCGAGAATATCGGGGCGGCCGCGCTCCGTGCCGGTGGCATTGCGATCCCATGAGCGGTTGAGCAGGATCGGGATCGCGGCGAACACCGAGACCGCCGCGCAGATGTCGAACGTCGCCGCCCAGCCGAGCCGTCCGGCGCAGGCGACGAAGACGCCGCCACCGAGGATAGAGCCCAGCGCCAGCGCCGCGACCTTGAGACCGCCCGCCGCCGTGCGGTGCGGTGGCGGAACGCAGGAGGTCGAAAATGCATCGAGGGCGACATCCATGGTGGCCGCCGCGAAGGCGATGCCGAGTCCAAGCCCAAGCAGCAGGGCGGGCGGGAAGGTTTCGCCTCGCGCCACGATCAGTAGGAGGACGACGATGATCGCCTGCATCGGCACGATCCAGCCGATCCGTGGCGCGGATGGCAGCGGCCGAACGGCGTCGATCAACGGGGCCCACAGGAAGGTCAGGCCGAAGGGCACGAGCACGATGAAGCTCCACCCAATGCTCGCCAGATCGACGCCCCTTGCTCGGAGCAAGGGCGGCAAGCCGCCCTGCATCAACCCGTAGATCAAACCGAAGGCGGCATAGAGGATCGCTGTCGATGCCAGCAGCGGCCAGACGGAGCGGTGGGCAGGGACGGAAGTCACATTAGGCTCCCGAACCGGATGTTCAGTCATGGCGGCACCTCGCCTCAGAACTGGAGCGAGGTGCCGATACCGACGACCCGGCCCTGACCGACGCGGACGGTGGGCAAAGTGCCGAAAGCCTGCCCCCATGCCTCGTAACGCTCATTAAGGAGGTTGTTGGCGAAGGCATAGACGCTGACATCGTTGTGCTGCCACGTCAGCTTCGCATTGACGATGCCATAGGCTTTCAGATCGAAGGTGTTTTTCACGTCCGCCGCGCGGGCATCGACATACTGATAGCTGACACGGCCCGTGAAGTTGCCCGGAAGACCGAAGGGCTCGGCTGCCCAGCGATACTCCATTCCGATATTGGCGGTGACGGCAGGGACGTTGGGGACCTCGTTGCCGGACCGCGCGCCGGTGAAACTGTTCGACGGAACATCGACCAGCGCGGCATGAGTATAGCCGATGCCGCTGAAGACATCGAAATTCGGGGTGACCTTTGCGGTGAGCTCCAGTTCGCCGCCATAGCTCTGATAATTCAGTGCCACTGTCGTGAACAGCGCCTGCGCGGGATCGAAGAAGATCAGGTGCCCGCTTTTCACGTCGTTTAAGAAGGCCGCGCCACTGATGGAAAGCCGGTCGTCGAGCAATTTCGACTTGAAGCCGGTTTCGTAAGTCCAACTGGTCGAGGCCGGGAAGGGGGTCTCGGCCTTGCCGAGAAAGCTGTTTATCGAATAGGCTGGGAATCCGGGGGTGACATAGCCCCGTGCCACCGAGGCATAGGTCATGACGTCCGGTGTCCAGTCGTAGCTGAGCGCAACACGCCCAGTCACGAAATCGTCGCCAAGCGAAGTATTCTGCATGTAGCCACTCGCCACGCGCGGGAAGCCGTTGCCACTGAAGCGGTAATGCGCCTCCTTCTCTTCATGGGTGGCGCGCAGGCCAAATGTCGCCTTGAGACGATCGGTCAGCGGCACGGAGACCTCGCCGAATCCGGCATAGCTGTTGACGAGGAAATCATTGTCCTGAATGCCGTTGAGGGTGGAGAATGTCGCCGTCGAGGCTCGGGAGTTTCGCCCGGCGGTGGATGCTGAGCGAAAATAGTTGATGCCCGCCGTCCAGCCGATCGGACTCTCGGGCAGGGACGAAACGCGGAACTCCTGAAGGAAGCTGTCCTCGCCAAGCGTCAGCCGGGAATTGTCGGCGCCGAAGACGCGGTAGCTCGTGACGTTCGGAAACACTTGATAGAGCTTGCCGAACACGAGCGCGTCGGTCAGATCGAAATCGTTTCGTGAATTGCTGTGCTGATAGGATGTTTGCGTGTTCAGCACGAAGGACTCGAATTCGTGCTTGATCCTCAGATTCGCACCTGTGTTCTCGCCCTCGACGAGCGTGCGCGGGTCGGTCGCGCTCGCAGGAAAATCGGGCGTGTCGCGCAGCAGGAAGCGCGGCGAATGTGTGGTTTCCTTGCCGTAGTTGAAAGTCAGCAGCGCCTCGGTGCGATCGGACGGCGTGAACAGGAGACTGCCGCGGGCCGCCCCGATGTCGAGGCCGCCATCCTTGCCGCCCGCCGCGATATTGGGAATATCGCCGCCGAAGCGGTTCCAGCGCACGGCCAACCGGCCAGCAAGTGTTTCGGGAATGAGCGGGCCGTTGGCGATAAACTCTCCGAGGTCATAGCCGTTTGAGCCGACTTCGCCGGTAAGCGAAAAGGATCGGTTGAAGGTCGGGCGCCTGGAGACAATGTTGACCGCGCCACCCTGGGTGTTGCGGCCGAACAGCGTGCCTTGTGGTCCACGCAAGACTTCGACCCGATCCGTATCAAACAGGTTCGGTGCGATGCTGTAGACTGAAAGGGGCATCTCATCTGCGTAGAAGACGACTGAAGTGTCGTCCGACGATAGAGGCGACATCGAGCCGATACCTCGAATATTGGCGCTGTTGCCGAACAGGCCACCGCCATCGACGAAGGACATGTTGGGAACGGAGCGCGCCAGCCCGGCATTCGAGGCCGAGGGTGTCGGATCGGCCTTTTCGCCGGACAGCACTGTCATACCGATCGGCACATCCTGCGGGTTCTCAGCGCGCTTACGGGCGGTCACGATGATCGTGTCGAGAATGGTTGCCGGAGTAGTCGTGTTCTTCCCGTCTTCCGTCCCAAGCCACGCCCCGGTCGTCTTTCTGGGGCGCTCGTCGGCCGTGACCGTGACCGATCCGAGAACGGTTGTTGCAGCCATTGGCTTCGCCGCGTCTTCCGCCCGAACGGGAGCTGCGATCAACGTCGTCGACAGCGATAGCAAGCTAGCCAGCGCCAAGGCAGGTCGACGATTTTCGCTGCTGCGGAACGCAGTGTCATGGCACGCAGCAAGGTTCGATAAGACCAGGCGATGACCTCCTGGCGCAGGGATCGGGCTTCGATTCATCTTTGGTTCTCAAGCGGCGGGGATGTGCAGCCTTTCCACGCGAAAGGCGCTGGCGCCGCTATTGAGAACTAATCGCACTATACAAGCGTTCAGTCAATTGCCTATTTGTTCAAGCCATTCTAACGTCTTCGTACCGCGCCCGAACGCCTGGAGAGGAAATGCCCGAACTTAAGCCTGTGTTTTCGACCCTCGATGCCCGTGACAAGCTGCTCGAAGCCGCGCTATCGGCCTTTGCCGAACATGGCTTCCATGGCGCGACCGTTCGGGACATTTCCCGGCGCGCAGGCGTATCGCAGGGGCTGATCACCCACCATTTCGGGGACAAAGAACGGCTCTGGAATCTCCTCGGCGACAGGGTCTCGGAGGATTTTCTCGACTACATGACCCCTGTGATCGAGACCGGGGCCGTCGATGCCCGCACCATTCCGGCTCTGCTGTCCGCCTATATGGCCTATTGGCGCAGCCATCCGCTTGCGTTGCGCTTACAGCTCTGGCGCGTGCTTGGCGCGCCCGAAGCAGAGCGGCGCGCGCGCGTCGAGAGACTCAACCGTCAGATCGTGCCGCTCTTCATACAAGCGCAGAAGGCCGGCTTCGTTCGCGCGGATATTTCAGCCGGGCAGGCGATGATTACGACGGGGGCCCTGATCCAGTATCGTCTTCACAGCGAACTCGAAATGGCCAATGCGCTGTCGATCACCGTAAGCCCGATGCCCGATGACGAGGAGTTCCTGCGCTATGTGTGGAGCCTGATCGCGGTCGGGGCTTAGTTGCCACCGGTTGCCATCCTACACAGGTTTGCGATTGAACATGGTCATCGCGCGACACCGTCGAAGAGGTCAGCAGCCAATTGATTACAGTGCGTACCGGCGACGGGCGCAATGTTTTGTTCGACCTGAAGGATTACGACTGCATCGACCACGGCTAACCGGTGACGATCCACAAGTCGCAGGGCATGAAGGTCGACCGCACCCATGTGCTGGCGACACCGGGCTTCTGCAAGCGCTGGCGCAGTGTGTCGAGGTCGCGGACGGCAAGGTCAGGATCTTGGGATCGAAGTTCCGATTGATATAGGTGCTTACCGGAAAAACAGCGTAAATTCAGCGCCCTTTCAGGGGCCGAAATGGCGGGCGCAGAGGCATTCCAACCCTGCTCAAGGTAGGGGTATAGCGTAGACGTAGTTCTCGTCTTCACCCGGCGCGGCGCGCCAAAATCGGCAAGTGCCTTCTTCAATAGCTTTGATCGTCGTCCGGCCATGATGGGCCGGGCTCGTCTGGCGTGCCAAGCGTCGCGCCTGTTCCGGACGCGCTGTCGCTACATTCCATCGTTGCTACGAATAGGGTCGATCACGAGGATCAGGCGCTGTCCGCCCGTGGCCGCGATGGGGGGCGATCGGTGGAGGACGGTCGGGGGATCGAGCAGCATCCGGCCTTTGAAGACGCCGACTGCGCCGGTCGGCACCTCGCAGATCGCATCCGGGGCCGCGGCGCGGCACCATTGCGTTCCCGGCCCGACATAGGTGCACAGCAGCCGCAACGTAACATAGTCGGCGTGGAAGCGCCGGCAGGCATCGGTCTCGATCACCTCGAGCCGCAGGCGCAGGCGATCGTTACCGGTCAGCGCTGCCTGCCGCCGGAGCAGGAGGCCGATGTCCGCAGCAAGCGGGGCGGCGATATCGTCGGGGTAGTCGGCGTCGCGCAGCGCGTCATCGAGCGGCGCGTCCGCGTCGAGGTCCAGCGTGACGTCATCGACCGTGTCGAGGTCCAGCGCGGCCAGTCCGGCCTTCAGTGTATCGGGGAGCGGGCGCCACCAGATCGCCAGCGCTGTTTTCGGGCGGGCGATTGCGTCGAGCGAGGTGCGATCATAACCGAAGGCGACGACGTCCTCCAGCATGGCGGGCGTCATACCGAGGTCTCCAACTGGCGCTCACCCCAGGCCGGGAATGGGTCTGGCAGCGACGTCCACATCGTCGGGGTAAAGGCAGAGGCGGCCACCAAGCATGCGTCGAGCCGGCGCCGAATGGAGGGTTCGTTCATGGTTATGCCTATGAATACGATTTCCTGTCGGCGGTCGCCCCAGATGTCGTCCCAATGCTGGGCGACGAAGTCTTCGAAGCGGCCGTCGTCGGGCCAGTGATGCTTGGGCACCGCGGCCCACCAGCGGCCCATCCGCGAGGTCGTCGTCTGGCTGCCCGCCACCGCCAGTTCGCCGACCCAGTCGGGGCGCGTCGCGAGCCAGAAATGCCCCTTGGCCCGCACGACATTCTCGAGCCCGCCCTCGGTCAGGAACGCATAAAAGCGCGCCGGATCGAACGGCGCGCGGGCGCGATAGACGAAGCTTTCGATCCCATATTCCTCGGTCTCGGGCTGATGGTGGGCATAGCCGTACAGCTCCTTGGCCCACAGCGGGTGGCGCGCCGCTTTCTCTTCGTCGAACATTCCGGTGGCGAGCACGAGGTCGAGGTCGACGCGCCCGTGATCGGCAGTCACGATCACCGCATCGGCATTCAGGCTGGCGACGAGCTTCTTGACCGTGGCCAACTGCTCCGCGGACACCGACGAGGCCTTGTTGACGATGACGACGTCGGCGAACTCGATCTGCTCGACCAGCAGGCCGACGAGGCTGCGCGTATCGTCTTCCCCCATGCTCTCGCCGCGATCGGCGAGGAAATCCTGGCTGGAATAATCGGCCAGCAGGTTGAGCGCGTCGACCACCGTCACCATCGTGTCGAGCCGCGCGACGTCGCCCAGCGACACGCCGTCCTCGTCACGGAAGGAGAAGGTGGTGGCGACCGGCAGGGGTTCGGAAATGCCGGTCGATTCGATCACCAGATAGTCGAACCGCCCGGCCTCGGCGAGCGTGCGCACCTCGGCGAGCAGATCGTCGCGCAAGGTGCAGCAGATGCAGCCGTTGGTCATTTCGACCAGAGCTTCCTCCGATCGTGACAGCGCCGCCTCTCCGCCGCGCACCAGATCGGCGTCGATGTTCACTTCCGACATGTCGTTGACGATCACCGCCACGCGCCGCCCTTCGCGATTGGCGAGGATATGGTTGAGCAGCGTCGTCTTGCCCGCGCCGAGGAAGCCGGACAGGACGGTCACGGGCAGACGGGTGTCGGATGGGGAGAGGGTTGCCATGATGACGGTCCAATGTGATATGTTACAACATGACCTATCCAGAGATGCGCAACGATGTCCAGTGACATCCTGATCATGAAACCGCGTGGACCGATGCAGGTGACGGCAAGCCGTGGTGGCACCGCGGCGAGGCGTGCGGCATGAGCAGCGTTCCAGAGAGGGCGGGCACGCGTATTCCCGTGTCGGTGCTGACCGGCTTTCTCGGCAGCGGCAAGACGACCGTCCTCAACCATCTGGTCCGGTCCCCCGGCATGGCGCGGGCATTGGTCGTCATCAACGAATTCGGCGCGGTCGGGCTGGATCACGAATTGATCGCCCGATCGAACGAGGATCTGGTCGTCGAGATGATGGGCGGCTGCCTGTGCTGCACCATCCGCGGCGACCTGTCGCGCACGCTCCGCGACGCGCCGTGGCGCTTCGCCCGCGACGGCGCGTGCTGGTTCGACCGGGTGGTGATCGAGACCACCGGGCTGGCCGATCCCGCACCGATCCTGCACACGCTGATGACCGATCCGCAGCTGGCGCCGCTCTATCGGCTGGATGCGGTCATCGCGACGGTCGACGGGGCGGCGGGCATGGCAACGCTGGACGCGCAGCCCGAAGCGGTGAAGCAGGCGGCCGTCGCCGACCGGCTGCTGCTGACCAAGACCGACCTTACCGATGCGACGTCACAGCAGGCGATCCGCGACCGGCTGGCGGCGCTGAACCCCGGCGCGCCGATCATCGCGGTGACCAATGGCGCGGTGGACCCGGCATCGCTGTTCGACGTGGGGCTATGGGACCCGGCCAGCAAGAGCGAGGACGTCAATCGCTGGCTGGCGCACGAGGCCGCGCATGCCGGCCATCACCATCATCACCATCATGACGTGAACCGGCACGATGCCGGTATCCGCGCGACCTGCCTGACGTTCGATACGCCGCTGGAGCCGCTCGCCTTCGATCGCTGGCTGGGGCTGCTGACCATGTTCAAGGGCGCCGACCTGCTGCGCGTGAAGGGCATCGTCAACCTCGTCGGGCATGACGCGCCGGTGGTGATTCACGGGGTGCAGCACGTCTTCCACCCGCCGATCGAACTCGATCGCTGGCCGTCGGCGGACCGGCGCACGCGGATGGTGTTCGTCACGCGCAACATCGATCCCGAAGAGTTGCGGGGCACGTTGGCGCTGATGACCGTGGGCCTGAACGGCGTCGACCTGCAGGGACTGATCGATAGCGTGACGCCGTGATGGTCGGCGTGATCCGGGGCGACGACGCTCCGATCTCCGCACACGCGTAGCGACCGCGCGCCACCGTCGGCTGGCGGCGATCCGGCCGCCCATTATTTTCAACGGGAGTGAATGCGATGTTTACCGAAGAGATGGTCCATACGGCCTTGCAGACGTGGTGCGACAATGTCGTGGCGGTCGGCAAGGCGCATGCCGAAGGCGGCGATCCGCGCGCGGTGGCGGAACGGGTGCTGAGCGACAATTACGACTATGACCATGGCAAGGTGCTGTTCAAGCCGACGCTGACCTTCGGCACCCAGACCTACCGCCCGACGAAGGAGGGCGCGCTGGCCTATTTCACGGGCGGGAGCGAGGCCTTTCCCGACGACAAGGGGTTCAAGCTGAAGCCTTGGGTCAAGGTGTGGTACAGCAAGGAAGATTTCATCCTGCATGGCGATCTGGCGATCGTGCAGTGCAACGTGCACTTCATCGGCCAGGACGACAGCCACATCTTCGTGAACAAGAGCTTCGTGTTCAAGGCGTGCGAGGATGGCAAGGTGCGCATCGTCCTGCACCAATCGTCGCTGCCCTATCAGCCCTGATCGTTCCGAACGGCAGCGTTGCCCGCAGCGCTGCCGTTCCTTCGATGACGCGCGTCAGGCGATGCGATGCGTCGCGGGCCGCCGAAGCAGCAGCGCGCCGCCGAGCAGCAGGGCGGCCTCCACCCCCAGACCCGAGACGTCGACGGGACGCATGAGCAGGTAGAAGAGGGCGACCCCGAGGAGCGTACCGCCCACGGCCTGACGCGCGCGGATCGACCCGGCCGCCGCCCCGAACCGTCGGGACAGCGCTGCGGCGAGCAGCAGGGCGAGCGTCAGGGCAAGCCATAGCCATATCAGGGCGTCGCCGAAGGCCGGCAGCGCGAGGGACGCGGCGGCCGTGAGCGCCAGCGCGACGGGCTGGCCCCAGGCGACCGCCGTCCACAGCCGTTCCCATAGCGGCACGGCGCGGCCGCGGTCGCGGCGGCGGGCGAGCCAGATCGTCACGCCGCTCGACGTGACGAGGCAGAGGGCCAGACCCAACAGACCGTAGAGCAGCCGCACCGGCAAGCCGCCGAACCAGCCGAAATGGAGCTGGCCGATTCCGCCCAGCAGCGTCACGCCGACGGGCAGATCGGCGGGATGGCGATCCGTCACCATCCGGCCGCGCGCGTCGAACACCGTCGTGTCCTGCGGCACGAGCAGGCGGTCGCGGCGCGAGGTGATGGCGATGCGCGCATCGGCCCGGCCGGCGCGTTCGATCATCAGTTGCTGCGGGGCGGCGCCGTCGCTGCGGCGGCGGGCGTCCAGCAACAAGGGCGCGAGGGCGGGCAGCGGCTGGGCGGCGGCGTTTGCGGCGGGCGGTGGCTCGAAGAAGAAGCCGTACACGCGCGCGGTGTTGCCGCCGTAGAGCAGCATCGCAAGCACGCCGACGATCAGCGTGGTCAGCCCCAGGATCGCACCCGTCAGCGCGATGGTGACGTGGAACGGCAGCGCCCAGGTGCCGAGGCGGTTGTGCAGATCCGCCTCCTGCAAGCGCCGTGCGCCGCCGCGCCGCAGGCTGAAGGCGTCCTTGAAGACGCGCGGATGCGCGAGGATGCCCGAGATCAGAACGGATAGCAGCGCGACGCCGGTCAGCCCGACGAGCATCGCGCCCCATGTCCGCGGCAGGTGCAGCGCGATGTGGAGATCGATCAGAAATTCGCTGAACGGCGTGTGCTGTTCGGTCAGCGTGCCGTCGCGGGCGATTGCCCAGTCGTGGTGCTCGGTTGGCGTATAGGCGAGGATGCGGGCGCCGTCCTGGGCGGGGGAGGGCAGCGTCAGATAGAGCGTCGCCTGTGCCGGGCCGCCGGTCTGCGCGGCCCTGACCGCGCGATCGAGCGCGCCGGGGGCGAACTGGTTCGCCACGGGTGCGCCGGGCGCTTCCCACCGTGCGATGTCCCCGGCGAAGACGGCGAGCGTGCCGGTGAGGCAGACGAGATAGATGAGCGCGGCGAAGGCGAGGCCGAGGATGCCATGCCCGTTGAGCACGGCGCGCACCGTGCCCGGCGCCAGCGGCCAGCCGCGCGGCGCATCCGTCTTGGCGGCCTTGCTCATACCGGTCCCTGCAAGGCGGCGAGCGCGAAGCCGGTCAGCGTCGTGGTGACGATCATGGCGAGCGACCGCATCAGACGGGGGTCGGCGAGCGTCCAGATCATCGCCAGCGCCCAGACGATGGGGATCGTGAGCCCGCCGATCAGGACACGGGTGGGCGGCGCGCCGGGCACCCAGGCGGCGGCGCAATAGGCGATGGCCACGGCGGCGGCCAGCCCGAGCGGCCCGGCCAGGATCGTCTTCAGCACGCCGCGCCACGCCCTGGACGGTTCGTCGGGCTCGGTCGGCGGGGTGGTGGCGCGGGCGGCGCGCGTGGCCTTTACGGTCCGGCCCCGGATGAGGACGATCAGCGCACCGATGCCGACCGCGACGACGGCGAGCGCGCCGCCCCGGATCCAGCCGATCCAGGCGGCGTCGGCGAGGATCGTGCCGCCGATCACCGCCCAGCCCGCCGCAATCAGGTCGGGGCGCTCGCGTTGGCGCTCGGCCCAGGCGCGGCGCAACAGCGTGGCACCGGCGATGCCGCCTGCGATGGCGAGGAGTGCGGGCAGCGCGATCATGCCAGTCGTCCCATCAGGCCGTGCGGGACGGTGCGGGCAGGCGCATGTACGGTCGGTGTCATCGGTCCCCCTTCCGGACGACGACCTAGTGCGAGCCGTAATGCGAATCAATATCAAATAGGCAGTGGTGGGTGAAGGCTGGTCGAAACGCGCTCGGGGCCGGTCAGGTGCGTGCGTTGCCGCGTGCCAGAAAGTCGCGCACCGTGTGCCATGCCGTCTCTCGCACCGCCTCCGGCGTGTCGTCGGCGTCGATGATCGCATGCCGGTCGGGCGCCGCGGCGGCCTGTGCGAGGAACGAGGCGCGGATGCGCTGGTGGAAGGGGAGGGCGAGGCTTTCGAAGCGGCCTTCATCGATCGCCTCGTCGGACAGGCGTTTGCGGCTGCGGGTGAGGCCGATCGCCGGGTCGAGGTCGAGGACCACAGTCAGGTCGGGCCACAGGTCGTCGAGCATCGTCGCGTGGAGGCCGCGGATCAGCGCTTCGTCCATGCCGCGGCCGGCGCCCTGATAGGCGAGCGTCGAGCCGGCGAAGCGGTCCGAGACGACGATCCGGCCGGCGGCGACGCCGGGGCGGATGACGTGCGCGGCGTGCTGGACGCGGGCGGCGGTCATCAGCAGCAGTTCGGCGCGTGGTTCCCATGCTGCGTCGTCGCCGGCGAGTAGCAGGCCCCGCAGCGTCTCGCCCTGCGGCGTGCCGCCGGGTTCGCGGGTGGCGACGACGTCATGCCCCGCGGCCTGCAACGCGGCGACGAGCGCGCGGACGACGCCGCTCTTGCCCGAGCCGTCGACGCCCTCGACCGCGATGAACGCGCCGCGCGGGGTCATGATTCCCGGCGCCAGATCTGCGATTTGCAGATGAAGCCGCCGATCAGGCAGCCCTTCACGTTCAGCGTGTCGGCATCGATCATCGTGACGGTCGACCCGAAGGCGCGGCCCATGTCGGGGACGTAAATCTGCCCCGCCCAGCGGCCCTTGCCGTTGTTGCGATAGCCCCGCAGCAGCGCGGTGCCGATCAGCGGCGGATAACCCTTGTTCGCGACGTCGGCCTTCGCCTTGTCGGACGCGCGGATGACCCAGCCGCACAGGTTGGGGCCGCACCGCCCGGTGCGCACCGCGACGGTGTTCTTGGGGTTGTGCCAATTGCCGATGATCGGCGCATGCGGGTCCGCCGGCAGCGTGGCGGACTGGAGCGCGAGCGGCAGAGCGGCGAGGAACGAGAGGACGGACACGTCGATCAGATGGTTGGCGCGGGTCAGCCGCGCAACTGTTCGTGGTGGCGGATCACCTCGTCGATGATGAAGCGCAGGAATTTTTCGCTGAATTCGGGATCGAGTTCGGCGTCTTCGGCGAGGCGACGCAGGCGGGCGATCTGGCGTTCCTCACGGCCCGGATCGGCGGCGGGCAGGCCGCTGGTCGCCTTGTGCCGGCCGACCGCCTGCGTCACCTTGAACCGCTCGGCGAGCAGATGGACGAGCGCGGCATCGATATTGTCGATGCTCTTGCGATAGCCTTGCAGCACGTCGTCGCTCACCGGTCGCCCCCTTCGATGGTCAATTCCGACCCCCATGAGCGTTGTTGCGGGCGCGAGCAAGACTTGCGTTCGGGGGCGCCAGCGGCCACAGCGCGTGGCGAGATGACCGCCACCATCCACCGCCTCGATCGTCCCGAACCGTCGCTGGAGCCGATGCTCCAACTGGTCGCGGCCGACATGAACGCCGTCAATGCGGTGATCCTGGATCGCATGCAGTCGCAGATCCCGCTGATCCCCGAACTCGCCGGGCATCTGATCGCGGGCGGCGGCAAGCGCATGCGGCCGATGCTGACGCTCGCGAGCGCGCGGCTGATCGGCTACACCGGCACGCGCCACCACCGACTGGCGGCATCGGTGGAGTTCATCCACACCGCGACGCTGCTCCACGACGACGTGGTCGACGGGTCGGACATGCGGCGCGGCAAGCGGGCGGCGAATTTGATCTGGGGCAATCCGGCGAGCGTGCTGGTCGGCGACTTCCTGTTCAGCCGCAGCTTCGAACTGATGGTCGAGGACGGCAGCCTGAAGGTGCTGAAGATCCTGTCCAACGCCAGCGCCGTCATCGCGGAGGGCGAGGTCAACCAGCTGACCGCGGCGCGGCGGATCGACCTGGGCGAGGACCGTTACCTCGACATCATCAACGCCAAGACCGCGGCGCTGTTCGCGGCCGCCTGCCGGATCGCGGCGGTGGTGGCGGAGCGGAGCGAGGCGGACGAGCTGGCGCTGGATGCCTACGGCCGATACCTGGGCATCGCATTCCAGCTGGTCGACGATGCGATCGACTACGTGTCGGACGCGGGCACGATGGGCAAGGACGCAGGCGACGACTTCCGCGAGGGCAAGATGACGCTGCCCGTCATCCTGGCCTATGCGCGCGGCGACGAGACCGACCGCAAATTCTGGAAGGACGCGGTCGAGGGACGGCGCGCGTCGGACGAGGATTTCGCACACGCCATCGATCTGGTGCGCAAGACGCGCGCGGTCGACGACACGCTGTCGCGGGCGCGGCATTATGGCCAGCGCGCGATCGATGCGATCGGGCATTTCCCGAACGGGAAGGCCAAGGACGCGATGATCGAGGCGGTCGAATTCGCGGTGGCCCGCGCGTACTGACGGGCGCAGGCGCGGCGACGTCCGCGCCGATGCGAAGCAGCGCCCGGCACGGCCGGCGGGTCGGCCTTAGCCGAACCCGTCCGACGTCAGGCCGGCGGCTTCGCCGTCGGCAGGTCGGATGCGCGTTATGGACAAGATGAACACCTTGGCCGAAACGATGTAGGGCTATCGTTCGGAATGGCCGGTAATTCACGGCTGAGACAGAGTGCTGTCAGGGCGGGATTGCGTTGTTTTGTCAGCAGCTTGCGAGAGGTGTCGTCCAACACCGTCCCTCTCACGTCATTCCCGCGCTGGCGAGAATCCACAACCGCTACCGCTCCGCTGGAGTCGACAGGCTAGCCAGTCTGGATCCCCGCCTTCTCGGGGAATGACGGACGTGGGTGGGGCTGACCTGGGCCCTCAACAGCTCGCGCAATCACCGCCCGTTTCGACCTGCAGCGTCGTATGGCCGATGCCGAAGCGGTCGTGGAGCATCGCACGTGCGTCCACGAGGAAGGCGTCGCCCGGATAGCGCCCGGACATGACGAGATGCGCGGTGAGCACGGGTTCGGTGGTCGACATCGGCCAGATGTGGAGGTCGTGGACGCGCGCGACGCCGGGCAGCGCGGCGAGCGCGGCGGTGACCGCGTCATAGTCGATGTGGCGGGGCACGGCGGAGAGGCTCATTTCGACCGTCTCGCGCAGCAGGCCCCAGGTCTGCCAGAAGATCAGGGCGGCGATGACGAGGCTGACGATCGGATCGATCCAGCCCAGGCCGGTCGCCCAGATCGCGAGGCCGGCGAGGACCACCCCCGCGGACACCACTGCGTCGCTGAGCATGTGGAGATAGGCGCCGCGGACGTTGATGTCGTGCTTGCGCCCGCGCGCGAACAGCCAGGCGGTGAAGGCGTTGACCGCGATGCCAATGCCAGCGACGGTCGAGACGGTGAGGCCGGCGAGCACCGGCGGGTCGCCGATCCGCTGCACCGCCTCCAGCACGATCGCCCCCAGCGCGACGAGCAGCAGCAGCGCATTGGCGAGCGCGGCGAGGATCGTCGAGCCTTTGAGGCCATAGGTGAAGCGCTTGGAGGGCGCACTGCGGGCGAGCGCGGCGCCGCCCCAGGCGACGGCGAGGCCGAGGACGTCGGACAGATTGTGGCCCGCGTCGGCGAGCAACGCGACCGATCCCGTCCACAGGCCGGCGCCGCCTTCGGCCAGGACATAAGCGATGTTGAGCGCGATGCCGATCGCGAAGGCGCGGTCGAACGATGCGGGGGCGTGGGAATGGCCGTGGCCGCCGTGGCTGTGTTTGCTGTGGTCGTGCGCGTGGCCGTGGTGGTGATGGGCGCCCAATGATCTCGTCCGGGTGGTTGTGGGGTGGTCGTATCACTGCGGCGGTGCGTGATACTAGCGCATCGATTGTCGGGGGCGTCGTGCCGGCTGGTGCGGGGGACGTTCGCCACAATCCCCCGTCACTCCAGCCGAAGAGCCGGGGTCCCGCTTTTTGAGGCGACTGCGGGAAGAAGCGGGACCCCTGGTCAAGCCCGGGGTGACGGGAGTGTGGGTTTGGCGGGGTGCCCCATCCATCTCGTCACCCCGGACTTGGTCCGGGGTCCACCGGGCCGCGGGGGGAGGCTGGAGCCTCTGGCCGTCCCCCTCGCCGCGGAGTGGACTCCGGACCGAGTCCGGGGTGACGGGGGTGTTTGGGGTGTGCCTCGCGCCCTCATTCGTTCGGGGGATTTGGGGTGGCGGGGCTTCTCCCTCGTCACCCTGGCCGGAGAGCTGGGGGGCGCTTTTTTGGGGTGGCTGCGGAAGAAGCGGGACCCCGGGTCGAGCCCGGGGTGACGGGAGTGTGGGTTCGGCGGGGTGCCTCCTCCACTTCGTCACCCCGGACTTGGTCCGGGGTCCACCGGGCCGCGGGGGGCGGCTGGCGTCTTTGGCCGTCCCCCTCGCCGCGGAGTGGACCCCGGAACGAATCCGGGGTGACGGGGGATTTGGGGCGTGCCTTGCGCCCTCATTCGTTCGGGGATTTGGGGTGGTGGGCCTTTTCACTCGTCACTCCGGCCGAAGAGTCGGGATCCCGCTTTTTTTGGCGACCACCGAAGAAGCGGGACCCCGGGTCGAGCCCGGGGTGACGGGGTGTGGGTTTGGCGGGGTGCCTCTTCCACTCCGTCACCCCGGACTTGGTCCGGGGTCCACCGAGCCGCGGGGGGAGGCTGGAGTCTTTGGCCGTCCCCCTCGCCGCGGAGTGGACCCCGGAACGAGTCCGGGGTGACGAGGGGGCTGCTGGCGCGCGGCCCTCAGGACTTGCCGAAGAGGCCGCCGAGCATGCCGCCCAGATTGCCGAGCGGGCCGTTGCCTTCGCCGCCGAGCAGGCCGCCGATGTTGGCGAGGGCGCCTTCGCCGCCGAGGTGGGCGAGGATCTGGTGCAGGACGTCGGGGGACAGGCCGGTCGAATCGGCGGCGCCGGCCACCGTGTCGCCGGGTTCGGCGTGCGCGGCACTGAGCGCGGCGATCGCCTGGGCGACCTGTTCGGGGGAGAGGCCGATCTTTTCGGCGAGGTTGGTGAGAATCGGATTGTCGCCCATCTGGCCAAGGATGCCGTCCAACAGACCCATCATATGTCTCCTGCGCGCGTCGGTTCGCGCGGGCGGGGAGCATAGCAGGCGGTGACGGTCGCGTCGCGGGGCGATCCGTGGCAAGGGAGCGCGCATCGTGACCGACCTGCCGATTTTCGCCGTCCTGCCCGATCTGCTCGCCGCGTTGCGGACCGGGAGCAACGCCGTGCTCGTCGCGCCGCCGGGGGCGGGCAAGACGACCGCGGTGGCGCCGGCGCTGCTGGGCGAGGACTGGTGTACGGGCGAGGTGCTGCTGCTGTCGCCGCGGCGACTGGCGGCGCGCGCGGCGGCGGAGCGGATGGCGGCGTTGGCGGGGGAAAGCGCCGGCGGCACCTATGGCTATGCGACGCGGATGGACAGCAAGCGGTCCGCGGCGACGCGGGTGACGGTGGTGACGGAGGGCATCTTCGTCGCGCGTATTCAGGCCGATCCCGAGCTGACCGGCGTATCGGCGGTTTTGTTCGACGAGGTGCATGAGCGCAGTCTGGACGGCGACTTCGGCTTGGCGCTGGCGCTGGATGCGCAGGGGGCGCTGCGGCCCGACCTGCGGCTGGTCGCGATGTCGGCGACGCTGGACGGGGCGCGCTTTTCGCGTCTGCTGGGCGCCACGGAGCAGGGGGCGCCCGTGATCGAGAGCGAGGGGCGCAGCTATCCGCTCGCCCTGCGCTATCTGGGGCGCAGCGGCGACGGCCGGATCGAGGATGCGATGGCGAGTGCGATCCGGCAGGCGCTGCGCGAGGCAGAGGGCGGCGTGCTCGCGTTTCTGCCGGGTGTCGCCGAGATCGAGCGGACGGCGGAGCGGCTGGAGGGGCTGCCGGAGACGATCCGCGTGCATCACCTGCACGGCAGCATGGAGCCGGCGGCGCAGCGCGCGGCGATCCGGCCCGAGCCCGATGGCGCGCGCAAGCTGGTGCTGGCGACGGGGATCGCCGAAACCAGCCTGACGCTGGACGGCATCCGCATCGTCGTCGATTCGGGGCTCGCGCGGCGGCCGCGCTACGATCGGGCGGCGGGGATGACGCGGCTGGTGACCGAGCGCGCGAGCCAGGCGGCGGTGACGCAGCGCGCCGGGCGTGCGGCACGGCAGGGGCCGGGCGTTGCCTATCGCCTGTGGGAAGAAGCGGCGACGGGCGGCCTGCCGCGATTCGACCCGCCGGAAATCGTGGAAGCGGATCTGTCGGGTCTGGTGCTGGCGAGTGCGATCTGGGGCGTCGGCGATCCGCGCGACCTTGCGTGGCTCGATCCGCCGCCCGCCGCGGCGGTGGCGGAGGCGCGCGAGCGGCTGGCCGCGATCGACGCGGTCGATGGCGACGGGCGGCCGACCGCGCACGGGCGGCGCATCGCGGCGATGCCGATGCCGCCGCGCCTGGCGCATATGCTGCTGCGCGCGGGGGCGATGGGGCAGGGCGCGCTCGCCGCCGAGGTGGCGGTGCTATTGTCGGAGCGCGGGCTGGGCGGCAACGATCCCGACCTCGACGTGCGGCTGCGGCGCTGGCGGAGCGACCGGGGGACGAAGGCGACCGCGGCGCGGCGGCTTGCGGAGCGGTGGACGGCGCTGGCGGGCAAGCCGGTGGGCGAGCCGCTGCGCATCGACGGCGCGGGCGTGGAGGTGGCGATCGCGCTCGCCTTCCCCGACCGGATCGCGAAGGCGCGGGATGCGAGCGGCGAATTATGGGCGTCAGCGGGCGGGCGCGGTTTCCGGCTCGATCCGACGCTGCCGCTGGCGCGGCATGCGTGGCTGGCGGTGGCGGAGACGCAGGGGGCGGCATCGGGGGCACGTATCCTCGCCGCGGCGCCGATCGCGCTGGCGACGATCGAGCGCCTGTTCGCCGACCGGATCGAGACGCGGCGGACGGTGACGTTCGATGCGGCGACCGGCGGCGTAGTGACGCTTCGCGAGCGGCGGCTGGGCGCGTTGCGGCTGTCGTCGGGGCCGGATGCGGGGGCGGAGCCGGACGCGATTGCGGGGGCGTTGCTGGAGGGCGTGCGGACGCATGGGCTGGCGCTGCTGCCGTGGAGCGCGGGGGCGGCGGCGCTGCGGGCGCGGGCGGACTATGCGGGCGTGCCGCTGGAAGACATGCTGGTCGAGCGGCTGGACGAATGGCTGCCGGCGCTGCTGGTCGGGCGGCGGCGGCTCGACGCGATTCCGGCGGGGGCGCTGACCGATGCGGTGCGCACGCTGATCGGCTGGGATGCGATGCGGCAGATCGACCGGCTGGCGCCTGCCGACTTCACCAGCCCCGCGGGGAGCACGCATGCCATCGACTATGCGGCGGAGGGTGGGCCGAAGGTGGAGCTGCGCGTGCAGGCGCTGTTCGGACTGGGGGAGCATCCCTGTATCGGGTCGGGGCGCGTGCCGCTGGTGCTGAGCCTCACTTCGCCCGCCGGACGGCCGATCCAGACGACGCGCGACCTGCCGGGCTTCTGGGCGGGCAGCTGGAGCGCGGTCGCGAAGGAGATGCGCGGGCGCTATCCCAAACATCCCTGGCCCGACGATCCCGCCGCGTCGACCGCGACGTTGCGGACGAAAAAGGCGGATGCACGGGGCGGCGGGACGCGCTAAAGGGGCGTCTATGCCTACCGCCCGCATCTTCCAGCGCCCCAAGAACGCCATGCAATCGGGCAAGGCCCGCACGCACACCTGGGCCCTTGAGTTCGAACCGGCCGAGCCGAAGCAGCCCGATCCGCTGACCGGCTGGGCGGGCAGCGGCGATACGCGCGAGCAGGTGCGGCTGAGCTTCCCGTCGGCCGAGGCGGCGATCGCCTATTGCGAGGCGCAGGGCTTCGATTACGAGCTGATCCCGGCGCCGGAGCGCAAGCTGAAGCTGCAGGCGTACGCGGATAATTTCCGGTAAGGGCGTTTCCCAACACGCACCGTCATTCCCGCGGAGGCGGGAATCCAGACGCGTTACCGCCTCGATGGATTCGAAACGTTAGAGGGTATGGATTCCCGCCGTCGCGGGAATGACGATTGGGGGTGTGGGCATGTGCCGGTTCCCCCATCGCGCGTCGCCCAGCGGAGGCGGGGAGGATCGATGCGAGCGCTTGCGGGCGTTTCTTTCCCGTTCGCCACGAGCCTGTCGAAGGGCGCGCGCCCCAAGCGGTGTGCTTGCGGATAGCCGCCCTTCGACAGGCTCAGGGCGAACGGGGAAGGGCTCTCAGCGCCCCATCATTTCCGCGACGATGCCGCTGCCGAGTAGCAGCAACATCTTGGCGTCGATCGCGACGCCGGCGCGGCGTTTCTCGGCGACGAAGCCTTCGACTCCGGCCAGCGGCACGCGGTGGACGGTGATGTTCTCGTCGGCGTCGCCGCCGCCGTCGCCGGTGCGGGTGAGGCCGGTCGCCAGCACGAGCGTGAAGCTTTCCGACGTCATGCCGGGCGAGGAGTAATACTCGCCGCGTTCCTCGACGAATTGGGCGTGATAGCCGGTTTCCTCCTCCAGCTCGCGGCGGGCGGCCGAGGCGATGCTTTCGCCCGCGCTTTCGTCGCCGACCAGCCCGGCGGGGAGTTCGAGGCAGGGACGGCCCAAAGGCACGCGATATTGCTCGACGAGCAGCAACTGCCCCTCGGCATCGATCGCGACGATCACCGCGGCGCCGATGCCGCCGTTGCGCTCGGCATATTCCCAGGTGCCCGCCTTGCGGACCGACAGGTATTTGCCCTGCCACATCGTATCGGTCGTCATAGCTGAATCAGGCGGTCCGGCAGTTCGTTGGTGTCGTCGGCGCGCGGCGGGAAGTGTTCGGTGAGGACGATGCCGATCTGGCGGATCGCCTCTGCCATGCCGTCGCCGGGGCGGCCGTCGCGCGTCGCGGTGATGAGCGCGGCCATCGCGGCGCCCCAGACTTCGGGCGCGACGCGGGAATGGATCGCGGCGTCGGCGATCAGCTCGGCGCGATGTTCGTCGAGCGAGAGGTAGAGCAGCACGCCGGTCGCATCGCGCGTGCGCGCTTCGGCGCTGGCGCGGAACAGCATCAGCGCGCGCATCCTGACGCGGCGGGCGGCGGTGCCCTTGGGCGTCAGCGCGAGGCGGAGCGGCATCCAGGCGAGCGCGACGCGGACGATCAGGAAGGTCGCGGCGAGCACTACCAGCGCCACCGTGAACAACCCGCCGGGCGCGGGCGCGCCGTCCCAGGGATCGGCGACGAGGCCGTGGAGCGTCACCGCGATCCCCGGCCAGAGCGCGAGCAGCGCGAGGACGAGCAGCATCGCCAGCACCGCCCAATGCAGCGCGACGTCGTGATATTTGTCGGATCGGTGCGCGACGATCGTGACGATCTCGCCCGAAGTGGTGCGTTCGGCCTCTGCCACGGCTTCGGCGACGCGGGCGGCATCGGCGGGGGTCAGGCGCATGTCACCAATCCCCCGAGGCGCCGCCGCCCCCGAAATCGCCGCCGCCGCCGCCGGTGAAGCCACCGCCGCCCCAGCTGCCGTCGCTGCCGCCCGACGCGCCGCCGCCGCCCCAGCCGCCGCCACGATCGCCGGACGAGCGGCCGATCTCGTTGGCGATGCCCCACAGGACGATGGGCAGCGCGCTGCCGCCGCCATCGTCATAGCGGCGGCCCCACGGCCCGGCGCTGCGCCGGCGACCGATGATCAGCGGCACGAGGACGAACAGCAGGATGAGCGCCCAGATGATCAGGCCGAACGGCACGCCGCCACCGCCGCTGCGGCGTTCGGCGGAGCGCTGGTGGATCTGGTCGAACTGCTTCGCCGCCGCATCGAGCCGTGCCTGCTGTTCTTCGGGTGAGGCACGCAACTGCTTGTCGAGCGCATCGACGCCGGCCGTGATGCCACCCGGCATGTCACCCGCCTTGAAACGGGGAATGACGTCCTGATTGATGATGACGCTGGACAAAGCGTCGGTGATGAACGGCTCCAGCCCGCGGCCGACTTCGATGCGGACCTTGCGCTGGTTGGGCGCGACGATGAGGATCGCACCGTTGTTGACGTCCCGCAGGCCGACGCCCCAGCTCCGGCCGAGCTTGTAACCGTAATCCTCGATCGAATCGCCCTGCAGATCGGGGATCGTCGCGACGACCAGCTGGCGCTTGGTGTCCTTCTGCAACGCCTCCAGCTTCTGCGTCAGCGCGGCCTTCGTCTCCGGCGGCAGCACGTTGGCGGCGTCGACGACGAGGCCGGTGAACTTGGGGAAGGTCTGCGCGGTCGCGGGCGCGAGCATCAGGCTCGCGGCGAGCAGCAACAAGGCCGCCCGCCACACGATCGCCGCCCGCTCAAAGAAGCGCATCGCCGTCAGCTCGCATTCCCGAAGTTGACGGTCGGGGCCTGATCCGCCCCCGGCGTCGTCGCGGCGAAGGGGGTCAGCGGCTTGGCGCCGTAGAAGATCTTCGCGCCGACCGCGTCGGGGAAGGTGCGGATCTTGGTATTATACGCCTGCACCGCATTGTTATAGTCGGTGCGCGCGATGGTGATGCGGTTCTCCGTGCCTTCCAGCTGGCTCATCAGCGTGGTGTAATTGCTCTGGCTCTTCAGCTCGGGGTACGCCTCCTGCAAGCGCTGGAGCGACAGCGTGACGGCGCCCTGCGCGCGTTCGAACGCCTGCATCTTGGCCGGATCGCTGAGCTGGTCGCCCGACAGCTTCACCTGGTTGGCGCCGGCGCGCGCCTGCGTCACCTGCACCAGAATATCCTTTTCCTGCGCGCCCGCGGCCTTCACCGTCGCGACGAGGTTGGGGATCAGGTCGGCGCGGCGCTGATACTGGTTCTGGACGTCGGCCCAGCGCGCCTTGGCGTTTTCCTCGGCCGTCGGCACGGAATTGATCCCGCATCCGGCGAGCGACAGGCTCGCGGTGGCAGCCAGCGCGAAGGCGGCAACGGGACGAAGCGACGACATGAACATCCTCCTGAGAGCGTATCTGTCCTATCCATATAGGACAGCGTGCGGGCTTGGCGAAGGGGTAATCGCAGCCTACCCTTTCACCCGACGCCTGAACACCGGGGGAGACGCAAACATGTTCAAGGAATTCAAGACCTTCATCGCGCGGGGCAATGTGCTGGACCTTGCCGTGGCGGTCATCATCGGCGCGGCATTCGGCAAGATCGTGACGTCGCTGACCGAAGACATCATCATGCCGGTGGTGGGCAAGATCTTCGGCGGCTTGGATTTTTCAAGCTATTTCATTCGGTTGGGTGCGATCCCTGCGACCTATACCGGGTCGCCGACGGATTATGCCGCGCTGAAGAAGGCGGGCGTGCCGCTGCTGGGCTATGGCGAGTTCGTGACGCAGGCGGCAAACTTCCTGATCCTCGCCTTCATCATTTTCCTGCTGGTGCGCAGCGTCAACCGCGTGATCGCCAAGCCCGAGGCGCCCGCCGCCCCGGCGCCCGAGCCGGCCCACGTCGCGCTGCTGCGCGAGATTCGCGACGAGCTGAAGGCGCGGCCGCGGGTGTGATGGATCCTCCCTCGCTTTGGCGGGGGAGGCGTTCGCGTAGCGAATGGTGGAGGGGGCGTTGCCGCGGGCGCGACGGGAGTCGTTGACCTCCCCCTCCGTCAGCTTCGCTGCCACCTCCCCCTGGCGGGGGAGGAACGGGGCATGCCGTGACGGGTTGGTCGGTGGTGGGTCGGGGTTGGGGCCTGCCGCCATCGTCACCCCGGGCTTGATCCGGGGTCCCGCTATCGATGCGAAGAAGAAGCGGGATCCCGGCTCAAGGCCGGGATGACGGGGATTGAGGGGGCTTTACGCCGCGACGAGTTGGTCGGCGGTGGCGTCGGCGAGGCTGGTGCCGTCGAGGATGCGGGCGGTTTCGTCGCGGACGCGCATCATCGCGTGGCGGATCGCGCAATCGGCCTCGCTCTTGCAGTCCTTGCACGGACGGTAGGCGGTGCGGCTGACGCAGGGGACGAGCGCGAGCGGCCCTTCGATCACGCGGATCACGTCGCCCAGCGAAATAAGGTGGGCGGGCCGCGCGAGGACGTAGCCGCCCATCTTGCCGCGCGTGCTCTGGATGAAGCCGGCATCGCGCAGATCGGCCAGGATCAGTTCCAGGAACTTGCGCGGCACGTTGGCGGCGACGGCGATCTTGCCCATCGGGATCGGCGGGCTGGCGGCGGGTGCTTCGGCGAGAAACAGCATCGCGCGCAACGCGTAACGGGAACGCTGGGTCAACATGATGGCGCCGCTATGGCCGGATATTGTGGCTAACGAAAGGCGTGGATTGCAGGGACGTGACGCTGCCCCTATATCGACCGGGCCGGCTTCCAGCCGGCTATGGCGATAAACGGTGGCGTTAAATAGGCGCAGCGGACCCGGGGGCAGTACCCGGCGGCTCCACCACCGACGCTGAGCCGCTCGGCGGCACGCTTCATGCGTGCTGGTGATCGGCACAGCATCGATGACGGGGCCGAACTAGGATCGACGTGTGTTGAAAAGCGCTGTCTTTCGCTCGGAATGGGACCACCGCAACGGCCCATTACACAAGTGCCAACGATAACGAAGCACTCGCGATTGCGGCGTAACTGAGGGCCTCACGGCCTAAGGTTACTCCAAAATAGCGCGGTTGGACCCCACCGGGCAACAGAAGGGGATTCCAGCGGTACGGGGAGCACCGGGCAACAGAAGCTCCCCACTGTCCCTAGCGATGGTCGTGCGAAACGCAGCGTTCCCGCTGCGGGCGTTGTCGCTGCGCGACGTTGCCGCCATCTTGGGCGGGAAGGAGCCTTTCGCATGACCGCCCGCACGCTTGCCGCCATCCACCCTGCCCATCGCGACGATATTGGCGATCTCGTTACGCGGCGGCCGGTGCCGGGGCCGGGGCTGGAGCAGGTCGATCCGTTCCTGTTCCTTAACCATCATGGCCCGCAGACGTATCGCCCAGGCAACAACGGCCTGCCGTTCGGGCCGCATCCGCATCGCGGGTTCGAGACGGTGACGTTCATCCTCGACGGCAGCCTGGCGCATCACGACACCGGCGGCCATGCCAGCATCATCGAGGCGGGCGGCGTGCAGTGGATGACGGCGGGGTCGGGGCTGATCCATGCCGAAATCTCGCCGCCCGCGTTCAAGCGCGACGGCGGGCCGATGGAAATCCTGCAACTGTGGGTGAACCTGCCCGGCCGGCTCAAGATGACCGCGCCGGCCTATACGGGCTTGCAGGCGGATGCGATTCCCGTGGTGTCGCTGCCGGACGACGCGGGCAGCGTCGCATTGGTGTCGGGGCGGTTCGGCGACGTGGAGGGACCGATCCGGTCGCTGACCGGCGTGATGCTGTCGACCGTGCGGCTGCGCGGCGGGGCGGCGGTGACGCTGCCGGCGCCCAAGGGACGGTCGGTGTTCCTGTATGTCGTCGCCGGCACCGTGGCGATCGGCGGGCGGAGAGTGCCGCACTGGCATCTGGCGACTGTGCGCGACGACGGTGATTCGGTGGAGCTGACCGCGAGCGACGATGCCGTGCTGCTGTACGGCCATGCCGATCCGATCGGCGAGCCGGTGGTGGCGCATGGGCCGTTCGTGATGAACAGCCGTGAGGAAATCAGCCAGGCGATCCGCGATTATCAGGCGGGCCTGTTCAACGGCACGGGGCCACTGCCGGCGGTGTGATCATTGCGCTGGGGGAAGTGGTGCCCGGGGACGGCATCTAACTATCCATTCGCCATTGTTCGCCCCTGTTCGAATTCCTCTCGTAGAACAGAACAGTTAGGGATCGTTTGTTCCGCACTTGTTCGTTGACGTTCGCTACCAGCCGCCTCATAGTGAGGGAACGGTTAGGGGAGCGTAATGGCGAAGCTGACGGCCCTGGGAGTGAGGAATGCGAAGCCCGGTCGTCATGCTGACGGGGAGGGGCTTTACCTGTTGGTCAAGCCGACAGGTGGAAAGTCGTGGCTGCTCCGTGTTCAGGTAGACGGCAAGCGTCGGGACATTGGGCTCGGCACCGTCGATGCATCGTCTCGCTCGCAAGGCAAGGGGGAGGGGTCGCCGATCGTCATACCCATTCTGCAGCGTAAGGTCCTTACCCTAGGCGAAGCTCGCGAGAAAGCTGCCATGCTGCGGGTCGCTGCCAAATCGGGCCTCGACCCCGTCGCTGAGCGTGACCGAGATCGACTGAGTATCCCGAAGTTTAAGGAAGCGGCGAAGGCGGCTCACCTCGCGCTCAAGGAGGGCTGGACCGAGAAGGGCGCGCAGACCTTCATCAATTCGCTTGAGAACCATGCGTTCGAAAAGATCGGGACGCGACGGGTCGATATGATCACTGCCGCCGACATAAGCTCTGTCCTGGAGCCGATATGGACTAGCAAGCCGGACATGGCCCGCAAGGTCAGGCAGCGGATCGGCACGGTCCTGAATTTCGCCCATGGCAAGGGGTGGCGACCGACCGAGGCCCCAGGGCGTTCCGTGACGGTCGGTCTGCCGCGCCAGCCTAAAGGCGGCAACTACGAAGCTATGCCGTATGCTGACGTCCCTGCATTCGTAGCTGACATCGCCGCCAAGCCTGCCACGACGGGCCGGCTTGCGCTGCTGTTTCTCATCTACACCGCGGCTCGGCCAGGCGAAGTGCGTGGCGCTCGCTGGGGGCAGATCAATAATGAGAAGCGCGAGTGGGTGCGGCCCGCGAGCCTTATGAAAGGCGTCGATGCCGTGGCGCACACCGTAACACTGAACGCGGCGGCCTTGGCATTGCTGGCAGCGTTGAACGGCGAGCGCGAGCCTAAGCCGGATGAACTGGTGTTTGCCGGGGCGCGAGGCGCGATGATCTCTGACATGACGATGGCGAAGGTGCTCAGGACCGCTAAGCTGCCCTACGACGCTCATGCTTTTCGTAGCTCGTTTCGCGATTGGGCAGCCGAGAAGATGCCGGAGATACCGGATCCCGTTGCCGAGGCGGCGCTAGCGCACGTTGTGCCTGAGAAGGTGGTCCGGGCTTACAAGCGGACGACGTTTATCGAGATGCGGCGTGAATTGCTGGAGGCTTGGGGAAAATTTGCCGCTGGAGGGGGTAATGTCTGACCAATGGCCGGACCCTTCTGAATGGATCACTGAACTTCAGCACCATTTGAAAGGGCTGGATGCCGTGTTTCTGACATACGAAGGGATCAGAACAAAGCGGCTCTCAGTTACCCAAGACGATTTGGATAAATTGGGCATTCAAGACGAGCGGGTGCAGCCTGAAGTTACCCACCAATACGCTCGCGCCTTATCTCGCGTGGTAGAGGCACTAGAGCAGCTTCCGCCCTTCGCCACCGGAGAAGGGCTGGCGGCCCTTCGCGCTCTACGGCTTGATTTGGTGTCGCTCGATGGCGGAGGAACCCCCGATCGGCTTCGTCCGCGGCCGTCTACTTCGAAGGGGGGAAACAATGAGGGGCAGCGTGTCGCCAAAGCTCATATGGTTGCCTACGTCCGGCTGCTCGAAGAGCTTGGCTTCTCGAACGCAAAGGCGCGGGAGCACGTGGCGGCAACTTTCAAACGGGAGAACCTCGACGTCAGCGCCTCCACGCTATTCCGGTGGGCTGCGGAGGTTTGCGGCGCGGGACCCGACGATCCACACGCGCCGGCGCGGCGCCAGGTCGAGTTGATGCTAGCAGAGTGGAAAAGTGACCCTAGTTGGCCCTTCTCGAGTTCGGAAGCTGATCAGTTGATCCGCCGAGCCGCCGCCGGAACGACGATTTCACTTGCCCACACGACCTGAAACGCCGCGAACGGCGACGAACAATCCATCACGCAGGCGGATAGTCCGCTTCGTGGTGGAGCAACATACATGGAACCCATTACGGTAACGGTGGATGGCGCCAAAAAGGCGCTCGGGCTCGGCCACACGAAGATGTATGAGCTGATCGGCGCTGGCACCCTCCAGACGATCAAGGTCGGTCGCCGCACGTTGGTGAAGACCGCAAGCATCCGCGCCCTAGTGGATCAGGCCGCGTGATCGCCGATGTTCACAGCAGCAACGGCAAGCGGCCGTAAAACGCGAAAGGGCCGGACCGCCACAGTCCAGCCCTCCACGAATTTGCTTATCAGCAGCGTCGAACGAGATAGCACTACGACCGCGCGCCTTCAACGGCTCAACGCGGTTTGCGGCGTTGAGGGTCGCCGCGCTGAGCTGATCGCCTTCCTCATCTGGGGAGACGCGGCATGACGCCCTTCATCGACCATCGGTCCGCGGCGATGGCCGTTTTGACCAGCGGCGCCGCGTTGCGGCCGCGTGAAGGCCAGTTCCTTGGCGGGCTCGCATTCGACGCCAACCCACTGACCGACAAGCAGCTGAACTGGCTGACGATCCTGCTCGAAAAGCATGGGTTGCCCACGCTCGAGATGGGAGGCGCGCAATGACCAGTCATGACGAATGCTACCCCTCGTCGCCAGGCCACCGCGGCGTGGATACATCGATGGCAGCGGCGGCAAGGGTCGCGAACATCGCCGGCCCTCTGCGCCGGCTGGTATACAAGGCGATCGTCGAAGCTGGTGGCAATGGTGCGACGACTGACGAGATCGCCGACGCGCTCGCGATGCCGCGCTACAGCGTCCAACCCCGCACGACGGAGCTGAAGCACGACCGTCGCATTCGAGACAGCGGCCGGCGGCGGCTCAATGCGTCCGGTTGCAAGGCGATCGTGTGGATCGTCGCCGCCGAACAGCGGGAGAAGGCGGCATGACCGACCCCCGCACCGTCAACATGGCCAGCGAAGCTATGCCGCTAGGCGATGGCCTCACCGTCACCTTCACCATGAAGAACGGCCAGCTCGACGCCGAATGGCAGCCGCGCATCCCTTATGGCCGCAAAGGGCGGAAGTATCTGCCTGCCTACAAGCGCGCGCGGAATGAATTCATCCGTCGCGTCGCCCGGCGGACCGGCCTCAACATGCTGGTGGTGGACCTATGAGCGGCGTCATCCTCGGGCGCGAGCATTGGTACGCGGCCATCGCTCGCCGTTGGAACCGCGCATGGGGTGATGCTGGCGATCGTTCGCCGACCATCTACCTGCGCCAGGCAAGCGGCGCTGGAACGTGGGTAGTCGTCGAACCGGCGCGCGACATCCAGAGCCTGTACTTTTCTTCGCACCGCGCCGCTCTCGATCATGCGCGCGGCCTACAGAAACTCCACGGCTGGGATGTGATCCCGGAGCGTTGCGAAGGAGGGAAATGATGCCCAAGCAAAATCGGGCTTCCGCGCAGCCGCTCGACCTCGCCGCGCTTATGCCCAAGGTGGCTCAGCGCCTCCTTGGCGACCCAAATAACCGACTGTCCCGCGGATCACGGCTGCGCTTTGGTAGTAAGGGATCGATGGAGATCGACGTCGCGGACGGATGGTTCGACGATCATGAGGCGAACGTCAGGGGCGGTGTGCTCGACCTCATCCGGCACCGCCAACGATGCGATGTCGCCGGCGCGTTCCGGTGGCTGGAAGACCAGGGCCTGAAGGACGCGGATCGATCCACGGTTCGTGTCCGCGGCGCTCTCGCCGACGCCGTCTATCGGCCGGCCTCACCTCAGCCAGATAGCCGCACCTTCTACGATTATTGCGACGAAGACGGCGCCACGCTGTTCCGTGTCGAGCGTCGCGGCAAGGACGCGGCCCCACCGTTCCTTCAGCATGGCCCGGACGGCAAAGGCGGGTTCCATGCCGCTCGCGGCTGCATGCAAGGAGTCAGGCGCGTTCCATACCGGCTGCCCGAGATACTGGCCGCTGACCTGTCCGAGATTGTGTTCGTCTGCGAGGGCGAGAAGGACGCCGATCGCCTTGCCGACGCCGGGCTCATCGCCACCACCAACCCCGGCGGCGCGGGCAAGTTCACCGGTGATCAAGCTGCCGCGCTGAAGGGCCGGCGTGTGATCGCGCTTCAGGACAACGACGAGGCTGGTGCGGCCCATGTCGCCGCCGTCCTTGCCGCGCTGGATGGCATCGCTGCCTCTGCGGCGGCGCTGTTGCTGCCCGGCCTTCCGGCAAAGGGCGACGTGTCGGACTGGCTCGCACAGGGTGGCTCCGCATTCGAACTGAAGCGGCTGGCTGAGGCGGCGTTGCACAAGCCCACCGAGATCTTCCCGATCGCCGACTTGACGGCATGGGCGGAAGAAGACCCGAAGCCCAAAACGTTCCGGATGGCGGGCTATGTGCCGGAGCAGGAAGTGACGATCTTCCCGGGACCTGGCGGCGTCGGCAAGTCGACCTTTGCCCTGCAGCTCTGTGCGTGCAGCGCGGCGGGCAAGCCGATGCTGGGCATCGACGTGGAGCAGGGCGCGGCGCTCTATGTTACCGCGGAAGACGATGACCGCGAGAATCACTGGCGCCTGCGCAAGATCGCCAGCGCGATCGGCACGACGCTCCGCGACCTCGCCGGCAAGCTCCACATCGTGTCGCTGCGGGGCAAGTTGAACAATGAGCTGGCGACGTTCGATAATGAGGGGAGGCTGCGGCCTGCACCGGCTTATGCCCTCCTCCGGGCGACCATCGCGGCGACCAGGGCGAAGCTGATCGTGCTCGACAACGTCGGCCACCTCTACGTCGGCAATGAAAACGACCGCGGACAGGTGACGGGTTTCATCAACCTGCTCTACCAACTGTGTCGGGAATTCGGCGTCACCGTCGTGCTGATCGCCCATCCGAATAAGGCGGGTGACAGCTACTCCGGCTCGACGGCGTGGCTAAACGCCGTCCGGTCGCAGATCGTGTTGCAGCGTCCCGAAGACAGCCACGACCCTGATGCCCGCGTGCTGACGCTCGGAAAGGCCAACTATGCTCGTCCTGACCAGCAGCTGACATTCCGGTGGCACGACTTCGCCCTGATCCTCGACAAGGATTTGCCTGACGACCGGCGGGCCGAGGTGGCGGCGATCATCCGTGCGAACACCGAGAATGCCGCGTTCATGGATTGCTTGGCGGAGCGGGTGAAGCAGGGTGAAGGACGTCAGGTCGGACCGAACACCGGGCCTAACTATGCCCCCACCCAATTCGAGGGAATGGCCCAGGCGAAGGGTCTGAAACGCGACCGGCTGAAGTCGGCGATGGACCGGCTTTTCACCATCGGCGCGATCGAAACGCACACCTATCGGAACACCACCAAGGGCCGCGATGTGACCATTATAAGGGCTGTTGCGGGCGACCCCGAACGCCCTCCCCGAACGCTTCCCGAACACGTTCCCCAAACACCCCCGGACAGTACGCCCGAACACCTCACCCCGCACACTTCCCCCCTAAAGGGGGGAGCAGGCGCGGCCTTCGGGGGCCTCGCGCCTGCCCCTGAACAATCGCCCAAGCAGCCGATGAGCAGCAGCGGCCGAACGGAGTCGGGGATGATCCTCGCGTCCGGCGAAACTGGCAACGAGCCGATACCAGGATGGGATGATGAAGTATGACGACTTTACCCAAGACCGGCGAGCGAACGGCTCACCTTCAGGTGACGAAGATCGAAGGCAAGAGCGGCGAATACGCGGTGGCACGCTCCGAACTCGAGCCCGAAACCCGTCACGGTGCGTTGTCGCTCAATGCGTCATCTGACCTATTCTCCGGCGATCGCGCGAACGTCTCCGATATGGCGGAAGCGATGCGGGACATGGCGGCTGAAGCCGGTGCGCAGGACATGTCCGGCATCAGTCGCCTGCTGACTGCACAGGCGCTCAGCCTCGACACCCTGTTCACGCAAATGGCCCGGCGAGCGCATAACAATCTCGCGGGCTATCCCGATGCGGCGGAGCGATACATGCGTCTCGCGTTCAAGGCGCAGGCACAGTCTCGGGCTACGCTGGAGACGCTGGTGAAGATGCATCAGCCGCGGGAGCAGACTGTCCGCCATATCCACGTCGGCCCGGAGGGACAGGCCGTCTTCATCGAGAACCTACACGGGGGACTAGGCAATGGGCGATCGACCGAACAAGCCCATGCACAAAGCGCATCAGGCCCCACGTTGCTTGGCCACGACGCGGGCGGGAACGGAGTGCCAGTCTCCAGCGGTCAGGGGAAAGCGTCGGTGCAGAATGCACGGCGGCGCGGCCGGCAGCGGGGCGAGGATCGGCAACCGTAACGCCTTCAAGCATGGGGCTAGGTCGGGTAAAACGGAGGAACTAGCAAAGCTCGTCCGTCTCACCAGGCGGTGGCTCGAAGTGTAAATCATCCGAGACGCGCCATGTCTGGCGCGGTTGAGGGTTTCGGTATCGCCCTTATCTACGTTTTGCTGCATGAACCGACCGGTGCCTACAAAGTCTTTTGAACATGCAAGTCGGCGCTGCATCTTCTGCGGCAACCCGGCAAATAGCGAAGAACATGTTTGGCCTAAATGGATGCATCCTCTGCTCCCTCAAGTGAATGGACATGAGCAATTCACGTTCGAGGGCCTGGTTTCGCGACCGGTTGTCTCGAGGACCCGTCACAGAAGGCGGCAGGGTTCGATGTTTAAAACGGCTATCAAGCGTGTGTGCAAGACCTGCAATAATGAATGGATGGGTCGGTACGAGGAACAGGTCCGTGGTGTGATAACTGCTATGATGATCGGACCCGCGGTTGCCCTAGGTTTTGAAACACGAGAACTCATCAAGCAGTATATTACCTTTAAGCTGATGGTGTTAGATTGGTCGTCGGGTGAACCATTCTTCTCTCAAGACGAGAGGACGCTGTTCTATCAACGCCGTATTTGCCCAGAAACACTGCAGTTTGTTCTAGCATGCTGCCCAGATCCTTCGATGCACACCTTCTATCATACGCACTTCATGGAGGCGGCGGAAACAAATCTAATTGATATGCACGACGGCAAGCGCAATTTAAAGACAATTGCTTTCAGTTATGGGCAAATATTCATTATCGCGCTTTGCAGGAGAGGGGCGGCTTCCGGTGTCAGCCTCGATACGAAGGCGGGATGGATAGGGCTTGATGTCAAGCCGAGCCTTATTCTTAATTGGCCTCCATACTATAAAATAAGTGCCGCGGTAGCGAGAAGCGCTTCTGAAACGCTACAAGCGATGAAGAGCCACAGTGATGTGCGGATAGCGGATGATCTTGATATAGCGCGGGCCGAGATCAAAGAGAGAGATGCCTTGAAGCGCGAGTGAATGTGTTCGGATGTGTGACCTCTAATAAATGCGACGAACCGAGTTCGATTTTCCGCCAACGTCCGAACGGTAACGGACACACGCGGACAAGAGCGGATGGCTACGGAACAATCGGCGAACATATCGACCCGCATGGGGCGTAATGGTATGACAATGCTCTCGTTTCCACGTCGGAGCAGATCGTTATGCGTCCCTCGGTTCACGGAACCACACTCCGCCTGAGCGTCACTGCTTCGCTGCGGGAAGCCGCGGAGGAGCGCGCCCGCGCCGAAGGAATGACACTGTCGGAGCTGGTCCGCCACGCTCTCCGGCAGGAGATGAAGCGGGCAGCCTGATGCCGTTCGATGTCGATCTGCTCCAGCAAGCGGCGGCAGGATCCGCGTCGGCGCAACTGAACTTAGTCGATCTCGCCATTGCGGCGGGAGCTTCCGGCGCTGTTCGACAGATCGAGTCCCTGATCGCTGCGGAGAGCTGGGCGCGCCTTGCCGCAGCCAACGGCGGCATTGAGGAACAGCGCGCCCTCGTCGGTGTCCTTCTCGCCCGCGCCAAATTCGAAGTGGAACGCTGCTCCGTGGACGGTGCCGCATGGTATGACGGCGAAGCACGCCGTATCCTGAAGCTGCTGGTGGCGCTCGACGACGCCGACGCGCAGGTTGCACTGGACGAACTGGGCGAACCGGGGGGGGCGCAGCCCGAGGCACCCGACGCCCAGGAATTGGCGCTACTGTCTGCCGCCGCACGAGGTGACATCTACGCGCTCGACGCACTCAGCGAGCAGGCGATGTCGCTATTCTACTCGGGGGCCGCCAACGCCCTCGAAGCGCTCACCGTCGCCGAGCTCTACGCCCGCCTCGGCGCCACATCCGGCAACTCTGGACTGATGCGCCGACTTGCCGGCGTCCGATTGAAGCGGGCTGAGTTGGAGTATCGCGACGGGTCCGACGCGCTGGGTGACCATGCCGTCACCGAAGCCGCCGTCCTGCTATCGATCATGGTGGACTGCGGAGACGCCTCAATGGCCTCCTGGTTGCAGATCCTCGTCAACGACGCGCCAAAGTCGGCATTGTCGGACGCCGTGCGCGGCCGGCCCACCATCCTGAAATTCATCGAACCCGAGGGGATCTGCTGATGGCGATGTTCGGCGCCGCGATGAAGCCGCGCACGATGCCCGGCGTCGTGCCCTATTTCCCAACGCCCGAGGAGCAGGCGACAGCGATCCCGGCTCAGGCTTCGCCGCTTCAACAGCGTGCGCCCCGCGGCATCTTCGGCGCACCGATGGACCCGCGTCGAGGCCCTTACAACACGCCCGGCATCGGCGACGGGCTGCAGGTTCCAGCGAACGACCCGCCGTCCAACATGATACCAGCCGTCATCACGGGCGAACTGCCGCAGCCGAAGATCGACTTCTCCAGCCTTGCGGCGCCCGTCGACCTTTCGAACGTGCAGATCAAGAAGCCTGGCTTCTTTCAGCACGGCGGCGTGGGCGAGAAGATTCTGAAGGGTCTTGGCGAGTTCGCGCTGCGCTACTCGGCATCGCAGGGCGATCCCTACGCGATGATGGTGTTCCGTAACCGTTTCGAGCAGCAACAGGCGAACGTCCGCGCGCAGGAAGACGCCCGCCGCCGCCAGCAGGAGCGCGACGAGTGGATATGGCGCGAAGATTACAAGCGCGCCCACCCCGACGACCAGTTCACCCAATATATGCAGGCCGCCGGCATCGATCCCCGCTCGCAACAGGGTCAGGCTTTGTATCGCCAGCGAGCCGAGAGCATGGCCGCGCCGCCGCTGATGGCCGTGGACGGCTACGACGCGCAGGGCAACCAGACGAAGACGTTCTACCCACGCACGGCGTTCGGCGGTGGCATGGGCGGGCAACCGGCTCCTGCCGGTCCGGCAGTCGGCACGATCCGGAACGGCTACCGCTTCAACGGCGGCAATCCCAACGATCGGAACAGCTGGGTTCCGGTGGGAGGTGCATCGCCTAGCGGCGGTGCCACCTTTCGTTGATCCCCGCATGGCGCCCGGCACCATGACCAGCGGTCGGCGGACTGTTGAGGGCAACCGTCTGGTCGGCGGCGTGCCGAACAGCGCCCATCTTCGCGGCGACGCGGCCGATTATGTCGGCACCACCGTCGCCGACCTGCGCCGCTTCTATGGCCCAGGTGCCCACATCCTCGACGAAGGCAACCACATCCACGTCGAACAGCGCGGCTACGGCCGCACCCCTTACTACGGCCGTCGCGGCACGATTGGAGCACGATGATGCAGACGCAGAAGATGCCGTGGGATGAGGACTGGTCGCAGTCCGCCGCCCCGCCGATGGGCGCCGGGGGCTATCCCACGATCACCATCCCGCGCGATCCGCGACTGACTGCCCGCGAAGACGCCGCGACCGCCCGCGCTATCGCCGCAGACCAGCGGGCCGCCGCCGCCTCAGCCCGCGACCAGACGCGGTTCAACGAGCGCAACGAGCCCAAGCTTCCCGCCGGCTACATGCTGGGATCTGATGGTCGCACCGCCGTCCGCATCCCCGGCCTGCCGCCCGAGGCGAATGCGCCGCCGGTGAAGACGCCCGCCGACCTCGAGGCGGTGCGCGCCGAGGCGCTCGACAAGATCAGGCTTGGTCGATCGCTCCAGCAGCGGTCGCGTGACGGCTGGTTCACCACCGGCGTCGGCTCCAACGTCGCCGGCTGGTTTCAGGGCACTCCTGCCTACGATCTCGCGCAGGATACCGAAACGCTCAAGAATGCGGGCGCGCTCACCCGAGTGATGGAGATGTCGCGGCAGAACGGCGGCAAGAACCCGCTGACGCCCTTGTCGAACAGCGACTTCCAGGCGCTCTCCAGCAGCCTGACCAACCTCGATCCAGGCCAGAGCGACCAGCAGTATCAGGCCAACGTTCAGCGCACGATCGACCTCTACACCCGCGCTTATCAGGGGGCGGGCGGCACCGATCTGGAAGGCGATCTCGACCCGTCCAAGCGGCGGAAGGCTGGCCCGGTCGCTCCGGTGATTGGCGGTGCCACCCCTCCGCCGCCCGCCAGCGCCGGCGGTCCGACGCGCTCGGCCACCTTCTACGGCGATGGGGGGCAAGGCGGCGGCGGCGCGGCGGCGCTGGCGACCGGCAGCACCAAGACAGAGCGCAATCCGGCACTGGCCGGCGTGAACGCCAAGGTGGCGGGCATGCTGCGCGCTGGCGCCTCTGACGCGGCGATCCGCGATTATCTGGCCAAGTCCGGTGCGAGCGCCAGCCCCGCCAGCGTGAACGCTGTGCTGGAGTTCCGCCGCCGCAACCCGGGCTACAAGGGCGGCTATACCGTCGATCTTGAAAGCCGTGAGGTGCCGACCACCGCCTGGAACAAGTTCGCGGCTTCTCCGGTGGGAACCGGTATCTATGCCGCGGTCGATGCAGGCATTGGGGGCCTTACCGATGAAGTCGCCACCATCGCGGGAGGCGGCGACCTCGCCGACTTGAACGCGCGCAAGCAAGCGGCGTTCGCGGCGAATCCCAAGGCGGCCTTCACGGGTCAGGCGATCGGCACCGTCGGATCCATGTCGGGCATCGGTGCGCTGGGCCGAACCACCGGGCTGGCGTCTAGGTTCTCGAACCCGGCCCTCGTCGGAGACATCGCATTCGGCACGGCCTCCGGCGCCGGGCAGAGCAACGACAACCGACTGCTCGGCGGAACGCTCGGCGGCGTGGGCGGACTTGCCGGAAATGTCGTCGGGAACACCGTGGCAAGCGGTCTGGGGCGACTGGCGCGGACTCCGGCGGGCATCGCCGTCCAAAACCGTGCCCGGGGCCTGTTCGGCGCGCGAATGCTGACCGACGCTCGTCCGCTCAATAGTGCGGATAGTGCCGCCTTCACGGCCATTGATCGTGCTGGCGTCGACAACGTCACGGCGCAACTGACCGAGGCGCAGCGGCTCGGCATCCCCATGTCTCTGGCCGACACGAACCCGAACCTTCGCGAGCTGGCGGGCGCCGCGGTTCGCCGGTCCCCTTCGGCCTCGTCCTTCGCCGAGGATGCATTGCTTCCCCGCAGCCGTGGCCAATATGACCGGTTCACGTCGTCGGTGAACGCCAACCTCGGGGCGACGGCCAACGTCCCCCAGCTCAGCGCCGACCTGATGACGCAAGCACGAACCGCAGCGTCGAGCTTGTATGACCGCGCATACAGCAACCCGGTCCCGAGCACGCCCGAGATGGATGCGATTCTGTCTACCCCGTTCGGCCGGGATGCGCTCGGACGGGCACGCACGATCGCTGCGAACGAGCGTCGATCGCCGGAAGAACTTGGCTTCGCCTTCAACGAGGATGGGAGCGTCAGGCTCAACCCGCGGCCGAACGACGCCATCGCGCGCCACCTTGCCGCCCGCGCCGATCTCAACGACGCACAGGCGGTCTACAAGGCAGCGCGATCCGACCCGAACGCCAATGCCGACTTGGCTCGCGAACAGATGCTGGCAGCGCGCGAGCGGCTACGTCAGGCTGAGCGCGGCCTTGCCGCAGCGCCCGACCCTAGCATGCCCGCTAGCGTCCCCGCCTACACAACGCAGACGCTCGACTATGTGAAGCGCGGCATGGACGACGTGTTGGAGGAGCAGCGTAACCCGATCACCGGCCGGCTAGTCCTCGACGAAGCCGGCCGCGCGCAGAACCAAGTGCGTGGTCAGCTTCTCGACGAGGTGGACCGGCTGAACCCGGACTTCGCGGCTGCACGGTCCGCTTATGCCGGGCCGATGGAGTCTCGGGATGCGCTGTCCCGCGGTGCCGACGCTTACCGCCTGCACCCGGACGAACTCGGGATGCAGGTCGGCACGCAGTCGCCCGAGCAGTTGGGGCAGATGCAGCTTGGCTACCGCGGAGCGATGGTCGATCACGCCGGGCAGATCAGGGACAGTGGCAACCCGTGGGAGACGACGCTGGGTGCCGATTCCGATGAAGCCGCCCCTCGTTTCCGAGATGATTGCGCCCCTTCGTTCCGAGATGATGTCGCCCCCCCGGAGACAGGGCCGTGCTGGCTACGTCTGTTGTTATTTCGTTCGT